>CAZSGE010000053.1:0-17712 GCA_964606325.1 Uncultured Candidatus Berkiella sp.
ACCAGAAAAACGTGCCAAGCTTAAACAACAAGTTCTGCAATTAGGTAATTATATCAAAAATAAAATGATGCAAGACTGTTATCTTTCACCAGATATATTAAAAGGGTTACAAGATAATCAATCACAAGCATTACAGCATTTTCAACAGCAGCATGAAAAAGCAGAGGGTTATCTTTCGACCTTTAATGATTTATTAGTAAAAAACATCAACCCAAGAGCAAAAAGCAAAAAAGTAAAAAAAGAACTTTATTTAATTGAAACTAAATTGATGTCGGATAAAAAAAGGCCACAAAGGATAAATGCACGCCCTATTGTCATGGATGGTAAGACTTACTATGAAGTGAGCCATGTGCAACCTGTGACGCCAGAACGCACAGTCTCAAGTAGCAAAAAAGATGAAGCTGGCGTAGCGAATTGGCTTAAAAGTACTACCACCATATTAAGTGATACTTTTGATATGTTAGACGAAAGAGAGCTATTTCGTTCTGCATCCATTATTCCGCATGATATTATTAAGGGTGGAAATTTAAGCCGCGAATTGGCCATCGATACCACTCGCAGAAACGTTCTAGAACATATTATCCCATCGCTAGCACAAGAAATACTAACCAAAAATCCGCTTCAAACAGATCCGATTGTGATTAACTACGAAATGCTAACATTGCTTTCTCCCATTCATGCACTAGCTGATAAAGCTTTCGACCCCGACTTAGCTCAATTTAATGCCATCAGGAATGCCTTAGAACGCTATCAAGGTCGTACTTTTAACATCGAAGTCAATGGTAATATGCGCCAAGTTAAATTCAATTCGATTTATCAAAATTTTGGTGTTAATCCAGGCAGAAAAATTTCAACAGCAGCCTATTTTTCAAACCAAAAAGCCTATAACGATACGCTTGAACGTTCGATTGCCAATATTGACAAACATCTCCAAAATGTTTCAATTTCAAGTCAATTCAATGAAAGCAAATCTACCCTAATGGAAATATTAGAAAATCCAAAATTTTCAAAAGATGTGCTTGATGAGTTGGATTTTTTAGAAACTGCTTTAAGTGGGAATGACGGACTCTATGAAAAAATGGAAAAAAATAGCGCGAGATTCACCACTAAAGATCATGAAAGATTATTAGCTTTAAATGCTAAAAAAATGGATAAGCGTTCTTTATCAAATGAAGATATGAAAGAATTTAAGAGGCTTAAATCAAAATTTAACCATGTCAAAAGTGAAAACGCTGAGCTTCAAAACCTAGTCGATGACTATCAAAATAGACTTTATCAAATACACGCTTATCAAGCGATGCTCAGGCAAGATAACATTTTAAACAATGCAGTAACATTTGAAAAAATACTACCTTTGATTGAAGCAAGTAATAATGAAGACGAAAAAAAAGTAGCTGCGCATATTAGAGCGCTCTATGAATATACCAAGCTAATTGTTGCTGGAACCGATGCGCTCACAGGTGATCAGGATATTAAAAATGCCAGAAATTATGAAATACAATGTTATATTGAACGTATCAATAGTTTCTGTGGATGGTCATTTCACGAAACCTGCAAAAGTGGCAAAGATAGAACAAATGCGGCAGTTGAAAAACAAAAAGCCAAAGCCATGATAAGCCTGCACACAGGCAGACTTGTTCAAGGAGAAAGTGAAAAACCTGCCCTTAAGTTACAAGAGCGTAAATTATTTGTACAGGGCTACCAACAAGGACCTGGAAATGACATTTGCGGCGATAATATGAAACCTGGCGCTCAGCAAGTCGACAAAGGCGATTTCTCCTCAGATGCTAAAGCAGCCATTTCAGCAGGCAAGCAAATGGCCTCGTTACAAAAAGGATTAAATGATCTAAAAGCTGTGCCAACTTCAGTTAGAACGCAAATCATGGCAGATTATTCAAGAATGCCCACTCCTGTTCCAAAGAAGCAGCATGAAGTTACGATTGCATCCCACCGTATACGACCTATCACCAATCAAGCAAACACGAACAATGCCAAAGAAAATGAATTTAACACAACCTTAGCAAGCATACCAAGCACAGTGCTTGGGCTTAACAAACGTATTAATCCTAATGATGGCTACAAAACTGAATTAATGGGTTTTAAAGAGCTCAAAATTACGCCAGATGCGACTCATTCAAAATCGTTTTATGCAAAATATGCTAACAATAAAGTAGACTATTGTGTTAAGGGTATTCCTAATGATCAGGAATTAATTGAAATCTGCAAATTCGCAGTGAAATATGCCAAAAAACACGATATCTTTGATCTTTCCAGAGCTTCCCCCGATATTCAAAATAAAATGCACTCCATGCTCGAGCAAGAGATTAAAAATGCCGGTATGAGTCAATTTCTTAGCATATCTTTAAACGAACCTCCAAAGGCCTCCTCTCAACCCACTCTTCCAGCCTAATTGTAATGTTACAGATTGTGACATCTTTATAAAATTCCACTATGATGGTGTTACTAACTCAACTAAACATATAAAAAAAACTGTATGGATGATCAACAGCCATCTGATACCCAAGGCATTGGCCGCGTGATGGTCATTTGCGCCTGGATTCTCGCTATTTTGTTAATGACCCTATTTTTTAGCCACTGGTCTAAAGAAAACCATATGAGCACCAAGGCCAAAATGGTAACAGTCGATGGGATCACTGAAACGCTAATCAAACGAAATGCTCATAATCAGTATATGGTTGAAGGCACTATTAACGGACACCCAGTTACCTTCCTATTAGACACCGGCGCAACCGCTGTTGTTGTGCCAGAGAAACTCGCTAAAAAATTAAAACTCCCTTTTGGCCCTGAGGCTAGTGCCAACACCGCAGGAGGCACTGTCACTGTGTATCACACACGGATTAAAGAGATTGTGATAGGGAATATAGTCTTACAAAATATTGCAGCGAATATCAATCCTAAAATGGATGATGATGAGATTTTATTGGGTATGAGCGCGCTGAAAAAAGTATCGTTTTATCAACAAGGTGATAATCTCGTTTTAACAACCAAAGAAATTGGGTCAAATTAGCCTAGTAAAATCCGAACTCTCGCGGCAATGACTGCGTCCCCCATCTGCATACTTACGAAAAGGAATCCGCTGGAATATCATCCGTTTTACCGCAGCGAAGACCGCGGGATCCATCTGCCTTTTACTTACGAAAAACTGGACCCCGCTGTCAAGCAGCGGGGATTCGGAAAAATGTGACTGGGATAAATAAGCGTAGGCAACACAGTATAAACGTAAACTGGGAAAAGCATTAGTATTTGGCTAATCCTTCGAGGAGCACGTCTTCCGCCTTCTTCTTAGTCTCATCCACTTCGATCACCATTTTGTTAAACTGGCGACTTGAGGCTTGCATATGATGAGTTGATTCCACCACTATTTCTGCGGTTGTGGTTTTTTCTTGGATATGGTTTGTTATTTCAATAATTTGTGAGATTTTATCTTGTATCAATTGACTATAATCGTATGCTGTGTTGCTCATGGCACTGCAACGCTTCGAAGATTGATCAATCGAAGTTCCAGTGTGCAAACAAGCTTGCAGATTTTCTTGGGCCTGTTTCCAGCAATTATTGAGGCCGTCAAAGTTAATTAATAATTCTTTAAGCTTCAGTTTGCCCACTGAAAGCGTATTTTTAACTCTATCTAGCAAGCCAATTATTTCTTGATATATTTCAGATGTTTGTGGTGATTCCATGTTTCTGGGTAATTTTGAAAGCTTGACAATAAACTCTTGCAATTGGGTAACAAAGGTTTGATTTTCATGGATCTGTTGTAATATCAAAGTCACTGTTTCTGAATGATTCACCGTTTTGATCAATGCTTGTTCCGTTGCACCTAAGGCGCGACTCAAAGGCTTCATATAAACTTGGTTTAAGCCTTTTTGTTCTCCTAATAATCCCTTTAATTTACTTATTTCTTGATGCAATGCCGTTAGATCTTGTTCCGCCTCAAACACATTTCGTGACAGTGCATTTGATAGCGCATTAACCTGTTTTAAGGGTGCAATATAAGCATTATTATCGGGTATTCTATTATTTTCTAAAGAAGTTCTGGCTGTATCAATTTCATTATGTAAGTGATTCAAGTCAGAATAGAGCTGGTGAATGATTTTGCTTGAATTTTTGATCAACGGATGATTGTAATCTTGTGAATTAAAACCCTCCAAATAAGACTCATTACCTTTTTGGTATAGTTTGCAGTTCGCTAGGCCTTGCGTAAAGTTTTGCAATTCCTTTTCTATCTCATCTTTAGTGCTTTCAACGCGAGCAAGATTTTCTTCTAATGCTGTTAATTCCTGTTTAGAAGGGTACAAAATTTCAACGATAGTACCTATATCATTTCCATCAGCTTTTATTGGTGTGATAACCCAATCACAAAGCTGATTAAAATGTTCGGAAACAAAAGTTGTGCTCTTATGCGCAGCTAAAGCACTTTCTAAAGTAGCAGCAAGATTTGGCGAACATTCTTGCATAATGTCTACTAAATTGACACCAATATGTTGATTATTGTTTGCATCTTTATTCAAATTAAAGAGTGAAACAAAATTGTCACTGGTTTGTTTTATGCATTGATTTTCATCAAGAATAATTAAAGGATGAGATGTTTGCTGTATAGCCTTTACAAGGACATCACTTTTTTCTTCATTTTCAATTTCAAAATGTATAAATGAAGGTGAAGCATTTGCCTGATCAAGCGTACCAAATGATTTAGAAATTGACTCTATATTTACTTCTTGATTTTCAACTGGGTGACATTCCAATAATATTCCCCAACGTTCGCCTGCTGGCGAAACGAGTGGCATAAGGGAGCAAATATACGATTTATCCTGCCACATTAGATGACATTTTACTTTGCCCTTTAGCGCATCCAAAGTATCCTTAACTGAAGCGTTTAATTTAGCATCTTTAATAGTGATCAAATCTAAAATGTTATCTACACTTGCGAGTAATGTTGCTAGAGGTAATTTATTAAAGCTTTGATTTGCAAATGAAACGCGGTAGTTAGAGTCAGCAATAATGACAGCTGTTGACACTTTTTCAATAACATTATTAAGCTGTTGTATCCAAGCTTTATCATCAAGCTTACGAACGAATTTATAAACATATTTGAATATTGCAAATCCACCGATTGCCATTACCGCCAATAGCGCCCAAATTGATGAGGTATAGATTGCTATTTGGATGCTTAGGATCATCATAACTGGAATAAAAACGGCTAACATGCCGGCACGTTTCATAGGGTTTAGGTGGTATGTTTGCACAGAGTTATCCTTAACACTACAGGGTATGGTCACGAATGACAGACAATTTCCGCTAATATCATTAATTTTAGTGTAGGTGCTACATTTGATTGTGCAAAGTGAAACAGTTTTAGGGTGCTAATTTGATGTTTTTTTCTACAGTAAATTGAGCCCGGTACTTGGCACCATCGCCATCAAATGTAAAAGCGCCAGTTTCATTATTAATCTTGGCGGTAGTTTTTTGATCAGGTATCGACCATTTTTCAACCGCTGTGCCATTAACACATTCGACTTTAAGGGCAACTGAGCCTAAGGAGTCATCCATATTCCAGGGTTCAAAGTCTTCTTCGACTAAGGTGATCAATAAATCAGCTGGAGTACATTGCGCGGAATTTTTCTTCCAAATAACAATGTCTTTTACATTCACAAGGTACTTCGACAACCAATGGGTAGGAAAGCTCGGAACCTGATAGTGTACCGGTGTTCCTTTGGCTGGGTACTCCGTCACACTAATATATAGTTCGTCACCACCACTTTCTTGCTGTTTGATGACAGATAATGATTTTAATTTAAGGGTAATTTCTTCTGAAGATTGAGCATAAACCATACTGGATAAACTCAACAACCCGGTCACTGCCACTACTCTTAAAACCAGATCTAAATGCATAGACACCCCGTATTCATCTACTGGATCAATGGTTTTATTTGAGTCCAGCATACCCAAAAAAGCTATTGTACTTACTATAGACCGATTCTCAGTTTTTTCGCGTCTTTCTAGTATAAGAGCAAAACGGAGACTCATCTTGAAAAATGACCGTTTATCAGACGAATGAATTTCGTCTTGACCTAGAGCAAAGATGTTTGCTAGTTTAAAAAGATGAACACAAATTCCAGACACATTATTTCTCTCAATTGGTGGCGCACCTCTCTTTGGTGGGGCCTCTTCACGCTGGTAGATCGCTAAATCTACCTCTTCTTAAGAGAAACCCACCAACTGGTGGGTTTTTTTTTGCCAATTTGTCTGGAGTTTTAAAATGATTGAACCATCACTGCCATTGATACTTGAACAAATATGTCAGGGCCAGCATTTAAATGAATCTCAGGCGTATAACCAATTTAATAATTTTCTTGAAGGCAAACTTAGCGACATCGAAATGTCAGCTTTATTAACAGCGTTAAAAGCCAAAGGCGAATCTTCAGATGAAATAATCGGCGCTTTAGCCGTTTTAAAAAAACACAGTATTCCTTTTGAAAGTGCCACACATCTTAAAAGCAAAATGAAGATTGTTGATTGCGTAGGCACAGGCGGCGATGGTCAACAAAGCTTAAATATTTCAACCGCCACCGCTTTTGTGCTTGCCAGCCTTGATATTAAGGTTGCCAAACATGGGAATCGCGCTGTCTCATCAAAATGCGGTTCAGCAGATCTATTTGAGAATCTGGGCATCAATATCGAAATGTCTCAAATTGCTGCTCAAAAAGCCTTAGAACAGGTTGGCCTTTGCTTTTTGTATGCGCCTTTTTATCATCCAAGCCTAGCAAAAATTCGCCAAGTTCGTTCAACTTTAAGAGTAAAAACTCTATTTAATTTATTGGGCCCACTGTTAAATCCTATCGATCCGCAAATACTCCTTGTGGGTGTTTATAATCCAAAGTACTGTCATTTGATAGCAAAGGTATTACAAAATGCGGGGGTCGAACGCGCTTTAGTTATCCATGGTGATGGATTAGATGAAATTGCAATACATGGCGAAACATCTGGCTTTTTATTAAAAGAAAATGAGATTACCCCCTTTAGGATCTCACCTGAAATGGCAGGACTTCCACATTATTCATTGTCAGCCATACAGGGACGAGATATTGCCTATAACACCAATGCGTGCCTAAATTTATTGCAAGGCAAAGGTATGGCAGCTTATCGCGCCAGTGTCGCGATGAATACAGCGGCGTTGTTGTGGTTAACTGACAAGGCAAGCTCAATTAAAAGTGGCGTAGAAATGGCTCAAAATGTAATGAGTACTTCTTTACCATATGAAAAACTTATTGCGCTAAAGGAGTTGAGCCATGCTAAATAAAATTGTACTGCAACAACATAAAGATGTTGAACAGTTACAAAACCATTTACCTTTGCAAAGTTTCGCATCATCGCTCACGCAAAGCACCCGCGAATTTTATGACAACCTTGTAAAATCTGGCATAAGCTATATTTTTGAATGTAAACATCGTTCACCAGCCACAGGTGCGCTCAGAGAAGATTACCCGATTTCAACATTGGCTAAATCTTATGCAGGTTTTGCGACGGCTATTTCTGTGCTCACCAACAAGCCTTTTTTTGGTGGTTCTTTCGATCATTTGAAAATAGTCAGTGAAGCAATAACACTCCCTATTTTATGTAAAGACATAATTATTCACCCTTATCAAATTGCTTTAGCTAGATTACATCAAGCAGATGCTATTTTATTAATGTTATCTGTATTGGATGATAAAACTTATCAAGCATGCAAATCGTTAGCTTTATCTTACAAAATGGCAGTGATCACTGAAGTTTATTCAGAAGAGGAAATGATGCGAGCTAACCAATTAAAGGCAAATATCATTTTAGTTAATCAGCGATGTCTTCATTCAATGGCTATCGACAAGCAAAGAGTTCATAAACTTGCTCCTTACTTTCCTAAAGATGCCATCATCATTGGTGCATCTGGCATTGAAACACACAATGAAATTAATGCACTCCGACCTTTTGTTAACGGCTACTTAATAGGTAGCGCTTTAAGCAAAAGTAACAATATATCTCAAACGATGAAAAATCTTATCTTCGGACCAATCAAAGTCTGTGGATTAACCCGCTTAGAAGATGCGCAAGTTGCCCACCAATTAGGAGCAACTTATGGCGGCTTGATCTTTGCGCCTAACTCTTTACGAAAAGTGACACTATCTCAAGCCATACCTATCGCAAGATCTGGCTTATCTATGGTAGGTGTTTTTGCTAATCAACCTGTTGAAGAAGTGATTAGTATTGCCAGCAAACTTAAGTTGACAGCAGTTCAATTGCATGGTCAAGAACCCCCTGACACAATATTTTCTTTAAGGCAACATCTGCCAAGAAATTGCCAAATTTGGCTAGCAGTCGATGGTAATTTGCCATTACCTGAGCTCCTACCACAGAACGTGGATAAACTTATCGTTGACAATAAAACAGATTGTTTCGGTGGGACAGGTCGTTCTTTTGATTGGCGAGTGTTGAAAGCTTCCCCCCTATTAGAAAAAATCATGCTCAGTGGCGGAATATCCATTAATAACGCTATTGAGGCTAAACAGACTCATGTTTGGGGAATCGATATTAATTCCAGTGTTGAGCACTCACCTGGCCTTAAAGATAAGTGTAAATTAGAAAGTTTTTTTAACCTATTGAAAACTCATGGTGGACGTCATGCAAACTGCTTATTTCGGTGAATTTGGTGGACAATTTGTTCCTCAAATCTTAATCCCTGCCTTAAATGAATTAACAAAAGCCTTTCATCACTTACAACAGGACAAAACCTTTGCCCAACAACTTGATTTGTTATTAAAAGATTTTGCTGGACGACCTACACCTTTGTATGAGTGTCAAAGATTAAACAAAAGCATCAAAGCGAGAATATTTCTAAAACGCGAAGATTTAGTCCATGGTGGTGCCCATAAAACCAATCAAGTCTTAGCGCAAGGCCTACTCGCTAAATATCTTGGCAAAACACGTTTAATAGCAGAAACTGGTGCCGGTCAGCATGGTGTGGCCACTGCCATGGTCGGCGCACTCTTGGGTTTAGAAACAATTATTTACATGGGTGCAAAAGATGTGCAAAGGCAAGCGGCCAATGTCAAACGTATGCAACTTTTTGGTGCCAAAGTCACCCCCGCAACGTCTGGTTCACAAACGCTCAAGGAAGCAGTCAATGCAGCGCTTGCCGATTGGTCATATTCCTATCCTCAAACGCATTATGTACTTGGTTCAGTTGTAGGTCCCCACCCCTACCCTTTGATGGTAAGAGAATTTCAAAAAATAATAGGCACTGAAGCAAGACAGCAAATTTTACAAAAATGTGGTCGTTTACCTGATCGGGTGATTGCTTGTGTGGGCGGTGGCTCTAATGCTATCGGAATTTTTACTGCATTTGTTCCTGATAAAGAGGTTGAACTGATTGGCGTTGAGCCTGCAGGCCAAGGGTTGCATACCTTACAACATGGCGCATCCGCACAGTTTGGTAAACCTGGGATTTTTCATGGTACTAAAAGCTTATTTTTGCAAGACGCTTTTGGGCAAATACAAGCCACCCATAGCGTTGCAGCCGGTCTTGATTATCCTGGCGTTGGGCCTGAACATGCCTACTTACAATCAATACATCGCGCTCAATATGTTGGTATCACAAACGATCAAGCCATTGAAGCCTTTCATTTGCTCGCAAAACAAGAGGGAATTTTACCAGCCCTTGAGTCTGCACATGCTTTGGCGCATGGTATGTGCCTTGCGCAAATGGCGACAAAGGAAGAAATCATTATTGTTAATTTATCAGGACGTGGGGATAAAGATATGGATCAAGTATTAGCCATGCTTCAAGGAGACTATCATGTCTAGATTTAACGATTTATTCGCAATGGTAAAAATTCAACAACGCGTTGCAAAAATTCCTTTTCTTATGTTGGGTGATCCCACTATGGAACGCTCTCTTGATATTATTAATGCAGTCATTAAAAGTGGGGCCGATGCACTTGAACTTGGGATCCCCTTCTCTGATCCCATCGCAGATGGACCAATTGTTGCGCAAGCATCAAATCGTGCACGCAATCAAGGTGTTATGCCGCTTGATTGCCTAGCTATGATTGCGCAAATACGTCAACATCACCCTACACTCCCAATAGGCTTACTCGTGTATGCTAATATTGTTAACCATCTTGGCATCAATCGCTTTTACGCTTTAGCTTATAAAGCTGGGGTTGATGCTGTACTCATACCCGATGTGCCAACGATAGAAGCACCTCCTTTTTGTCAAGCTGCAAAACAAAACCACATACAACCTGTCTTGATAGCAACCATGAATTGTAATGATGAGGACTTAAAACGAGTTGCCAAGCTTAGCGAGGGTTTCAGTTATGTAGTCACACGCAAGGGGGTTACAGGCACAGATAAAAAGTGCGAATTTGGAGATACTCAAGTTATCACGCAAAAGCTTAAAGATTTTCATGCACCACCTGCTGTTTTTGGTTTTGGGATTAAAAATGCACAAGATGTACAAAGCGCCTATGAACACGGCGCGGTTGGCGTCATTATTGGCTCAGCATTAATTGAGTCTTTACATGCCTTATCGCATCATCCCTTTGATTTTGATACTGTCAAATCGCTAACCGAAAAACTGTTTGGCGAAAAATGTTAACCAGCTTACTGTGTTCGCATAAGATTTTGTTGCAATTTTTTGTATATTTTTTAACTATAGGCATGCTCAACCATATATAAAGAGTACCCTGTGGATAAAATATATCGATCAATTATTTTCGCAACCGATTTGGGGCCTCAAAGTCTCTATATTGGACAACATGCTGCTAAAATGAGCGCCCTTTGCAAGGCTCAATTATTTGCGTTGCACGTGATTGAACCACCGATTACTCACCCCAACGATTTTCATGAACGCGATGCGCTCTTAAGTAAATCAATAGAAGTCGCAACGAAGAGTTTGGCTGCGTTATGTCAACAACTCAACGTTGCCAATATGACACAAATTGTTAAAATCGGCTCACCACAAGATGAGATCTTAACCACCAGCGCACATCATCAATGCGATCTTATCATTGTTGGAAGTCATGGGATTGGTGGCTATACCCATGCGCTGGGTTCAACCACACATTACCTATTAAATGAATCACCTTGTGATGTGCTAACTGTACAAGTTACCCATCTTAAGGATGTTATTCCAACTAAAGCACCGCCTAGCAAATACTTATGGCAAATTATTGACGATAAAAAAATAAAAGAATTAAATAAAATCACTTCTAAATATATGAGCTCAGAACATGGTTTTGGTGCTCAGGTTAAATATGGCCCAAAACCTTCGATGCGGCCACCTGGAGCGCCTTTCAAAGGTGGCACCAGAAAGAATAAAGACGACGATAATGATTCAAATAAGGATTGATGATTTAGCTTATGATTAAAATAATTCGAAAGTTTGGGCAATTTATAAAAGGTTGCTACAACTGCCTATTTCTTGCGGCTCACACTATTTTTTGGTGTACTCCAATGTACATCCTTTTTGTATTTAAAGTACTCTCACCCACTCGTTCCATTCTTGGCTTTTTTAATCGACTGTTACTCATCATGTCTGATAATTGGATCCGCTCTAATAATTTTATGATGAACACCACCATGAACATCAAATGGGATTTGCCAGATTTTTCCCATTTAGAATACAAACAATGGTACTTTATTATTTGCAACCACCAAAGCTGGACCGACATTCTTATACTACAAAGAATATTTCTTAAAAAAATTCCTTTTATTCGCTTTTTTATTAAAAAAGAGCTAATGTGGTTACCTGTGTTGAATCTAGCATGGTGGGCTTATGATTTTCCTATTATGCACCGCCACACCAAAGAACAAATTCAAAAAAATCCCGAACTTCGAAACAAAGATTTAATGGCAACGAAAAAAGCATGTGATAAATACCAATACATGCCTGTGACAATATTAAATTTTTTGGAAGGAACAAGGTTTACCGCGTTAAAGCATCAAAAGCAGCAATCTCCGTTTAAGCACCTGCTAAATCCAAAATTAGGTGGCTTTGCGTATGCTGTCAACGCGATGGATAAGAAAATTACGCATGTTCTAGACGTAACTATTATTTATCCTCAAGGAGCTATGAGCTTTTGGGACTTTTTGTGTGGCCGCGTTAATCAAATCACCGTAAAATTGCAAACCAGAGAAATACCGGTTGATCTGTTAAAAGGCAACTACACTGAAGACGAAATCTTTAGAAATAAATTTAAAGCCTGGATCAATGAAATTTGGTTAGAAAAAGATAAACAATTATCAAATTAATTAATAAGGGCAGATGCTGTATCTGCCCTCTTAAATACCTTGCACAATAAAACAATGCCCTCTTTTTAAAACTTAACATCTACTGACCTTATTCCAAATAGACTCATTCCTTATATATAAGCAGAAAAACTTAGTCTGTGGTCGTTTATTCACTGTATGTATCACCTGTACAAATTAGTACCATAGTCCAATACCTTTAAACCCTAAATGCCTGTGTAATTTCCATATCACTTTTGTACCTTAGGCATTCTATTCAGTGAGGTAACGACTAATCACTATCAATAATAATAAAACAATCGAAACCGTTCTGAGCGCAATTCATGCTATGATCAACACCTCATACGATAAGGACGCAAAAGCGATTGATGATTGCAATTCGATTTGCGTTATTGAATCGATCTGCGGAAAAGACACCAAGGTAGAATCTTCGACAAAAGCTACCGGTAATTTGCTTGCTAATGACAAAAACCTACAATGCGACCCATCTTATATATTTAAAATCTCAGATAGCAAATATCCTAATGGTATTTCACCAAATGCAAAAGGTGAAATAATCATTAAAGGCAACTATGGCACTTTAACGGTGCAAACCAAAGGATCAGATGCAGGTAAATACTGTTATGAATTAAACAAAAATGCCATACCCAAAGATGGCGCCTATGAAAAATTCACTTATTCCATTAAAGATAAAAATGGATGCGACATTAGCTGCGCTGATTTAAAAATCGACATTGATGTTAAAACAATTAAAATTCCTGAAGCAAAAGCAGTTGATGATTGCAATTCGGTCTGTATCATTCAAACAACCTGCGGATGCGAAAAACCAGAAGTTAAATCTACCACAAAAGCAAATGGTAACTTATTAACAAACGATAAAAACCTGGATTGCGACCCATCATGCATTATAAAAATTGTCAGCAAAAAAGATCCGGGCGGCGAAACACCCAATGCTAAAGGTGAGATAATTATTAAAGGCGATTACGGTATTTTAACAGTACAGACAAAAGGTAATGACGCCGGCAAGTACTGCTATGAATTAAATCCAGGCGCATCACCTAAAGATGGTGCCAATGATAAATTTACTTATACCATTCAAGACAAAAACGGTTGCGACACATCTTGCGCTGATTTAAAAATTGATATCGAAGTAAAAACGATCAAACTTCCTGAACCCGATGCCAATAATGATTGCGATGCCATTTGCGTGATTGAAACCACCTGTGGTTGTGAAGGTGAAAACCCCACCCTCAAATATGCAACCAAAGCCCAAGGCTGCTTATTAGGCAATGACAAAGACTTAGAATGCCCCACCATTACCGGTATTAAGTTTGGTCATAACCAAGGCGTACTAATGGGCAACGAATTTATTATTGCAGGCACCTATGGCACCTTAAAAGTACAAGCCTCAGGCGATGATGCCGGTAAATATACCTATGAACTCAACGAAGGGGTTGTTCCACCCGAAAATGCGCAAGATGAAGTCTTTAGCTACACCGTCGAAAACAAAGATGGGTGCGAAGATAGCGCTGAACTCAAAATCGATCTGGATGTGAAACTCATCAGATTACAAGAACCTGATGCTAATAATGATTGCGATGCTATCTGCGTAATTGAAACCACCTGTGGCTGTGAAGGTGAAAACCCCACCCTCAAATCTGCGACCAAAGCCCAAGGCTGCTTATTAGGCAATGACAAAGACTTAGAATGCCCCACCATTACCGGTATTAAGTTTGGTCATAACCAAGGCGTACTAATGGGCAACGAATTTATTATTGCAGGCACCTATGGCACCTTAAAAGTACAAGCCTCAGGCGATGATGCCGGTAAATATACCTACGAACTCAATGAAGGGGTTGTCCCCCCTGAAAATGCCCAAGATGAAGTCTTTAGCTACACCGTCGAAAACAAAGATGGGTGCGAAGATTCAGCTGAGCTTAAGATTGATCTGGATGTCAAACTCATCAGATTACAAGAACCTGATGCTAAAGATGATTGTGATGCTATCTGCGTAATTGAAACCACCTGTGGCTGCGAAGGTGAAAACCCCACATTGAAATCCGCCACTAAAGCCCAAGGCTGCTTATTAGGCAATGACAAAGACTTAGAATGCCCCACCATTACCGGTATTAAGTTTGGTCATAACCAAGGCGTACTAATGGGCAACGAATTTATTATTGCAGGCACCTATGGCACCTTAAAAGTACAAGCCTCAGGCGATGATGCCGGTAAATATACCTACGAACTCAATGAAGGGGTTGTCCCCCCTGAAAATGCCCAAGATGAAGTCTTTAGCTACACCGTCGAAAACAAAGATGGGTGCGAAGATTCAGCTGAGCTTAAGATTGATCTGGATGTCAAACTCATCAGATTACAAGAACCCGATGCCAATAATGATTGCGATGCCATCTGCGTAATTGAAACCACCTGTGGTTGCGAAGGTGAAAACCCCACCCTCAAATCTGCAACCAAAGCCCAAGGCTGCTTATTAGGCAATGACAAAGATTTAGAATGCCCCACCATTACCGGTATTAAGTTTGGTCATAACCAAGGCGTACTAATGGGCAACGAATTTATTATTGCAGGCACCTATGGCACCTTAAAAGTACAAGCCTCAGGCGATGATGCCGGTAAATATACCTACGAACTCAATGAAGGGGTTGTCCCCCCTGAAAATGCCCAAGATGAAGTCTTTAGCTACACCGTCGAAAACAAAGATGGGTGCGAAGATTCAGCTGAGCTTAAGATTGATCTGGATGTCAAACTCATCAGATTACAAGAACCCGATGCCAATAATGATTGCGATGCCATTTGTATTGTAGAAACAGTTTGCGGTTGTGAAGGTGAAAATCCCACTGTTAAGTCTTCTACTACAGCTAAAGGCAACTTATTGACTAATGATAAAGCGTTAGACTGTGCCACTATTAGCCAAATTAAGTTTGGCCAAAACACAGTGACGCCAGACAGCAAAGGTAAAATTGTTATATCAGGTGAATATGGTACTTTGACAGTTCATACAGAAGGAGCCAAAGCAGGTAAATACTCCTATGAACTCAATGAAGGTGCTACTCCGCCTAAAAACGCTGCAGATGAAGTATTCACTTATACCATAAAAAACAAAGATGGATGTGATGACTCAGCTCAGTTGAGGATTGATCTCGACGTTAAGCTCATCAAACTACCTGAATCAAAAGCAGTAGATGATTGTGATTCTATTAAAGTAGTTGAAACCGTATGTGGGAAAAATACCAAAGTTGAATCATCAACAAAAGCAAAAGGCAACTTGCTCTCTAATGATAAGAACATAGACGTTGATCCATCTTGCATTGTTAAAATTGCAACTGCTCAAAAACCTAATGGCGCAGCAGCCGAAAATGGGCAAATCATCATAGCTGGTCTGTTCGGTATTTTGACTGTCTATACCGATGGAGCAAAGGCAGGCAAGTACGTTTATGAATTAAATGCTGATGCTGTACCACCTAAAGCAGGCGCTAGTGAAAAATTCACTTATACACTACAAGACAAAGATGGATGCAGCCCAACAACTGCTGATTTGACAATCGATATCAATGTTAAACAAGTTTATATACCAGAGCCACCCGCTTGTGATAACCATCGCGATTGTGATGATAATCCTAAAGATAACCATCACAACAACAATGACCATCATGGTAAAGGCAAGGGCAATGACCATCATGGTAGAGGTAATGATCACCATGGTAAAGGCGATGATCACCATGACAAAGGTAATGACCATCATGGTAAAGGCAATGACCACCATGGTAGAAGTAATGGCCCGCATGACAAAGGTAACCAAGATTGCGATAAAAGAGATAATCATAGAAAACACGATGACGACCACGATAGAAAAGATGACCATCGAAATGATGATCATAAAAAGGACTGCGACAATCGTTCAGACAATCAACAAACTTGTGGCAACATCAATGATTGCGGTGAAAAGGAAAATGAAAAGCACAATGATGCTAAGGTAATATCCTTTAGATGCCATGATGAACACAATAAATTGATTGAATGCAAACCCGGGCAGTGCGTAAAAACACAACAAGGTGGTGAATTTACCATGCATGAAAACGGTAACTTCAGCTATTGCCATCCCAAAGACGGCAAATCATTCAACGAACAGTTTGAATGCACTACCAAAGATTGCCATGGCAAAAAGGAAACTCATTGCTTTGGTATACATACTGATGATATGAATCCTCACAATAACGATGATCAACATTCAAAAGATGATCATTGCGATTACATCGTTGACATTAGTGATGTAAAAAGCTGTTCAAAATTAAGCATGAAGGATTTGGGAATAGGACATTTTGATTTTGGCAACCTCAAAGGTGGAGAATGCCATGATGGTAAAGGGCAAGATAATACATTAAATGCTGTTTTGAATCCATGCCAAAGCGCTACCCATTGCGAATTGCCACCATTAGTTGGTCACTGTGCCCCCATAGGATGTGCACCTGGGGCAATAGATCAACACCTACAGATAGCTACTCAAGAGTTACATGTTGAAAAATAGACTATAAAAATTTCACGCTTCTCATATTGGTTCTCCAATATGAGAAGCATTTTTCTTTCAAACCTATCACCAACTACCGGTTATTAGTGCCTTAACTAGTACTTTAGTCTTATATGGAAATATCAAATTAGTACCTTCGTCCAATGTTCCGTTCCCTGCCTTTCATGAGAAATTAGTTAATAACATCTAAGACTATTCGCTAAAAGGGTGAATACACACCTAAAGTGGATAAGCAGACAGATAAGGTGAACTGATCATGATTAACGACGACGATAAAACAATACATGATAAAAATTCACAAAGCTCTGCCTCATCATCGACTGATGATGGTTCACTTTTCTCCATTATTAAAAAATCATTTGAAGCCGCCATTTCGGGCGGCGGTGCCAATGCTAATTCAAACGATCAATCAAATCCTGCTTCAGCTGTTGAAGACGTTCCTCAAGCAGGCAACGGAGAAGACGCTGTTAAAAAACCAACAATCACTGATGATTATTTAGACCAAGGATCTGAAATTATTGGTATCGATGGACAAGATGATGGTTCCGGTGAAGGTTTTGTTGAATCAGTCCCAAGAACGCTCACCATTGAAGATATTGAAAAAATGAAAGATGCTGAAGCTGGCGGCGGCGGTGAAGAAGACGGCGGATATGGTGAAGAAATTTATGTCGCTTATGGTTTACCTATATATGAAACTTCTGTTCCCAGAAATTTAGGCATATCCAACGATTTTCAAGGGATCGAAAAAGTTACCTTTCCTGTTTTTCCTGAAGAAATATTGCCTCCTCCACCTCCCGTAGTTGGAGATGACGACGACGACGACGACGACGACGACGACGACGACGACGACGACGACGACGACGACG
>CAZSGE010000054.1:0-11478 GCA_964606325.1 Uncultured Candidatus Berkiella sp.
AGTTTTGTTATGTCAACTTCATTTACCAATCAGGTATTAGCACAAATTGAATTGTGGAAAAACACAAATAACTACCCTGTTGGTGTTCATGTTTTACCTAAAAAAGTAGATGAGCAAGTTGCAAGATTACATCTAGACAAAATTGGCGCCAAATTGACCAAACTCAGTGAAGAGCAAGCAAAATATCTCGGCGTAAACGTTGATGGCCCTTATAAACCAGAATATTATAGATACTAATTATGTTTATACCCCGTTTATACTATCCTCATCCACTTGAGCGAGGCATTCATCTCGCTCTTGATAAAGAAACCGCACATTATTTATTAACCGTTTTACGGCTCAAAAATGATGAACGCGTTATTTTGTTTAATGGTGAAGGCGGTGAATACATCGCCAAAATTTTAGTAGACAAAAAACGTGTCAATGTTCAAATATTATCCTTTGAAAACATTAACACAGAATCCCATTTAGAAATTCATTTAGGCCAAGGTTTACTGCGTGGTGACAAAATGGATTTTGTCATCCAAAAAGCAACTGAGTTAGGCGTAGCCAGCATTACCCCTTTGTTTTCAAAAAATAGTAACGTTAAGTTAGACGAGGATCGGTCAAATAAAAGATGGCAACACTGGCATAACATTGCAATAAGCGCAGCAGAACAATCAGGCCGCATCAAAATTCCTAAAATTCATCCACCAATCGATCTCGCAACGTGGGTGCAAACACCTTTCGAAGGCAGCTCAGTAGTCTTTTCTCCTAATAGCAAAAGCTCTTTAAAAACTTTAAAAATGTCTTTCCCTATACGCATTGCTATTGGTCCTGAAAGTGGCTGGCAAGAAATGGAGGTTAATTTTATGCTAACGCATCAGTTTTTGGATTCGACACTTGGGCCGCGTATATTGCGCGCAGAGACAGCAGGCCTTACAGCGATTAGTTTGCTGCAAGGACTCTATGGCGACTTATGTGATGTCACGCTTTCCACTATGCTTGAAAGCTTTTGAAGATCAATCATCACCAACTCTTTAGGTAACGCTCCTTCTTTGGCATAAAGCGCTAATTGCTTGTCTTCGTCAATCCAGGTGATATCTTGTGGTTTAACTTTGAGTCTGGCTGGATGTCTTTCGATGATTAACCCAATGTAAGGGACAAGCAATTTGTTTGAGAACAGAGCATTGAGCACGGCATAGGTACTTCTGTTGGTATCCAGTTTCTCATCCACTGATAAGTCGGGTGCAACAACAGGTAAGCTAAATCCACGCCACTGCATCGCGCCCAGCACAGGGAGCTTATCTTCTGGTTGAAACTCACTGTTCAATCCAATTTCAGCAAAAGCAACAGAAGGCAGCAAATAATTAACCCCTTTGAAACCAATAAGAATACAATCAATAATATTTTTTTTGACTACCTTCATAAAACATCACCCTGGCGTTGATATTTTTTTAATAAATTTAAAAGATCTTCTTCAATATACGGTTTATTTAAATAGGCATCCGCACCAGCTTGCATTGCTCGCAAACGATGCTTTTCTCCAGAACGTGAGGTTATCATTATTATCGGTATGTTTTTAAGCTTATCTGACTGTTTCATTTTCTCAACAACCTGAAAACCATCCATGCGAGGCATTTCTATATCCAATAATACAATGTCTGGTAATTCATGTTCCATAATTTGAAGGGCATCTAAGCCATCAATAGCTGTGAGTGTTTTAAAAGCATTTCGTTTTAAAAACCGACTGGTAACTTGCCTCACGGTCGTAGAATCATCAACAATCAATACCTTAGTTTCTTCTTGTTTTTCGTTAAACGGTATTTGACTGACAGTTCTCTCGTCTAAACCAAAATGAATGTGCATTTTAGCTAAAGCACATTGAATAAGATATTGAGCATTTAACACTAATACAATTTGCCCATCACCTAGTAAAGAAACACCTGAAATTTCTTTAACAAATTGGAGTTGCAGTCCAGCAGGCTTAATCACAATTTCTCGGCTTCCAATAAGTTTGTCTATCACAAATGCAATTTTTTCTTTTTCGGATTGCAAAAAAATTACAGGTAGAAGATAGTTTTCTTTGTCATTACTTTCCCATTTCTTTTCACCTAACACTTGAGCTAAATAAAAAAGATCATAGGTCGTTTGCGCATAATTAATTTGAGCATTACCACTAGAAAATTTCTCCATCAGCTCTACCTGTGAAAGTCTGACAATGCCCGCCAGATGGGCAAGGGGTATAGCATAGGTTTGTAAACCTACATTTAATATAAGGGCTTGACTTAACGATAAGCTAAAAGGTAACCGAATAGTAAAAAATGTACCGATAAATCGACGCGTGTTCACATGTAATGTGCCACCTAATTTATTAATCTCGGCATTAACCACGTCCATGCCTAATCCTCTACCTGAGATCGGTGTTACTACATCTTTTGTGCTAAATCCCGGTAATGAGATAACTTGGATAGCATCATCAATAGTCATAACAGATTTTGAAGACCATAGTTTTTTTTCAATTGCCTTGGCTCTGACTTTGTCGATATCAATACCTTGACCATCATCACTGAGCTCAATAATAATTTCATTACCTTGGCGAAACATTGAAATCGTAATAATGCCATATTCAGGTTTACCCAAAGTTTTTCTAACGCTTGGTGACTCAATACCGTGATCAATTGAATTTCTCACCATATGCTCTAAACCTGGGATCAATTTTTCTAATATTTTCCTATCGACTTCCCCTTGTGCTTTAGGACAAACCAGATGTACGTCTTTATTTAATTCATGCGATACTTGGCGGACAATTCGCTTTAACCTCGGCACCAAACTCTCTAAAGAAATCATGCGAGCATGTGTGATCCCTTCTTCTAAGCTTCTAGCAGCTCTACCTTGCTCGACCAACAAACTTTCAAAACTTCGAGCTGACATGGATACAGCATCATTTAACTCTTCCAAATAATTTAACTTATCAACCAACAACCTAGTTGATTGCTGCAAAAACGAGTATCTATCAAACTCTAAAATATCAAATTCTTCATATCCCTTTTCATTCATGACTGTTTGATACATTCTCAAATTCGTATCAGCTTTAACTTGCAGATAACGCATTTGCTCTTGAACCAATTTTATTTCTTTCGTCATTTCAGCGAGTGACTCACGAGTTTTTCCCAACTGCTGTGCTAAATGTGAGCGTGAAATGTTTATTTGGCCCGCTAATTTGCTAAACCCTTCCAATACATCTGATTTAACTCTGATTACCTCAGATGCATTTTGCTCTTGATTTTTCTTTATTAATTCTTGAGTTACAAATGTATCGTCTGTATCATTTTGATTTAAAAATACTTGCGTTTCTTTATCTTGCTCATCTTGCAAACATTGACGCAAAACAGCGATAGGAATATCTTCGTCTGGCAACAATGATGATTTAGACAACTTTTCAATATATAAAATGAGAAAGTCAATTGCGCGTTGAATTTCTTGAAGAAGCTCATCGGTGATCTTAATCTCGTTGCTATGAATTTTCTGAATAATTTGCTCAAGACAATGAACGTATTCACTTAATGCCTTTAACCCAATCATTCTTGCACTACCCTTGAGCGTATGAATTTCACGCAAAATGGGTTCTAACAAATTCACAGCAGAAGTAGCATTTCGCCATTTTTCTATATGAAGATTAATGGCCTCAAGTATATCGTTCGCTTCTTCAATAAATATTTGGATTAATTCATCATCGAATTTCAGCGAGCCCACCTGCTATTGCCCCCAGGCTTGTTCTTTTTCGGATGGGTCTTGAGCGTCCATGTCTTCTTCTGGGAGTTTGCGTTCTTGCACTGGCAACTTAAAGCCAGCCACGGAATCACGTAACTCAATAGCAAGTTCAGCTAAATGGCCAATCGAAGCAGCTGTCGTCATGGTACCCGAAGCTGTTTGCGTGGTGATTTCTTGAATAACGCCCATGGTTTTTGAAATTTTACTTGCAGTAACCGCTTGTTGTTGTGCTTCATTGGATATGTTTTGAATAAGTTCAGCAAGATGTAGCGATACGCTCTCAATCTTTTCTAATGCCACACCGGCGTCTTGAGCCAATCTTGCACCTTGCACCACTTCTGTTGTGGTTTGCTCCATCGATCTCACTGTTTCGCTGGTATCATTTTGAATGGCATGCACTAATGCTTCAATTTGTTTTGTCGCCAGACTAGAACGCTCAGCCAGGCGTTGCACTTCTTCAGCGACAACGGCGAAGCCTTTGCCAGCCTCACCTGCCATGGCGGCCTGAATTGCAGCATTTAATGCTAGAATGTTAGTTTGGTCGGTGATGTCATCAATAATAGAAACTGTATCACCAATTTCTTGAGAGCTCTCGCCCAAGCGTTTTATTTGTTTTGCTGTCTCTTGTATCTGGCCTTTGATACGTTCCATACCACTAATCGTATTTTGCACCATAGACACGCCACTTTTTGCAATGCTCACTGAATTTTCAGCAACAGAAGTACTTTCCGTGGCATTGGCAGAAACATGTTCAATGGATGCAGCCATCGCATTGATAGCCGCTGTGGCACCGACAATTTCTTTGGCTTGGTTTTCACTGGCTTGGGCTAATAATCGAGCCGTTGTTTGTGCTTCTTGCGCAGAAGCAGAAACCTGCACCGCCGTATCGTTAATCGTAAACACCAATTTACGCAAAGCGTTGATAGCATAGTTTACTGATTCAGCAATAGCACCCGTGATATCTTCACCGACGGTTGCGTGCACAGTGAGATCACCATCTGCAAGGTTAGCTAGTTCATCGAGTAAGCGCCATACAGCTGCTCTGTTTGCTCTATGTTGAGACGCTGTTTGTGCCAGGCTGATTTTGGTATCCGAATAAAGTTGATAGGACATCCATAAGAGCAAAACAATACAAACCGCACCTAAAAAATATCCAGAAAATGGTCCAATCATTCTTCGTTCTGAAGCTTTAGCATAAGATCGCAATAATTCAGTCGATTGATCTAATAAGGTTTGTGAACCTAAAAAGATATCATATGAAGCAGTTCTCACCAGCATTAACTGCTCAGAAATTTGAATAATTTGCTGAACATTTTCTTCAACGTAACTAAATTTTTCACTAATGAGATCTAATATTTTCCTAGCTTCGGGATCCGTTACTTTAGTCACACCAAGAGCTGTGTTTCCGTCGCGCATACCGTTAAGATAGCTACCAAAAAGGTTTGCCTGGCGCGAAAATGCGTCTGCCGCATCAACGGCATCCTCGCCCCCCTGAAGCACCTTATCTAAGTTACGTATAATACGTTCTGCAATCCATTTTTGTCTTGATGTTACCGAAATCTGATCACCAGGCGCTGAGTTCTTCAATAAAATATCAATGACTTTATCAAGTTCAACTTGCAGTTGTGGTATGGTTTTATTTAAATTCGTAGCAATTTGGTGTAATTCTAATAACGAATTTTGCCTGCTTAAAATGGCATCTGATTTTTCTCGAAGAGGTTTCCAAGTTTCTTCCAAACGCAACAATTCACGATGACGTATATCTGATGAGGTCGGAGGCAAGCCTGTTTTAACATCACCATTGATTAACGTATCAAGCCCATTATCAAATTCATCTCGACGATTACGAAGCAACTCAAAGGCATCTTGCACACCATCTGCAGCATTGCTAGCATTTTTTGCTAAACTTTGCGATAAAATACGCAATTCACCAGCGATAGCAATATAATGTTTATCATTTTCATCTTGCACACTTACATACCAGAAATTAAGAAACATCAATAAAATACTTAACACCAATAATATACCAACAAAAGCATAGTCTTTTTTGATCCCTGTGGGGGCTGATAGTTCCTTATCTATGGCTGCCATTACTCTTTTTCCTCTGCTTTTTCATCTTCTCTTTGCGCCACATCACGGAACTTGGGATGCTTCATAATGGCTTTGCAACTGATAATAGGTAAATCCAAACCTTCATTGGTGAAGGATCCTATGATAAAGGGTGTTATATCTGCTGATTGATTTGCTACAATTTTCGATTTTTTTTCAAAATCAATTCGTTGCAACCCCAATACTCTATCAACCAACATCCCTGAAGTGTCTTCCTCTGATTTGATAACTAAAATGCGTGAATAATGCGTGAGAGCCGACACTTTGCCAGATATAAATCCATTTAGATCCGTGACCGGAAATAACTCACCATGAGATGTCACCATGCCGCGTAACCAAGTTTTAACCCCAGGCAAAGGTGCAAGCACAGGCACTCTCATAATCTCAAGTACTTCATCTAACGGTGTGAGTAAAACATGGCTTCCTGATAAAAAAGACACTCCCACCCAATTTTGGGCTGAAGTTTCGTGAAGAGGTAACCCTTTTGCATCCCTCAACAGCGTTTCTTCTAACGCTTGAAGCACTGCAAACGGAGATATCAGTTGTGATTGCATGCCATTGCCTTACAATAAGGTTAATCCTTTGCCAGCGTAACAATGTAAGCTTCTAACATAATAATAGTAGCAATGGCGATGCTTGTAAGTTGTTTTGAATAAAAATGAAGGCAGCATGAGTAGATTAACAGTGAGTCACTTTTTTACACGACAAAAAAGCCGTGGTTACGTGCTCGATGATCAACATCGTTTTGCTAAAATGTTAATTTTTGCATCTTTTTTCCATATGATTTTATTCCTGTCTTTTGATTTTACTTATCAGGTTCCTGTAAAAAAACTCTTATCAACCATGATTGATGTCACCCTGATGCCAAGCGTTGAAACTGTTGAAGTCACTAACAGCGAAGCTGCAACGCAACCATTACAAGATACAGCGACTCATGAAGGGATTCGTTTTGAAATGAACGGCAAAAAGGTAAAGTCCGATCCTCATGTGCGCAAAAGAACCATCTCTGCTGCGTCGCACGAAAAACGAGACGCTCCTTATCTGGATAGATGGCAAGCTTATGTCGAGCACTTTGGCAATAGCCATTACCCTGAAGTTGCTTTGAGGAATAGACTCCGTGGGGATCTCAGATTATTGGTTGCACTTAATAAAGATGGATCAATTCATGAAGTGAGCATCCGCAGTTCTTCTGGCTCCAGCCAACTTGATCAAGCTGCTGTTGATTTGGTTTATCAAGCGGCACCTTTTGAGCCGCTACCTACAGAAATAACGACCGACACTGAAATACTGGAAATTATCCGCACTTGGCAGTTCAGGGGTGAGTTATCTACCTCATAACGCTTACTTTTCTCATGACCTAAAACCTATCCCACTACCTTCAAAAGCCCGAAAATAGTAAGATGACAAATAGTAGGGTAATAGTAGTACCCTTAAGGCGCCAAAATGAGTGTATATACTTCTCTTAGAGATCATTTCCTAATTGCCATGCCAAGCATGGTTGATCCTCATTTCAACCACTCTGTCATCTACATTTGTGAGCACTCTCCCGAGGGCGCCATGGGTATTGTGATTAACATGCCTTTGAGCATCCACTTAGGTGACGTGCTGCAAAATATGAATATTAAAACTGAGGATACCGAACTCCAACAAGTACCCGTACTAGCTGGTGGGCCCATTCAACAAGAACGGGGCTTTGTGATCCATCGAGGAAGTAATGATAAATGGGAATCCTCTTTAGCGCTGACCAAAACAATAAGCATTACCACATCTAAAGATATCCTATTCGCTATCGCTAATCATAAAGGGCCAAAAGATCATATTGTCGCATTAGGCTACGCAGGTTGGGATAGCGGCCAATTAGAGCGTGAAATTGCTCAAAATACCTGGTTATGCGGTCCTGCTAATCCACAAGTGTTATTCGAAATTGCGCCTGAAAATCGTTGGAAAGCGGCCGGGGCATTGTTGGGTGTGGATATGGACTGTCTTTCTACCGAAGTCGGCCATGCCTAAATTCGCTTCTCCATTTTTGCGAAAACTGCGTCACCGTCGTTCCTCACAATCCTCATGTACTGGGATGTACACTCCGGTTGTTCGAAACTCCGTTCCTTGTTTTAACAAAAATGGTTTTGCGAATTACATCCTTTATAAAGGTATGGCATGAGAGGAACTTTTTTGGGGTTCGATTTTGGAACTAAGTATTTAGGCATCGCCGTTGGTCAAGCGATTACCCAAACGGCACGCCCACTTATCACACTCCATGTGAACAAAGGTGTTCCGCGCTGGGAACAGCTTGATAAAATTATTCAGGAATGGGAGCCAGAAGGTTTGATAGTGGGATTAGCCATGCAACCAGATGGCTCGCATTCATCGACAAGCAACAAGGCCATGAAACTTGGCGAATCGTTGAAATCACATTACAACTTACCCGTTTATTACATAGAAGAACGTTTAACCAGCGTAGCCGCTGCTGAGCGCGTTAAAGAAACAGCGCCAACATCTGCGATTGAAAAAGATTTAGACGCTGTGGCTGCAGCCATTATTTTAGAATCTTGGTTAAACGCTAACGCGAAGGATAAGAGCAATGCTCCAGTTTAATAAGCAAAAGAAACTTAAGCACTTACTAACCATTGATGGCTTAAAAAAAGATCACATTACTGAAATTCTCAATAAAGCAGAAGATTTCTTTGCGCCTAATTCAGGGGAAATCAAACAAACAAATGATTTGCATGGCAAAACAGTCGCTAACTTGTTTTTTGAACCCAGTACTCGCACCCGCTCGACCTTTGAATTGGCAGCAAAAAAGCTTTCAGCCAATGTATTGAATTTGGATATTTCTCACTCCTCCACTTCTAAAGGGGAATCACTGCGCGACACGGTGCGTAATTTGCAGGCGATGCAATGTCAAATCTTCGTCGTTCGCCATAGCGCCAGTGGCGCGGCACATTTTGTTGCCGAGCATGTCAATGAAGATGTTGCTATTATCAATGCCGGAGATGGTTGTCATGCCCATCCCACTCAAGCATTATTAGATATGTACACCATTCGTAAACACCGCGGTGAATTTCACAAACTCAATGTGGCAATCGTTGGCGATATTTTACATTCACGTGTTGCTCGCTCTCAAATACATGCTTTGCAAATTTTGGGCGCAGCGCAAGTTCGCGTGATTGGTCCTAAAACATTGATGCCAAGACATATTGAACAACTGGGTGTCAAAGTATTTCATGATTTACGAGAAGGGCTACAAGGCGTTGACGTCATCATGATGTTGAGATTACAACTTGAACGCATGCAATCAGGGCTTCTGCCTAAAGGTAACGCTTATTATCGTTTGTTTGGATTAACAGCACAGAGTTTACAAGCGGCCAATCCAGATGCATTAATTATTCATCCTGGTCCAATTAACCGTGGGGTTGAAATTCAATCTGATATCGCCGATGGCCCTAATGCAGTTATCCTAGATCAAGTCACTAATGGCATTGCTGTACGTATGGCGGTGATGTCGTTACTTATGGAAAATACAGGCATAAAATGAAGATTATTATCAAAAATGGCCGTGTTATCGATGTTGCAAACAAGCGAGACGAAATAACCAACATCGCAATTGAAAATGGCAAAATTAAACATGTAGGTGATATTCCTTCAAATTTAGTTGCAGATAAAACCATTGACGCAACCAATCGCTGGGTGCTGCCGGGGTTAATTGATAGTTGCAATCGACCACAAATGCAGCATCCGCAGGGCACCACTTTGTTTGATGAAGCACAAGCTGCTCTCAAACGCGGAATTACCTCTCTTTGCATTCCACCTGATGGCGATCCCATCTTAGATACCAGCGCAAATGCCACCAGACTCAAACAACAAAGCAACGCGAAGTTGCCTGCAATCTATCCTATTGGTGCGCTCACCTCGCATCTTCAAGGTGATGCTATCGCTGATTTGACCTCACTTTTAGATGCCGGCTGTATTGCATTTAGTAACGCTCAGCGCCCCATCACTGACAGCAAAATGTTACGCCATTGTTATGATTACGCTGCTAGCTTTAACTTAACTGTGATTGTGCAGCCACAATGTGCCATGTTAGCCAAAGGCGGCGTTGCCCATGAAGGGATTGTAGCAACACGTCTTGGCTTACCAGGGATCCCTGTGATTGCCGAATCGTGCGCTATTGCTCAACACTTATTACTGATGCAAGAAACCAATGTACGTGGTCATTTTACTTGTATCTCCAGTTTTGATGGCGTCAACCAAATACGTGAAGCGAAAAAAAGCGGGCTAAACATAAGTGCTGACACCGCCATGCATCAATTGCATTTAAGTGAAATGGATGTGGTAGATTTTAATGCAAATTGCCATGTATATCCGCCTTTGCGCTCATTACGAGACAAAGAAGCGTTAATAGAAGGTATCAATGATGGCACCATTGATGCAATTTGCTCCGATCACCGTCCGTTGGATAGCATTGCAAAATTAGCGCCATTTGGTGAATCTATTCCAGGTTTATCTGCCATCGATACCTTCTTAGCACTAGGGTTACACTTAGTTGAACAAAATAAATGCGACTTACATGCCATGATTGGCGCAATCACATACCGCGCTGCCAATCTTTACCATTTACCCGGCGGCAATTTATCTTTAGATGCCGATGCAGATATCTGTATTGTCGATCCGAATCATTATTGGACCGTGACAGAAAGCGCCCTTTATAGCAAAGGTAAGAACTCTCCCTTTAAGGGATGGCAACTTCCTGGCGTCATTACTCATACCTTGCTAAAAGGTCAGCTTGTTCATGAGAGTTAATTAATGCGCTACGAATTTTCAACTGTTGCGCTGCTAAATGGTTTTTCCCAAGTAAGTATCAAAGCGCCTTTATTGCAAGAAAGCGCAAAGCCTGGACAATATATTTTTATCGATGACAGGTTTCCTTGTTATATCATGGGCAATTCACCAGACTTAGAAATAATTGCATCACCTGAATTGGTTGCTTATCTAAGCAATAAAGAAGATTTGCAATTATCCTCCTTGCAAGGAAGTGTGCTTACACCACCTACAGAGTCTTTTACTTTAATGACAGTGCAAGATGATGCTTTAAGTGCCATTATTTTTTATTTGAAAAAATTCCGTAAGCAATTTAATGGGCTGGTATTCATTGGCGCTACAAACAATTTCCCCTTTGCCCCCTGTCCTTCGCGTTTATTAATAACCCATCTACCTAAACATGTGATTGCCGCGCTTCCTTTATTTGAAGATTGGGGCGTGCCCAATCGTTTAGCAAGTCAATTTGACACCCCAGGCGTTTATCACGGAGATGTTTCAGCGCTTGCTAAAATATGGTTAGACAAGACAGAAAATGTCGTTGTGCAAAATATTATCTTGCCAGCGTTATAGTTGATTTTTTTGACAAATTAAAGTAGCGTTAGCACACAATTAATTTAGCATGATGTGAGAGTTGCGTGCCAAAGTCCTTTATTAGTTTCACCCCAAGACAGCTTGCTTATCACAAACGAATGCTCACATTGGCAAGTGAACACTTTGGTAAACTCATTGTTCCTGATGTCTCTATTGTCAACGAGGCTCCTGGCCCCGGGCAATCAGTAGCGACTGTTATTCAAAATA
>CAZSGE010000054.1:11488-17594 GCA_964606325.1 Uncultured Candidatus Berkiella sp.
TTCTCTTAACATCCCGATTATCAATACAAATCTCTTAAAATATACACCAGAAGAGACTGAAGCTGCGGCCAACAACGCGGCATCACCAGTCAACATCGCTGTGTTAAGTTCATTTCAACGTAGGCAGTTAGACAAAAGCGAAATTGATGAACAATTTTATACCGGATTAAAGTTACGCTACATTCGTTGTTTATCATTAAGCTCCTACGTGATGGTAGCGCTCAATGAACATGAAAATGCTCTTTTAGAAACAGATGCACAAACTTTGTATCAAGTGTTAAGCTACATTACTTTGCTTGCCTGTATCTCAACTTACAATGCCTTACTCTCCTATGTAGACAGTGATCTAGATATGGTCAACACACTGATCAGAAACATTCAGGAATGGCAATATATTCTTGAGCTTAAACACTTGCCACATATCGCCAACCCCGATTACATTGAGTTATATAATAAATTTTTCAATCATTTCCAAAAAGTGCAGTCCGATTTAGCTAAAACGCAACCTACCTCTAGCATCAACTTATCTGTCGCTGAATTAGGTACGGCAGTCACAACCAAGAATAAGCGGGCGGAGCAATTTGGTGCCACTTTTCATGGTAAAATTGTTCTTGAATCAAATATCAATCATAGTCAAACAGCGGATCCCAATGCGATAGCACGTTTAGTAGCGCAAATCGAATCTCTGGCTTTGCCGCAAGCAACTCAAAGAATGCAGTTCTTATTTTATCCAACAACGCACAGAGGACCAGTCGAAGTAATAGATGCGCAGTGGGATCCGCAACAGCGGTGCTTTAATTTAATTCATTTGCATGCATCCAACAGTACAGCTCAATACCATTTTTTAAAAAAACTCATTACACAATTAAATGATAAAAGAATCTCGCATCGCATTATTGCATGCCAAACCAATTTATCTCCTTACTCAAAGCAACCAACTTCCGTTTATGCATATGCTTTAAGTGGTATTGTTTCGCACTTATCATTTGAAAAACTGCTAGCTAACAATGTCTTTTGTGATCAACCCTTATTTATGAGTCAAGTCAATCACGGACCAGTACAGGCTGAAGCACTAAATGTACGGTGGATACCCTTGCATGCTTTAGGAAAAAAAGTGGTAATGATAATGGATACATCAACGCCGGAACGCTATAAGCTGATGTTGGCGCAATTAGCTGCAATTTTTCCACTTGAAGCCGATCGTATAAATGCAATTAGCAGCTTTAGCAAGAAATACAGTCTTGTGCTTGATCCTTTGGCGAGCACCTCCCGAATTTATGTGCAAGATCTACATCAACGATTGAAAAAACGACACAATGCTGCCAATGCAACTTTTGATGTTGATGAAATTAAAAATAAACTAGGCGCGCTCAATAATGGACAAGCATTACGTCGCGCCACCGTCCAAAGCCCTGCCGATGAATTTGAATATATGCTGATCTGTTTTAAAGGATTAAAACTTGAAGAAGATATCCCCGTTGTAGATTCACAAGACACAGTAGCAGGTAAACACTTCACCCCCCTACATTTAGCTTTACGGGAAGACAAAGCCACCAGAGCTGCGAAGTTACTCAAGCTAGGTGAAGCATCAAGTGATATCAAAGATGATACTCAAGCTAAACAAACTGCAAAGGAACTTTATGCGCAAGCGCCAGAGAAATCAGAAGTTAAAAACAATCGGGTGTTGAGAGGGTTATTGTCTTAATCCAGTTAAAGATATTTATATTGTAGTTACCTATATCTGCGGCCTTGAGCTTTGTTTTGGCTCAAGCTTTTGCAACTGGTCACTGGCCAATTTTTTAATTTCAGCGTTATAATTCATCGTACCATTACATACCGAATCTAAATATTTTTTAATTTCTTCAGGACTTTCTTTTTTTCTAACCTCATCTAATACTTCTTTAACTTGTTTGTTAATCGCCATCTTATCGCCATCTAGTTGGATGTAACCATCTAAAGTTTTATCAAACAAATTTTTGAATACGGCAACGATTTCTTCCTTAACTTTTTCAAATGGCTGCTTATCCATAGAAGGCAAGGGTTGTGTTGGGCGGGCAGAAAATGTGGTTACCTTAGGGCGTGTATCATGATTATCTGGCGTTGTGGTATTCGAACCTGTGCCAGCTACTACTTTCGTCGGAATAAGTTGCTCTCTTTCGGTCACCTCGATAAAACTTGCATAATGATTGACATCTTTTAATTTTTCTTGAGCTTCTTTAGCACTTCGAGGAGTAAAGAAAAAGAATATTCTTTTGGCTGCTTCTTCTTTCAATTTATTTCTATCTAATTGTTGTAAATATGATTGTGCGCCTGGGCTTAAAATCACTTTGCATCCTGTTGCGGCAAGATTTTTGGCCTTCTCCATCGTTTTTTCTACATCTAATGAAAGACTTCCTTTTTTATTTATTCTTTTATTAACATCTTGAACTTCAATGGGATTTACGTCTCTATTAGGATCACTTTTGAGGATAAATTTGGCTCGTTCTGTTGCGTTTACATTTATACCTAGGGCTTGACAAAGTTTTAAGTTTTCACGAATGGCTGCAGCATCAAATCCATTTATTATAACTATTTTGTTAGGTAAAGCATTAGGGTGTTTCGCTATGTACTCTCTCAATTTTCTCAATTGCTCCGGTGGGATACATACTTTCACCCCAACGGTAAAACAATGTTGCATTTTTTCTAACAATTTCTTAGAATCCAAGTCGCTAATATATACGCCCAAGTCACCGTTATTCTTTGCCAAATTCTCTTGCGTTTTCTTTTCAAATATAGGCATAAATCCTTGGCTAAGTAAGCGCTCAAAAGATTTTATCGCGCTTAAGTTATAATTTGATCTGATCGTAATCGGCATATTTGAAGGCACAATGCCTTTACTTACGTTCGCATCGATTCCCATTGCGGCCAATGCCTGCACTTGTTTTAGTTGTTCGTCTTTAGGTAGATTTTCAAGAGGAATAATCACTTGGCGCTGTTCTAAGGATTCAAACAACTTTTCTGCATCCGGTACTTTCACTGATATGCCCTGTGACAAATAATGTTTTAGTAATTCTAGGTTTCGCTCATCACTTCCCGTTTCAGGTATTTCAAAAGAAACCATCGGAATACCTTGTCTTTCTTGTACTTTTTTTCGAACCTCATCTCCATTAAGGGTACATGCTATCCCTAAACCGATAAGATTTTTAACCGCCAAATAGGGATCAGGTTGACCTCTTAAAAGTATGGATGAAAATGGAGATGTTTTTAAATGCTCTTTTAAAGCATTCATCACAACTGGAGGAGCAACGTTATTGACTAATAGTCCAGCCTCTGTTGCTTTAACAATTCTAGCTAATGTTTCCCTGCCGGTATTTTCATTTTGCGGAACCAAAACAGTAATAGGGTTCTCTGAAGCGCCTTTTTTTATCGCATCTGTAGCTTTATCTCCCAAGACTATCACCATGCCAGCCGCCAAGGCAGGTTCATATTGTTTGATGGCAATAACAGCGTCATCTGTATTGATACGTAATGGCAACCCAAGTGCGCCCTGATTCTGGAAACCTGGTTGCGCTTTGTCATCCAACAACATTGGAATTAGCCCATTATCAATCGCTTGTTGGAATTGCTTAATCAACTTAATATTATCTTCGCCTTTTTTAATTTTGACATAATGCTCATAGATTTTTGATTCTGCTTTAATTCGCTCTCTATCTTTACGAATCACTCGCGCTGAATCTCCATCTAATGTGTAAACATCGTGCGACATCATCACTATCATCGATTTAATATTGTTGGATTGTAATTCAGGCGTTTCTTTGGGAGGTGGGTTGGTGTGTAATTGTTTGATAATTTCATTCATTTGTTGCAAGTATTTTGGATCGTTTGAGTTGCTTATACCTACACCTTCTATTTTCACCCCATTTTTATCAACTGTGATTTTGAATAAGGCTTTACCTGTGTCGCCTTTTTCTTTGATAATAAAAACAGATTTTTTAGATAATCTGTTCCCGACATCTTGCGGATTTTCGTGAACCTCCCAATTTGAATCTGGCAATTTAAATCCTGTAGCGTCTCTTATGAATTCTTTAGTGTTGTGCCGACCTTCATTAACATCACCCAAATAAGACATGGCCACGGCGACATCACCCTTTTCTGTTTTAATTTCTTCGTTTTTCTTTTGACCAGATTGAATCGGAGCAACGGACTGTTTATATGTTTTTAATAATATAGTTTTTGCGGTCTCTGGATCTGCACTGGCATCGAATGTGTCGTTATATTTTTTAACTTTATTGTCTGAAAGAATAAAGAATTTACCCAATGGATGCTCATCATTAGGTTTCCCATTTTTATCGCCATTCCAAGCGCCCGGTGTTGCTAATGCGATCTCTTTGGTTAATTGTGGGAATTGCGTCATTAATTTTTGACTTAAATCAAACCATCTGGATAGACCGTCATCACCTGCAATCTGTGCTAATTCAGGAGGGAACCTTGCCACTTTATTATATAATATGTAGTTATTTTGAAATTTTACTAATAGATCGAACAAATGATTATATTTTTCCACTGTATTCTCAGAATAAAATTGTCCTTTACTTCTATCGCTTTTATAAGCTTCCCTAAAAGCTAATTGCGCAGCTGCAAGTTCTTTTTGCCCCTCTAACAAAACATATGTCATTTTCCAACTATTTAATGATTTCTTATCCAGCTTTTTGCCACTGATTGCTAATTTAGCAATTTCTAACCCCTTCGTTCCAAGCTCATTTGAAACCCTTTGAAAATTCACTTGAACCTTTTCAAACTCTCTTTCTTGTTTTTGAGCTTCTGATCGCAAACGGGCCACTTCAATTATATTTTTCCTAGCTTCAACATCTTGCTTAAAAACAGCTATGTCATCTGATGTTGGTGCTTTTTGTAAACATTCGCTGATTTCTTTAAAGTAAGATCCAATAGGTGACATAGCACCTGCCATAACAGAAGTTTGCAGTGAAATACCTTGCTTGAATTTACCCACTATCGAACTAATATCATTGACATTAATATCTGTAACTACTTTGGAATCATTTAAGTTATAGTCTTCTAATAATTTGGCAAATTCTTGAAACTTATCAAAGGACGCTTTTGAAAAATGGCTATTTTCAAATTCAGTTACAAATGCTTCATGTAACTGGTTTAATTTTATTAATTTATCCCAAGCAGCTTTAATGACATTTAGCTGAGCCTTTTCTTGAGCGCTGGTAGTTGGATTTTCTAAAGCCTTTACCAGATCTTGGTAGTTTTGGTTTTGCGCAGTGAATTGTATAAAGCCAAGCGACTCGTTGGTTGTCCCGCTTTGCCATCGATAAATTACATCTAATAGCGCCTGATGGGTTGGTCCAACTGAAACTGACATAAACGCCTCTTCAAATAGTCTGAAAATCAACTTAAATTGTTGACCAATTTCTCAGGCTAATAGTTCAACTGGGCTTATTTGTTGTATATAAACATAATTTATACAGTCCAAAAATTAACTAGAAGCAAAGAATATATCCTATGCATTGCTAGTAGCTTGTTAATTTGGTATAAAGTCTGGCTCAATGAGAAGGAATGGGGACTATCATGTCTAGAGTTTGCATGGTCACGGGCAAAGGTACAGCACGTGGCAATAACGTTTCACACAGTAATATTAAAACGAAGCGTACCTTCAAAGTTAATGTCCATTGGAAAAGATTTTGGTTAGCTACCGAAAGCAGATTTGTGAGACTTCGCGTTTCCAATCGTGGTATGCGAACAATCGATAAGAAAGGCATTGAAGCTGTTTTGGCTGAGTTAAACGGCCGCAACGAGCTAATTTAGGAGTTATGGGAAAATGGCAGCAGATTCCATTAAAGTTATTATGCGCTCTTCTGAGTCACGTTATTTCTACACCACGATGAAGAACAAACGTAATAAAGAAAAGCTTCATTTGAAGGGCTATGATCCAGTTGTTCGTAAACATGTTGAGTTTAACGAAGAAAAAGTTAAGTAGCTTCAATTCAAATTAAAAAGCCTCGCAGTTGCGGGGCTTTTTTTTGCCTGCCCTCACCCGGCCTTCGGCCACCCTCTCCCGTAAACGGTAGAGCAACTGTGTTAAAAATCAATAAATATTTCC
>CAZSGE010000055.1:0-16761 GCA_964606325.1 Uncultured Candidatus Berkiella sp.
GCGAAAATAGCCCTCCACCTTTGGCACGTTTTGTTGATGCACAAGTTGCAGCAGTTGATTTTGTCGATGGAGATGGTTTGCTCATGGCACCCACCATTGCCGTGAGTCAATTACTGCAAAGACATCATCTGACATTACAGGATTTTGATTTTTACGAAATTCATGAAGCTTTTACCGGACAAGTACTGTGCACACTGAAAGCTTGGGAAACAGATGCTTACTGTAAAAACGTTTTGCAATTAGAAAAGGCCTTAGGCCCCATTGATAAAACAAAAATGAATGTCAAAGGTGGCAGCGTAGCGCTTGGGCACCCTTTTGCTGCAACCGGCGCCAGAATCGTTGCTTCTATGGCAAAGATGCTTCACCAAAACAAAAAAGGCCGTGGTCTTATTTCTATTTGTACTGCTGGTGGCATGGGTGTGGCAGCGATTTTAGAAGCGATATAAGCCTTTATCCGAATTCCCGCGGCAAATACCGCGGGATCCATCTGGCGTGTTATTTACTATCTAATATTTCCCAGCGCTCATAAGCCTGAGTCAATTCCTTTTTAAGGCTCGCAAGCGAAATCGCTATTTTTTCTAGCTCATCTTTGGGTTTGCTATAAAAATCGGGCAAACACATTTGCGCTTCTATCGCGCTTATTTGTGATTCCAATTTTTCTATCAAAGCAGGCAAAGAAGCTAATTCTTTTTGTTCCTGATGGCTCAGCTTTTTAGTCTTTGGGGACTGAACCTCTTGCGATTTTTCTACTTTCTTTTCCTTAGGAGCACTTTCTTTTGGCTTTTCTTTTGGTAACGCTTTTGCTCTTTGCAACCAATCGCTATAACCACCTACGTTAATGACAATATTATTGTCTTCATCGTAAGCGATGCAGTGCGTTGCGATGTTATCGATAAATTCTCTATCGTGGCTAATAATAATCACGGTACCCTGATAGTTAAGCAACAGTGTTTCAAGAACATCTAATGATTCAATATCTAAATCGTTGGTGGGCTCATCTAATACTAAAACATTGGCTGGTTTTGCAAAAAGTTTTGCCAGCATTAAACGATTTTTCTCACCCCCGGATAAGGTGCGCGTCAGCGCCCGGCATTTGTTAGGAGAGAATAAAAAATCGCCTAAATAACCTATTACGTGCTTTTTCTTTCCCTGGATCTCAATGCTGTCATCGCCTTGTGCAACGTTATACATCACTACTTCATCAGGATTTAAATGTTCTCTATTTTGATCAAAAAACGCAATTTGGTTTACAGGGCTTTGTTTGATAGTGCCTTTGGTTGGTTTTAATTGGCCAATTAGCAATTTTAACAGCGTGGTTTTACCAGAGCCATTTTGTCCGACAATCGCAATTTTATCCCCGCGTTGAATATTAAATGAGAAATCTTTTATAAGGGTTTTATCTGGCGTATAACCAAAAGAGATATTCTCTGCTTGAATCACCATTTTGCCACCCATCACCGGGTCATTAACTTCAAATTTGGGCTTATCCTTGATGGTACGGCGTAATTTTCTTTCTTCACGCAGTGCCTTCAGTGCACGTACTCGGCCTTCATTACGTGTTCTTCGTGCTTTCACGCCTTGACGGATCCACACTTCTTCGTCAGATAATTTTTTATCAAATAAAGCGTTTTGTCTTTCTTCTGCTTCTAAGGCTTGCTCTTTGCGCTCAAGGTAAACATCATAATCAGAAGGGTAAGAGGTGAGCTTTCCTCTGTCGAGTTCAATAATGCGAGTTGCTAGTTTTCTCAACAAGGCACGATCATGTGTGATAAAAATGATGGTCTTAGGATAGTTTAACAACATTTTTTCTAACCATTCGATAGCATTGAGATCTAAATGGTTAGTCGGTTCATCAAGCAGTAAAATGTCAGGCTCTTGCACTAAGGCTTGCGCTAATCCAACACGACGGCGCCACCCACCTGATAGTTCAGACATTTTTTTGTCTTGAGGTAAATTTAAATCCTGAATGATTCTTTCAATGCGTTGTTGAATTTGCCAACCATCACGCGTATCAATTTCCTGTTGCAGTCGAGTGACTTGGTTCATCCAAACGTCATCATGGTTTTCTGTTTGGGCAAGCAAATGATGATATTCAATTAAAATATTACTTAAGTCAGCCAAGCCATTAGCGACTGTTTCAAAGACAGTTGCATCATTCGCCTCTGGTAAGTCTTGGGACAGCATCGACACTCTTAAAAAGCTGGGCTTAATAAATTCGCCTTCATCGGGAACAATTTGCCCAGAAATGATCTTCAAAAGGGTTGATTTACCTTCGCCATTACGGCCAATGAGGGCAATACGCTCTTTTTGTTCAAAATCCATACTGATATGGTCTAGAAGTGGGAATTGTCCGACTGAAAAATAGAGATTTTTAAGTGTCAATATTGGCATATAAGCTCAGAATATCTGTTATAAATAAAACCAGCTAAGCATTATACACTCAACTAACCTTTTGGCGAAGATGTATTATTGCCACTCAAGTGTCGACGGGGGGTCTCAGGCGTGTCAGTGGGAGAATGCTGGACAAGCGGTGCAGATAAGGATTTGCGGCGCTCAAGACAAATCGAATCAAGTGACGGCGTATAATTAGCACTTTGAATCAAAGTCAGTTCAGGCTCATCATTCTCACGGGGAATCTCACGTGTTACAAAATAAGTGGGTAATTTATCGAAAGATTTCACCTCATGTGTGCAGGGCGCACATTCAAATGCATCTTTTACTAAATGATAAAACTCTGTCGTCATTTGCACTTGATTCGGTAAACTTGACGTTTCCATACGTGATGCCAAAATGGGTCCTTTACCTAACCAGTCTGTCTTTGGCTTTTGATGAGGCAATCTACAAATAACTTTTGCTGCTGCACCAATGTGAAGACCAAACCGAAAACTAATAGGATCATTACGATCTTTATTTGAATCCATTAGAAATTGAGACAATTTTAAAGCCATTTTGAGCATCGATTTGGCATGTTCTGATTCAGATCCACTTGCACTAAGCATGATGCAATCTGGTTGTATTTTCACCACTTCGATGCTTGGTTCGGTTTTGATTATATTAATAAAATTATTATAGATAAAATTAAGCAATGATATTAGCTCTGGCGTTGATGACCTTTCAACGCGTTTGGCGAAGTATTGCATATCAGCAAAAAGAAAAATGGCCTTCTCATGATCTGTAACAAGATCAAAAACTGCTTCTTGATTATCGTGAGATCGCTGTGTGCCGGGTTTCTTTTCAGGCTTTTCAGAATTAATAGTTAACTGCTTAAACTGCTCTTCTATAGCGTTAGGTAAGCTCACCGATTTTTGTCTTTGATTAGATTGAGATAACGATGACGAAGCGCCAATTGTGGGCGCAGAAGAAGAAGTGCGTACGGATGTTAAAAAATCCCTTGGAGATGAAGCCCCTTGGTGTACAAAAAAAGTCTGATTTTCTGTAGGTGAAGACTCAGCAAGCAATTGACTAACGGCTTTACTTACTTGGATACGATCAGGCTGACCTGATGATTCCATTAACGATGCAACAATGACTCCCATACCAACCCAATCTTCACTGACATTAAATGGTATGCTACAACGGATTTTAGCGCCGGGCCCCATATGCATGCCAATTCTAAAATGAACGGGATCATTTATTATTTTGTTTAAGTCATTTATAAATTCGGACATCGATACTGCCACAGTAAGCATCAATCGAGCTTGTTCAGGGCTTGACATCATTGAAGCACTCGATGAACTCAACATAATGCAATCAGCTGCAATTTTAACAATTGTGATAGTCGGATGTTTATTAACGATGTTAATGAACCCGGTGTATATTTTATTCAACAATGTCATTAATTCTTTTGTAGAGATGGATTGCGCTCGCTTAGTGAAGCCTTCCATATCTGCAAAAAGAAACAAAGCATCCTGATCTTGATCTATCAAATGAAACACATCTTGTTTGTGGTTATCTTCAGCAGAAAAACCTTGCTCTATAGGCAAATTGTTTTTTGGCTTGCTCAAGGGTGAAAGTTGTAACGTCGGCGTCGGAATAACTATTTTTCGAAGGTAAGAGTCTGTTGAATCTGCTTTGGGATGTGAATCTAGACTCATGAAATTATGCCAAATTGCTTACTGATAGTTACTCAACTATAGAATATTTTAACTCTCTTTTCAATTCCAGACTGCACACTGAGTTACCTTACTTATTGAATTTTACGCGATTTTGTTAATTGAATGAAGGCCATATTTTCTACCCACTTTGGAGAAATTGCACAAGTCTGTTGATATTCTAAGTCTAAGAAAGTAACATGCGTCACGCTAAATGCAATTTTTAAATATGAAAGGTGAATACAATGAAAACATTAAACCAAGAAGAATTGTTTCAAGTTTCAGGTGGGAATGATGAAGCTGTAGAAGTTCCAGCTGAAGTACCTGTTGAAGCTACTGCCGAAGTTGTTGTGGCAGAACCAACCTTTTTGCAAGTAGCAGGCGCTTACCTATCTAAGCTTGCTTTAGGCTGCTGCTCATAAGCAGGCCTTGCAGCAATGTTGGGTTCTCGCTCAACATTGCTCATTCTTCTCCCCAACCGCCTATCATTTCTTTAACTATACTCACATTACCCGTTCTCACAATATGTTAAACTCATATGGATTGCACAGTTAAACGCCATTATATTGCAGTGCTTCTACTTATATTCTGCCCTCACGCTAGTTTTGCTGAAAATAGCACCCTGCGCTTTAGCCAGGCCTGCGATAAGGGACAACAAGTCGTCATTGCAGCCATGGGAGATTTACTCTTTCATCGCCCCTTGCAAATGAAAGCATCAACCATGGGCTATGACAGTCTTTGGAAAGAGGCGCTTCCGTTTATTGATCATGCCGATATTACCTATGCAAATTTAGAAGGGCCTATTGCCTCAGGAATTGATCCCTCTGGTAATTCAGTGTCTGATCCTAATCGCTTTGATTATGCTGTGTATTCAGATTTCCCGACATTTAATTATCATCCGCGCTTAGCGCAAGATCTGAAAAAAAGCGGTTTTACCATTGTTTCCACTGCCAATAATCATGCATTAGATAGACGTGCTATTGGTGTGGATAAAACTATAGACATCTTAGATAGCAAAAATGTATTACATGTGGGTTCAAGGAAAAGCGGCAGCCAAGCTCCTTTTTATACCACTATTGAACGTAACGGTATGAAAATAGCGTGGATAGCTTGCACCGAACACACCAATGGATTTGATGATAAAGAGCATCAGATCCGCTATTGCTATAAGAGCGAAGACAAAAAGTGGATCTTAGATACTATAGCGAAATTAAAAGGATCTGTGGACGCCATAATTATTGCACCGCACTGGGGAAGTGAATACCAAGAGCAGGCAAATAGCACACAACGTGCTTTTGCCCATGCTGTATTAGAGGCGGGTGCAAGCGCTGTTATTGGATCACACCCTCACGTTTTGCAGGAAGTTGAAAAATATACCACCAAAGATAATCGCCAAACCCTAATCAGCTATTCGCTAGGAAACTTTGTCAGTTTTCAAGGCTCAACCAGAACACGTAGTACTATGATTTTATTGGTTGGCCTTACCAAAACAACGAAAGGCACCATCATCAATGGTGTGCGCTTTGTACCGATGGTTATGCTTAATCGCAACGGTACACAACAAATTCATTTATCGAAGCTCAACAAAGATGAAGTGCATCTTAGTGCATTTGGTTATATTTCAAGAGCCATTCCTAAGGGTAACGCTCTGTTTAACTTGCCAATTGTCACTAATCCAGAATGTGGTGGCCGCTAATCTTGCAATGTTCTTTGGATGAACAATATGCGATCAAGTCTTTGCGCGGTTGATGTATATTGTTTCATTTTATCAGGGTGAAAGCTTGGATGAAGATAATGTAAAAAGGGTATGGCAAGCTTTCTTAAAATACCTTCCTTACCCCAAAAAAAATGAAATGACTCACGATAAAAGGATGCCGACAAATACAATTTGTCATAGATAACCATATGAAAGAAACAATTAAAAAATGCGATGAGCAGTAAAAATCCCGCCAGGAAAAATCCTGCAATCCGCTGAAAATAATTTCCTTTGGAAGCTTTAAAAATATCAAAAGCAACGGCTCTATGCTCTACTTCTTCGATAAAGTGCCAATGCCAAATGGCAACAATTCTTTCATCCGCGCCGTCAAAAAGGGTTGCATCGCTTAAATACATATCCGCTGCCACAGCGGTATAGTGCTCAATAGCGGCCACCATGGCCAGTCTAATTTTTTTCCCTGCCAAAAATGCGATGACAACCGAAAGTACTTGATAAAAACTGCCTTTGGCTTTTAATTTTGGATAAAAGGGTTTAACCGATTTAAGGTAGAGCTTTAGATGCTCTTTGCTGTGATTGATTTCTTGACGAGCAAATGCCAGTGCATTTTTTCGCAATAATGGGCACTTGATAGTTCTAATATGCGGTAATACACAACCTACAAAGAATCGCTCACCAAATGGGATCCCTGTCGTCAGCGTGTTGGCATGCAGTGTTTTGACGGCCGAGCCATTAAGCCAATACCGAGTGGCGACTTTATCAAGCTTAAATTTGAATTTACGTGTAACGAGTACGTCCTTGTGATTCTCTACTATCAATGTGGTATCCCTAAAATAGATGCGCAGCTAATTACCCTCTAAGTATAATTCATTCATTTAAGGTAGTGCGCGAATAATATTTGCGTCCAGTAGTCAGTCTGCTATAAAATAAAGCCTTAGAAATTAATTATCTATTCGACCAACAAAGCATGGATGCCTGTCTCATTAACAGGTGCAAAAATGATTCAATTTGACGCTCAAGAACCCGGGCATTCTACTTTTAAACTTTCAAAACTTGTTCAAGATCCCGATCTATATAAACTTATTACCCAGCTGCCTAAAGCAGAGGTTATACAAAGCATCGATGATCTTCCGCCTTATACAGCAAGCCTTATCAGAACGTGCTTTATCAATATTTATTCTTATGTCACACAAAGAGATTACGTAGAAAACACAGAGACGTTTTTCATTCATGTTTGTGGAACCGTTTTTTATGAGTCATCAACAAATGTCTTAATTAAAGAAAAAGATCATGCGAAAAAAGCTGCTAATATTTATCAGATGATTCAAGGCACCCTAAAAGAGTTAAAAGAAAAACTGTCAAATTACCCCTTGAGTGTAGTTCAAAAGGACATTTTAACTTCACTTGTCAAGCTTTTGGAAAGTCACGAGATATTATTTAAATTAACTTTAGATGGTATTTCAGAAGATAAAAAACAACATTTAGAAGAACACCAAGGCCTAGACCTAAGTGCTGCTCCCAAGCAATTGACTCCCGTTAAAAGAAAAGTAATTCGGGCTGCGCATCCCTCATCTCCTTTAAAAGAAGAAGGCACACCAAAGAAACTCTCCCAAGAAAATAAAATAAGTCTTGGTTTACTTGCACCTCCTCCGCCCCCCAAAAAACGTAAGGGTCCTCTTTTTGAAGAAATTAATGCAGTGGCAGAACAACCTGAACGCGCTGACAATTCTGATGAAGAGCCAGATCTTCCACAACTTGGTAAATTGTTAAAAAAGCCTGCAAAAGCCGAAAAAGGGTTAGAGGAATATCTCACTGATCACATGGATAGTTTATTGAGATTTTCCCCAACTCAGTATACAAGCAAGCCGAATAAACCTGAGAAGGTTAGAGCGGAAAAAAAGAAAGCGCCAAGAAAATAGTTAGAAACTCTGATAGTTTCAATTAAATGCGAGATTCATCGTTGCACAATTAAAATTGTAATGAGCACATATAGCGATTGCTAAAAAACCAATGGCAGGGTATAAAACGCCTAGTAATGATTGCGTTTGGTTATATCGCTAAATACCTATTGTACTGATTTATGGGAGTTATAAAATATGAACTGGGGTCCCCAACAAAAAAACATGTATTTTTTTATGGAATCGATCATGTGCGGTAGTTGCTGCGAAAATATTACGGCGCATTTAAGGCAGGTTGTTGGCGTTACAGGTGCTGAAGCCATTCCCTTTGATCAGGAAAAAAGAAAAGGAGGCTGCTTGAGGGTAACAACCAATTTGAACCTTACAGCCGATCAGCTTATTGCTCACTTAAGAACAATACCTGTCAACGATAACGAATTTCATCGTGCTCAAGAAATTACCGAATCTGTTTGTGATGAACTTATTAGCACTTATAAGCGCGTAAAAATTGGCATGAAGTAAAATAGGGCACACTGTGCCCTTTTTTTTAATCTTCTCATTGCTAGTATGTCAGAAACTAGCCCCCCTCTTCTGGAACACTGTCCTAGATAAATTTTTACCCCTCAAAACTATTTTGAGTTAAACATCACAAGTTTTTCAACCAATGTTTATACTTTCTTATATCACCTATATCAAGAGAAGTATCATGGCTTTTACGCAAAAAAAAAATTCGCTACTTCTTTTTAGAAAAAGAGCTCAAATTCAGAACAAGTTTGAAATTCCGGCACAAGATTGGGAAATCGCCACTCAGTTTTTCAAAGAAAATCCAGCTGCTGCAAAAGTATCTCGCAAAAAAGCCAATACAACACATTCCTTTTTAAAAATAAACAATAACATTTATGCCTTAAAACGAGGCAAAGCGCTTGGAGTGGGTGCTTTTGGAAAAGTAAAAATTGTTCAAGACAAGCAAGGTGTTAACTACGCAGTTAAAATTGAAGGTTTTAATAGCGTTGAAAAACTAGAGCATCGCTTAAAAGCACGTGCTGATTTGGATGAATCTGATATCCGTTCAATGATAGATGATAAATTTGCTCTCGATATACAAGATGCTCATGATAAACGAAAAGCCGAATTAAAAATGATGGAAGAGGTAGGCGATTTAAAAGGTACTGCCCAAGTTGAGAAAGATGGTACAAAACCATTTTTGAATATTAGCAATGTTGATTATAAAACTTATACTCTTCAAACTTTGCATAGCGGTCAAGAGCTTAGAGAGAAAATTAAAACGATATCAGCCGATCAAAAACTAAGTCTTGCTATCAAAGCGCTACAAGATATCAACGCACTGCATGAAAGAAAAATTATTCACAGTGATATCAAGCCAGAGAATTTTTTAGTTGATGATAATTTGCGCCTACTATCCATAGATTTTGGTTTGTCCTCAAAAGTAAAAAGTGATCATATTATTAAGAAAAATGTAGAAGGCAAACCCATCGTTGAAGGCACACCACCGTATATTGCACCTGAAATTATTCATTCAGGCAGATATTCTTTTGCCAGTGATACTTTTGCACTAGGAACCATGCTAAAAAATGAATTATTGCTGCTTGAAATAAGCAACAGTGACATTACTCATTTAATCCAACAAATGTGCGACCCCAATCCAGTCAAAAGGCCAACTCTGTCTGAGGCGATTATAAAACTCAATAAAGTTCACGCCGAACTTTCACAAAAAAATGCCTTACTTAAAGCGAACATTCACCGCGTTATAAGCCAACAACAAGAAATCCACCTCATTAACGATAAAATGATTAGTGAATTAAAACATAAATTTAATCAGCTTCAAGAGCAAGCCAAAGAAACTAAACATGAAATCGAGAAATGTGAAAAAGAGCAAGCAACAGAATTTAAAGAGCAAAAGTTAAATTTATTAAACATAAAACTCATTGAGCAGCAAAAAATGTTACTTTCACTTCCCGAGAAAGTAAAGAAAAAAGAAACATTAGCCAAAGAACTAGAGGACAGGACAAAGCGACTGGAGGGATTGTTGGCTGACAATGGCAAAGATCTCTTATTGTTCACGCTTTCTTACAAAACGCCCCAAGAGAAACTATTACAAGTAAAAGAAAGTTTACAACAACGAATTGGAACTAGCGTCGATAATCACGAAAAAACCATGCTTAAAGAAATATATCATAAAGTCGATTTCGCCTACCGGCAAAAAATTGAAAGAAAACCCTTTCAAGACATTCATATTCCTTGTCATCAACGAGAAATAAAATATTTAAAACATCGAGACTTTACTGTATTGAAAGAAGCAGACTTGAAAAATTCACTTAGCAATCATAAAAATCAACAGGACTTACCTAAATCACATGCTAAAGAAAGCCTTTTTTACCGTTTTGTGAATGCGATTAAAAATTATCTTTGGAAAAAAGATCCCGCAAAGCTTCCAGCGTCTGAAGCCTTGTTGCCTGTTCGTGAAAATCAACCTGAAGTAGTGATCCCTACCATTGTCACAATGCCATGCCAGCCTATATCGACGATTACAACACCTGTTGTATCTCATGATTCAATCGCGGAACATAATAGATCGGTTATCGAAACATTAAAACGATATAGTCACATCGAAGCGCCCCAAGGCCGACAACCCATTGTAGGTTGGTCTCAAGGCTTGTCTAGTAACGTATCAATGCAACAGCAAAAGCAAAATATCATTCAAGATATTTTAAAACAGGCTATTGCTCAATCGATTGACACACAAGCAATTAACTTAACCAAAATTACCGATGATTTATCAGCTCAATATAAAGGATCACCTTACGAAAATTTATTGAATCATATGGTGCACTACGATAATCACATCAAATTAGCTAGTCTATTAGAAAACAATCAACAATTTTTGCAACAACAAATTCCACATGCACAAACTGTAACGCCCGTTCAACCAACTTCTCCACGTTTATAAGTTTATGGGCATGGGTCTATAAGAATGTACAGGAGTTCATTTTTTTATATCAGTGTATACTCACCATTATTTTTCCCTACATGAAACAAAACTCAATAAGGAAATAAAATGGTAGCTTATAGATATGCTGCGCTAGAAGGCGGTGGTGCTAAAGGATTTATTTACCTAGGCGTTGCCAAAGCATTAACCAAACTAGGGCTACTAGACGATTTTGAAGCATTCTCTGGCGCCTCAGTGGGGGCAATGGGTGCATTATTGCTTTCTACGGGGTGGCCCGTAGAAAAGATGGAAAAATTATTTAATGAAATAAAATTTTCTGAAATGGCCAGTGGTGGTTGGTGGGAAAAATTGACAACGCCTTTCACCTTTTTAAGATGGTTTGGATTGCATCGCGCAGATAGATTTCATTCCTTATTTAAAAAAATCATTAAAGAAGTTACTGGCAACGAAAACACCACATTTGAACAATGGCATCAGTTCAAAGAAGCACACCCTGAACTTAAGCTCAAAGATATTTTTGTTGAAGCCTGTAATCTAAATACCAAGCTCAATGAAACTTTTTCATATCTGAGCGAACATAAAGATGTACCTATTGCCGATGCTGTGAGAGCTTCGATGGGCTTTCCCGTGTATTTTAGCCCTTGGAAAATTAAAGGCCATCTATATGGTGATGGTGGAGAACAAAATAATTGCCCATCTAATGTATTCGAAGAAAAAGAAGGTGAATTTAATCCGAAAGTACTTAGCGTCCGCTTAGATTCGCTTGATGAAATAAGATATTTCAAATATGGGGTTAAACCGCCACCTAGCGCTATTAAAAATGGATTAGAATGCACTTTTGCCCATTTTGAATCCGCTTTAAATTCACAAAATCGCATGTTTTTTCAAAGCCCTTATAAAGACACTACCGTATTTTGCGACACATTGAATGTGGCTACCTTAAAATTTGACTTAGATAGTGATACCAGAGCAGCGCTTGTTTCATCAGGCGAATATGGTGTGGTTCGCTATTTTCATAAGCACCACCCTGAAATTGCTGAAAAAGCTTATGATAAACGTACTTTAAAACAGATAGCTGATTCAGAGTTTCCTATTAGTTTCACTGAATTTGTAAGTAAATCTACAAAAAAAATAAGGTTATCTGCTGTTGCCCCTGATTCTTTGGCAGAACCTAGCAAAGCCAGCACACCTATGTTTCATCATTGGTGCAAGTTACCCGGTATGAAAAGGGAAGCCCAAAACTATAAACAAGTAGATTATAAAGCTTTAGCTAGGGAGCAAAAACAGCAAGACAATATACAAAGAAGAAAACTTGCCGCTGGTAAGGTTTAGAGAAATCCGTCAAGCAGGCGGTAGCTTGCTTGACGGGTTAAGAATCAGCAAATCACGACAAAGCCTGAGTATCTTCAACACTTTTCTTTAAGACTTTTGAGCCCATCGCAATTCTATCCATCGTTGCTAATAAAACGCCAGAGATCACAAATACTAGATGAATGATAACCATCCATTTTATTTGCATTTCAGAGCTTTTACTCACATCCATAAAGACTTTAAGTAAATGAATACCCGAAATAGCGACAATAGAAGCAATCAATTTTATTTTTAGTGCACTGAAATCGACTGTGCCCTTCCATTCTGGCTGATCTTCATGATCATCTGTATCAATCTTAGAAACGAAATTTTCATAACCTGAAAAAATCACGATGAGCAGTAAATTTCCGGCAAGCGATAAATCAATTAAAGATAAGATCCCAAGCACCAAATCATTTTGCTCTGCATGTAAAATGTTTGCCGCGAAATGATAGAGTTCTTTAAAAAAACTAATCAGCAAAATAAGCAACGCACCAGATAATGCAATATAGATAGGCGCCATCAACCAGCGGCTGGCGAATATACCTTGTTCAATACAATGCTCTATCGATTTCATCATCTTATTCATGCAAAGCTTCCTTGAAATTCTAATTATTATTTACAAATTATTTAGCTAACCAAATTATTTTTGGTTAAAACACCCAGCTGACACATATTACAGTGTTCAATTTTGTTGTTCACCACTTTTTCCTGTACTGAATGACTGGATACTGGCGTGTGAGATTTGATGCGGCCACAAAAGGCAGCATGCCAACTTATTTGGGGTGATCGTGTGCTTTGACCGCGATAATGCCAAATAACTCTTTACCTTGTCTTTGCTCCTTTTTACCAAAGCGATTCATATCGATGAACCCTGACTTTTCAACTTTAAAACCGTATTTTTCTAATGCTAATTTTAAAGGTCTTTCATCCATCACATGCAACTTAGCCGGCAAAGCATAAACTTGCTCTGGCAATAGCAGTTTTGAATTCAAATTATCCCCAGGCCAAGAAAAACCATTTGCCCAGTTCTTATCATATGTCGCCAACACTTTATCTTGGTACTCACCATGTTGCGGCGGCAAAACAGCAATATAAACTTTCCCACCAGGGACTAACCATTTATTCACCTTGGCTAAGCCTTCTTCAATCTCATCTGCCCTCATGAAGTGAAGTACACGATGAAAAACCACAGCAGATAATTTCTTGGGTGGAATAATCATGTTTTTCGGGAAGCGATGGGTATTTAAATACAAACGATCGTGCAAACTTGGGTCAATTTGATTTAAACCGTAAAATAATTGCCGATCATCTAGTTCGTTAAAAACGACCGTTGCACTTTGCTGCAATAAAAGGTGACTTAATCTGCCATAACCTGCTCCCACATCTAAGATGGGTTCCTTTGCCGTGCGGGCAAAATGCAATAAATCTTGGATAAGCCAGCTGCTTTCTATGCTTTTAGAATCGACTGTATCAAATCCAAATTTTGTTACCGTCACTAAACTTTTTCCTGTTTTACTTAAAACAGGTTCAAAGGTGGAGGCTGCCGCTAATGCTTGAACTTGAGGCGTTGATGCTTTGGTGCCTAAATAATGCTTATTTGAAAGACACTGGAGCTCAGCAGACAATGCTGTTGCCATTTGTGTGCACAACGCGGCTATAACACATAGCATCAGAAATGGTTTAGTCTTGAACATGAGTTATTTACCTATTATTTTTTAGTTGAAAAATAATAGCATAAGACTATCAGGAAACCATTGCAGATCCCCTGATGAGTTGTATTGATGAGTTTAAGATTTAGCTATTTTAAAACCAAAATAAAGTAATAGCAGACCTAACGCTAAATCTAGGCCAAGACCAATATTTAAATTATTACCTTGCAAAATCGCGTTAGTCATTTTTAAGATGATTTCTGGATAAAATATAATCAAAATACATTTTATCGTTGCCCAATATCCTAACAGGGTGATTAGCAAAGGCCACCCCTTATATCTTTGATGTGAAACAACGACCGCCAAACCAAGAATAAGTCCAACAATTCCAAGTCCTATCATCACCGCATTGTTATTAGGTGCTAATAATGTATGTAATTGCTGCGGCTTAAAAAACATACCAATAGACATGATAACAAGATAAAAACCGGTTGTTCTTGCATAAAATTTTGATAAATACATTTCAATCCTCCTTGATTCATCTAAAGATTAAGGCGCCGTCGTGGGATCCCAACTTGTTCTAAAATTTTGATTAAGAGAATCTAAAATTGTCATATCTTCTGGACTTATCTCAAAATCAAATACTTGAAAATTTTCTATTATTCGATTAGGTGTATTAGACTTGGGCAATGGAACAAAACCGTGTTGCAAACTCCAACGGATCAGAATTTGCGCTGTTGTTTTAGCATAATTTCGTGCAACAGATAAAAGTGTTGAATCGTTTAATTTTTTACTTCGGGTAAGAGGGCAATAAGCTTCGATAATGATATTATTTTTTTCACAAAATTGAATAACATCACGAGGATATAAAAAAGGGCTGACTTCAATTTGATTAACAGCAGGCACAACCCCTGTCGCATTCATAATTTCTTCTAGGTGTTGCACCATGAAATTACTCACACCAATTGCATGAACACGTCCACTTCGTTTTATTTGCGATAAGGCTTTCCATGATTCAATACGTTTTCCAACCACCGGCCAATGCAGTAAATACAAATCAACATAACCTAAGTTTAAGTTTTTATAACTCTGATCAAACGCCTTAAGTGCTGCATCATATCCTTGATCATCATTCCATAACTTAGTGGTAACAAATACTGCTTCTCTAGGAATACCACTTGCTTTAACCGCTTTTCCAACATCCGCTTCATTTCCATACATACTTGCCGTATCGATATGTCTGTAACCCACTCGCAAGGCTTGAGAGACCGATGCAAAGGTAACCTCTCCAGGAGGAGATTGATAAACCCCAAACCCCAGTGCAGGTATTTGATTACCATCGTTCAAGGTTATTTTTGGATTATTCAAATGAGTATCCTTAGGTGATTTAGCAAACTATTACTTTAGCATTGGCTCTCTAGTATCAATTTTATCTTCTCTATACAACACCATAGCATTACGCGCACTTAAGTAAATATGAATCAAATAATTTGATTTTTGTACTTTTTTCAAAATAATGAAAAAGCAACCAAATTAAAAATGGAAGCATATCAAGCAAAAAATCGCTGTCACAAAACCAACCATTAAGCTCATAGGCTTAACAACACGTACGAGCAATCAGCAAGAACAAAATCCTGCGACAGCGAAAATTGGTGCTCTTGTGCAGCAATATTTCTCTCAAGGCATTGCGAATAAAATCTTGGATAGAACTACCCCAGGTGTCACCTACTCTGTGTATACCGATTACGAAAGTGATCATCATGGGGAATACACCTATTTTATTGGTGAAGAAGTTTCATCTGTTAATGACATTCCAACCGGCTTGCAACTTATAACTATTCCTCAAAGCCAGTATCAACGCTTTACTACGCAAGCAGGCCCTATGCCTACCGTTGTTATCCAAGCTTGGCAAAACATTTGGCAAATGAGCCCTCAAGATCTCGGGGGCCAGCGCCGTTATATAGCCGATTTTGAAATCTATGATGAAAGAGCAACTGATCCGAACAAATCGGTAGTTGATATTTATATTGGTATTCAATAAGTTGGGATCAATAAAATGAAAAGCGTAACAAACCTGGGCTAGCTGCCTGAAGCTAGAAAACAAGTGATATCTGGAAGCTCCTCCTCCAGATATCTGCTTGTTTTATCTTGATAATTATCCTTTTCTACTACCACGTACAATATGCGCGATCAAGGAAAGTACAAATAGCAAAATAAAAACGAAAAAGAGTATTCTCGCTATTTCACTTAAGGCACCGGCAAGTCCACCGAAACCTAAATAACCAATAATCACCGCGATAATAGCGCAAACAACTGCGTAGTAGAGTAATGATCTATCTCCTAAATACATCATAACTTATCTCCTTGTCTAATTATCAGCACTGAGGCTGAATGCGTTTGATAGTTCGACCAAGAGATAATCAAATAGGTTCCATCAATTACCTAACATTATAAAAGGCTATTAGATTCAATCAGTTATTTGGGCTCTAACCATAGACATTCATCACCCAAATACACTGTGAAATTTTGTGGTTAGCTATCAACTGAAGCTGTGGTGAAGAGGAAAGTTTTTTATAAAAACACTGGAAAAGCCATTGTAATCTGCCCTTCCAGTGCGCTTTGAATTAAATTATTCTTTACTAGTAGTATACGTAATCGTAACGGATATCATACCAGGTGTTATTTTCCAAAAGACTATTATCTAATCTTGAGATGCCATAACCAACATAATAACCCAACGTGCCACCTGCCAATCCACCCAACACTGTACCTGGCAAAGAGGCAACACCAGAACCTCCTATACCACCGAGTAAACCAAAAATTGTGCCATAGACTAGACCTGTGAGGTTTGCTTGGGATTCCTTCCATTCTTCAGTGATATAAAATAGAGTTCCAGCTGCAACTATCTGAACTTCTTGCGTATTTAATTCATACATTTTTATGACATCCCCTAAATTACAAAGTTGGGAATATAACAACTCGCTCACATTAATTCAATAACTTATACCAATATAATCAGAGTATTGTTAAGCCTCATTTTCAGCATACTGCAATTCAAAATCTCTTACATAATCCCCAGAACTTGATA
>CAZSGE010000056.1:0-16680 GCA_964606325.1 Uncultured Candidatus Berkiella sp.
ATTATTATGGTTAAGAAAGAAATTATTAAAAAAGAAGTAAAATCAAAACCTAAAAAAGAGGTTAAGAGTAATTCAGTAACTATTCCTGAGAATGTAAAGGTTATAATTGAAAAAAATACAATCTCTCTTGAATGTTACGACAGAAGAAGTATGGCAAAAGTTCAATTTAGGTTGAGTGATAATGTGTAGGTGCGACTTAATTACTCTCATTAGCATGCGTGAATTTTATCTCTGGAACATTTTTTTTATTGTTTTTATTTACTTAATTAATGTTAAATAAAAGTAATCAAAGTATATTCACTTTGTTCAAGTCTTTGATCCGTATATCTTATTGCTAGTACACTTGAGTGATATTATTCCTAATTGATATAACAAGGTTTTGATAAGGTGATATAAAATGCCTTATTATTTTCATTTAAACATGAGTTGTTAAATCATGTCGATAACACTTGCTATCAGTTTTGAGCGTAGAATAAAAGTGGAACCTAATGATGTTCTAAGTTTGCTAGGCCCCGGCGATATACAGAAAATTGAAAAATCTTTCGATCTATGCTTAAGTGAAGTATTTGAGGGTAAAATCGAGACATTTAGAGATTGCGCTAATAAAAACTGCCTTAAGCAATTACATCTCAGACATATAAAACTGAATACGACACAAGTCTATTATCTTGTTCAAGCCTTGCAGGGCACGAGTGTGTCTAGGTTGGTGCTTTCGAACAACTTCATCGGCAAAGAGGGCGGAAAAATCCTGGGTGATGCCTTGCGCTTAACAAATGTGACTTCTTTGGATGTTTCCTGGAATAATCTTGGCAATGAGGGCGCAAATGAATTGATTAAATCACTGGATTGCACAGATATAACTTACTTAAATCTTAGGTATAATAACATCAGCGCTGGTGGCCTTAGAACCTTAGTAGCTTCTATGCCTGGCACGTGTTTACTTGATGTAGATATTGAGAGAAACTCGTCTGAGTTGCAAAGTGGATTGCTATTAAATCAGCAAAAAACTATATTTACTCCTTATTATATTTTGAACGTATTTAATTTGAGTCAAGAGAAAAAATACAACCTTCACCCCAATATTAGCGGCCATACAAAGAAGTTAACTACAAATAATCATCTTGAGTATGCAGGCGGTATTGTAATGAATTTACCTCTTGAGCTTGTTTCTCACATTTTAAGCTTTTTACCTGGCATGGCTGCAAAGCTAAGAAATGGAAAAATTCGGGCTGAAAACTACGTTGATAATTTTAAAAAGCGCCATATGATTGCTGGTAATAGTGATGTCAGCGTGAGTAGCAAACGGCTAGGTGAGCCGTAGGGAAAAGCGGGATAGCATCTTTGGTATCAGGTATCTTTTATCAATAAAAAATGTTTAACCCCTTCAAATGATCCTTGTGTGCTTATGAATTCACATACCACATGAAATCCTGCTTTCTCATAAACATGTTTAGCGCGTGGATTGGTTTGCGCAGGATCAATCATAAATCTGTCGATCGATTTATCATGATGTTCATGAAGATATTGCATAAAGGCTTTTAAAGTAGGCGCGGCAAGCCCTTTGCCAAAGTGTTTCTCACTGCCAATCATAAAATCAATACCGTAGGTTTTGCCAGTTTTAGAAAGATGTTCCCGGTAATATTGTGGTAAATCTGGCTCATCTAACATTTCAGATGTCATTAATAAACAATAAGGATCGTTTTCAATAGAGCCCACCCAATAGGTAAAAATGCCATCAGCATAAGGACTGGGTTCTTTTCGACCGTTGATGAAGATGATAATGTCATCACGATGCTCTGGTGTGTTATCCCAGAATGCTTTGACATGTGGGGCATCAAGCCATTTTAAAATGGTAGATTGATGGAGTATGTTTGCTTGTTCAAAATTAATATTGGGTGAGTTTTCTGGCATGAATAACCTTTCAATAGTAGTCTTCTGTCTGTTCTTTAAATTTTATTGGAGTTGCTATTGTGAATAAAGAAGTTATTGATATTCTCAATAAATTATCTCATGAAATTAATAAAAAGTATGGGTATGTCACTGTTGAAGGTGAAAATTTTGGTGAGCCTGCAATTAACTCGGGTCCATGCGGACCATTTGCGAAAGTGTTTTATGAGGAGTGGAATAAGCGCTTTGCTCAGAAGGTAATCATTTCTTTTGTCATGGAGTTAGCCGCCAATGATTGCTATCACGTTTTGATTCGGCTGCCAAATAACCAATTTTATGATGGCGGAATGGGTATTCATGATGAGACTCACTATGATTCACGATTTAAAATTGAAGATATGAAGGTTTATGATTTGAAGTTGCTTGAACAAAGATCACATGGATTAGAAAGGGTATACCCTCGTTACTGCCCAAACTTTGATATTACTTATTTAAGAGCACTGATAGAACGGTATTTAGATGAATGCCTCCTCAAAATCACTTGATTAGCTGTTCAACTTATGTTAATAAGTCGCACAGTGTTATTCAATAAAGGGTTAGTAAAAAGCACATGACTTCTCTATCAAATTCTGTCCTCTGGCAACGCATGCATGAATACTACGATCAACTAGGTACAGAAGTTTGGGAAGACGAAGTTGTTCCAAATCAAATCACCAGCAATACGTATTTAGCCAATATCTACGCAAAGCTTGTTGTAGCGCAAATTCATGATTACATTGCACAAAATGGCAAAGCTCAAGATGATACGCCATTTCATATTATCGAGATTGGTGCTGGCCATGGGCGATTGTCATTTTATCTATTGGAAAATTTGAAGCAAGCATTTGAGTTTTTTAACTGGCCAAGCTGTTGGCTCAAGTATGTGATGACCGATATTAGTCTAAAGAGTTTGGAAGTTTGGAAAGAGCACCATGCGCTCAAGCCCTTTATTGAAGAGGGCTGGCTTGATATGGCTGTGTTCAACGCTATCAAAGATACTGAGCTTAAACTTTATGTGTCTGGTAAAACGATTAAATCTCAAGAACTCAAAAAGCCTACTATTATTATATGCAATTATATTTTTGATACTTTAGTTCAAGATGCTTTTCAAGTTATCAATCATCAAATACATGAAGTCGAACTAACCATTGAAAACGAAGACAAATTACCAAGAGATGATTTAAATAATTATTTCGAAAATGCAAAGTATAAATATACCAAGCATCGAATTGATACTAACTATTATAAAGATTACCCTGAATTAAATAAAATTTTACAGCAATATGAAAGTGAATATAAAAACACTTCCTTTTTAATACCATTAGGTGCAATCAAGTGCCTCAAAAATCTTAAAACAATCGCTCATGGTCCCTTGATGTGTTTAGTTTCAGATAAAGGAATAGCAGATTCTAATTTATTCGAAGAAGCAGATGATCCAGATATTGATTTTCATGGCTCTGTTTCAATGACAGTGAATTTTGATGCACTAAAGCGTTATACCAATCAAAATGGTGGCATGAGTTTAACGATGGGAGATAAAGGTGCAGATTTCCAAGTGGCGGCCTTTATTTATCAAACCCATTATGAAACAAGCCATACCATGTATGCTTTTCAAAATAGCCTTAATAGTTACAGCCCTCAAGATCTCTTTGATATTTGTTATATCGATGATGAGCTAAACCCAGGCTTTAAAACAATAGAGGCTATTATAAGCTTATTAAATTTAGCAGAGTGGGATCCAAGCATATTTTATGATTATCATGAGTTGCTTATTGAAAATATTGAGAATGGAACAGAGGGTATATCCTTTGGTGCAATTTATAGTATTTTAAATGGCGTTGATCGCGTTTGGCGATTTTTCTTTAAACTGGAAAAAACGCAAAATATTCCATTTGCAATTGGTTCCGTGCTTTATGGCTTGGATTATAATGAGAAAGCAATTGAATTCTATAAGCATTCATTGGAATTCTTTGGACCAGACAAAGAAACTTATTTCAATATGGCCTTAGCCTATAGTGCATTGGAAAATAAAGCTGAAGTCATAAAAGCGCTTAAAGATGCAATTCATATGGATCCCCGTTATAAAGAAGCAAAAGATATGCTTATGGAATATGGGGGCTGATTTTGCCCAAAATAAAATAAAGAGCATTCAGATGGATAAACCCTTGCTTTTGGAACAACGTATTATTGAATGCTTGAGCACTCAGTATGGGATTGATATTGTTACATTATCATTTCTCCCCGTTGGGGCAGATATGAAGGCATCTGTCTATAAAGCAATTGCAAAAGATAAATCCTATTTTGTAAAAATTAAACAAGGATTTCACCATAATCTGAGCGTTGCTATTACCAAACTTTTACATGATGCTGGGATAGATGAAGTTATTTCACCAATTAACACCATTTCAGGTGAGATAACGCAAAATATGGATAGATTTACCGTTATTGTCTATCCGTTTATTGAAGGAAAAGATGGCTTCAATTGTACATTTGCCAAACATCACTGGCTTGCATTGGGCAAAGCATTAAAGAAAGTCCACACATGGGATGTACCCCTCACAATTGAAAACCAGATCCGGCGAGAAACCTATGCGCCTAAATGGCGCGAGGCAGTGCGCTCTTATTATCGTCTAGAAAATGCTCCTCAAATAGATGATGATATTTCAAGAAAATTGCTTCAGTTTATGAAAGAAAATCAAGATGTAATCCTCCGTTTGGTCGACAATGCGGATAAGTTTAGTCAATCGGCCTCAAGGCCTTCACCCGAATTTGTGTTTTGTCATGCTGATATACATGCAGGCAATGTATTAGTAGGAAATAACGATCAACTCTATATAGTCGATTGGGATGAGCCCATGATGGCGCCCCATGAGCGTGATCTTATGTTCTTTGGTGCAGGTGTCGGTAATGTTTGGAATAAGCCTGAGGAAGTTGAGATTTTCTTTCAAGGATATGGCAAGACAGATATTGATAAAGAGATGTTAGCCTATTACCGACATGAAAGAATAGTAGAAGATATTGCTGAATATACGCAAGAGTTGCTATTTACCTCAAATGGTAGTGATAGGGCACTCATGTATAAGCATTTTCTGGATATGTTTGAACCAAATGGTGTTGTTGAGATTGCATTTAAAACTCATTCAATTAAAGATAAGCTCAACTAATGGGGCGACACCAAACGCTTGAAAAAGAAGTTAAACAAAACGTAGGCTGGATAGAGAATCTTGCCGGCGTAAGTAAAATTGTCATCGGTATTTCTGAGAGCTGTAGACATAAATATCCGCCGGGGCATATACGATTTAAAATGGATGTTGATGGTGGAATTAAGGTTAACGCTTATTCTGGCAATGGTGTAACTGATATTTATATTAAAATCGATCCTATTTCAGAAAGAGAAAATATTAAATCCCAATTAAAAAAGCGATTTAACAGATGAGCATCAAAATAGATTATCTTATCAACCATCCAGAACATCTCCCAGTGTTAGCATCATGGATGTTCAAAACATGGGGACACCTAAATCCTCAATCAAGCCTAGAGAAAGCTGAGCACAAATTAACTACGCACTTAAATGCTGTGAATATGCCTTTGACCTTCATTGCTTTGCAAAATGATGAGCCTGTCGGTATGTGTTCTTTGCGTCAAAATGATGGAATAAAGGAAGAGCTCACCCCTTGGTTAGCTTCTTTATTTGTATTGCCGCAATTTAGAGGACAGGGGATTGGTGAAAAACTTGTGCAAATGGTTATAAAAAAGGCACACACTTTTGGCTATGATACGCTCTATTTGTTTGCTTTTGATTCATCATTATCCAGTTGGTATGAAAAATTAGGTTGGAAAATGATAGATACAGATAGTTTAAATGAGCATCAAGTCACAGTGATGAAATTTACTATTTAAGTAAATCAAAAAAAATCCATAATAGATATTACGCAAGTTGCTGCTCATTTATTAACATGTACATTAAGGCTTGAGCCTAGATGGTGAAGTTAAAAAAACACGATAATTTTCCAGCTTCTGTCTTTGAGCAGCGCAAAAGCGGTGAAAAGCGGAAAAGCTTTTTTCATTGCCGCCAATTGCTTCTAAAATCAAAAGTGCATTCAGTGCTTTGTCTGTAAGCGTTAATGCAGGATCTTGAATAACACCACTTATCTTTTCCGCTATCTTATTGATTGATGTTTGATGTAATGTCGCCCTTGTATTTTCGGGCTTTTCTCTAAAATGGTTATAATGTCTTCTTATTTCATCAGCGGATGAGAATTTTGTAAGAAAATTCACAACCCAAAAATGGAAATTATATTCTTCTATATCTGCATTATCGACAGGTACGTTTTCAATGCCAGGCATTGTTTTATTAATTTCATCAAGAAGTTTCTTTCCAACATGCTTAGCAGTTTCAAAGCCCATTCTGAGAATATTGGTGTCTTCAGAAAGATTGTCATGGGTTTGAAATTCATGATAGATTTCATTTTCAAAATGAGTGTGATTCTCAAGATCAAATTCATTAATTGCTTTATTCGCAGTTTGAATCATCAAGTGGATTTGATACAAGATACTTTGAAATATATGTTCATTGTCAGAGCCATAAATAGACTTTAAGCGCTCAGATAAGGTTGACAAAAATAAATGGCTGATTGAATACATTCTTTTAGTATTCATAAGGTAACACAGCCTTTGATTAACATCATCAAGACTTACCAATGGACCAAGCATCATTTTCACTTCCTCATTGATGTACATGCATTAATTTTGCATTGTACACTAACCTTCTGAAATATATGAAAAAAATACATTTTTTCAGACTAAATGCAAGATTATAGTGACAAGTGGTATTTAGATAACTTTCATATGTTTATATAATAATCCCTGAACAACAAGTTATTGATCAGGGGATTATTATGTTGGAAACATTTGTAAATGGCGCAGCATCTACCGTTTCAAGTTTAGCGAGTTCTGGAAGTGCTTGGTGGGGACAAACTGCCTGTTCTTATTCCTTTGTGCAAACTTATATCGGTTATTGTCCATCGATTTGCGACAATCTTCCCTTTGGCCTTGTTGGGATCTGTGAAACAGCCTTACCTTATGTAAATATGATAGGCGTAGATAATCTATTTTATGGCTCTTTGGCTATTGGTACCGCAGCAGCAACCACATACACTGCATGGCGCGCATATAACGATAATCCTCAGATGACAGTTAACCTCATTCAAGTCAATAATAATATTAAACCTGAAATATTAGAAGAAATATCACGACAATTAAAAGAACTACAAACACAATTCAAAGCGTTTCAAGCAAAAATCGAAACGTTAACGCCTGAAGAAGCAGCAGATGAAGTTGATTTGATTAAGCGCGCTCGTAATGCTTTAGAGGGGTATATGAAGCAAGCGGGCGTTTCCGATATATTTTATGGCGATAAAATTCGTGAGATGGGCCTAGAGCTTTTAGAAAAAAGAAAACAACAAGAACCTTTATTTCATGATAGTGAAGATATACCTGCTAAAGAAAAGGCGAGAGTTACTCGTATTATTGATAAAAAGGCAGAAGAATCAAGAAAAAGACGAGAAGCAAAAGGCCCAGCATTTAGTCTTCATATCGCTAAATCAGAAGAAGAAAAAGCAGCTTTAGATTTAGTCGACAGGAAAAGTCTACTTGAAGATATCAAAAAACTCCCAAAGTCAGCGGCCACATATTAGAAAACTTATGCTGAAGCAGGAATAAATCATTCTTGCTTCATGCTTTTCATAGAAAAATTTTATTATCTAGTCTGTTTTGATGAAATCATGGTTTTTTCATGATGGGTTCTTAACCAATTTTCGATTTCAATTGTCAGTAAAATTCCCTTACCTTTCATTTTGGCTATTGTTTTATCGTGAAGTTTGTCATCCGAAACTGTGTTGTCACTCTTCCAGTCCCAATGTGTTGCAAGATGATTATATGTTTGTTCATATTCCCTCTCCACAAAAGGCCTGGGTTTTATCTCTTTGTTTGTGGTGATAGCTTGTGTTAAGCCTGACACTTGAGGTTTAACCCTGAAATCTTTAACTTGGTTAGTTTTGTTTTGATTATTATTTTCAGGTAACGTATTTTCTGTTTTAACAATGTGTTTAGGTTTCAAAGCAAAGGCTTTTTTAGCTTCCTGTGCAATTTTATTTGCTTTACTGATTTGCTCATCTACTTTAACTGGTTGAAATTTAGCCATCGGTTGCGCTACTGGAATAGGTGGAATCGCTGCTTTTGCTTGAGGGTTAGGCAAGGGGCGCGATAGTTTCGTAGGTGACGTTTTATTCGCTACTGCAACTAGGTTAGCTTGATTAGTAAAGACAGGCGCAGGCCTCGGTTGTTTGAATACAGGCAATACAGTAGCAACAGCTTTTTGCACATCATGAGGCTTGTGTAGTTGTATTGCTTGTTGAATGTTGATTCTCTTGTCACGATTAGGATTTAATAACGCTTTCAGCAGTGGATTTGTATTGATTTTATTTTGATCTTCAGAAACGTTATATTTTGGAAAATGGCCATAGACTAATTTGAAAATTAAAATTCCTGCCGCCCACATATCATTAGCAGTATGTGCCTTGCGGAAATTTTTAGCCTCTTCTGAATAAGGGTTACGACCTGATGTTGCAATAAGAATATTATATGCTAAAGAATTCATTTTAGCATAAGGAGAATGAAAATAAGTATGGTAATCACTGGCCGGATCTTCATAAGCAAGTTGTATTTCAGGTGATTCATAAGTCGATGTCGCTAAAGCCGGTTTCTCTACTGCTGAAGAAGGATCTGTAGAGATCCCAAAATCAGCGACTTTAGCATAATACCCTTTATCGTCTTTATAGATGAGAATATTCGGAATTTTGAGGTCCTGATGAATTTTTCCTTGAGAATGCATCACAGATAGCCCTTCTAAAATGTTAAGAATAATCCGGTCTTTATCGTTTTCAGTTAAATTTATAGAAGGGTTGGTTAATATTTTTTCTAAATCACCGATGGCGCGTCTTGAATACTGACTTCGTTTGGCCATATTTTTATTAAAAAATAATTCTCCTAACAAAGTAATGTTTAAAGCATCTTTATGAGGTGTTCTTTGTTGAATAAGATGTTGCGAAAATAACGCTTCATAGTCAGATTCAGGAACATAGTTATCTTTGACTGTTTTGTTTACCCATTCTTCAGGAATTGGTGTATCAATTCTCCACGCAGGCTTTACTGTACCATAGCTGCCTGCGCCAATTAATTTTTTAACATCCTTGGTGCCTGTATCTAATTTACTTTTGGTCTCAAGCATTAACATAAATTCACTGTTAGTATCACGTACAATGTTTAGCGTGCGCGCAATCCCAGCATGTTCTTTCGGAATTCTAAAACTGTGACCATTAATTAATTTATTAAGTACGTAGGCATTATTTAAAATAAATTCACATATCGAAATAAGCTGCTCATATTTTATCAGCCCATTTAATTGTTTTGGTAGTTTGTTAGCCTTAAGAGCATTGAGTGTGTTCTCAATTCTTTTGAGAAAATTGATTGATTGTTCATCCATCAATATATTGCGATGGGGCCTCAATATGATCTTTTGTTTAGAATCAATTCTTAAGAAGGGTTCATTGGGATTATTTGTTTCAATAAAGGCATGGTAGTCACCAGATTGTGTTCTTCTTACATGGATATTAACGTTATCAAATGTTTTAATAATAGTATTTTTACCAGGTGCAAGTTTATCAATAAGATGCCTATTTTGCGCTAACTCAGATGTAATGGATTGTATCGTTTTTTGTTTAACATATTTAATCAGGTGAACAGGTAGCATTGACCGCGCCGCATTTTTAAGGCGAATCATTAATCCTTCGCTAGGTATCCATTTTATAACCTTTGGTATATCATCTATTCTAAAGGATTCGTCAAGATCACCATTTTGTATGATAAGTTGAAAATTTCCTTTTTCATCCTTGGTTGCATATAAAGCTAAACATCTTTGTACAGTTATTTTCGAGGTGAGCGGAACTAACTCTCCAGGTGACATTTTTTGAAATTTATAACTTTGCAAACCAATGTCATAAAATAAGGTACTTAGATCAGATGTCTTTATTAGCAATAATCGTTTCAGCTCTTCACTAACGCTAAGTTTCCCCTGTTGGAAATCATCTTCTATTTTCTTTATCTTGCTCTTAAACGCAGAAATTGTATTTATTTCGTTTTGAGCGTTGGGGCCAGGAGTTGACATGATCTATCCTTATTTTTGATTATAGTTTAGGCTTCCTCATTTCCATCTCTGTTATTTTATGATTATTTTTTAACCAAAGTTCTGTTCCATCACCTTCTTTTACCATCCCTTTGGATTTCAATTTTGCGATAGTTTGCAAATGTAATTCATCATCTGAGATCGTTTTACTCTTATCCCAATCCCAATTATTTTCAAGGTGGGAATAAATTGTGGCATACTCTTTTTCAACATAAGGCCTTGGACGCGTTTCCTTTGTTGTTGTCGATTGGTTTACAGCTGTCGCCTTAGGCGTTGTAAAATTTCTAGGCACGCCACTTGGCATATTGGGACGGCGTGCTTGAGTTGTAGTGGTAACACTGTGTTTTGTTTCAGTTTCTTTGATGTTATGTGTAACAATGGGCTCGATTCTTTGTGTCGCTTGCACAGTCACAGGTGGTGGCGATGGCGTTCTATTGGCACCAATGGTGATAGGAGAGGTTCTTTGTGAAGCCGATGGAGACTCTGGTGGTGAAGTTGTGGGAGTCACTTTCTGTGAAGCAGGTAAAGGTAGCGGATGTGATCCTCTATTGGCCCCAATAATAGGGGATGTTTTTTGTGAGCTTGAGGGCGACACTTTGGGAGAGGTTTCACTGGTAGCTTTTTGCGATGCCTGTGGTGATTTATTACTGCTAGATGGTTGCACTGTTTTTTGTGATGCAGAAGATGATGTTTGCGTGACTGACTTAATGGGTGGCGGCTGTGATTGCATATTACCAAGATCATCAATTTGGCCCATTAAATGCGCCATTACTTCATCAGAAATATCTTCAAGCCCTCTAATCTCAAATTTAGCTTTAGATAGATTTATTGAATAATCATTATTATGTGCTGTGGTAGCATTTAAGTTACGATTTGGTTCTTCGTATTCCCAGTGAATCCCCTCATTGTGAACCTTCATCATCCAACGATAGTTTATGGACGGATCAGGTACATTTTGCATGCCTCGAGTCAACGCCATCGTTTGAGGGCTCGAGTTTGCATGTGCGATAGAAGCTGGAGTATATACTTCAAGCCCAATTTTTAAACTTTGGCACAATAAAGATAAGTGTTCGGCACTCACCATCACACCATTTTGTAAGTTACCAACATATTCTGCATAGTTTTTACAACCTACCGACATCCATTGAGCATGTGCTTCATTTTGTAAATCATCTTCGATACTTGTTTTTCTAATTAAATCTACTAAGGCTTTTATTCTTTCAGGCGTATAGTCGGCTTCAGTAAGGAGTTTGTTTTGGCGTAAACGTTCGATGGCTTCCTCTTTTTCTTTGGGTAAAATCCTCGTGTCGGTAATGCTAAATAGTCTTGCATCAAAATCATGTTTAAGATTTGTTAAAAATGATCTATTGGCATTGAATAAAGGCTCACTAACATCATTTATTTCGCCAGTATTAAGATATTCGGAAATAGCAGCACTGGCATCTGTTTCCCATAACACTTGGGCGCTTGCGCTTAACACTTTTTCTAATTGTTTTCTTAAGACAGGGCCAAAGATAGCTTCTCTATCTGTTGCAGCAGGATATGCTTGTATTATTTGTTTTAATGTCTCAATCGTTAGATTGCCATCTAAATAATAGTATTGTTTAAACGTTTGCAGCAATGAGATATATTCTTTGTCGCTTCTGAAAAGCTGTTCGGCTGAGCCATCTACGATCTTCGCAATTAAAAAGTGAGTCAAGCAGTTTAAACCACAATTGTTGTGCCACCCAGTTGTCTTGCAAAGATATGTCATATCAATCATGGAAAGCCTCTTAATATTGTAGTTACACTTAAGTGTGCTAAGCATCTATTCAATAGACTACAGTGATGAGACTTTAGTTCCGATTCATAAGGAGAGGGTATATTACTAATGAATGTGTCATCATAAGAGCAGGTAACATGAGGGATTGGATGCTAAAAACATGTGGTTTGATGGTGATCGTTTTGATACCTTCTGCCTTTGCAGCAAAACCTGATTTTTGGGATATTTCAAGTTCTCATGTAGTGAACCTGTATGAAAGTCATCGATTAGATTCTAAAGTGGTTGCTGTTATTTCATCTAAAGCGCAAAAGTTGAAAAACTTTGGATGCAAGAGCACGAAAAAATCAACAAATTCTTGGTGTAAAGTGGAATATCGCGAACAAGCGGGTTGGATAGAAGCACGCTTTTTAACGCCTACTCATACTGTAAAAATTGACGATACTACAAGTATACAAAATGAACTCAGTATAAACTGCAATAAAATTGAATACCGCGTTGACAGACTAATTTGCAATAACGCAACTTTAAAAATGTTAGAAGAAAATATGTCGCTTATTTATGAGCAAGCATTAAGTAAATCACAAGAAAGCACTGAAATACATGAAATGGGTAAACTCATTACCTCTCAAAAAGAATGGGCAAATAAGCGCAATGAATGCTGGAAAGCAGAGCAGGGCATGGAATCTTGTGTTAAGAGATTGTATGAAAGTAGATTAAATGAATTGCAAACCTATTGGAAAATAGCAGATATCATTGAAGAAAATCATTTCACTTGCGAGGATGGATCTGAATTTATTCTGACTCAATTTAACACCCAGGGTCTTGGTACTGTCACTATCGAATATGGTGGTCAAAAAGCAGTTTTAATTGCCACACCAACTAACAAAGGTAAGAAGTTTGGTCTTGAAGAAAATAGATATGTCTGGTTAAGCAACAAAGATGCTTTATTCGTTTGGGACGAGCAACCACTTCAACACTGTCAAGTCAAAGATAAGGAAATTTAAAATATTACCTTTTAGATGAATCATTTGATTCCTTGTTTGGAGGGGTATGTGGTTTTTTTGCCGAAGGCATAGAATGTAAAACAAGCTCAGCAGGATCAACATGCCCTAGTAATGTTGCTGCAAACTCCGGATGCTTTCTCAAATATTCTCTTACATTAGGCAACGTATGACGATGTTCTCCTTGATGTAACGGTAATACTAGTTTATCAGTGTCATTTTTAGAGCGTGGATCTTTGCTCATCATTGACTTTGTCATTATAAAATTGGCATATAACTCTTCATCTCTTGCCGCTATTAAAAATCCTAAACGTAGTTGTTTATCGTCCATAATGAATTGATATAAATCAATGGGTAGTTTAGTGTTCGGATCATTGAATGGTAGAGGGTATGTGCCAGATTGTATGATGTCAAGATCTGCAATGAGATCGTTTTCTAAAATATATCTAATTGATAATGCAATGATTTGTTTTGTGCTGTCATCAATTGGTGGAACATGATTAGGATCTAACAAGGCTATTTTTGAGACTAATTCATTTGTCACAAAACATTGCGAGCTTGCACTTTTGCATAGCGCTTTAACTATAATCGGATCAGGTATTTGCATAGGATAAGGGGCTTGAGTCGTTACAGCGTTAAAAGCTTGGTTAATCAGTTGCTTTTGCTCGTGATGCCTTTGTTCAGGGTTAGTTAAGGATAACCTTTCAAATGGTTCTAACACGCCAGGATATAAAAACAATTCGCTGTCACCGGCATCTATCGAAATCAACTGTTGGAAATGAGCAGCAATACTTTCCATTCTTGCGCCCTTTTCAAATAGGTATTTAGCTATTTGCTTTCTTTCTTGTTTATATGTCTCATTGGTTGGTCCTTGTTTATTCCATTGTTCAAAAGCAAAGGCTAACAAATCTGATGCGCATTGCGCAATTTTATCAGTCCCTGAAATGGTGTCAAAATAATCATCGAGTAATTCGCTCGCTTTAAGAGCAAAGGTGTTTGAATCTATTTGAACTTTTGACATGGTTGCAACAGCATCATAAAGCTTAAAGGTCAATGATTGTTGAGCCCGGACAAATTGAATGTTGTTTTTAATAATTTCAAATATATCAATTGATGAATTAGATGGCTGTTTAATTTTGAATAACCCGATATGATCAGTTTCAAGTAAATTAGTAAAAAGTTTATCAATGACATAATTAGGCAGGCGTGAGCCAGGCGAGTTTTGATAGACTGTTTTAGATCTCCCTTGTGAAAATAATCGCTCTGCTAGCTCTATATGAAACACACGATTGTCTTTCAATTGTAGATCATCTTTCATTTGTATATATAAATCTCTAGCACCATTCACTTCTCCACTACAAAATAAATCATGAATTTGATCAATATACATAGCTTGCTGCACAAGAGGATGGCTTATGATTTTTCCTATGTTATGAACAGTTGCCCATTCATAAACAGTCTGAAATGGCATTGGCGTTACACTTGTGGGTTCAATGTGAATTTCAACAGATGTTGGACTGGTACTTTCTTGCACAACAAATATTTTCTCAACCTTTAAAAAATTATCCACAGTCAGTTCTGCGTCTTTTATTACATTTAAAACTTCATATATTATTTTTGCTCTTGGGGCGTCATCGTCAGAGTTAAAATTTTTAGGCATGGCTGGTTTGGCTATCAAAGATGCGATCAAACTTAAATGATGGTTATGAAGTAATTGTTTTACTTTTTCTTTTGGAATGCGACCTTTGTATATTCTTTTTATAGTCTCAAGAATATGAAAGAAGGATTTTTCATTATCTAGCAGTGCAGCTTTTTGTAGTTGAATCTCAAGGCTAGATAAGATATTAAGTTGTGATTGTATTCCGGGTAACATAGTGAAACTCCCCGTAAAATAATGTGAACTACTAAGTTTATGATAAAATGGGCAGATTTATTAAACAATGATGATTGGCATGATGTCGTAAAAGATATGCAATTTAATAGTAATATATTGTTATTTCTTGTAAATTTAACCACGGAAAATAATCACAGTAGCCACAAAGTTTTAAATATCTATACTAGTGATTAGAGGGTGGTCAAACAAGCTATTACCATTATTGACAAGGCTGTCTATCAAATAGGAAAGCATAATGTCAAACGCAGTACCGTCTATTCCAATCATAATCTTACCTTATTTATATGCAATTGCCGATGCTTCAAAACATGAAGCCTGGATGGCTTACATTTATCATGAAAAAATAGTGCCTTATCTGGAAAAAAATGCTAACAAAATAATATTGGATAATAATAAACTGAACTCAAAAAATCTGTTGTTGCTTCAAGATTATTTGCGTCAAAATAAGCGAGAATACACTTCCAATGAAAGAAATTTATTAATTGGTTTTGATAATAGCCTAAAATATCCTAACGCCCTATTGGCGGAAATTGAAAGTTCATTTTATGCTAATATTATTCATCGTGAAAATGGATTTTCCATGGATTCATTTTTACCGTTAACATTAAGAAAGCATCTTACGATGATATTGATGATTCAGCTGTTGCTGCATCTTAATAATGCGTTGTCAATTTATGAGTTAAATGATGATATTTCCAAAATTGAAGCATTTCAACTTTGGATAAGAAATGAGCTTCATAACAAACTATCCAATAATAAAGCAGCAGCTACCCATAAGAAAGATAATTTTACCAATATACACCCTAGCTGGATTTATTATTTTTTTAATGGTGCGCAGCATTCTTTTGTATTTTGCCAAGTAGAATATCTTAATATTATCGGTATGATAAAAGATGTGTTTAAAATTATTAACGACTTTAAAAAATATGGATCTAATTTTATAGATGCGACTCATTTGCTAACGGCTGGCTCACTTAAATTTGTTTTTGGTTTGTTCTTGGTTTCATTGGCGCCTTATCGATTTTTAAGAACATTAGCAAATCATTTTTCAAATTTGTGTTCTATTTATCTGCAAGAGTTTTTTTTCAAAAGATATCCTACTGTTTCCAAAATATCTCATTGGCATGCTTTCTATTTCACGTTTCAGTTTTTATTTTATGTAGGGCTTGTTTTGACATTAGGTTTACCATTAATACCCATTCCTCTTTCATCGATTCCTGAGATTTTTCTTTCGCCTGCAGTGATGTATTTACCTCTTATTTATAGTGGTTCCATTTTAAGCGCTTCTTTGCTTTCCAGGATGATTGAAAAAATATCTAGTAATGAAGCACAAATCCTTGAGAAAGCTGATATGCCTAAGAAACAAGAGTTAACATCTCTGGAAAGGATTTCTTTTCCACATTTGATGTTTGATAGGCATTGCGCACAGCAGCAAGACTTTCGTTCGAACAACACAAAGGCGTTAGATTCTTCGCAAACTCCTAAATGCACTATTAAATTGCATTAAAGCTGTATCAATCATGAGTTGTTTTTGCACTTCATTTTTCTACTTGTCGCTATAATTCTTTTAATACGGGTTTACTATCCTAGATGACCTATGTCTAAATAGTTGATAAATTATGACTTTGTCAAAACCAAAAGATAAAACATTCAGCAAAGGATTTTTTCCTTTTGGGTTGGTATTGCTTACAGTTACGTTTCTAGTTGTGTTTTTGACTGTTCAACTTAATGATAATAAATATCGAAATGAAGCAATTCAATACTATTTTCAGCATGATATCGATAAAGTTGAGTTTCCTCTTTATGTTAAATTCATGCGCAAATATATGCGTGATGATTTTTATTATCATCAGCT
>CAZSGE010000057.1:0-16260 GCA_964606325.1 Uncultured Candidatus Berkiella sp.
CCCGTGTTTCATCGTCAAATGATATGTCGTCCCAAGTAAAGAATCAGGTATTCTACCAATTTAAACCGCTGCTTATTTCGAGTGTAGTGTTAGCTGTTCTGGGTGTTATTCCGGGTATGCCGCATTTGGTATTTTTAGGGATCGCTGCGTTACTTGCATTTGGTGCTTACTATTTACAAAATCAACAGGGACTTAAGAAAGAAGCGGAAGCGCTTGCCAAACAAAAGCCTGCTGATGAAATGGCCAAGCAGAAAGTCACTGGCGACACTGAGATAAAAGAAGTGAGTTGGGATGATGTGCCAGTATTAGACGACATTAGCCTTGAAGTCGGTTATAAATTGATTCCGTTAGTCGAATCTAAAACGGGTGGTGAGCTTTTAAATCGTGTAAAGGGAGTTCGCAAAAAACTATCACAAGAATTGGGTTTTTTGATCCCATCTGTTCATATTAGGGATGATCTGAATTTAGCACCAACCAGCTATAAAATATCCTTGTTGGGGATCTCATTGGGCGAGGGGGATGTATTCCCTGATAAAGATATGGCAATTAACTCTGGTCAAGTTTTAGGAAAAATTGAAGGTATTGCTACAAAAGATCCTGCTTTTGGTTTAGAGGCGGTTTGGATTAATAAATCTTCTAAAGAGCAAGCACAAACCTTAGGTTATACCGTTGTTGATTCCAGTACCGTGATTGCAACGCATTTAAGTCAAGTTATTCAAGACTATGCTCATCAGTTGCTAGGCCATCAAGAAGCACAAAAAATTATTGATATCGTTGCAAAGGGCGCTCCTAAGCTGATTGAAGACTTGGTACCTGACAAGCTCTCATTGTCTGTAATAGTAAAAGTTTTTCAAAATCTTTTAGAAGAACATGTGCCACTTCGTGATAGTAAAACCATTTTGGAAACACTGTCAGAATATGCTCAAAAAAGTCAAGATCCTGGCATTTTAACTGAAATCGTCCGCATGGCATTAGGCAGACTCATTATTCAGCAGCTAAATGGTTCATCCCCTGAGATCCCGGTTGTAACCTTAGATCCAAACTTGGAACAGATTTTGCTGCAGTCTCAACATACGGGTGGGGCAGATGGCTCGGCAGTAGATCCTAACTTGATGGATAAAATGCAAAAAGCGGTTGTTCAGTTTGCCAATAAGCAAGAAGTTCTCGGGCATCCTGCGATACTGCTTGTTCATCCAAGTATTAGGCGATTACTCTCTAAGCTACTGAAGCATTTTGCTAAGAATTTATCTGTTTTATCATTTAAGGAAATTCCAGATGAAAAGCAGATTAAAGTTATTTCAACATTAGGATTTTAGTGACTTATGAAAACTCAAGATTCTTCCCAAGAGTTTATCGCAGATAGCATCAGTCAGGCGATGCGCCAAGTGAAGGCTGTCTTTGGTCCTGATGCTATTATTTTGTCGCAAAACATTATTGGTAATAAAGTTCGCTTAGTTGCATTGCCCTCAACGGCCATAATGCCTCAAGCGGTGAATAGTCAGATCGAATCCTTTGTTTTACCAGATGTGGTTCATAAACCCTTAGCAAAGCAAGTGCCTTTGGTTTCTTTATTATCAGAAGAGCCAATTGAAGAAGCTTTAATGTTGCAAGATGATGTGTTTAGTGCAACCTATTTAAGAAATACTAACAATAAGGCTCAATCGAATGTCTCAGAAGATGTTTCTAATTATATAAAATCAGAACTTGCTAGTATCAAAGAGTTGATTAAGGAAAAGCAACCTGTCGTTGATAACGCTCAAACAGAAGTTGATTCATTTAATGTTCACCAACTTACCATAATGCGCTCGTTGCACAAAGCAAAACTTGTTTGCCCGATTATTAATCAGTTTGTTGCATCTTTAGCTGTTGATCTTTCATTGGAAGAGTCATGGGAATTTGTGATTAATAAAATCATTGATGCTATGATATTTGATAAAGCACAATGTCACCACAAAAGAATTAAAACGTTTATTGGACCAAGCGGAGCAGGTAAATCCTTGCTATTAGCTAAATTGCTAATATATTTTGCTAATAAACCGTTGAACAATAATTTTGCCATCATATTTGTCAATAATAACAACCTTAAAGTATTAGAAGAATCTAAGGTATATGGTCGCCTCTTTGGAGCCCCCAGCTTTTATGCTGAGTCATTAGAAGAATTAGAAGACGTTTTTGCTCAGTGTGCTGATAAAGAGCATGTTTTTATTGATTTTCCTGCTTATGATTTTAATCAACCCGAGAATAATTATTTTATTAATTTTTTACAAAAGCATAGAGAAGATATTGATAATACTTTGGTTGTTTCTTCTCATTGTCAATATAGTTATATTGAGCGTATTTTTAATGCCTTTCAAAAAACGCTCATTGATGGTGTTTCCATAACCAAGCTTGATGAAAATAATGCTTGTACAGATGTGATTAACTTTTTACTTTCTTACAATGTGCCACTGCGTAATTTAAGTTTTGGCTCTTTAAATTTTACGAATGGATTTTCATCAAGACTTATGTTTGCTGATAAGCACTATTTTCAAGAATATTTTACGCGCATTTTGCCGACAAACAAATCTTAGGAGCAAGCATGTCTCACCAGGTAGCAAGTTTAAACAAAATAACAAAACCAATCCAAGTACTTGCTGTGACAGGAGGTAAAGGCGGTGTCGGTAAAACGAATGTCGCTGTCAATGTCGGTGTTAGTTTAGCTAAAATGGGCAAGCAGGTTTTTATATTTGATGCTGATTTAGGGCTTGCGAATGTGGATGTTGTGCTTGGCTTAAAACCTTCGCTTACAATTAACGATGTGCTATTAAATCGCTGTGAATTGGAAGACATCATTCAAACGGGACCCTATGGTTTGCGTGTTATTCCCGGCGCATCTGGCGTTCAATCGTTAGTTCAAATGCAAGCGAGTGATTATGCCGGTATCATCAGCTCATTTAATTCCCTTGCAGGTAAATTAGATACACTCATTATTGATACAGCGGCGGGGATCTCTGATTCTGTTGTGCGATTTGCTCAAGCTGCTCATGAAGTTTTAATGGTTGTGTGTGATGAGCCCGCATCTTTAATGGATGCTTACGCGCTAATGAAAGTACTGAATCTTTCTTATGGAATTCATCGTTTCCGTATCATTGTGAATATGTCTAGTAGTTTGTATGAAGCAAAACAATTATTTGCTAAGCTAACTAATGTGGCAGACAGAAATTTAAATGTGGTATTGCACTTTTTAGGGTGGATACCCGAGGATGAATTGGTACGGAAAGCTATCAGGCAACAATGTGCGGTCGTTGAAGCATATCCAGGTTGTAAAGCTTCGCAATGTTTTTGGCAGTTAGCCCAAAACATTTCTAAGCTTACCTTGCCAAAAGGTGGTAGCAAAGATGTGCAATTCTTTATTGAGCAAATGATTAGATCACAAATAGTCGTTCAATAGAGGTTAAAGCATGAATGGAGCAGCCCTGTATAAATCTGTTCAATTGGATGCAGATGATAGTTTTATCAAGGAATACGCTCCTTTAGTAAAACGAATCGCTCATCATCTTCTCGCAAGACTTCCAGCTATCATACAAGCGGATGATTTGATCCAAGCTGGGATGATAGGTCTCATCGAGGCAGCACGTAACTTTGATGAAAACAAAGGTGCGACCTTCATAACGTATGCCGGGATCCGGATCCGCGGTGCTATGTTAGATGAGATCAGGAAAGGCGATTGGGCACCCAGATCAGTTCACAAAAACACACGCCGCGTTGCAGCAGCGATGCGTGATGTTGAAAATGCGACTGGTCGAGATGCGCGCGACGTCGATGTTGCAAGTACTTTAGGCATGAGCTTAGAAGAATACCATCAAATTTTACAGGACTCTAATAGCTCCAAAATATTCGCCTTTGAAGACTTAGGCGTGAGTGAGGAAGCATTAGATTGCCCAACAACAAATCCTATTACAGGGCCTTTAGAAGGCATTCAAAGGGATGATTTTAAACAAAAGCTCGGTGTAGAGATTGCTAAATTGCCAGAGAGAGAGAAGTTGGTGTTGGCATTGTACTACGATGAAGAACTTAATCTCCGGGAAGTAGGCGAAGTACTAGGGGTGAGTGAGTCTAGAATCAGCCAAATTCACAGCCAGGCGATGTTACGTTTGAAGTCACGGCTCGTCAACTGGAAATAGTGGATGGTGGGCACGCTATGCTTTGTCCACCCTACATAAGACTGCTACGCTTAGAGTGGTAGGGGTGGAACCAAGGGAATACGTATGACACTGGAAATGTTGCTGTTTTTAAGTTTAGGCGTCAATCTGCTTACCCTTGTCATTTCATTTTACACTTTGCGTCGTTATCAAAAAATAGTGAAGCTCAGTAACATGATATATGACAAACTTGTTATTAGCCGATCATTCCCTGATGATTTTGAAACTGCAAACTTCGATTTTAAAGAAAATCTCACCAAGCACTTGCAGCTTAGTGAGCTTGATGATGCTGCCAATAGGGGAGAGGAAGACGATCCTTTAATGCAGCTGCAACCCCAGAACAGTGAAGAAAACCCTACAAAAGTCATGACGAAAGCCGAATCTCATCTTGTGAAGGTGTTACAAGCGAAATATTCCCTTAATGATGACAAAGATCCACAGCCCGCAGGCAATTAAAGCAGACTTGCTGACATATGTAAGCTTGTAAATTGACACATCCGTTATGTTGGGATTAGAATCCCCTCATTAAAATCTTAGTTAGTAACCTTTTAATGATAAATTTTATAAAAAACAATGGCATACTCAATTGGGTGGGGTCTCAGCTGTGTGTTGATTGTGATCTTATTAGTGCTAACGTTTATCCAGTAGCTCAAGTCCAACCCTTACCAGGTTTTGCTGATTTTGCTTATGTGATTTTCAAAAATGAAATTTATTTTATAGATAAAAAACAAAACATCGCTCATAAAACATTAATAAGTGAACAAACAGCAACAGCGCTTATCGAAAAATTAAAAATAAATTTGAATCCTCAAGAAGCCTTTACCCTGCATGAGATGAATCTTTCAAGTGAAAAATTAAGAACCATTCATCGGATAGCAAAATTAAATACGCCCAAAACGATGATGCCGCTTATCAATACAGCCATTATTATTTCGTTATTTGGGTTTGTTCCATACGCTTGGCTGGTTTATTTACCATTGTTTGCAGGTTTTTGTCTTTATCATTACAGGTCAATTGTTAAAAATAGTATTTATTTTTTTAAAAATTTTATTGTTTTTATGCGCCGCTTTTCACGTAGAGCAGGAGAATGGACTGGAGAAACCCTCACCTTATATCCTAATCGCATTATTAAATTTGCAGCGTCGCTCGCGATATTTTTAATGTTGGGGTTCAATTCTTGGAGCCTAATTGCCGTTTATGGTGTTTATCGTTTTGCTGATCAAGAATGGGTTACTTTCTTTAAAAAGGGATTGTCTGGTATATATAATTTTACATCAGGCCTCTTTATGAAGTCGCTGGGTAAAACATCGTTTTACAAAAGATTAGGCGCGGGTTTTGGATTAGCGATGTTATTGGCGACTCAATCTTATCTAGGCGGTGCTTTATCGCTTTTTTTTATGGGTTCGATGATAGCTAGCACCATCGCCGTTGGCATTGGTTTTAAAGCGTTTTTTCGTGATTTATTTTATACCTTAAAAAATCCTATTAAAGTCTTGCTAAAGAGCACAGGCAAAATATTAGGCGCTTTGTGGGGATACCATCTTGCTTATCGCCTATTTACCGGCCATGTGGAAGGTACTTTAGGTAGTGCGGTTGGCCATGTTGAAAGTCATGGACTTTTTTCTGGGCTGTTTTCTTCATTTTTATCCCCCGGTGGTTGGTTTACAACGCAAACGGGTATGTTTGGTTTGTTAAGTGCGCGTATTCAAGCATTTTTAAATACGGTGTTGACCAGTGTTTTTGTCACCACTGAAATGCAAACGCAAGGCGTCTTTTATGGAACTGTTGGGCCGACCTTAATTCAATTATTTTTCTTTATGACCCTTGGCGTATTGGTTGGCCATTTAGTGGAAAAGGCCGTCAATAGATTTACCAATAATGTAAAAACGGAGGCAACAGAACAAGGGTTAAAGCATATTCACGATATCGGTGTCATTTATCACAAAGCTAATCAGCAAGGTTATATTTCAAAATGGCATATGGGTTATTTAACCATTCTTACGCCAATGATTTTGGCTTCAGAAGGTGGCGCGACGTTGGTGGCTTTGGCAGGAGGTAGTCTGATTGGCGCTAGTGTTTTAACTGCAATGAGTTTGATTGGCGCTTACGCGCTCATACAATTTGCAGGATATACCGCTAAGCAATTTTATTTTAAATTCAGCAGCAATAAATCCACGCAACTGCAGCAAAAGACACACGTTACTTCGACAACGACGCCTATTCAAGCTGTGCCCGCACCCGCAGCAATAACCCCTACTTTTGATCATCAGCGTAAAAGTATGCCAACAAAAAAACAGACACCAACGCGGGAGTTAAGGAAAAAAAGGTTGTTAAAATAGATGTGAGAGGGCGATGTGAAGCACTTTCACATCGCCGTCGTTTTTAGACTGGGGTTTTTTGTGTTTTTGGAAACCATCTCATGAATGATCTTTCCAGAAACATCATCATGCCACTGGCAATTTTGTCTGCTAGTTTTTGTTTTATTTCAAATCCAATTTCAAAAACCTGCATGCTTTTCGCTTTATGCAAGATGAAATCATCGCTTGTTTGAAGTTCATCAACCAGTTTTAAGTCAATGGCTTGTACGCCATGCCAGTGTTCACCTGTTGCAACCTTTTCAATATCTACTTGTGCACGATGGTGCGTGATGTAATCTTTAAACAACCCGTGCGTTTGTTCAATTTCTTCTTGGAATTTATGACGTGCCTTTTCGGTATTGTGCCCGAACATGGTTAAGGTACGTTTGTATTCGCCAGCGGTATGAATTTCATAATCAATATGATGCTTTTCTAAAAGCTTATGAAAATTGGGTAATTGCGCAACAACGCCAATTGAGCCCACAATCGCAAAGGGAGCAGCAATAATACGATTTGCGACACAAGCCATTAAATAACCTCCACTGGCGGCAACTTTATCGATGGCTGCTGTCACATACAGATTTTTTTGTCGCAATCTATCTAATTGGGAGGCTGCGAGGCCATAGCTGTGCACAAATCCGCCTGCGCTTTCAAGTATAACCAGGACTTCGTCGGCAGGGGAGGCAACTTCAACAATAGCAGAGATAACTTCACGTAATTCTTCGACTTCACTGGCTCGCATATCACCTTCAAAGCGAATGATAAAAAGGCGATTTTGATCGTCTATCAGTTTTTTTTGCTGCTTTTCTTGTGCTTTTTGCGATTTATGCCATTTATGCCATTTTTTGAGCGACTGCTTAGAAAGCGTCTCTGACTGCATGTGAGAGCGCACATCGTCTAACTTTTCATTGATGGGGTAAATGACCAAGGTGCCTTCTTCACCCTTGGCGCGTGATTTGAGCGCCATCGCTATGAGGGCAGAGAACGTGAAGATTATTCCGAAAACTAAAGTTAGTGTTTTGGCTAAAAATAACCCATATTGATACAAAAATTCCATTATTGACCTTCACCTTATAATTTTAGGCTAGTAAAATAGCAATCATTTACACGCAGATGATTGCCTATATTAAAGGAAAGTGACAGTATTCATCCATCTTTGAATCCTAAGATTTTATTCATGACGATTGAAGCACTCAACATCGGTTTTGCCCGAGCTGACAAATACTTGTTTAGAAACCTAAATTTCAGTGTGCGTTCGGGTGAGCTTCTTCGTATAGAGGGGCAAAACGGTGCAGGTAAGACGACGCTACTCAAAATCTTAGCCGGTCTCATTTATCCCGATAAAGGCCGTATTCACTGGGAACAGTCTGCAATTGGCTCGAGTGACTATAAATCGCAGGTGGCCTTTTTAGGGCATCGTGACGGTATTAATCTCAATCTCACGGTCGCCGAGAATATTCAGCTGCAAGTCAATTTGGCCAAAGCCACACAGGTTGTCCAAGCAAGCAAGATGTTGGATTGTTTAGCCCTGGCGGGTAAGGAAGATGTTCCTTGCTACAAACTCTCACAAGGCCAACGCAGAAAAGTGGCCTTATGTGCCTTGTTGCTCAAGAATAAAAAAGTCTGGTTGCTAGATGAACCTTTTACTTCGCTTGATAAACCCTCCATTGAGGCTTTTACGCAACAGATGCAAGCGCATTTGGCTGCCAAAGGAATGATTATCTTGGCAAGTCACCATGCCATAGCAAGTCATCAGGTGGTGAATTTGTGATAGCCATATTTTATGAAAGTGTAAAGCAAGATTGTAAAACCATATTGCGTAACCGTGCTGAGTGGGTGCAATCACTGTTGTTTTTTATTATTTTTATTTCTTTATTTGGAATTGGACTGGGCTTTGACAGCAAATCACTGATGTCTATTTCACCGGCCATCATTTGGATAGCCTTTTTATTAACCTCACTTTTTACCATTGAAACGGTATTTCGCCGTGAAATGGAGGCGGGTCTGCTCGAGCAATTGGTACTAAGTCCTCACCCCTTATGGTGGTTACTCTTGGCTAAAGCAACAGCGCTTTGGATGGTGTCATGTTTGCCGCTGATTATCTTATTACCGCTTTTGGGTTTGTTTATGCAATTAGATTTTGCACAAACATCTGCATTGGTCCTTTGTGTGCTATTAGGTAGCCCTGCCATCACTTTATTAGGTATGACGGGCACTTTATTAACGTTGTCGATGCCACGTTCAGGTCTGTTTTTAGGAATTTTGTTATTGCCTCTTTATATTCCTATTCTCATTTTGGGCGAAAGCGCTGTAGTGTTGTTAATTGATGCCACACAGCCTGTCTTTCAAATGGCACTTTTAGCGGCCATTTCTGTTTTTACCTTAACACTGGCGCCCCATGCTGCTGCAGGTGCTCTTAAAGTTGCAATGGATTAGTATGTTAAAAAAATTAATCAGTTTAGGCACCCCTCGACGTTTTTATCACTTCTTAGGTGCTATTCAAATATGGTTTCTGGTGTTGGGTCTTATTGGTATTGGTTATGGGACTTACGCAGGTCTTTTTGTTGCCCCGATGGATTATTTACAAAAAGATGGTTTTCGAATTATTTATGTACATGTACCTTGTGCCTTTTTATCCTTAATGATGTATGTGGCGATTGCTGTTTTTTCAGCCATTTATTTAATCTGGCGCGTTAAAATAGCCGATATGATTGCTATCAGTATTGCACCAATAGGGGCTTTTTTCACTTTTGCTGCTTTAGTCACCGGGGCTATTTGGGGCAAACCCATGTGGGGCACTTGGTGGATCTGGGATGCGCGTTTAACTTCTGAATTAATTTTATTGTTTCTTTATCTTGGCTATATGGGATTATATGCGGCCATTCCTTCTAAACGTGCTGCTTCAAAAGCCTGCGCCATACTTTCCTTGATTGGGGTGGTGGATATTCCCATCATTCATTATTCCGTTTATTGGTGGAGCACCTTACATCAAGGGGCGACGATTTCTAAACTTGCCGCGCCATCTATTGATAAGAGTATGTTAGTGCCACTTATTGTGATGATAGTGGGATTCAGTTGTTATGTGGTTGGCGTTGTTGCTATGCGGGTGCGCTCTGAGATCTTAGCGCGAGAAAGTAACAACCAATGGGTTAGCCTGATGTTAAGGCGTTAAGGAAAAGTCGATGTGGGAAATGGGTGGATATGGGTTATATGTATGGCCATCTTATGGGTTGGTGTTAGGTGGTATGTTGCTATTACTTGTACGCACGGTGAAGCAATCTGTGCGAATTAAAAACCAAATCAAGACATCAGCGAAGTAAGTCACATGTCACCAGTTCAAAAAAAGAGAATGATTGTTGTAATTTCCATTGTTTGTGGCATAGGGCTGACGATTGCATTAACGTTAGTCGCGTTAGGACAAAACATTAATCTGTTTTATGCTCCCTCAGAACTTGCTTTAGCGAAGATAGCACCAAATAAATCTATCCGCATTGGCGGCATGGTGGTGAAGAACAGCGTCGTTCGGCATGAAGATCTGAACATTGAATTTGTCATTACTGACTTCAACCAACATATCAAGGTCAAATACCAAGGCATTTTGCCGGATCTCTTTAAGGAGAATCAGGGGGTGGTTGTTCAAGGAACATTGCAATCCAATGGTGAGTTTAAAGCAAATCAAGTCTTAGCAAAGCATGATGAAAATTATATGCCACCGGAAGTCGCATCCAGTTTGAAAGGAAAACAAGGATGATCCCAGAGCTAGGTGTATTTTCCTTAATTATTGCGCTGATGATGTCGCTGGTTGCCTGGCTTGCGCCGAATGTGGGCTATGTGACAAAACGTGTTGGTTATTTGCAAAAATTAACCTTCCCCGCTGTGAGAGTACAAAGTTTTTTCATGTTGGTGAGTTTTGTTACGTTAATGAGTTGCTTTGCCATGGATGATTTTAGCTTATCTTATGTGGCTCAAAATTCACATACCACGTTGCCGTGGGCTTATAAATTATGTGCCTTATGGGGCGCACATGAAGGCTCATTATTATTATGGGCATTTATTCTGGCGTTATGGACCTTAGCGGTGAGTTTTCATGCAAGGCGAATGCCTGCAGAAGTAGCGCTTACGTTATTAAGCGTTTTAAGTGCTATCAGTGTGGGGTTTATATTACTTTTATTGCACACCTCTAATCCATTTAGTCGGCTATTGCCGTTTTCACCCAGCGATGGCGCTGATTTAAATCCATTATTACAAGATCCCGGTTTTGTGATGCATCCGCCATTTCTTTATATGGGGTATGTGGGATTGGCTGTTCCTTTTGCCATTTCTGTCTGCGCGATGATACATAAGAATATTAGCTTCGATTTTGCGGCCTTTGCCAGACCTTGGGCTTTATTGGCTTGGGGCTTTTTAACAATCGGTATTACTCTGGGAAGTTGGTGGGCTTATTATGAATTAGGCTGGGGCGGCTGGTGGTTTTGGGATCCAGTTGAAAATGCATCATTTATGCCATGGCTTGCATCAACTGCCTTAGTACACGCACTTTACCTTAATGATAAACGTCAATTGTTTCAATCTTGGAGTTTATTGTTAGCGCTGAGTGCTTTTATGCTCAGCTTGATTGGTACTTTTTTGGTGCGCTCAGGTGTTATCTCCTCTGTGCATGCCTTTGCAAGTGATCCGTTGCGTGGCATGTTTATTTTAGGTTTCTTGAGTATTGTTGTTGTTTTTGCTTTTGGACTATATTTTTGGCGCGGCATATCCAAAGATGATAAATCGGCGAGTCTTTACTCAAGAGAGTCTTTTATGCTGTTGGGCAATATCATGTTGTATGTTGCCACGTTAACGGTGTTATTGGGAACATTATATCCGATTTTAGCTCAAGTGATTTTGGATGAAAAACTCTCCGTTGGCCCACCTTATTTTAATAGTGTTTTTAACCCAATGATGTTGGCATTAGTGCTTATTATGTCTGTAGGGCCGCATTTAAAATGGCATAGCGATAAGTTAAGTTTTAAAAAAGTGAGTGTCGCTCTTTCTGGGGGTGCGTTACTCTTTTTGGGGATTTTTCTGCTGTTGCCAAAGCCGGTTACCTTGCTAGCAATACTAGGAGTCCTGTTCAGTTGTATGCTGATGCTATCAACTTTATGGATTGCATTGAAAAATTCAAAACATATACTGCCCAAATTAGGTATGCTGCTTGCCCATTTTGGCGTGGGGGTTTGCGTTTTGGGGGTTGCTTTAACCACGTCACTTGAAACAGAAAAAGAGCTGAGTCTTAAAGTAGGAGAGTCCACTGTTGTTAAAGATTATGGATTTATATTTACTGCCCTTGAAGATATTTCTGGCTCAAATTTTCAAGGCGTGAAAGCAACCTTTGAGATTAAAGAAAATAATCACTTGCTTTACACTGCCTTCCCTGAAAAGCGCTATTTTATACCTCGCAATTTACCGATGACAGAAACAGCGATTGTGCCAACGCTGTTTCAGGATTTTTATATTGCCTTAGGTGAGCGCCTAGACAATGGCGCTTGGGCTGTTCGCATTTACATTAAACCGTTCGTACGTTTTATCTGGTTGGGTGGGCTCATCATTGCCTTGGGTGCATTCTTTGCCAGTTTTAACTCATTTAAAGAAACCTTTAGGAGACAACCATGAACGCTATTTTGAAAAAACGTTGGTTGCGTTTTATTCCTGCCTTAGTTTTAGGTGGCATCATGCTGCTGCTTTATCAATCACTTAGTCTCCCCGCGAATGAAAAGCCTAAAGATCAGAGTGCCTTTCCTAGTTTTAACTTAGCTGATGTTCGCAGCCCGTCTAAGCAAATTTCTTTAGATAATGTCAAAGGTCAGGTAAGTGTTGTTCACGTTTGGGCGACCTGGTGTGGGGTTTGTGTTAAAGAGCACAGTGAATGGATTAAAATTAAAAATAAATATCCCTATGATTTAATCGGCATTGTTTATCGCGACGATGCGGCCAAAGTCAATCATTTGATAAAAGACAAAGGCGATCCTTATCAATATTTGATGAATGATGATAGTGGAAGCCTTGGCTTAGACTTAGGACTGATGGGTACGCCTGAAACATTTATTGTCGATAAAAAAGGCATGATTCGTTTTCATTTATATGGGCCCGTTTCGGTGCGTCGCTTTGAACAAGATATTTTGCCAGTTTTACAAGAGATAAGTGCAGAAAATGTCTAACGACAATCGAACCTTTGATTCCATTGAGCAAGAACAAGCGTATGAGTGCTTGCTTAAAGAGCTCCGCTGCGTGACTTGCCCGAATCAAACGATTGCTGATTCCTCTGCGCCTATTGCACAGGCCATGCAAGAGGAAATCTATTTGCGCTTAAAGCAACATGATTCTCCAGAGTTGATTCGAGAATCCTTAATTGAACATTATGGCGATTATATTACTTATAATCCCACACTTAAAATGCAGACTTATGGTTTGTGGTTTGGGCCCTTGATCATGTTGCTGTTGGGGGGTGTTTTCTGGTTGGTTTTGTTTAAGCGAAAAACATGAATACCATAGCGCATTTGCCAGGTTTTTACTTTATTTTGTTGCTTGTTTGTGTCGTCAGTGTGCTGGGCTTATTGCTGGCGCCGATTCAATCAAAGCAATTCCCTAAATCATTTTATTTGTGGTTTGTGCCACTTTTTATAAGCCTCTGTTTTGGCGGCTATGGGCTTTGGGGAGGGAGTGCTGGTTTGCTTGAGCAAGATGCCATCAGTACGCTTAAAAATGACATGCTTGAAATCACCAAAGATCCTGATATTGCGCGTGATGATGCCATGGCAAAATTTGCCCAATTAGAGGCAAAAATAGCTTATTCACCAAATGCTTTAATGCAAATGGCGAGCATTTATACGCAATTAGGTTTATTTGATAATGCTTTAGTGTCACTTGATAAGGCTATGCTGTTATCTCCCAAAGAACCTGAATTCCAAGTGCAATGGGTTTATACCCATTCCTTGAAAAATCAGGGCAAGCTACCTGTTGATGTTAGACAAAAAGCGCAATCCTTATTTGATGCCGATCAAACCCACTATGTATTGCAGAATTTATTAGCCATTGATGATTACTTTAACGGCAACTATCAAGATGCTGTTGCTAAATGGGAATCGATACTTATTTCCGATGAGTCTTTGACGCAAGAGAAACAACAAGTTATCCAGAGTGCATTGCTTAAAGCGAAAAGTTTGCTTGGCACAGCGCCATCGATCGAGACAACCTTGGCAGTCAACGTAAAGTTAAATCCGGCCCTTTTTGCCACCTTAAGGGGCGATGAAACGGTATTTGTGTTTGTGAAACAAAAAGGTGAGCGCATGCCGTTGGCTGTGATAAAGAAAAAGGCGAGTGAGTGCCCCTTTAGTGTTGACTTTGATAGTAAACATTCTATGATTGCCAACAAACCATTAATGGCGGGTATGAAGGTAGAAGTGGTTGCAAAACTTTCCAAGACCGGCGATCCTTTAGACAAAACCGGTGAGCTTCGAACCAATAGCCACCAATTTACTTTGGAATCAGTTAACAAACCTATTGAGGTTGAGATTAACTAGCTCAGGAATTTAACCTTAAGGAGAAATCATGATAAACCAAGAAAAAAAGAAAGGATTATCCGACGAAGCTTTTGATGCCATCACTGCAGTATTAATTATCGCCGTTGCGGTAGCGGGTGTGGTGTTTTGGCTGGCTGGCATGCCTTCCTAATTTACTCGTCGTATTCAATTTTTAGATGACTTGATCTTGAATTATCTACCTTACTAGGTTAGCATTCTTTTGTTTTTAATTTGCTAACTATGTATGTGCAGACGTAAGGTCATCAAGAATAATGTTACATTCATTTCAGGTTCAACAAGATCGTACAAGACAGATTGCGCTGATTGACCAAGCTGTTCCTTAGCCCTACTAAGTTCCTAGCAGCTGTCAGAAATCATCAATTTAAAACGATAAATCTATTCTTTATAAAATTTTTAGCCCAAGAAAATGACAACCGTGAAATTCGCCATGTTGTTAATTTTAGCCCAAACGAATTGATGGGATCTTTGGCAACTTTTATGGCCGTTTCTGATTTTAAAAAGTATGATTTTCTAATGGCACTTAAATCCATTTTAACTTATATCGATAAGCAAAAGCTTCTTCCCTATTTATTATGGGAAATGCATTTGCAATTTGATAAATTAAATCTCAATTTGTCTAGTAAAAGTGCAGGTGCTAATAGTAATCCACAACATCCAATAAAGGCACAAGATCCAATTAGAGAATTAATTTCCGATCTTTATACTAAAGTGAGTCTCTTGTTAGGCAATAATTGTTGTGCTCAAGTAAAAGAGTATAAAAGAAAAAAAGAAATTATACGAAACATGAGGTGATCTGATTTAAGCATTTAGCTCTTTATAATTGTTGAGCGCCACAACTTTGTGGCACTCAACATCATTATTTTTTGATATTCAATTTAGCACTGACAATATGAATATCGCCGACTCCTGTTTCAAAGGCATCAATATTAGCCATAGTCGTTTGCGCAATATTCTTGAGTGCTTCATGGGTGAAAAAGCCTTGGTGAGCGGTGATTAATACATTGGAAAATGTTTGTAATCTGGCAAAAATATCGTCAGTTAATATATCTTGTGAGTGATCTGCAAAAAATAAATGTTCTTCTTCTTCGTAAACATCTATACCTAAATATCCAATATGTTTGCTCTTTAATCCTTTGATAACTGCTTTGGTGTCGATAATGGCTCCGCGACTCGTGTTAATAAGCATCACGCCTGGTTTCATTTGCGAGATAGCATCATCGTTAATAATGTGTCGTGTTGACTCATTCAATGGGCAATGCAAACTGATAACATCTGACTGTTGATATAGTGCTGGTAATGGCAGATATTTAACGCCACTTTTTATGCATTCTGCATTTGGAAATGGATCATAAGCAATCACATTACAACCAAATCCTTGCATTATTTTACAAAAAACACTCCCAATATTTCCGGTGCCTATAACACCAACGGTTTTATTGACTAAATCAAATCCTTTTAAACCTTCTAGTGAAAAATTATTTTCTCTTACTCTCAGGTAAGCACGATGCGTTTTTCGATTTAAAGTCATGATTAATGCGACGGCATGCTCTGCAATGGCATTGGGGGAATAGCGAGGAACCCTTGCAACCACTAATCCTAGTTTATCTGCCATGGGTAAGTCGACATGATTAAAACCAGCAGAACGTAGTGCAATTAGACGTGTGCCACCTTGGTATAATTTTTCAAGCACGTCTGCATTGAGTTTATCGTGTGCAAAACAGGAAACAGCGGGATAACCTTTTGCTATGTTGACAGTATCGATATTGAGCTGTTCATTAAAAAACTTCATTTCATGATGCGAAGAAAGGGGGTAGTAAGGACGTTCAAAGTCATGGACGCTAAAAAATACGATTTGCATATGTGATATCTCAACTAAATATAAGAAACGCTAATGTTGAAGTACTTGCTCAAAGTTATCTGCCATCTTTAATATTCATATGCCACAATTTAGTGGCACTCAATACAGCACTTGGCATCACGAATAAATTCACCACCGGAATAGCGCTTAATAAAGTAAGCGTTAATCCAAATCCCAGCATTAATATTTTATTCGCTTTCATTTGCACTAAAGTGGCTTTAAAGGGTATTTGAGCGCTATCGGCAGGGTAATCGATATACTGGACCGAAAGCATCCAACTACTA
>CAZSGE010000058.1:0-16239 GCA_964606325.1 Uncultured Candidatus Berkiella sp.
ACACGGGTTACCATAATAGCGGCAGCCGTAGAGAGTAAAAGGGATGGTATTTGTGAAACTAAGCCATCACCAATGGTTAATAAGCCATAAACTCTAAAGGAATCTTCAGCAGATAAATCATGCTGTAACATACCGATAACGAAACCACCTATAATATCGATGACCAAAACCAAAATACCAGCTATTGCGTCCCCGCGAACAAATTTACTCGCACCGTCCATGGAACCATAAAAATCTGCTTCATTAGCAACTTCTTGGCGACGTGCTCTTGCTTCATCCTGAGTAATGATGCCGGCGTTTAAGTCAGCATCGATAGACATTTGTTTACCCGGCATCGAATCCAAGGTGAATCGTGCGCTGACTTCTGAAATTCTTCCAGCACCCTTTGTCACAACGATAAAATTGATGATGACTAAAATAAGAAACACAACAAAACCGACAGCATAATTGCCACCAATCACAACTTCACCAAACGATTCAACCACTTTACCTGCGGCATCGGTACCTGTGTGTCCATCTAACAATACAACACGAGTAGAAGCGATATTAAGGGCAAGTCTCATTAAGGTTGCAAGCAACAAAATCATTGGGAAAATACTAAAATCCAATGGTCGCATGGTATAGGTGACAGCTAATAGCACGATCAAGGCTAAGGTAATATTAAAAGTAAAAAAGATATCTAGCAAAAAGGGTGGCAAAGGCAAAATCATCATTGCCAATAACGTAATCACAAAAATAGGTACACCAAAACCTATACTAGAATAGGCTTTGTGTTGATTCATGTTTTTAATAAATTCCATCATTTACCTACTTTATCATGTCAGTTGGTATATCATATTTTGTTGGCAATTTAGGTCGTTTCATTTTGCCACGACGATACTGTTTAAGCTGATGTATGTAAGCCAACACCTGTGCAACAGCCACATACAGTTTTTGTGGAATTGCAGCGCCAATTTCAGTATGGAAAAAGATGGAGCGCGCAAGCGGTGGCGCACTAATCGTTGGTATCGAATGTTTTTTGCCCAATTCAATAATTTTCATCGCGATATTATCTGCGCCCTTCGCTATTACAATAGGCGCTTTCATTTTACCTTCATCATATTTTAAAGCTACCGCATAGTGTGTTGGGTTGGTAATGATCACATCTGCTTTAGGGATTTCTTCCATCATTCTGCGAGCAGCCATCTCACGCTGCATACTTCTGAGTTTTGATTTAACCTCAGGCTTCCCTTCTGTTTCTTTATATTCATCCCTTACTTCTTGTTTTGTCATCATGAGTTGACGACGAAAGTCCCAGATTTGGAATGGCACATCAAACATGCACACAACAATTAAGCTACAAACCAAAATGAAAAATGAATAAATCATAATGTTGCCAGCAACAGACAACCCATTATTGAGTTCAAACAATCCAAGACCAACAATTCTTTTAAAAAAGACAGCATAAATAACAAACATCGCAATAAAGACTAAACTCACCTTTAAAATTGATTTCACTAATTCCATCACACCTTTTAATGAAACAATGCGTGCAAGTCCTTTGATGGGATCGAGCCTTTCAAACTTTGGAGCTACATTACCCCATGAAAATGACCATCCCCCCATGAGATATGAACCAACAAGACTTGCAACTAAGATCAAGATCGCAACGGGAAGCAATATGTAAAAGCCTGATACAAAGCCCATTTTAAGATTAACGAGCATTGAACCACTGTCCTGAAGGTTTTGAGCATCAAATGAAAAAAATTGTTTGAATAATAATTGCGTTTTTAGCATGATATATTTACCAAAAACGATAAATGAAACACAACCAAAGAACAGAACAACAAAGGAATTAAAATCTTTTGAGCGAGCGACTAGTCCCCGCTCTTTGGATTCCTTTTCCTTTTTCGGGGTGGCCTGTTCTGTCCGTTCTTGTGAATCATCAATCATGCCATCACTTACCTCGTTGCCTCAAGCAGTGCAACATGTGTGGTTTCAGTTAAGTTTGTGAAAACAGGCATAATAAATGAGAGATTGATCCAAATTAACCCAACCCCCAACATCATGGATATTGAAAATCCTAAAGTAAAAATATTAAATTGAGGTGCAGCTTTTGTCATAACGCCAAATGCAATATTCGTGACAAGTAATGCGACAATAGCAGGCAAAGCAATTTTTAAACCATAGGAAAACATCATGGTGCCGAGACTAAAAACTTCATCGAATTCTATTGGAGAAAAGTTATTAACCACCGCTGGCATCGTTTTAAAGCTTTCTATTAAAGCAGAGATCACAAACAAATGACCATTCATCGACAGATAAAGCAACGTTGCCACCATCATAAAAAATTGGCTTACAGTTGGTACTGAAACACCACTTTGTGGATCAACCATTTGGGCAAACCCTAATCCCATTTGCATAGCAATAATTTGCCCAGCAATATTAAACGCTTGAAAAATAGTGTGAATAATAAGGCCAAACAACACACCAATAACAACTTGATACCCAATAGATAAAACAATATAGATCCAAGGAACCTCTGTAATTTTGGTTAAATGTATATCACCTGAGGTTACGACAATCATGGTAAGACAAAGACTTATCATCAATTTAATTTTTGCTGGCACCATATGTGAACCAATAATTGGTAAAGCCATTACCATGGCAGAAACTCTTACAAAAGGCATAAGATACAGAAAGACCAGTTGCGGTAACTCTTTAGGCAGATCTATCATAGGTTACCCAATAACATAGGGTATTTGCTCAAAAAGGTTATGAGTGTAGTCTGTAATAACCCTAATAAGCCAAGGTGAAGCTAACATCAATGTAATAAAAACTGTGACAAGACGTGGCACAAAGCTTAGTGATTGCTCATTTATTTGGGTCGCGGCTTGGAAAATGCTGATAAAAACACCAACCAACAAGCTTGGCAATATTAAAACGCTAATAACAACCAGCAACAATAAAATTGATTCTTTCATAATATCAATTACGACATCAGGTGTCATTTAAGTTCCCGCCATGGCAAAACTAGAAGCCAAAGTACCCAAGATAAGGTTCCAACCATCAACCAAAACAAAAAGCATGATTTTAAAAGGTAGCGAAATAATCAATGGCGACAACATCATCATACCCATTGACATCAACACACTGGCTACCACTAAGTCGATAATTAAAAAAGGAATGAATATAATAAAACCAATTTGAAATGCTGTTTTCAATTCAGAGGTAATAAACGAAGAGATTAATATTGACAATGGAATGTGTTCTGGGTCCTTCACTTCAATATCTGTGTTGGATATTTCCAAAAACAAATCCAGATCTTCAGTTCTGGTTTGATTAAACATAAACTGCTTAACTGGCACTGATGCTTTAGCTAAAGCCTCTTCTTGTGTTATTTTATTCTCTGAAAAGGGTTTAATCGCAGTATCATGCACTTCGTTGTAAACTGGCGCCATAATAAACATACTTAAAAATAGTGAAAGACCAATAATGATTTGATTACTGGGTGTTTGCGGCATTCCTAGTGCTTGTCTTAATATGGACAACACTATAATAATTCGAGTAAACGATGTCATCATCAAAATGACAGCGGGAAGCAACGTTAAGACTGTCATTAATGCGAGCAATTGAATATTGATAGAATATTTTTGTGATCCATGCCCATCATTTGTTACAGAGAAGGCATCAAAATTAAAATCGCCTGCCCATGCGACAATCGGTAACAGCAATAATATAAAAAGTATTTTTTTCACTTTAATTCCACGGGTGCTGGTGTAGTAGCATCATTCTTAAACACATATAATGTTTGCACGTTTGAATCGGTAACACCAATAAGTAGTTTTGCGTTATAAGCTTCAATCAATACTACTTTCGTTTTGTTGCCGAGCGTCGCACCACCAAGCACTTGTAAAGAACCCGGCACCTGAGGCACAATTTTTTTAAAGTGCTTGAGCAAAAAGGCAAGAATAAACACTAATAACAATGTTAACATCAACATCAAAGCTACATTTGACAGGGTTGAAATATTAATCAAAACACCTCTCCTATTTAATCTTTTCCATGCGCTCAGATGCACTAATGATATCGGTTAAGCGAATACCAAATTTATCATTAACAACAACAACCTCAGCATGTGCAACTAAAGTACCATTTACCAAAACATCTAAAGGCTCACCTGCGCTTCTATCAAGTTCAACAACAGAACCTTGATTAAGTTGCAAAAGATTACGAATACATATAGATGTCCTGCCAACCTCAAGTGAAATCGTGACAGGAATATCCATAATCACTTCAAAGTCATTGTTACCAGAAAATATTGTCTTCTTATTTTCTTTGTTTAATTCAGAAAAATGTGCTGGCTCAGCTTGCTGAGCTTGAGGATTTTGTTGTTGCCCTTGATCTGATTCCATTGTTACCTCTTAGGTCCCTTTTTCAATTTATCTAAAATTTTTACAGCGTATTTGCCTTCAAATGTACCAAAGTTTCCAGAAAACATGGGAATATTACTTACCTTTAATACGATTTCCTCTGGAATTTCTATTTCTATAATATCGCCATTTTTAAAACGCATTACATCTCTTAACGAAATCTTCTTGCTTGTTAAAATACAATGAGCATCTACTTGTGCTTCTAGTATTTCTTCACGGATCCGCTGAACCCATTTATCATCGCTGACTTCTTTTTCAACTTTAACCCCAGCATTTAATAGTTCTCTAATAGGTTCAATCATGGCGTAAGGTAAGCAAATATGAAAATCACCACCGCCGCCATCTAATTCAAAATGAAATTTAGAAATAATAAGTAGCTCATTGAGATTGATAACATTTGCCATTGCTGGATTGAATTCAAATGATTTATATTCCAATTGAAGATCCAGCACACCTTGCCAAGCTTCTTTGTAATCCTTAAAAAAGGATTCAATCATCATTCTGGTAATTCTGTTTTCCGTCTCGGTAAATTCTCTTGCTTCACTTTTATAATTGAGTTTACCTTCCCCACCGAAATAATTATCAACCAAAGCAAAAACTAATTTTGAATCAGCTACAAAAAGTGCTGAACCTTTCAATGGAGACATTTTTACCAAATTAATGCTAGTAGGTATAAATAAGCTGTTAATATACTCTTCATATTTTGTTATTTTTAATCCCAGCAATGTCACTTCAACATTTCTTTTTAAAAAACTATTGAGTGTTATTCTGATGTTTCTTGCAAATTTTTCATTAATTAAACCTAATGTAGCAACACGACTATAAATATTTTTATCATTATTAGCTAAATCATAAGTACGTGTATTAGACGAACTCCCTAATTGAACTTCTGCAGCATCCTCTTTAGGAGTGCTTAACAGTGAGTCAATTTCATCTTGATTTAACGTTTGATTCATTGTTTTGCCTATTGAGACACAAAGTTCGTGAACAAAACCTGCTCTACGGTTGCATCACCCGTATTTTGCTTCATTACTTTTTGTACGGTTTCTAACGCTTTTTTGCGTAGCAATTCTTTTCCTTCCAGAGTTAGCAAATCTTCATACCGCTGAGTACTAAAAAGAATAATGAGATCGTTTCTGATGATGGGCGCGTAGGATTCTATATTTTCAAGTCCAGAGGCGCTTCTTGCCATCAATTCAACATCAACTTGTAAATAACGAGTTTTTTCCGCAGAAGGGATATTAACGACCATCACAGGCCTTAATTTATAAAATTGAGGTTTTGCACCATCGCCACCATGCTTTGGTTTTTCTGCAACTTTTTCAGCTTTTTCTGCCTTATCTGGGGCTTTTTCTGCAGTGCTCTTCTCTTGTGTATTTTGTTCAGACGGCTGCGGTTGCACCTGAGCATCTAGCGCCACATTATCAACCGGTACGCTGGTAGGCATTTTTAGTATCATGACAAGACCTACGATCATGGCAATAAAAAACACACCCAGAAATGAAATTAAGCCAATCACCATTTTATTTAGCTTTGGCTTGTTAGTTGGATCACTATCTTTATCTGCGTTGTCAGCCATTGGAAATTCCTCCGTTTGGCTTAACGGTGCAAAAGGTGTACCAATTTAAATATGAGAATTATCAGGAACTTAATAGCTGGAAGGCGTCAACATTTTGACACAAAAGAAATACGGCATGACAATCCAAACAATATATGAACCACATGAGTTCTAGGTAATATGCTTTGTGAAATTTTACGCCCCTGACTCGTTACCTTAATGTTACGGCAGGGGCTGGAGAATAGCTAAAAAGTAGTCACTGATTTAGAGCTTATTTTGAATGAACATTGCAAAAACAGTTGTCATACTGCAAAGAAAAGCCCCCCAAAACAAATCAATAACTGTAATTTTGAGCGACCAATTTGCTAAGACAGCATAGTTTGTAAAATCATAGGTTCCATACAATACCAATCCAAAAAGTGCACCATAACCGAGTGCCGTTATATATTGCGTATCTAATTTAGGTAAAACGAAAATAATGACGCCTGAAACAATCGCCACATAAACTAGCAATGCAGCGGGCCAATTCGGCGCCATCGAATCACCTGATTTTCTAATGAGCGTACCAATTTCTTTATCGTAGAGACCCTTTGCAATAAAACCCAGCCACAACATATCTACGCAGAAGCAAAAAACATAGGTAGGTACAAAAAGTTTGAAAAATTGAATCATATCAGCTCCCTAATAGCGTCATGATGAACTTAGTATAGATGCATTTCTTTTGATATTACCCTTTAGAACTTATGCGCCCCAAACCACGAGCGGTTGTAAATTATAATCTGTGCTTATAAGAAATATGTCATGAGTTGCGCTTAATTATAGCATCATAGTTGGTCGCCAAACAACGCTACATCCTGCAAAGACAAGATAAATTAAACTACCATCAGAATATATTCTTCAAACTAAGTAACTATACAACTTGCACTTAATATATTTTCACAAATAAAAAGAATAGAATAGTAACCCATTTAAACATAAAAGCTTACGGATTATGCCATATAAAATTGCGGTAATTGGCTCAGGGATCTCAGGGCTTGTCTGCGCATACATACTCAGTCGAGAGCACGAGGTTCATGTTTTTGAAGCGAATGACACGATAGGTGGCCATACCCATACCGTGCCAGTTACTTGTCAAAACCATATGTTCAATATCGATTGTGGTTTTATTGTCTTTAATAAAAAGACTTATCCAAATTTTACGCAATTACTTGAACAGGAAAATATAAACTACCAACCATCCGAAATGAGTTTTAGTTTTTACAATCCAAGTAAGTCTTTTTATTATAATGGACATTCATTAAGTACTTTGTTTGCAGATAAAAGCAATATAGTCAATCCCTACTTCTACAGAATGCTGGTAGACATATTAAAATTCAATTTATCCAGCAAGAAAACATTAAAAAATAATTTGTTAGATGACATCACCCTTGAAAAGTATTTAGCTAAACATACTTATTCAAAACTCTTTGTAAGTTCATATCTTATCCCAATGATTGCAGCTATCTGGTCGTGCCCTCAAGATAAAGTATTACAGATGCCATTAAGTTTTTTACTTAGATTTTATGACAATCATGGATTGCTTGATTTATATTCAAGGCCGCCTTGGTATGTCATTACTAATGGCTCAAGCAGTTACATCCCTAAGCTTACTGCTCGCTACAAAGAAAATGTTCATGTATCTTGCAAAGTGAACAAATTATCAAGAAATGATAATCAAGTGGTCGTTCACGCCAATGGCGCATCGCATACGTTTGACAAAGTCGTCATTGCAACCCACAGTGATGAGGCTTTACATTTACTAGAAAAACCCTCTGATGATGAAGTGGAAATTTTAAGCAACATACACTATCAGAATAATCAAATAACCTTACATACTGACGCTAGTATTCTTCCTCTTAACAAAAAAGCTTGGGCCAGTTGGAATTACTATAAAAATAAATCCGGTGTTTGTACTTTGAATTATTATGCTAATCGTCTACAAAACCTCAAGAGTAAAAAGGATTACATCGTTTCGGTTAATCTTATAGATGAGATTAAAGAAGAGTCTATCATTAAAAAAATGAACTTTTCTCATCCGATATTTTCTAGAAATGCTATCAAATCACAAGAAAAAATAGGGCTTATTAATGGGGTTCAAAACACCTATTTTTGTGGGGCATACTGGGGCAATGGATTTCATGAAGATGGTGTTGCGAGCGCATTAAAAGTTTGCGCAGAATTTAAGGCTTATTTATGAATGACCATTTACTTTTTGAAGGAACCATCATTCATCGTCGTCACAAGCCAAAGACGCATCAATTCAAATACCCCTTATTTCACTTTCTACTCAATTTAGAACGTTTAACGGATTTAGCAAATGTATCTCCCTTATTAAGTATTGAAAAATATAATTATTTATCATTTCAGCGCGCAAAATACTTTATTAACCAAGAACCTAATTTAAAAGCTGCTGTATTATCAAAATTAGGAATAACAAACCAATTAGATAATTATAAAGTCTTTTTGCTTACCAGCCTATCCTATCTAGGATATTGTTTTAACCCAATCAGTTTATATTTTGTATATGAACATGGCATTTTCAAAGCATTAGTAGCAGAAGTGACTAACACTCCTTGGCATGAGCGCCATTTATACATACTTGACACGCCAACAGTATCAAAACCACCTATATATCACTTTGAAGCAAACAAATCTCTACATGTTTCGCCATTTATGACAATGGACTATAAATATGAATTTAAATTAAAATTAACTGATAATGAAATTCTGTTACACATTAATAATATACAAAATGAAATGGTAACCTTCGATGCAACACTCAATTTAACGGGCGAGCCCTTAACAAAGCGATCATTACATCGATTGTTATGGAAATACCCTTTACAAACACATCGAAACGTGTTTCTAATTCATTGGCATGCACTAAGACTGTGGTTAAAGGGAGTTTCCTTTCAACCTCACCCCAAAACAACAACTTGAATGATAGATATGATTAACCAGATATTTAAAAACAAAGTATTAAAATTACTAGCCAATATTGAATATGGCTCAATACAATTGAACGATGGACCAAGCCAATACAAATTTGTTGGCACAAAGGACATTGAGAACAAAGTAGATGTTACTATTTATGATCCTAGCGTATACAAAAGCTTTGTATTAATGGGAACCAACGGTGTTTCCAATTCCTATATAAATAAGGAATGGGATTGTAGCAATCTACTTAGCCTATTAGATTTAATGCTTAAAAATAAAACGCTATTCGAAAAAATAGACAATGGATTTGCAAGACTTAACGTATTAAAAGACACTATAACCGAATTTTTAAGCCCGAGAACGTTACAAAAAGCCAAAAAAAATATTTTATATCATTACGATCTTGGCAATAATTTTTTTAAGCAGTTTCTTGATTCTAAAATGATGTACTCCTGTGCCATTTTCGAAAGCGATGATGTTTCACTGAATGAGGCAGCTGAACTTAAGTTAAAGCGAATTTGCGAAAAATTAAAATTATCAGAAAAAGATCACTTACTTGAAATTGGAACCGGCTGGGGAGGGTTAGCTATTTATGCTCATCAGCATTACGGTTGCAAAGTCACTACAACCACAATATCAGACGCGCAGTTTCAATATGTTCATAAAACAATTGAAGACATGAATCTAACGAAAGATATCACTGTCTTAAATAAAGACTTTCGTGAGCTAAAAGGTGTCTATAATAAAATTGTATCTGTTGAGATGATAGAAGCGGTAGGGTTCAAACTTTTTGCAGATTATTTCACCAAAGTGAATGATTTACTGTCGCCTAATGGGCTCTTCTTATTACAATCCATCACTATTAATGATGCAGATTATGACAGAGCTAAACTTGAAATTGATTTTATTAAAAAATTTATATTTCCAGGGGGCTGCCTTCCCTCAGTGTCTATCATTAAAGCTATTACCTCAAAGCACACCCAATTAAAGCTGTGCGAAATCGAAGAGATTGGCCTTCATTATGTAACAACACTTGCTCAATGGAAACATAATTTCAGAAAAAATATAAACACTTTTTTTGAAATGGGATTCTCTGAAGGTTTCACCAGAATGTGGGAATATTATTTTGCTTATTGCCAAGCCGGATTTAAAAACAAGCATATAGGTAACATACAGGCATTATGGCAAAAGCATTAAATATGGATATATATCACAATTGCTTTCATTTGGCCGCATATAATATTGCTTGGATTTGTAGTATTTATAGTGCATCAAAAGGACATCCTTGGCTTGGACTTATCGTTGCTGTTTCATTAACCATCATACAAATGATATGGTTAATATTTTTTCAGCAAAAAACCAAGCATCTCATTACATTTATATTGTATTTAACACTAATAGGATGCATCGGTGATTCGCTTTTAGTTCATTACAACTATATTATATTTGTAGCTAATCCACTCCCCTTCCCCGTTACAGCACCATTCATGATTGGGATCTGGATTAATTTTAGCGTCACTTTCTACGCAACACTTCAATCACTAATAACTCATCCCTTCATTCTTGGAATATTGTCCTTTTTTGGATTTATGATAGCTTACTTTTTTGGTGCATCCCTTGGAGCAGCATTACTTGTTCAAGGCATGAAATCATTAATTATTTTAAGTTTGGCTTGGGGTGTTGTTTTACCTTTAAGCATCACGCTATTTAATCGATTCTTGCCGTTGGAAAATAACAAATGATTTTATTAGCATTAAGCCTTGCAAGCTGCACAATTTTGATTTTTATTTGTGTTATTTGGCTTTGGTACTTGCGCTCAAATAATCCGAGCATTATTGATGGCTGTTGGTCAATTGGCATATTTTTGGCAGGCTCAGTATATATGCTTGTTCAGCTTCAAGAGAAAGCAGTAGATATAAAAACTATTGTTGCATGGTTATTGCTCTTGACATGGGCGCTGCGATTAGCTGGCTATATATGGGTTACCCGCATTTTAAAGAATAAAATAGACCCTCGCTATGAAACATTAAGTGATAATTGGCAAATATCAAAAAAAATTGGCTTTTTGCTAAACTATTTATTCCAAGGCCTGTTGATGTTGATAATGGGACTGCCTTTCTTGTTTATTCCAAACTCAACACATAATGAGATAACAAATTTAAGTTATATAGCGATTACGATGACTCTTATTGGTATTATGGGAGAGACTGTTGCCGACTGGCAATTAAGTCAATTTAAAAGGAACTCAGCCGGGCATCTTTGTAATCAAGGGCTGTGGGCCTATTCAAGGCACCCGAATTATTTTTTTGAATTGATTATTTGGTTTGGATTTGCGCTACTTGCTTGGCAACCAACGATGGTTGGATGGCTTTGTTTTATATCACCCCTTCTATTATTCATTATTTTTGTATTTATAACAGGGCCAATCACCGAGCAGCAAATGCTAAAATCAAAAGGAAATATATTTACTGAATATAAAAGAACAACGTCGTTTATCATACCTTGGGTAAGAACAAAATAAAAAATATATCGCGGCGCTAAACCAATGATCTTTTGCGGGTTATATTCCTATGTTCATACTTATCTTGTACATTTTGTTGCATCAATTGAATTTCTCTTTTATCACAGGCTATCCTAAAACTGAGAGTACTTTCCATCATGGCTATTGAAGGAATGTTGCCTAGGTTTTCATGACAGTCCTTTATGCGCTTTGACTCCAAAAAGGGTACCAAAGGATCGCTATCAATTGTTAAGTCTAAGAGATTAGCGGTTAGCTCATCCATTTCTAAATCAAGATAAGGCTGCCAAGGCCCATTACAATCGAAGCTCTGATATAAAGGCTGCATGTCAATCACTGGCTGGATTTCACAAATTTCTTCAGGTGCTTGCCTTTGCAATGGCTTTTGTGTTGTTGTTTCAATGGTTTGAAAATGCGTTAAGATCCCGTGTTTTTCAACAAGGGCTTTGAGTAGTTCGTGGGGTCTATTTATTTGCTGATTTCGAAAGACGACATAATCAGTTAAATAATCTTCTAAATGCCTCAAAGCACTCCTTTGACCAAACTTATTTGCATTTGCGATTAATTCCGCCAAGTGCTCTTGGGCGCCAGGTTTATTAAAAAATATTTTCTTATTTACAGGGTGTTTAAGATAAGCAACCAAATCATCTATTTCATTTAATAGAGCACCCTTGGCATCAAATTCAGCTATTTTTTCAAAAACATAGCGAGGATTTGCAACGGTGTTCTTAAAGAATGAAACAACTCCCTCGGTTGAGGCAATGTGGAGTACATCTGAAATGAAGTATTTGCAATCAGCAATAAATCCCATGAGTTTACCGAACTAGATTAGGCGCATCGAACGATTATAATGATTTAAAGTAAACTGTAATATTTTAAATGGATGGGATACATATTATAGCCGACATATACCAATTTGCGTGTATACACCTACAATCCCCCTAAACGGTTAAGCAGGATGAACCTAATCGCAAGCTGAAGCATCAGACAAAAATATCGAGACCATTCGTTTGTAGTGTTGGTTTATTCTGACTTTTAGTCTCTGGTAGATCTTCCAAAAACGACGAATTAGCACCATAGTTAATCTGCCTTGGCGATGGCTGTTCTTGTTGACGTTGAGCATCACCATGTGACACGGTCACGTTACCCAAGTTTAAGCCATGCATTTCAACCTGCTCTTTTAATCTTTGTAGGCTTGATTCAATCAATTCTTGAGTTTCATGGCTTGATGCTAAAAATGTGATGTGGGTTTTATCCACATCTTGAACAATTTTTATCTCAATCTTGCCTAAATCAGCTGGAGAAATATCAAATTTTGCAGAATTTTCTTGCGCATTTAACATGAGCTGAAGCTTTTGACTCAGATCTTGCTCAAAAGTCTCTCTTTTAATCATTTGCTCGCCCACGCTTGTTGCGTTCATCACTTCATTTCGACGAACAACGGTTTGATTAGCAGCAATTTGATATTCGGCGCCAGATGAATCTGCTTGTGGTGTAATCTTATTCTGATGATCCTCAATTTCATTTTTTAGAGATAATTTTGAATCTTCATTGTTAGCCTTAATTGAAATTTCTTTAAATTCATGTATCTTATTACCAGATTCTCGATTAACCATTGAACCTTTCTCTTCCTGAGTTAGCTCAAAGTTATCCGTATTTTGTTCAGTAGATGATTCACCATCTGATTTAGGTTCAAAAAACGCAGGCCTAACTGACTCGTCACTCAAACCTTGACTTGATCTGGCTATTTCATTTGGAACATTCTCATCAATTGATTTCACAGAGACTTCTTTTAACTGAATTGGCTTTTTGATTAATTGAGCGAAGGATTCACTATGTTGAATAAGGGTTTTATCTGCTTCATATGTCGATATAACATCCGTTGCATCATGTTTGTCTTGTTGATCTAGAATATCTTCAGAAGAGCGAGCAAGTTCAAAACTTAACTCTTGATGTTCATTAGCTTGAAGCTTCGCGGTTATGATATTTGCTTGTTCAGGTATATATTCAGGTTCTAAAGATGTTTCATTCTGATTAAATCCGATTTCTTGTTTTAGCAGTGCTGAAAAACCGATTACAATAGGTTGTTGATTGCCATCTTGCGGCAAGTGTTGGCCGCTAAATTGTGGCACTATTCCTTGGCTTGGATCCAGTGATAATAATTCATCGTCTATATCATTGCTTTGATCTATAGAAAAATTGCTTGATAAATCATTGCTTTGAATGGTATTAGCACTTGACGATGTTAAAAGATTACTCAGTATATCCATTTTGCCACATCTATATTCTTTGATAATATCAAAGAATTATCAATTCTTGTGCCAATTTAAATTGAAGAAACAATTTGAAGGTAGGTTTGTTTAACCGTAGGGTAAAGTTTTTCAAGGTCATGATAAAGTACAAGTACTTCGTCTTTATTCTTAGTTAGGCTGGCCAGCTCTATCGCCGAGCATTTATCGGCCAAAGCTGTAGCCCCAACATTTAAGCTGTTGCCTTTTAAGGCATGAGCTAGTCTTTTTGTTTTTTCTAATTGATTGGATTGAATAGTATCAGCTAATTCTTTATCTTTTTTCTCGAAATCATCAAAATACAATAGTATAAAATCGTCAAATCCCTCGTTGAAGAGGGATTTGAGATTACGCACTTGATCTTCATTGATGAGGCTAGGCATTATTCTACAGTAAATAATTCATCAAGTTTTGTGATAACAAGGATTTTCTTAACATCTGGATTGCAGTTAATAATTCGGATATTTGCGCTATCACCACCTGCATGATCTCTTAAGGCGAGTAACATGCCTAAAGCTGAGCTATCTAAATAATCAGATTCTTTTAAGTCAACTGTATAAGATTTAGGGTGCCCGTTTTGATTTTCATAAGCATTTCGAAATAGCTGCAAAGAGCTAAAATCAAAGCGCCCTTGAACACTTATAACAAGTTCCTGTCCATCGTTTGTTATTGCTGATTTAATTGCCATAAGGTGCCTCTAAACTCTTTGAAATGATAAATCTCTTTAGTTCTAATCGGTATAGAACACATTTATCTTTAGTGCCAAATAAAGCATGACAATGAATACTGACAACATAAACAGAGCTGGTTTAATAACAATACTAACTCGCCTGAGCTTTTGGCGCATTATTCACGGGAAGTTTAAAGTCTGGTTCTCTTTGCGCCCGCTCTTTCATAGCTTTCTCTACACTTTTTTCAATATATTCTTTGTCTGGATTTGTGCTTGCAACTGTGATTGTTTCACCAGGTTTTAACGCATCAACTTGGGCTTTACAAATTTTGTCTAAGGCCTCTTCTCTCTTTGCTTTATCTTCAATTTTATCCATGGAAACTTTAATGCCACCTTGCGGTGATGCCTGCTCCGCATAAGCTTTAAATGTTTCATTGTTATTAAGCGCAATTGTCATACTTACCTGAGGCGTTGCACTATTCATTTGTGATTTATCAATAGATTTAATACCATGTGCTGCTTGGAAACCTGGTTGCTCTAAAGCTGCCACCAAATCTTGAATAGATGTCTGACTAGCTAACACAGCGGGATGTGGTTGTATGGCTTGTTTAGCATGCGGCGTAAACACAGGTGCTGGCTCAACCCTTAAAAATACATCTCTATCAACAGGTGGTGCAGCCATTGGTGGCGGTGGCGCTAATGGAGGTGGTACTAATGGTGGCGGTGAAGCCACTATTGGCGGCGGTGAAGCCACTATTGGCGGTGGTGAAGCCACTATTGGCGGTGGTGAAGCTATTTGTGGTTGTGCATTCAACGCCTGCTCATGAACTAACACATCATTACGAGCTTTTACTAGTGTATCTCTAAATTCTTTTCGCTTTGCATTTATGTCAAAAGCATTCGATGGTCTCATATCCTGTGTTGCAAGATCTTCGAGTGATTTGTCTTGAGATGCTTGCTCTAAAAGGTACCACATTGTCCATGAACCGCAGTTATAGTCTCCTTTGCTGGTGTCTTGATATTTTATGTTTGATTCTAATACTTGGCTCCCTTCTTTTAAGGGGATTGTGCTAGTTACCGCATCGATAAAAGGTTGTGCGTGTCCCCTATAAGCACTAGGACTTCCTAAAGGATCCATAAACAGCACTTCACTTTTAGGTTTCCCATTTTCCATAGTAATATTAACCGTCATACCACATTCATGACCTGGCAACCCTAATGGGATCAGCAAACGACGAGGTATAGGAAGATTACCACTGTTGATATCCGCTAATTGATTTTGAATATACTTTTTAAATGAATCAACGCCACGTGATTTTAAAATCTCATTTTCGATTGGATTTGTGGACGTTGTCAAAGTCGAAAACATTGGTGACACCATTCTACTTTTATCAGCAATGCTAGCACCTCTAGCAAACATAGTAGCGGTTATTGAAAAATAATTATGACCAGTCTCATTTGCTGGTGTAGCATCCAAAATACCTTTCAACATACCTGAAGCTGAATAATTATCAACTTTTGAGGGTGGAATGAGATTTCTAGGACTGTCAGAATTATAAGCACGAAATGTTACATTTTTTTGAGGCGCACCTTGATTTACAGTTGGCAACATGAGGTCAAGTGGTGGAATAGCATCTATAATATCATTGCTTACTTTAAAGATAGCTGCTCTAGCATCATTGCTAATTGTAGGATTTGCCTGGATTAACATTAGATAATCAATTACACGTTCATGAACATTATTGATATGTGAACATTTTTCCAAAGCCTTTACAATTGCTTCAATTGTTGCACTTGTTTCAATTTTTTTTGCATCA
>CAZSGE010000059.1:0-15727 GCA_964606325.1 Uncultured Candidatus Berkiella sp.
TTTTCAGTATGTTTTTCATATAGTAATTTTGTATAAAATTGAGAACCCAATAATGAGGGTTTCCCGACCGTGTTAATGACAATCGGATCTGTCATTTTGTTTACACCACGATCACATTTAGCTAAAAAATCACCATGTTTTATGAAATTTACAGCATGTCCTTTATAAGAAACGGGTAATAGTAAAAGGTCCATATCCATTAGTTTTTTAATGGTTTCAATATTTTCATCAACATTTTTGCTAAAATGTTTAAATTCTCGAAGTTTTGCAGCATTGTCTAAAGACTTGATAATCGTTTTTAGTTCGTTACTGTGAATGTTCATGCGATGTGCAACATAGCTTTGCATAAATCTTTCAAGTGATTCTTTAATCAATCCTAGCGTAAATTCTAGATAGAATCCTTCTAAGTCGATAGAAACAAATAAACCTTCGGCGGTAACGATATCCGATTCACCTTGAAGTTCAAATCGATGACCGATGAGTTTTGCTTGAATAAAATCTTTAGCAACCTCAATATTTGCACCTTTATCAACTAACATTTTCACCATCGTTTGATTTTTTCTTAAGATGGGATAAAAAAGAGCAGGTTGTCCATTTGAAGAGTAGGTGTTGGGATTAGCGCCATGGTTCAGGAGCAGCTGAGTTAATTCTAGATTGTTATTGTCGATCGCCCACTGGAGTGCATTGGTGCCAGTAAAATCCACCATATGAACATTGGCATTCTTTTTCAAGAGAAGTGAGACAATGTCTTTGCGATTAGTAACTGTTGCATGAATAAGAGGGGTGAAGCCGTACTCATCGATGATATTGACCGGCGCACCTTGAGAAAGGAGCCTTTCGACTCCTTCAAATTTCCCAGCTAAAATTTCCTTTGAAAGGGACATAATCTACCCCTTTCGAATGAATCCTTTAACCAGGATTCATTCGATTTTTCGGTACGTACTGAGGCGCTTCCATTTTGTAGACTTTTTTCATTTCAGCTTTCAGATTATCCATTTTCATCTGCATTTGAGGCGTATATCTATTTTGAAGTTTATTTTCATTACGCGCATCGGCAGATAACCCTTCTGCAGAATTTTCTTCAACAGCTTGCCTAATTTTTGGATCAGCGGCGACATCGTCAAACATTCCCTTGGCCCATTCTGGGACAGCATATTGAGTAGGTGCTGATCCTGGAGCGTTAGGATCTTCCCTTAAGGTTTCTCGGTTCCTCATTTGGGGCGACATATCGCCTCGAGGCACTTGCCATTGGCGTAACATATCATTTACTGAACTCAAAAATTGTTTTAGTTCTAGAGTAAACGAGGGATCATTTTTTACCTTGTTTTCAAGCGCTGCATCAAAAGCTGCGGTTAACACGTCCTTTGGAATATTAGTTGGTATAGGACCATCATGATATTTTTGATCAATAATCTTATCCACATCAGGCATTACTTTTTCAATCAAAAGCTTGAGCCCAGCCTTGTATTGGGGTTCGTATTCATCCCAGGTTTGTGGAACGTAGTTATTAGGCATGGCAACCTCCAATGGGTAGCTATATATTTAGAAGATTAGCTTAAATCTATCATATAGTAGGTCAATTTACTATATGGTGGTGACCAGCGGTCGGATTTAGCGGTTACGTCATCTTAAAGATAGAATTTATAGTAAGGTAAATAAAATTAAAAAACAATAGCTTAGCTTCTGACAGGAAAAGTGATAATAGGGGGAGCTTCACAGGTTAAGAAGCACAGACATGGTCCAGTTGAATCAACGACAATCTCGCTTTTTAATGTGAGATTTCGGATAGTCCCTTTACCTAAAGGGGCTAACTTTTCATTGTTGAGTTCCCATTTTAGACCTGATGTTGTGACAGTCACTTCAGTTAAGGGAAATAATGAAATGAGCGCTTGGGGAATTGTTGAGATACACGTTTTAGAGTGCATAGGAAAAATCCACTGTCTTTGATCATCAAAGATATTCAATAAAGTAATATCTAAATAGGTTTGGTAGCGAGCTATTAAACTTAAATTATACACAGCATGATCAGCTGCTTTACCTAGCGCGCCAACACAAATAATTCGTTTAAATGCATTTTGCTTTGCAAAAAGTAAGACTTTTTCGAAATCAGTCGTGTATTGATCATCACTAACATCAATTTTACTATCTGGAAATTGCATTTTCAGCAATTTAGCCGTAGCAAATTGAGTGCCAACAGAGATAGAATCCATATCACCAATGATGATGTCTGGGGTGATGGTTAATTGTGAAAGAAAATTTGCAGCACCATCGGTACAAATGAGTGTGCGGTAAGGCAGGTCTCGCCAAGAAGATGGTTGAGGTATCTCTCCATTAACGACAATGAGCGCATCGAACACAATAGGACCTTTTTTTGATTTGCCACAGTCATCATATCATTTTGGTTTAGAGATTATACAAATACCTCATTCCTTTTCTGAGTCAACTCAGGTAAGGTATGCAAAATCACTAAATGTGTATTCGTAAGTTAGTTAATTTAAGGGAGAAACTATGAAAACCAAGATACTTGTTGCCATGATTGCTTGTTTAGCTATCGGTGCTTGCTCAAAGTCAGAAACTCAGAAAGAAGAAAGCAAGTCTGAAACAACAACGACAACAACACAGCCAGCAGGTGAAGCAGGTAAAACTGATGCAGCACCAGGCACAGGTACAACAACCCCAGCAGCTCCAGCCGGTGGCCATAGCTCAATTGAATCAACAACTAATGTATTAGCTGCTGATGAAACTGCTGCTCAACAACCAACAGCTGCTCAAGATGCAGACAAAAAGTTGCAAGACATGAAACAAGACATGTCCAGCACAGCTAATCAGATCCAAGGTTCAACAACCTCAACTGAAGCTAAAGCTGACGCTCATAATCACGCTGAAGACTAAAATCAGCTTGAGAGAGATATAAGTTAAAGGAGCTTGTGAAAACTAGCTCCTTTTGCTTTTATTATCGCTTATTATGTAAGCGATTGATTTCTATTTATTTAAAATCTTTATACACCTTTGATTGCCTTTTTGATGCAATTCCTGTCCTTTTACCCTTATCTTTTCTTGAAAGCTAGCTAATTTTTGCATGTTGTTTTGCATTTGATATAGTGTAAATAAAACTTGTTCTGCAACAATGTTTCCTTCTTCGACAAATCTCATCAGAGCATTTTCAAAACATTGATTTTTATCATTTAAAAGAGGTGGTTCTCTTGATTGGGTGATGCAAATCATCAGGGCTTCATCAACTTCCTTTTTTTGCAGTTCAAAACATTGCGAAGATACCTGAGTATTCATCACCGCATGGCGCGCAAAGTCATCTAACATTGACTGTGCTAGAGGATCTTTTTCTGTTTGAGCTAAATGTTGCAATGATTTTAGAATGCACTCATGTGACATATGACAACGAGCAAAGATAGCATTAATTTTTTGCATGCTGAAATTCATCTGTTGTATAGCACGCATAGATTGATTGACCTCGATTGAGGATTGATTTTTATCCAAACAAAATGATGCATCTGTGCATAAAAGAGATGAAACAACAAATAATGATTTTAATAAGTTATTATATTTCATGTACTTATTTTCTCTTGAAATGTAAGTATCCTCATTTATAGTAGCGAATTTAATGAAAATATACAAAAATCGCTTGTTCAGTGAGTTGTTGATTAGTTGATGTGTTTCTCATAAGATCTATTTGAGATTTTAATATAAGACGGAGACAGGGATTTCTCCTGTGTTGTACCATGATAACACCAAAGTTTTTGCGATCTTTACAATCCACCTTATTTTTATTGATTTATCCTACGCTTCCACTGAAAACAATCAATCATCACAGTCATAGATTAATTCAGAAGCTTAAAAAACCTCACCATTATCAATTATTGGCAGATAAAGCATTTTGGGATCAATTAAAACGTGAAGCACATTCAGGCGAAGTTGAAAAATTAGAGCTTTATTGGCATAAAATTGAACCATTAGCGCATTTGTCGGCAAAAGAATTGATCTCATTGCTAATCGATGAAGTAAGGCCCTTAGAGAAATACCTACGCTATTCGCAGGCTTTATTATTGGATAAAACGCATCTTTTGAAATTTAGGTGGATGGCCGATAAGCAAAGCAATCTGTTAAATGAAATATCATCCCAGCTTCAAAGGCTAGAGAAAATTAAACTAAAAGTCGAAGAAGCGATGCTTATCCGTTGTGAAGTCCACCAAGTATTTAATGTTTCCTATTATTGTGATGATGCGTTAGGTCAATTGTGCCGCGCTATTAATTTAATTCAACCGAACATTGAAAAACACCTAGAAGAGCCCGAACTTAGCACTATTGCGGATGATGAAAGGATAGCTATATTTGATATATTAAAAAAATCGAATGTTAGTAGAGAGATACTAGACAAAATTGTCATTGCACCTATCCGTAAAAAATCTGTCAAAACCCTAATTAATAAATCTATCGTTGCTGGTTTGTTAAGAGATAATGCTGCATTCATACACCAGAACACCCAGGCATTAGAACAACATAATGCACTCAGAAAATTGTTTTCATATACTGTCAAAGAACCAAGCGAGAGGTCATTTGACGTCATTAAGCCGATAACGGATCTGCTAGAAAAGATAGGTTTGATAAAAATCGCAAATGCACTATATCGTTACAGGTATTTGATATATGTCACCTCGACTATTATTATTTACGGCGCTTTGATGCAGTTTTTGATGCCATTAATGATGGCCATTTTAAGTATAAGTACTATTAGCACCATTTCTTCTATATTGTTTTTCACTATTGGTATTGCTCCTGTTTGGTATTTAATAAGTTCTAATGCTAGCAACCTCATCCAAAGTGTACGTCAAATGTTATTTGCCGATATCCAACAAAATTTGTTGGATTCTCTTATACTTCTTGAAAAAGCTTCGTATTTCGTGGCTAACCAACTAAGTCAATCTATTGTAGATATTCCACACTTCGATATTGAGCGGCTGCTAGATACTGCTCAAAAAATGCAGCATCAGCTAACCCAGAGTGCGAATATATTAACAATAAAGTCTTCTTGGAAATCTTGGTTTATCCCCTATGAGCTGAAATTATCAGTTAATAATGCCAAAGTTAAATTAATTGAACATCGTAAACTTATCGATAGCAAGCTGTCAGTGCTTACCTCAAGAATTGCCGAAGATATAAGTGAGGAAATGACTTTGCTATGCGCAAGTGCTGATAATCTTCAGCTAATAAGTAGTTTGCCCCAAAACCAAATTGCAAAATTAGAGAATATGGTTGCAATTTATGGCGATGAGCAAACAAAAGCAATATTTAAGCGCAACACCAATATTATAAATTTGTGGGCTCAAAAGATCGATGTTCTTCACTTTGGTGCCGACATTCCACAAAATCTAACGCTAAGGCAACCTTGGGGTGGTTTCGATATTCGATATGATGTATTAAATGGATGGAAAACAATACTCAGCGCTTTTATCACTGATCCTCATAAAAAGCCAATTTGCTTGCGTATTAATGAGCTACTGGAAGGTAAGTCTGATTATACGCTTGAATCATTACATAATGATCTGATGATGTTAAATCCTGAACAGGCAGATTCGATGCTTAAAAGCATTCAATGGTTTATATTTAATACACTTTCTCAAAGATCCTCATCTCAAGCATCGTTACTTTTGCCTTCACAAAAAGATCTTATAAATAAATGGTTTAATCAACATCGTGAAGATATAAAAAAGGCGAGTGACGCTATTTCTTCTATTTTTAGTCAATCTACTATTTCTGAGCCCCCAGATCCTATTCCTGATGCTATGCTTGTTCGATATTATGAGCTTCTTGATAGCGCGGATGTTTATTATTTTGCTAAAAATAAAACCCACCTTATGGCAAAACGAACTAATCTAGCTAGGCAGTATTTCGAAGATTATACAGGCGATAATCCATTTGCTTATCGTTTGATTAAGTTTGTGCCTAAAAAAGACAAAAATCAAATATTATCCCAAGTTGCATCAAGGCGACTTCAATGGATCTTGTCAAATCTTAACGTCAATAAAGAAATGTTTGATCCGATTGATGGTGAGATGTTTCATAATTTTAGATTGCTTCAAAAAAATAGCAGTTTTCATTTTGAATCTCAAGTTAAAGCTAGTCCCCAGTTTAATCAACTTTATCACGTCCGGATGGAAAAATTTTTAATTGAGTGCCAAAACCATGGCTTTGACGGCGAAGGTATGTTGGAAAAATATATTCAGAGACATCGTCAAAGTAAACAAATGCTACAGATGCAGTTACACTTTAAGAGATCAGCAAGAAAATTTAATGAAAAATTTAAAGGAGATTTTCTGGAAGCAGGGCGTGAAAAACGGTCTATTCTGCGGTAATCGAATTCTGGGGCCAACTGATTAATTGATAAACAGTTTTGAAAATATATAAATGGTTAGATTATGAATCAAATTATTGATCAATGTCATAAAGTTATCCGTTTTTTCTCAAAGGTATTTAAAAAATCTCCTGTTGAAGCAGCTCTTTTACTGGGAAATTTGCTTTTGCTAGAAAAAGACGCAAATGAGGCTGGTAAACAACATATCTTCAATGCGGTTAGGCTAATAAAAGATAAGTTGAATAACGCTGAAACGCTTACCCTTTGGGATGTGATTAACAAAAAACTAAATTCAGAATTTTCAATTCTTGACGAGAAAACAGTAAATGCGTTAAATAGGCTCCAACTGTTGTTAGTCTATGATGTTGATTTTATCGTTAGACTCAGTAACTCAAAGATTGTAGCTTATGGCCAAAATGTAAATCAATATCGTATCGCGATGATAGCATTGATTCGCCGCCATCTTTATGTTAAGAATCTCCCTGATCCTTTTGTGGCAAATTTTAATTATGATTTATTGCAAAGTGCAAGTGTTGAGCAAAACTATCTGTATTTGGCAGGATTTATAAAACAATGCAAATCGCTACCTGTAAACGCATTGATTTCATTAGGTCAAGCTCATCAATTAATTGCGAAATTATTACTTAAAGACATGTATAACACTGATGTCTATTTTGACATTAGTTTATCATTTGCTAAATTACATCCTCAGTTAAGAGCTGATATTGCTTTACAATGGAAACAGTTCTTTGCTAATTATCCTTTAATTAAGGAAAACTCAAATAAAGTTAAGCAGGTATTGCGCGAAGCTAGTATTTACCCTGAATTTTCTGATGTCAATACGGCATCTAGAGTATCCCGAGATCATCACGCGCCTCAAGTTTCATTAGAAGCAAATAGCAAAGATTTTTATTTAAAATGCTTAAGATATACATCAACTATGATGACTTTTCCTCCACTTTTGTATCATTGTACACGTATTTCAACGCTGACGGCTGTGACGCTCTGCTCGGGGGGAAGTGTCTTTCCAGTGGTGGCGGCTGCAACCTGTTCTGCAGTGGTGCCTGTTATGGCTCCCTTGGCCATCTACGGTACTATTAAGTGGCTTGTCAACGATACCGTTGGGCCAAACGATCCAGATCCCAGACAAGATTCCCCTGTTTCACCTTCAAGTAATCCGCGTTGCGCTTTGCGTTAGGACTTTATTGTTGTAATTGCACGCATCATTGGAACTAAACCTGACGTTATACAGTCAATCAGTAAACATGAATGATTCCCATTTAGGGTAATATATGAAAGCTGATGAGCCAGAAGTTGATAACGAAATGAACAGAGAAAGCGCTGACGGTATCCCTTTGGCTTCTTTAAAGCTAAAACTTTCAGAGGATCATGAGTTGGGTCCTTTGCCGCCAGATTTAAGAGAAAGGCGACAAGAAGAACTTATTTACTCGCAAAAAATATTTAACAATATTCTTAAATTAAAGAAACTCTTGCTCAAAGTGTTTAATGAGCAATCTTGGTTATGCATTAACTCTGGTACAAAATTTAAGTTCAAAAATAAATCTAATAGCGACCAAGTTGTTGTTGTTGAAAAGATCAAAAATGAAATCAGATTTTCAGGTAATGCAATCGCTAAAATTATTGAAGTATCCAATCGATACGAAGCAGAAATAGGCGTAGATATTAATTATGTTATTGAGGCTTTAACTTTAAATGATGCTGTTGATTTAGTGAAACAATTGTATAAAAATAAAGCAGACATCACAAGAATAACTGAGTTTGATCTTAAGTCAAAGACACCGCATGACTTAAAATCAATTATCGCTGAAACAAGAAATGCAACTGCAAGAAATGCCAACACGCGCAAAAGCTAAAAATAACAAAAAGTTATTTTGTCTTTATCCTAAAGAAAGAAAAGATCCATAACATTTCATCAAAATGTCATATTCGTCAGTATCTCTTTTGGTTTTTAATGATTCAGCCCAGGTAGCGCCCTGTGCTTCTTGCTGCTTATCGCGATATATTTCAGAAAGCATAAACTGTGCAGCCAAATTACCATGATATGCTAAGCCCATCATGCCGCCTTGCAGGCACATTTCATATCGAGATATGGCATCATTTTTCTCATAGTTTTCTAAGATATAACTGTTAAAAAGAAGAATACAGTGACCAATGGTCATATTCGCTTGTGTATGACTCTCTGTTTGACATTCTGGTTTGGAAAAATTGCCTTCTGAAATTGCTTTTTGATACTCGTTTAAAATGATTTGTGCTTCATGATTGTTCTCTTCTTTTTTTACACGCTCTAAACTTTGTACCATGCAATCATCATCTAAACGGGTGGTATTGCCACAACTGTCAATGATACCAAGTAGTGTTTTACGAGAAGTTTCGCTTGAATCTTCAATTTGAACATTCTTGGTGTATTTTTGAAAATCAATAGCAAAGAGAGTGTGTGAATGCAGGCAAAGTGTTAACGCTAAAGAACCATATGCTACTGTTAATCTCATTCAAGCACCTAATTTGTTATCGTTCTAAATAACAGCTACTGAAAGTTTGGATTGATTTTACGTCAAAAAATGACAATATCAATCATTATACCTTCCATTGTAAAATTTAGCTTTCAATTTATCGCGTAGTGATAAATCATAGTTTATGGAAAAGAGCGATACAAAACATGTTGTTGTTATTGGTGCTGGATTTGGCGGCCTAAACGCCGTTAAAGCCCTGTGCGCTTTTAAGCATCTTAAGATTACACTTATCGATAAAACAAACCATCACCTATTTCAGCCTTTGTTATATCAGGTAGCTACAGCTGCGCTTTCCCCCGCAGATATCGCTATTCCTATCAGAGAGATATTTAGAAATCAAACTAATATCTCTACGCTTATGGGAACCGTTATCGAAATTAACAAACAAGCAAAATTCGTTACCTTAGAAAATCAGCAACATATTTCTTTTGACTATCTTATAGTGAGCGTTGGTTCAAGGCATGCTTATTTTGGCAAACCTGAATGGGAGCAAGATGCTCCTGGACTTAAAACGTTAGAAGACGCCCTAAAAATCAGAAATAAAATATTAATGTCATTTGAAATTGCGGAGAGAATGGAGGAATCCCTTCAAAGGCAATCTTATATGACTTTTGTCGTCATAGGCGGCGGGCCCACAGGCATTGAAATGGCTGGTGCTATTGCTGAAATTGCACATCAAAGTTTAAAAAGAAATTTTAGAAATATTGATCCAACACATACCAAGATCCTGTTAGTTGAAGGCGGTTCTCAGGTCTTGATGGGGTATCCAGAAAATTATGCAAGGATTGCACAACATGATTTAGAGAAAATGGGAGTTATTGTCAGGCTCAATAGCAGAGTTACCCAGATTAGTGAAGCAGGTATTCATATTGGTGGTGAATATATTGATGCTAAAAACGTAATATGGGCTGCTGGTAATGAAGCATCCAGGTTGCATCAAAGTTTACAAACCCCACTTGATAAGCAGGGTAGAGTGATTGTTGGGTCGGACCTATCACTACCAGAGGATTCCAATATTTTTGTCATAGGAGATGGTGCGCACACGGTTGATGAGAAAGGTGCCGTATTAGCAGCTGTGGCACCTGTCGCTGTACAACAGGGTAGATATGTGGCCAAAATAATAGGTAAAAAGCTCACTAAAGATAAAAGACCTCCCTTTAGATATGCAGATAAAGGTATGATGGCAACAATCGGAAAATATAAGGCCTTGGTTCTATCTGGCCCTGTTCGCTGCAGTGGCTTTTTCGCTTGGTTAATGTGGTGCTTTGTGCACATCTACTTTTTGATTGGCTACAGAACAAAATTATTTGTATTTTCACAATGGGCATTTTATTTTTTCCATGGACAACGAAATATAAGGCTAATTATAAAGCCATCACAAGGAGAGAGACATGAAGATGACTAAATTTATTCTTAGTATGATTGCATTGATGATTGCCCAATCTGTGTTTGCCTTGCAGGAACGGCATTTGATAATCATTCGTCATGGAGAAGGTGAGCACAATATAACCCATGAATATAATTCAAACCCAAAGCACCCTCGTTATAAACCTGCACATTTAACGGATAAAGGGCAAGAGCAAGTTAAAAAAGCAGCCGATCTTTTGCTTACCCATGGTTTCGATAATAGAACTATTTCCGCAGTATATGTTTCGCCTTTGCCCCGCGCGATTGAAACGGCAAATATCGTCTCTGAAATCGGTGTATATAGTAAAGACAAAATACATATAGATAGTCGCTTGATCGAAACTCAAGCAGGTGATAGAGAAGGTTTATTTATAGATAAATTGACAAAAGATGCTTGGTTGGTTGGACCAAACGAAGCGAAATCGTATAAAGGCGAATCCAATGAAGATGTACGCAAGCGCATGTTAGCGATTTATGATGAAATTGAAAAAAAACATAAAGATGGCCATGTAATATTTATTACCCATGGTATGCCAGGTATGGAGCTAATTGATACATTAACGCAAGAAAGAGTGCGTTTGGAGACAGCGCAATTATATATTCTTCCCTTAAATAATCGTAATCAGTTAGCCTAAAGATATTAAAACCGAGCGTAAAGCGGGGCATGTATGGTTTTAGAAGACACTAAAGAAATTGAAGATCATTTGCTAAGCATTACGCGTGCGTTTTTAAAAGAATTAGGACGTGAAAGAGCTATCAGAGCATTAACGATGGACGCGCTATTTGAGCGGGATTTAGGTATTGATAGTTTAGGGCGTGTTGAATTATTTCATCGGATTGAAGAAGGTTTTAATATTACATTGCCTGAAAGTTTGATGGCAAGTGCAATTAAATTATCTGATCTTTTAGGTGATATCAAGGAAGCGAAACCTTCAGTGGTTACTTTCAAACAATCTAAAGCGCTTGAATTACAAAAAACTGATTTCTCTCCTGGACAATCAACCACGTTAGTTGAAATTTTAATCGAAATGGCGAAAAAAGAGCCAACACGTCCACATATCTATTTTCAAGATGAGAAAGGGCAAGAAATCACCATTACCTATGGTCAATTGTATCAAAATGCTTTAAATGTTGCTGCTAACCTTCAAGCTTATGATATTGAGCCAGGCGATACGATTTCAATCATGTTGCCCACCTCTGAAAACTTCTTTTATATCTTTTTTGGCATTTTATTGGCTGGTGCGATACCTGTTCCTATTTATCCTCCTTTTAGGCCAGAGCGTATTGAAGAATATGCTATGCGTGAAGCCAATATTTTGCGAAATGCCCAAGCTAGATTATTGATTACTTTTCATGAAGCACAACGTTTAAGTGAGTTATTGCAAGTCTTTATTAGCAGTTTAAAAGCTGTAGTTACTGCTGATAGTTTAATGAAACCAAACAGTCATTACAAAAAAGTGACGGTGACTGCAAATATGCCAGCGCTCATCCAATATACGTCTGGCTCAACTAGTTTGCCCAAAGGTGTTTTATTATCGCATGCCAATGTTTTAGCGAATATTCGCGCAGCGGGGCAATCGATCCAAGTGGGGCCAAGTGATGTAGGGATTAGCTGGTTACCCTTATACCATGATATGGGATTAATTGGCGCATGGTTTATTTGTTTTTATCATGCTATCCCTGTTGTCATTATGTCACCCCTTACCTTTTTAACCCGACCAGAACGTTGGCTGTGGGCTGTTCATTACCATCGTGGCACGATTAGCGCAGCCCCTAACTTTGCCTATGAATTATGTATCAGACGAATAAAACCTGAATCCATTCAAGGTTTAGACTTAAGCTCCTGGCGCTTGTCTTTAAATGGGGCTGAAGCTGTTAACCCAAATACTATACAAAAGTTTATTGATAAGTTTTCACCCTACGGCTATAAACCCCAAACTATGTTTCCTGTCTATGGATTAGCCGAGTCAACAGTTGCTTTATGTTTTCCCCCACTTAATCGGGCGCCAATCATCGATAGAATTAATCGTAATAAATTTGAAACCGAATTGATGGCAATTCCTGCCTTAGCCAATGAAACCAAGGCATTAGAATTTGTGTGCTGTGGCAGCGCGATTGTTGGCCATGAAATTAAAGTGGTTGATGCGCAGGGTGAAGTGGTGCCTGAACGTAAAATAGGTTTTATCTATTTTCGTGGGCCTTCAAGTATGCAGGGCTATTATCAACAACCCGAAATAACCAAAGCCATTACCCATGATGGGTGGTTGGATTCCGGTGATATGGGATATTTTGCGAATGGTGAGCTTTATATTACCGGTAGAAAGAAAGATACCATCATTAAGGCGGGGCGAAATCTATATCCAGAAGAAATTGAAGAGGTTACAAGCCAAGTAACAGGTGTTCGAAAGGGTTGCGTGGTGGCCTTTGGCGTAGAGGATAAGCGCCAAGGTACAGAAAAGCTGATTGTTGTGGTTGAAACGGGCGAACAAAATGACAATTTGCGCAAAAAAATGTCTCATGAAATTAATGAGAAACTCGCAGTTGTACTAGGTTTTGTGCCGGATGAAGTGTTGTTGGTTGCACCTAAAACGGTTCCAAAAACCTCCAGTGGTAAGTTACAACGTTCTGCTTGTAAACAAGCTTATTTAGATAAAAAGTTACAAAAAAAAGGACTTCCTGTTTGGATGCAAATATCCAAACTTTTTATTCGAGGTGCTTGGACTAAAGTTGCTAAAGGTTTCATCAAAGTATTCAAAATACTGTATAGTTTTTATGTGGCAATTTTAATTGCCATGTTTGGTTTGTCAATTGTTATGGGTGTATTAATTTTACCTTACAAGGCGGCCGCAAGAACTACAAAGTGGTTGTCACGCTTTGGATTAGCTTTGATGGGCTGCCCCTTAAAAGTAAACAATCGTCATCACTTGTTACAATCTTCATCCATGATTTATATCGCGAATCATGCTAGTTATTTGGACGCAGTTGTACTCATTGCCTTACTTCCACCGGGGGTGCAATTTGTGGCTAAAAAGGAACTGTTGAAAGTACCCTTGTTAAGTACCATTATAAAAAAACTGAATATGATCACGGTGGATCGCGTTGATTTTATGGCCAATCTGAGCGATACAGACATTATTGGCCATCGCCTCAAAGCAGGTAACAGTATTGGAATTTTTCCAGAAGGCACCTTCAGCTATGCGACAGGTTTGCGTCCCTTTAAAATGGGGGCATTTAAGCTTGCCGTTGAATCATTAACTTCGATTTGCCCCATCGCTATCAAAGGGACTCGTTCCATTCTTCGCGACGATGAATTTATTTTTTCACCAGGCAAAATTGAAGTAAGCATTGGTGAGGATTTAATCCCTCAATCAACCGATTGGCAAGAGGCTATACGCTTGCATCATTTAGCACGTGAGTTCATTGCCCAGCATTGCGGAGAGCCCGTCATTGACTACTAAGGCATCAAGATGAAAATTAAATTTTTTGAGGCAACTTATCAAGGTGCTAGAAGTAGTAATCAAGATTATTTTATGCATATTGTGACTGATGATTGGGCTTGCTTTGTTGTTGCTGATGGTTTGGGCGGCCACTACAGGGGAGATATTGCAAGCAGTGTTTATACACAAGCTTTTATTAAGTCAGCCTCAAATAATGCACCTGAGATTTTAAGTGATCCCATTAATGGTTTAGGGCATGCGATGCAACAAGCCTGGGAGGCGATGCGCGAACAAGTCAAAGACGAATATGGCGCTATTGATTCGCAAACAACATTTGTTACTGCCTGGCTTGATGAGCGTCATTTTGTTACAGCGCACGTGGGTGATTCGCGAATATATTTGCTTAACCAAGATGAAATCGTTTGGCGAACACCAGATCATACGCCGGTACAAGCCCTGTTTGAGCAAGGTGAAATAAGCGAGGAAGAATTTTACTATCACCCACAGCAAAACAGGCTATTAAGAACAATTAATTTATTTGAACCGCCAGAAGCTGAAATTTACCTTCGCCCACCCCTACAAAAATCGGATACCGTTTTGTTATGTTCTGATGGTTTTTGGAATCCATTATCTCGTAATGATATTCTATTGCTAGGCAAAACACATGATTTTCAAGAAACCACAACCAAATTAGTGAAAGCTATTTTGGCCGATCATCCTACTGATGCAGATAATATAACAGTGCAATTGCTGAGAAAAACATCATAACCATGTCCTTTGTTTGGCTTGAAGCACTTAGCCAGAACCCTGTATAATTATTTCTCAATAAAACACGTATGATTTTTCATGTCATAATATTTTTTATAGGTAAAATCCATGTTAGCTGCTCCCGTCTCGACCACTTTAATAACAAAAAAACATGTGTCAAATATCACCTATTCGCTTAATCAGGTTATTAATATTTTAACTTTAGCAGATCAGTTGATGGATCCTGGCACATGTAGATTATTCAAAGAGGGTTATGATAATGATGCGGTTGAATTATTTAAATTGAATATTTTACCCAAAATTGATGTGCCTATGACGGCAGAGCAACTCAAAGATCTGGTGCTGGGGACGTTCGCTAGGAGCCCTGTAAAATATAAATCTGAAAGTATGAATCATGTGTGGGCGCAGTTGATTAAATCAAGTGTAAAGGATTGTTTTTTACTGGGGTATGATATTCAATCTATCAGTTGTTGGCACTTATTTACTAGTGAGCTTAAAAAAGTCCATGCAGCTTATTTGCCTACATTAGAAAAACAATTAAAAGAGGGGCAGCCGAGGAAATTTGGCTATTACTCTCTTGGACCAGATGATGTGCATCGTCTATTTTTGAATTTTATGGCGCTACTTGAATGGTCTGGCAATGTGAAAGCGACAACGTTATTACATCAGTTTTTATATATTCTTAAAAAGGTTTCAAAATCTTCATCAAGTACTATGTCAACAATAGAGTTGGGTACCTTTGCTGGCTCGGCACTTCTTTATTCCTTACGCAGAAATTGCTATGCACCAGAAGAAAAGGAAAAAATGGGTTCGGATGAGTGTTATTTCTTTGCTAAAATTACCGCTCTGATGCTTGAACATCCCATTTTTGATAAACCTTATGAACAAGCAGATTATCGTATATTTTTGTGCTCACAAGATAGAGTGTTTCAAATACGCGACGAATTAGTAGAAAGGTTAAGACCACAGCTATGGCCTGTTGAAGTGTTGACGCTTGAGACAGTCAGCGTGACTGATGAATGGACAACAGGCTTTGCTAAAATGAAACTTGATGATACAAGTAAAAAGAAAAAGTCTGCTGAAAAAGATAAAGTAAAATCAAAATCTAAAGATGCGGATAAAACGACAAAAAAGGAAAAGAAGGATAAAAAAGATAAGATAGATAAGAAAGATAAGAAAGAATCTACTCAAGAAGAAAATTTAGGGAAAGAGAAAGA
>CAZSGE010000060.1:0-15488 GCA_964606325.1 Uncultured Candidatus Berkiella sp.
CTACCTAATGACATCTGGATTGAAATCGCCGGCTATTTAAGTCCGCAAGATTTAGCAAATTTTAAATTAGCTTGTAAAGCTTTTCTCGCGCTCAAATCAACACACTTGTGCTTGCAAAACTTCACTAGCAACGCCCATGTACTTGCACTCAATGCATAACATATTACATAATATCTGCATTTATTATACTCTTGTCCGTTAGCTTTTCTATTGTCTATTCGCTTTTGTTAAAATAGAACAATGAGCAAAAATACACAGCAAAAAACTTCATCAAAATTATTAAGCACTGTCTTATATGTTATACTCTTTTTGGTGTATGGATATATCGCATTATGCAAATACATTTATTATGTCGATGATCGTGCACATTCGGCTAAAAAAACGTCTCAACAAAGCGAAGCACACTTTAGGTTATCGCCAAACAACCACTAAATTCTCGAACTTGTCGCCCCTTTACACCCTAAGCTAATGAATTTGGGGTTACCTCATTTATAACAAAGAACTTATTTTGATTAGATCATCTTCAGATAGTTCAAAACTAAAAATCGCTAAGTCTTCAATCATATGAGTATTAGACGTGGTGCCAGTTAATGGAACAACACCTACTTGCGTTAAATATCGAAATAAAACTTGTGATGGTGTTTTATTAATAGCAGTAGCTATCTCAAGAATAACTTTACTATGCAGCAGTGTCGGATTTGCCGTCAAAGTCCAAAAGCTTTGATAAACAATGTTGTGTTCAGCGCAAAATAGTCTTAATTCTTGGGGATCCCAGGTATTCCGCTTTGCAGAATCCTGGGATGACTTATTTATCTACATTGGTGACGTTTCGCATTTTTCTAAAAATCCCACACCCAGTGTGTATTGTCTAAATGCGGGGGTAAAGTTTTAGTAAATTAACTGTTATCACCGGATGAAGCGTAAACCCAACCTGGTCTGGCTGAAGAATACATTTTCATCGCGGTAACATCGTCGGGAGTGGTCTTAAAAGCTCGACCTTGTTGCTTATCAAGGTCAGCAATCGCTTTTAAGCGATCTGAAATGACTTTGTAGCCATCTAGAATGGTTTGAACTCGATTAGCATTACGAGACAACATGTCATTTTTGGTTTTATCTGCAACATTCGAATTTCTGACAATATTAGAATGTGTTCTAATATTGCATGCGCAATCATGAAGTTTATTTAATTTTTCAAGAAAAGTCGTACTATAGCCTAAACGAAATGATTCCTCTTTTAAACGTAGAAATTCATTGTCTTCTAAGTCTAATTTTGCAAAGACATTATTGGTAAATTGCAACATGATTAACCTCGTTAATTTTTGAAAAAACAAATTTAAAATAAAAAAAATTAAACGAAGTACGGGGGGGTTAGATCAGTGCTGATCACCTTATTTTTGGCAGGATTAGAATTAAATGTAGTTACACTGGGTAACATGATTTCCTCGATAGTTAAATTTATCCTCCCTATAGTAGCAATGGGAAATGAGTTTGGGAAGTGTTGCTGGTCGGGAGGATGAGTGGGCAATATGTACGCGCGTAGTGCAGAGAGATTTACTCTTGTAGTCCGTCTACGCTTTCATTGAATGCTACGGGCTCCCACTCATACGCACTTTTTACCATGGTGGTGATGTCATCGTATTGAGGCTACCAGTTGAGGGTTTATTTGATAAGGGAATAATCAGCCACTACGCGTCTGCCCCAAATACTTGTCCTTTTTCACATCCCTATACCGTTCCTTCTACCATTGTCTCTAGAAAATTCTTTTTCTAGATTTTCCTCGTCTTCTTCCAACGCCTCTTGCCTTTGAATTGGCTCATCCTCAGTGGCTAAACTAAATCTTAATACTTTAAAGCTTTCGCTTACTGCGGCAAGTTCACTAGCTGCGGCCTGATACGACTGAGCATATTCAAAAGGTTTAACAATGGTCTCTACTTTAGAATCAGGCAAACCAATAACCTTCGCTTTTCCCATGGCCTTGGCATCTGCTTTAATTTTCTGCTCAACATGTTCTCTGGCTTGAACTTGAGCTATTTTGCGCATTCTTTCTTGAAATCTTAAAATAAACTCTTCTAAATAGGATTTGATATTTTGGTTAGAATGAGCATATTTAAGCGCCTCTTTAGCGAACAAGAGCGCCTGTGCTATGCGATTTTGGTCAAGCTGTGATTCAATTAGAACCAGGGCATCATTACCGAGTAAATAGCAATCCAAAATAGTTCTAACCGCACCAAAGTGATTTTGATAGGCAGCCTCACAAAGAGCGCATTGAATATTGGCCTCTTTGGTGCTTTCACTAACCAAACCATGCTCACGAATAGCTTCGTGATTACCAACCTTTGCAAGTTCAAACAAAACAACACCTCTGAGCTTCATCATTTTGTCTTTTTGTTCTCTTGAGATGCTGTATCTGCCTACTTTTTTAACTTTTAGGACCTCGCCATTTCTAAAATTTAGAATACTTTTAATGGCTGCCTGACGTTCTGGGGAATCATTCATTTCATATAATTTAGTAAGTGCTATCATGCAGCCCATTATGTTGATATTTGCGCCCTTTAGGCTCAACAACATGTTCACCTCTTGGCTCATGGATTTTTTGGCACATTTAATTAAAATAGATGTGAGAACATCGAAGCGTAACTCAGGAAAGAGAGCATGAATATGATCAACAGCTAGCAATGGCATAAATTTATGATTGTAATTTTTTTCTAGAAACACAACCATTTCTTTTAAATCATCAACTGAAAATTTTCTCCTAAATAATTGAGCGGATAAAGTTTTTACATTTAAAATATTATTTGCTTGAAACTGTGTATTTAAATCAGCTAAAAGTTCTGTTATACCTTGAATCATTTTCCACCTCTACAATCATTAAAAGAGCAATATAATGCTCTAAACTTTGGGAATTAGTAAAAATAAAAAACTTAGGAATAACCTGCAAATAGCTGAACATTGGGGTTAAGTTGGCCAAACACAGGTCCAAGTTGATAGGATAATTGTTTGTAAATCATGTAGTTCTGATTCAAACGAGGAATTTTGTGAATAGTATCATGTTAACTACACAAGTGCAAGTTATCCAGCCCACTACTGGTGGCGCTTATAGCCAAGCAATAATTCGCTAATGTTGCTTACATCGGATTCAGATAGCTCAAAAGTAAAGATTGCCAAATCCTCCATCATATGAGCTTCTGACGTGGTGCCAGTTAAAGGAGCAACACCTACTTGTGTTAAATATCGAAATAAAATTTGTTCTGGTGTTTTATTGATAGCAGTAGCTATCTCAAGAATAACTTTACTATGCAGCAGTGTGGGATTTGCCGTCAAAGTCCAAAAGCTTTGATAAACCATCTTATGTTCAATGCAGAATAGCCTTAAATCCTTATCGAAATTTGTCTCTTTATAAAATCTATTCTGTAAAACAACCGGTTTAACAATTGCATCATGATATAGAAGTTGTAATGTTTTTAAATCATAACAATTACTGACCCCCAATTGTTTAACACCTCCTTGCACAACTACAACTTCCATAGCTCTATAGGCTTGCATAGTTTCATCATGCGTGTTTAGGGGCGAATGAAGAATTAAACAGTCAATCACGTCAGTCCCTAAGTTCTTTTTAGAAACTTCAAATGATTGGATTACTTGCTCATGAAGAGAAGCGCTCGGATCATACGGGATATTATTCGGATCTTGTCCTGAGATGGGTGTAAACTTGGTTTGCAAATAGAGTTCGTTTCTTGATATGCCTAGCACTTGCAATTCTTTAAGCGCTTGCCCAACACCAGGTTCAAAATAATGACGTGGTTGACAGGCTGTATCTATCCCCCTAAAACCATGCTTTACCGCTTTAACAACAAAAGAAGACGTTTTTTCCTTCTTCCAAGCTGTACCATATATGAGTTTGGGGATCCTAACGCTATTATCCATTTCAATGATTTCTCCCTGGGGTTAAACCCTTAGTTGTTCAACTTTAGCGGCTAGATGATATATTATCTCAATTTTAACCATGAGTTGTTTAACTCAGGGGTCTGCCCCCACAATGCCGACCACGATGTGGCTTGTTGGTAGTAAGGAAATTAAATGAGTAAAGCGCTAATTGTTTACGGATACTATGATGAAGAAGATCATTATGGAGAGCTTTTAGAAGCGGTAAAATCAGAACTTAAAAGCAGTGGTATTGATGAAATAGATGTCGTTAATACTTTCTCTTTTACTCAAAATCATTTGAAAAATAATCAACAAGACTTTGCGGCCCCCACGGCTGAATGGTTCAGAGGCCATAGAACTCCTGAGAACGAAGCGCTTATCAAAGCAGAACAAGATAGAGTTCTAGATTCAACCCATATTGTTTTTCTTTATCCGATTTGGTGGGAATCATAGCCTCATTACATGTTAAAGTGGGTTTCTGAAGTATTTAGATCAGTTTCCTTTCGTGTAAATAAAGGTGGACAAATAGACCCACAGTGGATCGGCGATCGCAAAGTCATGATCATAACCACTGCAGGTTTTAATCAAGATGTTCGAAGAGAATATTTTGAAAAACTACTTACCCAAAATGGTTTAACATTTCTTAATGAAAAGAGCAGTTCTGAAATTGAAAAGTTTATGAATATGTCTCAAACCTACCCGCTCATGACAGCGTTAAATTATTCAGGGCTAAAATTCAGCCAACAATTACACATATGCGGCGTTAGCAAAGCAAATGAACCTCATGTGGTGCATGCAGCAACGGAAGGAATAAAAGCTTTCTTGAAACCTGCCCCCATTGAGAAAAAGGAAGAAGTGATAATTGATAAAGAAAGAGATTTAGTAAGTTCATTAGAACCTCCTAAAACTTTATTATTAAGTGGTGGCCCAGGAAAAGAAACCTCATCTCAAATGCTTATCCCTCCTCCTGCAAACCAGGCTGAACAAAAGCTAAATGCAAAATTCTTTATGTAAAATGGCATCACCTTAGGTAACCATTCCTAAGGTGTTTGCTCATAAGCAAAATATTATCTATATATTAACGAAAGCAACTCAGACAATTAAATGAATTTTTTACCATTATCTCATTGATAGCAGGATCAAGTTGCGCTAAAACACTTGACGAAGATAAAAATTCCGAGATAATTTGAGCATGCTCGCTATTACTTTCATACTGTTTTGTATATTCCATCATTTTTAATATATACTTTTCATCGCCTGTTGCAAAAAAAGCTGCCCAACAATGATCTATTTTTTCCAATTGTATTCTTTGATCTTCATAAGATTCTATTTTATCTAAAAATGTAACATTTGTTATAATATCAACAGGTTCATTTCCACTCATAAAGCAAGCTTCATTATATTTTTCATTAATAGCTTTAACTTCATTATGATGATTCGATGCGATGAGACTTTTGCAAATTGTCTGTTGCTGGCAGCTATCTAAAGTGGCAAAGTCATCAACGATTTTTGAGGCAAAATCAGGATGTGATCTTAATACCATTGTCGCATATATTGTCAGCTTGGAATTACTGGGATCGCAGCTTGTTTGAAAAGTATGCCCTGCACTTAATGAATTAATAAAATGGGTATAGGTTCCATCTTTATAGAACGTTTCAACTGATTGATCTTCTACGGTTGTAGCAACTGAAGCTAACGCAAACTGCGTAAATAGCAGCAACGCAGCAAGGCTTATGTTAACTAAAGTTGAACTGTTTACTTTCATATGGCACCCACGTAACGATGGATCTTATTATAAGTATTTACATTTAAGAGTTCATTACGTTTTATCTAAAATGTATTTTTTGCATCTGATTCTAGATGAATGGTCGTGATTATACGATATTTGACCAGCAACTCTTTTAACTCAGGGGGCTCAGCCCCCCTGAGTTATGAAACTTTAGTTTGTTACTGTATTTTTTCGTCGACCAGCTGTTTTTGCTGCTCCAACATTCACGCTCTGAACAGATTCTTGAAGAACATGACGTTGCTCTGGCGCTGGTGCTGGTGCTGGTGCTGGTGCTTGAACTTGTTGAACAGTCATTTTTCTTTCCGTAATGTAGGATGCTAAGTAAAACAATCCTGCAGGTGCCACACTCGTTACAGCAGAAATAGCTATTTTTCCTGGAATTTGCATTATTGATGGTGGTACAGCGATACAGTCTGCGACTAACAATGCAGCCGTAGTGCCAGCATAAACCTTTCCTCGATTTCTGTTAATGGCCTTAGCAACTGCAAAAACACCGTTTTTCGACATTTCTAATGCAGTATTCAAACCTTGTTTTAATATATCTAAAAAACCTGCCATAAAAGCCTCTTTATAAATTCACGATATTGGTTGAACATGATAAAGAGTTTCTTGGTTAACTCTATAGTTATTCGACAGAAAGTACATTTTACCGGACAAGCGCAAAATGCTTATAATGACATTATTTCGAAGTCTATTCCGAAATATACTTCGCCCTGTAGTCTAATTGCTCCATTAATTTATTTCTAATGGCTAATGTTATTTTTTCTTGCGTCCACAAGTCTAGCAATCTGTTTTTCTCAATTTCAATTGTTCTATTAGATAGATTGGTTTCTTCAATTAGCAGCTCTTCTTCATCAGTCTCTTCTTTTGGATCGATATTTTTTATTTTTTCCTGCAAACGAACATTAAGCACTTGATAATTTTTTAGGTGCAGTTGCGCCTCTTCTACTAAACCAGCATTTTTTTCATGTACAATATATTTGGTTAACCATGCTATAGCAGCTTCAACCATATCTTTGCGCGCTGACAGCTCGGCATATTTCTCAAGGTATATTTCTTTTTTTACATGCTTTTGTATACCCAGCCACTTAATAACCCAGGGTAATGAAACCCCTTGTATAACGAGCGTAAAAAATATGACACCAAAAACGACAAAGGTCACCAGATCAGTTGAATTGATATTATAAAATTTTACTGGAACAGAAGGCACCGCTAAAGCAGCCGCCAAAGAGATAGCACCTCTCATTCCAGCCCAAGAGATAATAAACGTGAATTGCCAAGAAGGAGATTTATTTTTATTCTTTTTGGCAAGAAATAGTCCTGGAAAATACATCACAGGATACACCCATATAAATCTTCCAACGACAACGCCTGCCAATACAACAGCAAGAAATTTAGCTAATTCCATCAATGGCACAATTGATATAGATTGATAGATAGTATCAATATTGACCCCAACAAGTAAAAACAACAAACTTTGGATCATGAATGAAATCGTTGGCCATACTGCTCTAGATAGTAAACGAAATTCCGGTGTAAATTTAATAGAATAATAATTTCCAATAATAAAACCCGTAATCACCGTCGAAATGACGCCACATCCCCCCAAGCGTTCTGCCGGTAAATAGGCAATAAACGGAGTGAGTAACGAGACTACCATGTGCAATAGCGGATCTCGAAGATAAACTCTTATTTTTCCTAATAAATGTCCTATTGCTAGTCCGTAAATTGTCTCTGCTATCACCATCACCACAAATGCCGTTATGGCATGCGATAATATAAATTGATGCGTCATAAATGCTGCAACTGAAAATCGAAATAAAATTAATGCTGTTGCATCATTAAAAATGCCTTCGCCTTCTAAAATAGTAACCATTTTGCTTGGCAGCTTAATTTTTTCTGCAATTGAAATAATGGCAACATCATCAGGTGGAGAGACTACGGCACCAATAATAAAGGCTAGTTCCCAACTTATTTGTGGTAAGAAGTATCGTATGAGACAAGCTACCAAGATGGTAATAAATATTACATGTCCAACTGATAATAATGCGATGGGACGGTAGTGCTTTTTAAATTCGCGCCATGAAGAGAAGCTGGTAATTTGGTACAACAACAAAGGTAAAAAAACATTCAACACTAATTCAGGGTGTTGTGATATCAATGGAAAATCCATAGGAAGGCTTAAGACAATACCTGTTATAACTAAAAATAACGACGTTGGTATAACCGATTTCTTGAAAACGAAGCCGACAATGGCAATGATGCCAAACATAAGAGCCAGCAATTCAATTTGACTCACTGCGCATTTCCTTATGGCACGGGTCTGTCTTGTATTATTTTCTATGGTAATGCAATAACGAATAGTTTGGCGACAAAATCTTTCTTGATCTATGCAAGCTAAATAGCTTTTTGCGTCTTTAACATGCCTGTTATATTACTTTTATATTAAAGAAGTGAGACGGGATAATGACTTACCCCGTCCCTTTGTATTTAATAGGTAACACTTATACGTGTCTTTCCAACCGTCACAAAATTTTGATTTAACCATTGCGCTTCACGAACTGGCACTCTGATGCAGCCATGGCTTGCATTAAAGTCAGGGACATTACCGCCATGTAATGCGTAGCCTCCTGTAAAATGCATGCAATAAGGCATTGGCGCACCTCCCTTCCCTACTGGGAAAAGATTAGACTTACAAGCAGAACCTTGTTTCCTATAAAAGGTATAGGAGCCAGTTACTGTTTTACATCCCTTCCCGATATCCGCGCAAAAATTTTGACCGCCAGAAGCGCTACCCCATTTCACCAATTTTCCATTGGCATCATAAGCACCCCAAGCAAGTTTTCCTAAATCAACTTTAACAACATTACCACTGTCTATGGTACTAGGAAATGGCGCCTTATCTAAGGTATGGGCCATATCATATTTTCTTTGCTTAGCCTGCGTATATTGCCGCCAAGCTTGTGAATTCACTTTTGATGAAGCTCCCTCATAACCACCCATGTAGCTAGCATTCGCAGCTGGTATTGTTAAAAGAAAACTCGCACTCGATATTATTCCCAGTACAACATATTTATTTAGCATGATTACCCCCACAGCTTAAGAAAGATAATTATTATAAAGAACCCTTCTGAGACAAAAGGTTCCACAAAAAGTTCCCCAAAAGTTCCCCAGTTCAATTTATTTTTAAAATATTTTTCTGACCTATGAATATTTATCTAATATATATGCGCAAATGCACATAAATTTCAAAATGAACCATTCTAATTCAAGCAGGGTCATAACCATACAGTGAGGTATTTACCATGACGAATAGTTTCTCGCAACAATCTATTTCAATCAAAAACCAATATGTTTTATCTATAAATTCACTATTTCAGAAATATGACAGCCTCATGCGATACCAAATAATTCATCATACTCAAGAGAGGCTCAAAGAGATTCAGCAGTTATTAAGAATTAATGAGGAAACGTTTCGGTTAGCTTTTGATGAGCAATTGAAGTTTAAAATGAGAACACATCTCATTTTCATTAAAGTGCTTACACATACAATTGATACGATTTTAACTGAAGAAGCCATACACGAACATACAGAACATCTCAAACAAACTGAAGCCATTCTGAAGTTTCAAGAACTTGATAAAACAGAGGACGAACATCGTAGAAGTGCATTTGAACATGTTAGGCAAATGATGGACCAAGAAAGAGAATTTGCATTATATGCCATGCTTACAATGAGCAGTGATATTGCCATAATTACAATTGACAACCTTAGGACAACCAAATCAGATTTTCACGACAAGCTTATTAAAGCAGAAAATCACTTCTATAGTGCACTTAGTAAAAAGCTTGCCGAATCCGATCTATTCAAAGATCTTACTGAAGAAGAACTGCAGCATTTAAATATGAAGCTCAAAAAAATATGTGACAAAGTGGATGCGCGATTCGCTTACCCTTTAGCAGGCAATCAGTTGATAAAAGGATCTCAACAAAGACAAATGCTCAGCTTTGGGGTTCAACCAGTTCATGCTAGCGATCAAGAAATTGCTAAAGCCTTAAAGAAAAATAAAAAAGTACTGAAGTTTCTTAAAAAACATCATGAAAAAAAGCTAGGACTTGAAAAATCGTCAACTTCACTTACCAATTTACCGCGCTTAGAAAAACTAGCGAAAGAAGCCATTAAAATGCATGAAGAATATACCGATAAGAAGCGTGAAATTGACGAGCAAATTAAGGCGATCGATACAAAAATAGAGCGTGAAGAATATAAAAAACAACAATGCTTGGCTCAATTAGAGCAGATTATAGAACCAAGAAAAAGAGACAGATTTAAAAAAACAATAGAAAGAACGTATGGCAAAATTGAAATGAAGTATTTAAAAGAAAAAGAAAGGTTAAAAATGAAGAAAGAAGAAAAGGAAATTTGCGACACTGCCGTTGTATCTATGCATCCTGAGGTTTTAAATGCGCCTACAAATTCATCATCAGCCAAAAGAAGTGAACCTAATCTCACTTCAGCTGTCACGAAAAAACTAAAACTAGCAAAAGGAATATTGCCCGGTCAGCAGAAATGGAAGTCGGATCAACTATCTCATCAAGGCGGAAACTCAAAAGCCGAAGATACAAATATGCTAAAGGGGAAACCCAAAGGCAAAGAAAAGTAATAAAACAAAGCATACTGCATACAATAACAGCAAATCGCTTACTATACTGATTCCAGCCCAGCACTTGCTTAGCTATAGGATAGCTGACATGCCTAGATCTTTCACTATAACGCTCATAATAGCCATGATGCTTATATGGCAACCCTTGGTTGCGCAAAGTTCATCACTCACTGAAAGGAAAATCCCTTGGGGAATAGGCGAAGAGCAATATCTTCATTTTGAGAATTTTAAGACGCCACTAACTAATGGTAAAGCTCATTCTTATGAAGCAAAGCAATTAACTACAATAAATGGAATTGATTTTATCAATACTTTAAATTTTATAGATCAAAAGGGTTTGACTCAAATTTCATATATAGCACCTCTTAAAGCAGAGCCATTTCAAGACAAATGCACCGCCATCAAAACAGCCATTAGCGATATATATGGACAACACACGAATGAGGTGAATGTTACCGACCAAGATGTTAACAATTATAGCGAGATAATCTGGACATCCAAGGTTGATCGGATTGTGAGAGTTTTTTGTTACAGCTTAGAAAAGAATAACTATATAGCAATTTCAATATATCCGAGGTGGATGATTCTAGATTGCACAATGCACAATGCTGACGAATCTAACAAAAAGATTAAAAACAAACGGGCTTTCTTTTATTTCGACAAAGAAAACGAAGATATCCGATATTTCAACAACTACGATGTTACTTTGCCTTTTAATTCAACATTTAAATCCCAGAGAATAGAATTTACACACGACAACGACAATGATCGCACAACAATCGATCTAAACAGTGGTGTAATCATGAGTAAATTTACTGACAAAGATAAAAAGGAGCAGTTGCTTGTTGGAAAATGCAAAATAGAATAATTTGAAACACTCTACGCTAATAGGGTTCGAATTCGCCATCATCATTCCATTGATAAATAATAAATGGATAATTTTTTAAATCACCTTTGCTATCCCATTCAAGCTGTCCGATAACTGAATCTACTTTATTGCTGTGAAGCCATGATTGAAGTTTATTGACATCACGAGAACCTGTTTGTTTAATGGCTAGCGCTATCGCTTGAACAGCAGCATACGCATTTAAAGTATAACCTTCTGCATCAATACGTTTATCCTTGAATCGTGATATCACGTTTTTAGCATCACTATTAGATGTATGTTCTGAAAACGTCATGTAAACATCTTTAACGATACTTGGTCCACCGGCAATTTGCACAAAATCAGCTGTGGCTATACTATCACCAGAAAAAAATGTACTTTGGATCTCTTGTTGGCGTAATTTTTTAAGAAAATTGCCAGCATCTTGATACATTCCAGCAAAATAGATTACATCAGGGTTAGCGTTTTTAATTTTATCTAGTAAACGACTGATATCCCATTGTCCCAACGTAATACTTTCGTATAATGCAATATTAACTCCTCGTTTTGTAAGATTATCTTTTGTAGCACTGGCCAAGTTTGATGAGTAAGGAATATTAACGTAAATTATGGCAATATTTTTCGCCTTAAGTTTCTCATTTATAAAGCTTGCCCCCACTGTTGCTTGTTTATCATTTGTTCCACATGTTCTAAAAATTGTTTTAAAACCTTGATCTGTTACTTTTGGATCTGTTGATGAAGGTGTGATCATCAAGGTATTTGCTTCTGAGTATATTTTAGAGGCAGCTAAAGATGCCCCAGAGCATGTATGACCAACAACAGCGACAACTTGGCTATCTACAAGGCGCTTTGCAACTTTTTCAGCAACCACATCATCACAGCCATCATCTGCATTAATGAGTTCAATTTTATTGCCATCAATTCCACCTTGCTGATTAATATCCTCCGCTGCTTGGGAAGCACCTTGCCAATGCTGGGCCCCTATGGCTTTATTAGCACCTGAGAATGAACCGGCGATACCAATTTTAATAGGTTGCGCATGTAAAACAGCACAACTCATCATTGTCATAATTGGCAAAATAAAACCATGAAGTAATTTAAATAATTTATTCTTTTTATGATGTTTCATCAGAGCTCTATCCATTAACTTTTTTGTTAGTTATGTTGTAAAAAGCAATAAACTCATCAATTGGCATAGCTTTACCATATAACCAGCCTTGTGCATAATCTACGTCATGATCTTGAAGGTATTTTGCTTGTTCATGTAATTCAATTCCCTCTGCCACAATCTTCAAGTTCAGAGATTTAGCAATATTTATTATATGGTATGTTACGTTACTCGTTACTGAATCAGTTGCAACAGAACTAATAAATGATTTATCAATTTTAAGAACATCTAAAGGTAAATTTTTTAAATATGCTAAACTTGAATAGCCTGTACCAAAATCATCAATAACAATAACATATCCAGACTCTCGAGCACGGGTAATTTTATCTTTGCTGGTAACAATATCCATTAACCCCCGTTCGGTTATTTCTAGCCAAATTTGATGACGATCAATACCTGTGTCTGCTAATACACTTTCTAACTCGCTAAAAATACGACCAGAATTAAAATCATTAACGTCAACATTTATTGCAACATGAAAATTTTTATTTGCTAGAAAATACGGTTTGAGATCTTTAACAATTAATTGAAGCACTTGGTCTGTAATTGGCAATATGAGTCCTGTTTCTTCTGCTAATGGAATAAATAAATCTGGCCGAATCATCCTACCATCAGGTCTAACCCATCGAACTAAAGCTTCAGCACCTACACATGCATTTGTTTTATAGTCAATGATTGGTTGATAATGATTGATAAATTCTTTACGAGCAATTGCGATTTTAAGCTCACCATAAAGAGAAAGCCTGCGCCTTGAGAAATATAGTATTCCACCGATTGCAGTTATTGCCATGATAATACCAAATGGCATAATCACAAATAATTCTTTACGCCATTTTTTCTTCACATAACTTTTTGATTCAGAAACAATGATAATCATATCGGGTATTTTGGCTACTGCAACTAACTCTTTTTCGGTACTTTTAATATTTGAATCTTTAAGCGCAAGGTTAATAAGTTTAGGATCAGGAGAGTTCAGCGAACTTAAAACATGACCATTGTCTGAAACAATCGCGACCTTCAAATAAGAATCAATTGCTAAATCGGTCAGCCTTTTTGAATCGACTAACACATTGTAATCTTTAAGACGTATGCCTATATATTTACGCCACTGCTTATTTAACGGAGAAATATTAACTGAAACAAACACCCCATTTGGCATAACAAAACCTGTAGTAGGAATAGTTAAAATACTACTATCCATACCTGTTGAGCTACATTTGACAATATTATTTTCAAGATATTGAATATCACTTACGTATCTGTTATCAAAAGCGATCATACGTATTTGTTTAAGGTTCTCTTCAGAGCAGGGTGTTGATTGGATTTTTTCAAGCTGATCCAAGGTTTGATTCACGCGATCAAAAGAATTCAATGTTCTTTGAATTATTATTTTTGAAATGGCAAACAACTTATCGCGCTCATCTTCCTGTGCATTTCTCCAGGATAAATAAACTGTAGCTGCAAGGGATGCCATCACAACAGCAATGATAAAAAAACCAGTTACAAAAATGACAGCAGTTCGATTCATTTACTGCTCACTCACAGAACAAATGGCTCCCAGTAACTATAAAAAATAGCCTATTTTAATAGTTGCCGAGCCTTTTTTAATATATAAAATCAGGTTCTTTTAGTTAGGTTAACTCTCGGTAAATGCGTGGGCAGCCCAATATAGACTAAAAATACTGCTAAAAAATATGACACCTCGCAAAATAGCTTCAATAGTATTTTGCGAGGTATTTCATTACTTATGTGAGCCGGTTCTTTTGCTTCTTTCTTTTTTAGGCGGCTTATCTGGCTGGGTTGCTCTTGCTTCAAGCTCTGTTAACGAGTCAGCAGAAGAAACTTCTCGTAACGCGCCAGGTGATCTTGCAATGCTTGCGGCCGGTGTAAAGCTTCTTCTATGTTCTAAGGTCGCTGCCTCTAAAGGCGAAGCACTAGCCGATGTGCTTGTTGCGCTAATCATTGAAGATCTTGAGCTTGCTGATGCGGATGAAGATGATGAAGTGCTTGCTAAAACATCACTTGATCTTGATGATATCGATAATAACTTCATTTGAGCATCACGAGCAATTTCAGCATTGTTTGAAGAGGCTAACAGCGTGATCCTATCAATCAATGCTTTCTTTTTTCCCTCTAATATCGCTATCATTGTCTTAACATCTTTATCGATAAATAATAGATTAGTCGATGAACTTGTGGCAACAATGGGTGGCGCGACTGCTGTTTTGCCGCGACTAGCCAATCTGACAAGAAACGATGACTTTTTTTCTTTTTCAACTGGCGCAGTTTTCTCTTCGTCTACACCAGGTGCATTTAAACTGGCAAGTCTCTTTTCAAGTACACTAAATCTTCTCATCACATTCGCCAGGAATACGACATCTGCCCGAGCTTTAAATATAGGCAAGAGATCTTGTACTGAATTATAGCCTGCTTGTGAATGATGTTCCATTTGCATCAAATATTCCATCATTTCCGTAATTTGCTCGCATTGAACGTCCGTGAGTTGAACGGCAAGGCTACTAAAGCGGTCGGATAAACAATTTTCTCTGCTTTTTTGCCATTGATAAAGCAAGGCCGCCATTTGCATCATCGGATTATCATGTTTGTGTTTGAGGGGCTCGCTAACAACGCTGTTAGCGTAATCCTGTAATCCCACTTCTGCGGCAAGTTTGTGTAAATAACCTACTGTGTAAAAGTCATCTTGAGGATCTTTACCTTGTGGTGGGTTACCGCCTCGCGATGCTTGAACACCAACAAACGATTTACCTAACAAACTAGTTGCTGAAGCGATATTTGGAAGATCATCGACAAGAATGAATTTGAACTTGTCTTTTGCTATGCATACTTTGTTTGCAAAGGTATAGCAATTTTTTGCTTGATCATAACAACTTCCTAGAAAATCAAGAATATGATTATTTTTCCCTTCAAATTTTGCACTTTCTAATGATTTAATTAAAGCGTTTACTTCCTTTAATTGCGCTTCACCCGCATCAGATAATTTTAACGAACTGAATAATCTATTAAGAAAAGATTTTCACGGCTGGCTCTCGGTTTCGG
>CAZSGE010000061.1:0-7557 GCA_964606325.1 Uncultured Candidatus Berkiella sp.
GAGAATGTTTTAGATTTACTTAAAGGCGGACGATTCTCACTCGGCTTTTTCTTGAGAGGGCTTCTTGAAGCTTCTTGGTGTTTACGAAAATTATTTACAATACTCACATCTTTCGCATAAACCGGATCCAGCGATAATAATATATCTAATAACCCTACTTTAAAAGCGTAACTCTCAAGCATGGCATTTGCCATATTAGGATCGAATAATTTTCCATTGAGTTGCAATGCTTTAAACAAACACGGCCCCAACAACATGCTAATATATTTTATTTGAGGAGAATCATCTTGCGTTCTATCGCTATCCCAATCTTGAGCAACAAGTGATGCAATACAGATAAATTTATCTACAATATTGGCAGCTTTTAATGCACTTTCTACATGCGTTCTTCTCAAATCAGTCAGAAATGCTTGAAAGCAAGCATTCACTTCACCAGGAATAACCGGGTTTATCGCGTAGGCTTCTTTTAAGCTGCTGAGTAATCTTTCATGACATGCCTTGATAGCAGGTTCATTCAAATCGATAATTTCACCATTATTCAGGCAATCTTTGATTAGGCGGCCCCAAGTAAGATTGAGCGCTTTTTCATCTTTAATAACTTGTATTGCCGTGGATTCCAAAAACTGTAAAGCATGATCATGTGCAGCCCGATTGAAATGACCGTCAACATAATTTTGCTTATCTAAATTTAACATTAACGTTTTTAGCAAATAGACTTGCTCTTCAAGGGGTTCTTCTCTAAAAACGCCCTGATGTTTGGAATTTTTGATATGCATAGGGTTACCAGCAGCAAACAGCTTTTCAGCATATTCAAGCATGAGTGCGCTGGCGCTTTGCGGCCATTTCTGTGCTTTAGCTTCTTCTATGGTTTTTTCGGTAAGGCCTAGCATGCTGTTCCACCTTGTATCTGTTAAATATTAAAGATGACTTCCATGCCACGAAATGTTGTTTTGTTATATTTTATTATGACAACACAATATTAGCTAATTGCCTTAATGTCAATTTTTGGGCACAAATGAGGGCGCTTGAATCGTTCGTCGCCGACGAACGGCACTGAATTCGAAAAGTGAGTTTATACCAAAGATCTACTCTCGCTTATCAATGAATGAGAAATTTTCTCTATCCTACCTTAAAAAGTCTCATGCTTTGCATGTGCTAATTTTATAAGAAAAATTCACCTGTTTTTTTCCATCTTAAGGCTTTAACCAAATATCTAAAATCAACGTCAAAAAGTTTATGTTAGCTTACTTATCTGTTTTAATGAATTGAATTTAAAACATTAGAGTAAATTAAAGATGACAAATAGTGGTCCGCAAAAAATACCGGTTGATCAAGTTTTCCCATTAAATGAACTCTTAGAAGATTTATTGAAGGAAGTATTTTCATTTCTAGATGTTGAGCGATTAGTTCTCCTGAGCCAAACAAGTAGACGCTTCCATATATTAGCTAAAAATAATAGTGTTTGGCAGGAAAAGGTAGACAGCTATTTACCCTATTTAAAAGAACTATTTCCTGGCAGATATATAAATGATGCAAAAAATTTGTTTATTGAAGAAATAAAGCTAGTATTAAAATCTATAAGAACCATGCCAATTCAATTCGTTTTAGCCGCTTTAAAAGGCAAATCAGTTGAAACTCTGACAGATCCCAGCGGAAATGCATGCCCAACGAAAGTAAAAATGTCTTTACTTTCATTACAATTATCGCAAGGTTTCTATCATGCTTATGACGATATTCTTAAGCATGAAGAATGTGTTGACGAACAAAAGAATATATTAATTCAAAATGCGATTATAGAGGCTACTAGGGCTGGAAACAGGAAGGTTTTTGATACCTTGGTTAAACGTTTCCATCTCAAAGATGAATCATTCCTATTGTCAGTCTATAATACCGCATTGGCCTCTTGTAGGGCGAAAATGTATACCTATATTTTTGAACTATATCTTAAAGATAAAATTTCAGAATCATTAATAATAAAAGATTTAGAACATCATCTTTATCATTTTGAGTTTAACAAAAATATAAGTGACAACGAATTGCTTCATCAATTGGAACATGCCTTTCAATTCAAAGATTTCGAAGGACGCCCAATGTTCCTTCGAAGTACATTAGAAAAATTTATCAAAAAAGCAGCGATAAACGGGAGTATTAAAATTGTAGAATACCTACTTTCCTTTAAAGATATCAACGGGAAAGGATTATTTTCTGACGATTTCAGTAGGGAAATACAGAAATTGCAAACGCCAACATCCTCTTCTGTTATTCAAAATGATCAAGAGGATAGCAAACTCGCCAATAATAAAAGAATCGGTTTATAACAATACGTTCATGGGCGCGCTATTATTTTAGCGCGCTTTTTAAACTTGGGACAGGGAAATTCGCTTGCATACTTAAAAACATTTAATGTTTTGCATGTGTTTATTCGATAAGAAAAATTAACACATTTTTTACATCTTAACACTTTAACCATTTATCTTAAAATCAAGATTAAAACTATCATGTTTCAAAAGTTTTATGATTCAATATCCTATGTTAAAGAATTATAGGAAATGTAAAATGAAACGTAGTGGCCCGGAAAAATTAGAAACAGATGAAATTTTTCCATTAAATGATCTATTAGACGAATTATTACAGGAGGTGTTTTCTTTTCTAGATATTGGGACTTTGGCTGCTGTTCGTCAAACAAGCAAGCGTTTTAGCACAATAACCAACAACAACATGATTTGGCAAAAAGTGGTAGATAGCTATTTCTCCTATTTAAAAGCATTATTTCCCAAAAGATATGAGAATGATGCAAAAAATCTCATTATTGAAGAAATATCGTTATTGCGTGAAGTATTTGAGGATATTCCAATTAAATGTTTGCTAGGTGCTGTGAGAGGGAAATCTGTTGAATCACTGTCAGACTTCTTTGTAGATAAAATTTGCCCCCCTGCAACCAGAACAAGATTACTTGCATTACAAATATCACTAGGTTTCTTTCATGTTCTTGAGCTTGAGGAAGATCAAGATTTTAAAAATAGATTAGCTGAAGGCGCGATCGCTTATGCATCTGTATTAGGTAATACTAAGGTTGTTGATAAATTAAATCAAAATTTTCCTCTCAGTCAGCAATTACTTGAATCAGTATATCTAATGTCATTGACTCAAGGAGGAGCTAGAATATCGGATCATATTTATAATAAATATCTTCACGATAAAATTTCAGAAAATGATTTAGTTTCTTTGTTAGACAAAGTCATTTTTAATACTGCTATAAATTATAATCAATATAGTGAAAATGAAATAATTTCATTACTTAAACATATTTTACAATTTCAAGATGATGAAGGTAGCCTTAAGTTTGAAGTAGCTCAACTAATGTGTAAAGCCATCGATAAAGGACATATTAATGTTGTAAAATATCTACTATTTTATAAAAATATAAAAGAAGAGTGGTTGTTATCAAGAAATAATACACATAGAAGAACATTTTTTACATCTGCCACATTCACCAATAATATGGAAATGTTTCGATGTCTTTATGAAGCATACTCCAATACATTCTTGATAGACCAAAATGATCGTGATGCCCTGGAAGAGTTTTTGTCTCTGCTAATATTACAAAGCGTGACCAATGAAAGCCCTTCCAGCGAATTATGCGAATTTCTTAGCAAAATTGAAACAGATGAAATGATTTTAGCTCCACAACAAACATTTATTCAAAGGCTAGTTTATGCAATACACACCGGAAAATTGAGCTTTATTAAAGTTATATTAGAGCAGCTTGATTCTAGAAACATTCCGTTGCCATCTGACATAGTGTATTTAAGAAGAGAAATGGATATCGATATTAATCTTTCTTGTATCGAATTAGTTTTCAATTTTATTAAAGATCCCATTATCTTTTATAAAAGTTATCATAACTTTTTAATTCAATTAGTAAACACACCGCGATATAATAGTATCGATTTTATCGCTAAGCTTAAAGATATAAACGGTCAAGCTTTTACAATGAATCCACGCACCATGGTACCTTTACTGATTATGCTGCCCATAGAAGCTATAGCAGAAAATCAACATATAGCAGACTTTGCTAAATCATTAAGTGATGAATCTTTCAGCGAAGTTAAGGTGGCATTAAAGCTTAACCAAAGAGAAGACATCTCTAATATATTAAAAAATTTGAGAATGCAAATGGATCTAGAAATGCCTCAGCAACCACTGCTATTCTCAGCACCTGACAGAGAGGACGGTGAACCCGCCAGCAAGAAAAGAAGAGTTTTGCAACAATAAGATCTTGTGCGCGCTATGCAAATAGCGCGCTTTTTTATATGTATTCACTTTAGTTAATGATGGGGCGCTATGTGAAATTACCTAATCAATTTCCACATTTATTTTTAAAACCCCCGCGGCAAAATTCGCCGTTCTCACCCTTAACCCCTGCGTAAACATAGGTAGCTTTTGGATCTGGGTTTTTATCTGGAATGAGCTCGCGCATTCTCTGTTTATCGTCGCTTTTAACTTGTGATGTTGTGTGCTCATTACCGTAATCTGTGAATCTGACCTGGGTCAATGTCGATTGGTAATCTCGATTTTTTCCCTTTTCTGTTTTGATTTCTTGAAACTCCTTAACACCATATAAAACACCCGTTGGTGATAATTGTGCAAAGGCTTCATTGAGCGGTTGACAACCGTTTTGCGCAAGGCTGCTTAAAGTGCCATAAGCTCTTGCTCGAAAAAACAGATCCGCATTAGCTGAGCATTCAAATTCATAGACTTGATTGAGAGGCACAGGCGTTGAACTTGGCATGGGTAAAGTTGAACGTGCTGAATTATTTTGCTGGCCTTGAAAAGCGAGCAACCAGGTTGTAAAAATACTTTTTGAGAGTTGCCAAATTCTTGAGTTGCTTAAAGCATTCCACGCTGTGTTTGCGATTTTAACTGCCGCAGCCACGATGTACACGGGAATAACCACTAAGCCGATGGTTCTTGTCACGGCTGCTTTGAATCTTAACCAGAATCCTGCGTTTTGATTTAGTCGCACATTATTAGCAAGCATGCTACCTTCCAAATGTCATAAAAGAAGCGATAGTATCACAGTTTGAAGGTAATGACTGTGTTGGGGATTTGAACGCAAATGCCAAATCCCAAGCCTGGCCCCACAAGTGGAAACAGTTAAACGATAGCGACTTTTTTTGGAGCACTTATCCAATAAACACTGAGATAAACTGCAAGGTTACCTAAAATGCCCGCAATCAAAGCCGTTACATGTGTGGCTGCATCTAGATCAAAGGTATTCCATAACACTACAATTAAACCACCTGTTAATACACTGGCGTAAAAGCCCCATGGTGGTAAGGTTTTGTTGCTGAATATACCCAACAACGGAATAACGAGCGTTGGGCCCCAAAACTGATAGGTTTTAAGCAGGATATCCATAATATCTTGCACGGCAATAGCAAAAAACATGCTGCAACAACCAATAAACACGGTGGTGGCTTTCGCAATATTGAGCACTTGTTTGCTCGTTAAATATTGGCCACCAAGGGGAACAATCACATCATTTACAAATGCGCCCGCAGCAGCATTGAGGTAACTATCTGCTGAAGACATAATCACCGAGACAAATCCTACAAGCGCAATAATAGCAAATGGCAATGCTAATGTTGTTCTAAATAAGGTGGCGGTAATGTCGCTCGTGGCCATATTAGGATCAATCACATAGGCGATTAAGCCATGTACAAACACTAAAAAGCAAATTGGTATAAAAACTAAACCCGACATCATATAGGCTTTTCGAATTACTTTTTCGGTTTTACCCATTAATAAACGTTGGAACACGGGAGGAATTAAGGCATCACCCAATAAAAAGCTAAAAAACACAAACGCAAGATCCCAACCCGACAGATGCGAAGTGGGTAATAAATGCGTTGCAGGCACACCACTGATAAGCGCATCCCAACCTCCGACATAGTGAACGCCGCAAACGGCTACTAGCACAATGGCAGGTACTAATAAAACGAGTTGAACAACATCTGTTGCCACAACTGCACGAATGCCACCAATGTAGCAATAGAAAATAACGAGCCCTGCGCTCATTAAAATACTTAAATTGCGATCATACCCAAGCAAGGAGGTTATCAAATTGCCCATGGCACTCATTTGGGCGGTTAGGATCCCAATACAAAACGATAACCACAACACGCCGGTTAAAATTTGTGGCACATTGCCATAAAATTTTCCGATAACTTCGCCTAAAGTCACCATATGACGAAATTTTGCCATGCGTGGCGCAATCCACCAGCCGGTGAGAAACAATTGCAAACTAAAGCCAAGCAAGCCTAAGGCATGACCAATTCCAAATTGAAAGCTTTTTTCAGCGGTGCCCATTACCACACCAGCACCCACAAAGCTCGCGAAAATGGTGCTAAACAGCGCAAGAGAGCCAAAATTTTGATGAGAGACTAGATATTGCCGAAGATCTTCAATGCCCTTGCTGGCACGCCAGCCAACCCAAACGATAAAAAGGCAAAAAAGACTGATGGAAATTCCCCAAATCATTTTTGACACCTTGTGTGAAAAAGAAATGATTATTGTCATAATGGGTATCTGAATCAAGCACTATATGGCTTTTATTTGTTGGTTGTCACACTGGTTGGGTTTATATGAATCTTTACTTTAGATTAATTTGGCTGTTATTACGTTTGCCCTTTATAAAAAAGCAAGACGATCCTTTGGCGCCAACAAAACTTAAGATGCGCGTTTGTCTAAACGATTTAGATCTTAATTTTCATGTGAACAATGGCCGCTATTTAACCATGATGGATTTAGGTCGCTTTCACTTGATGGGCAAAACAGGTTTACTCAAACAATCCATAAAGCGCAAATGGATGCCGGTATTAGGCAGTACTAAAGTCCATTTTATTCGCCCCCTGAATCCATTTAATAAATTTGTGATGACAACTCAGCTATTATATTGGGATGAAAAATGGATGTATCTTGAGCAAAAAATCTTCAAGAAAAATCAACTGTGCGTCAGCGCATTATTTAAAACATTATTTATAGGCAAACATGGCAAAGTTCCTTCAGATGATGTCATGGCGCTTTTGCCTAACAAAATTGAAAAACCTGTGATGCCAGATTATTTAAAAGCCTGGTTAGAATGTGAAAAGGTGAAGTCGGAGTAGGGTTTAAGATATTTTGTTACGTATCATGATTGGCGTTTCACTGAAAAACTTGTCTTTTCTTTCGCTGCTGCCGCAGCTCCATTTTAATATATTCATTTCCCCACGTTCCGGCGCAAAGCGCCTGCACATGGGGCTAGCAACGTTCCTCGCTGCCGCGAGAAGATTTTTGTAAATGCAATTTCAGCAAAATAATAACATCATGAGATCCGACAACAGGATTAACGGATGAAAATTTTACTGCACTATTCATGGGTATCCTAGAACCCCTCGCGGCAGCGAGGAACGTTGCTAGCCCCCCGTAAAACCGAGTCTGCGAGGTGGAACGGGGGGAATATAATCAATGACAGAAAACCCCGGAAGGGGTGCGAGCCTTCCCCACGTTCCGGCG
>CAZSGE010000061.1:7657-15479 GCA_964606325.1 Uncultured Candidatus Berkiella sp.
ATAATCAATGACAGAAAACCCCGGAAGGGGTGCGAGCCTTCCCCACGTTCCGGCGCAAAACGCCTACACGTGGGGCTAGCAACGTTCCTCGCTACCGCGAGAAGATTTTTGCAAATAAAATATCGCAAAATAAATCTTTTTGTAAAAGAAACAAATAAAAAAATCGAGTTCATGTTCAAATCAGTTTCGATCGAAAATTTAACAGCACCATTTGTGTACCCCGATCTCCTCGCTGCCGCGAGAAGATTTTTGCAAATTAAATATCGCAAAATAAATCATTTTTCAAAACAAAAAAAACGAATCCATGCTCAAATCATTTTTGATCAGAAATTTATCCAAACTATTCGTGCACGCTGATCTCCTCGCGGCAGCGGGGAACGTCGCTAGCCCCCCGTAAAACCGAGTCCGCGAGGTGGAACGGGGGGAATATAATCAACGACAGAAAACCCCGGAAGGGGTGCGAGCCTTCCCCACGTTCCGGCGCAAGGCGCCTGCACATGGGGCTAGTGACGTACCTCGCTGCCGCGAGAAGATTTTTGCAAATAAAATATCGCAAAATAAATCATTTTTCAAAACAAAAAAAAACGAATCCATGCTCAAATCATTTTTGATCAGAAATTTATCCAAACTATTCGTGCACGCTGATCTCCTCGCGGCAGCGAGGAACGTCGCTAGCCCCCCGTAAAACCGAGTCCGCGAGGTGGAACGGGGGGTAAATAATCAATGACAGAAAACCCCGGAAGGGGTGCAAGAATCAGCCTAATACAAAACGAGCATCGAATGTGATTTTATGTTTTTTTAATAATTGAAAATATTCTTCTTCAAAGGTCGTGACTTTGTGATGTTCTTCTTGGTTTTTAATATAATTAACAACCTTTTCTAAAGATGAATAGCTAACAGAAAATGATCCATACCCTTCCTGCCAAGCAAAATTTGGATAATCTAGATTTTTATTTACCCACAAAGATGATCCGGCTTTCACATCTCTTATGAAATCCGAAAATTTATCTGGTAGTTTTAGCCCTACGAGTAAATGGACGTGATCTAACATTCCCCCTGCACACAGAAGGCGGCCATTATATTTATTAATAATGCCGCCCATATAATCATATAGCGATTGTTGAATATTGTGTGTAATTAATGGTTCGCGCTTTTTAGTAGACCAAATGAGATGGTAATAATGCGCCCGAAATGAATGGGTCATTTTCGAATAAATCCCTTTTCTTTCGCTGCTGCCGCAGCTCCATTTTAATATTTTCATTTCCCCACGTTACGGCGCAAGGCGCCTGCACATGGGGCTAGCGACGTTCCTCGCTGCCGCGAGAAGAATTTGCCCCATAAAATGAATCATAAATCAGCAATATGCGCGTTTTTTAAATCATTTAATTGCTTTTTATAAATTTTCATTTTCACTCTCAGCTTTCGCTTTAAGATACTCTTCGCTGTGTTCGCATGTTGATGCATCAAAACTTTCTAACATAAAATTATATTTATCAACATCAATTACTCCGTTAATCACATAAGGTTGTAATAATTTCGCCTGACATGCGTTAATTTTGTAACAAGCAGCTAAATCACGCTTTTCATCTATTGGTTCATTTTTATCTATGTTAAACAATTCTTGCAAAAAAGATAAATTTAAAGGCATTAATTCATATTCGACTTCCAAAGATGCATTGCCATATTTATCTTCAATTTTGTTATATCCACTAACATATCTTTTCAACCCAAAAATATCTTTGCTCATGCTAGCCCTCTATATGAATTTTGTAATTTTTCTATCGTTATTTTTCGGCTTTATCTGTTCACCAGTATTATGATTAAACGCACCCAAATGATTACCCTTCTTATCATACATTTCGAGTTCACCATGCTGCGAATCCCATTCCAAAATTATCCCTTTAGGGAGTGTCCACCTTTGCCTAATCCCACCGGCATAAGGTGTCTTACCTTGCGCTTTTTTAGCCTCAGGGAATCCTGGCAACACTTTTGGCTTCTGAATATATTTCTTATCAGGATCCGGCTTATATAACCTCTCACTTAATTTATCATCTGCCTTTCGATATAGGTTTAAAATACCTTGCGTTAACAGAATTCCTGACTTTACGCCTAAAGGCGTAGAATAAGGATCCAATCGAGTCTTTGGCTGATCAACTAAGGTACTAGTATCGCTCGTTAAGCGAATTCTATCATCACCATCATTCCCAAAGAATCTGGATAAATCCTCCACATGCACCGGCAGCGTCGTGCTCTGATCCCACGGTTCATCAAAGCCATCATGGCGCTGAGAATTCGCGGCAGCAGCTCCAGGCGCAACACCTGTCATAACAGCACCTTCTACCATCAATGCTGCTGGGTTGGCATGCGCATCCTTAACGAGCAAACTTAATGCTGCGTTACCTACCTTGGATGCCAAACTTTCCGTTGGTAATCCTAGTTCATCAACACTTAGAATGGGTTCGGGTTCACGCGGGCGATAGCAAGCACCCGATCGCGTCGTGCCTACAGGCACCTCTGCCAAAGAACTCTCTGCCGAAGGTTGTAATGCACCTGCAGCATTTGCCATCAACGGCAAATATGTTTGTGAAGGCTGGCTTAATGATGGGAGATAAGTAGCTAATGGCAATACGGGCTCTGGTGCTTTCATCACCGGAGCTGAGGTTGGCACAACGCGAAACTCACTTGCTTGCATATAAGGCACAACACTTGGTTGCCAAGAACCTTGAGGCAAAACCGATGGTAAGGGCTTAGATGATAATGGCACACCCAATGGCTTCGGATTTGTCACAGGATCATAACTTAATGGCGTTTTATATATTTCAAACAAAGGTTGCGATGGCTTGTTTTTTTGAAAAACTTGAAACATATTTTGATTTGTTAAACCAACATTAACATCTTTGCCTGTGGTTTGAACTGAAACGCCATTAGCAAGAATATCTTTAGCCACTTCAGCAAGAGTACTTAATGGATGATGAAATAACTTAGACAATCCGTGCCTATCATTTGTACCTGTATAAGCCATTCCCTCATTCGTTGGATAAGCTCGTGCCGACCACTCACCAAATTTCTCAATAGATACCTGTTTGGCATAAGAACTTAGCGTACTTTGAATTGTTGCAAGAGCGCCAGCCTTATCATTTTGTGCTAATTGAACACTCAAGCTTTCTTGCAACAACACACCTTCTACCAACATGCCCTCAGGTGCTTCAGTTGAATTGAAGCCCAGGCCTTGCTGAACTCTGTTGGCCAGCTCTTTTGCAGTAAACCCGCTTTGCAATAAACCTTTTCCAATTGCAACATCAATATTATTTTTTGCTTGTGCTATTTTTTCAACGCTTAATCCTTCTTGCTTAAATTGCGTTGCCAACGAATTTGTTTCTTTGAATTTATCTTCAATAGAAGAACTCAGAAATAAATATTTATATTCAACCAACCATTTGGCAACTGTTTCAGGTTTAAAATTCGCCATTGAGGCTGGACTGTATAAATGATTTTCAGTATGTGCATAAAAATCAGCAAACTCAGGCTGTCCTACGAGGGATATCAATGTTTTAACATCTTCATCAGGATGCTGCTCTTGCCAAAATTGTGCACTCATTTGCTGTTGGATTTGAGCCTGCGTATTGGTGAATACTACTCTTTGTTCAGCCGACAAATAGGATTCTAGCTTTGAACGCTGTTCTGAGACTTGTTGTTGAGCTTTAAATTCATTTTGTTGCAATTGATTATAATTATCTTTGGCTGATTGAATTTTAGTTTGTAGATCTTTTTGATGCACAAGAAAATTATACTTGTAATCTTCATTAAGCATAACCATTTGATTTGCTAATGCTTTGTATATCTCGTTGTGCCGATTACTTGAAAGAAATGCTGACGACAACACACCTCTCATTCTTTGTTGCGCATCAAGTGTCGAAATTACACCGGTCGCAACAACCCTTGAAATAATAAAATCAGCAACAGAAAGCGCATCATAACGACTTGATAACGCTTCTGACACAGTATGGTCAAGATTGATAGATCCAGGGTGAGCTAGCGAGTATAAAATTTTATCAACATGTTCTAATTGTACTTCTAAATCAGAAATAGATGCTTGCGCATTATACAAAGAAGCTTGCGCTATCACTAAATTTGATAATAATTGATCATACAATGATGCATCATTCAAGTAGGCTAGTGTATTTTGTCTGTGCTCTGCGACTTGCTTTTCCAAAGCCTCCACTCTAGATTTTTCTCGTTTTTGCAAATGAGCACTCTCAAATGATGTTAGCACCTTGTGTATTTCTACTTCATGCGTTCTTAAATTGCTCTGTGATGTTGCCAGCGCGTTTTTCGCATCTAGCAATTTTGCTTCATAATCAGATTTTTTTTGCGCATCTAATCCCTGTTGCTCAAGATATTCCAAAGTTGCACTAATTGATTCCACCTCTAATCTTGCTGTTGCTTCATCAATTTGCGCATTTTTTAAATTTAACTCTAATACCCCTATTGGCGTTTTCTCCCAAATCTTTTCATATTGCTGTTGGCATTGTTCAAAAGCCGCTTTGGTCGTTTGTGTATTTATCTTACACTCGCATAGCATATCTTTTGCTGCTTCATAACGACGCATGGCTTGAATAAATTCACCATCATTGCTTGGTGGTGAATCCATTAATTGTTCAACCATTGCTTTGGCCGCATCATGTTGCGTTTGAGCAGCCTTTTCTGCATTCTCTTGCTCTTGCAGCTTATGACCTATTAAGCCTGCTTTTGTTTTGAGCAAATAACCAATAGCATATTGTTTATACTCTGACTCAGGGATAAGATTTTCATGAAGCGTTTTCTCAATTGAAAAAAAAGCTCTGTCTCTTAAATCGATGACAAAATTTATTTGACTCTTAGCAGCAGCATAGATAGCTTGTGGCCCGGTAAAATAGCTATCATAGGAAGAAACTAATTCATTTACTGAATCCAATCCTTTCATTAAAGCTTGATAACCATCAATGCCCTCAAGTGTTTGTTTTACCAAATTAGCAGCACCACCCAGCAACATGTGTTCAATGCCACCCACTGTTTGGTATATTGAATTACGCAGCCCCGCGACTGAATTCATGGCATTAATAAATTGCTCACCTTGCTCCTTGCCCAACAAGCTACACCAGACTCTCAAACTTTGAATTGTTTGCTGCTCACTAAGCTCACGCATAGCATCGGGTGATTCACTTGTCTGGGCATATTCTTTGTAAGCATCCACCGCAGCGTATCCAAGTTGGCGCCCAAAAACATACATAGCACCATGTACTTGCCTATTATCGGTAAATAATTCGCTACCATGTGCAAACGCATGACTAGATACCGTGCCGGCAACGCGCCTCATTGGATTGTTAATCCAATCATTCATATTAAGCGCCCATAGACCAAAACCAGGGAAATATGAAAGCACATCCCAAGTCTTTTCAGCACTCCAGTGAACATGGTTATGTAAAAATCGTTTGGGTCTATAATAAACCGTGGCACCAAATCTCTCACGCAATTGGGGAGCAGCATAAAGCCCAACCTGGGTACCCAGTGTACTGGCTGCCCCCATTGGGCCCAATAAAACGGCGCTGCTAATGGTTGGTAAAGCCATGCTGAAGATATTAGCTATTTGATAACCCGTGGTTTTCTCTAACTCCTGACCATATTTTTGTTCGTCTTTATAGCGCTCGACAAGCCCTTTGGGGTGAGTAATTTTTGCTTTAACTTTAGCACCACGAAGTTCTAAATATTTGGTGATTCTCGTATGGTGATTCTCATCTGCTAAAACCCAAGCTGATTTACCCTCTTTAGTTACGCTATCAATATCGAAGGTATATGAAAATAGTCGTTCAAATCTGCCTGGTTTTTGAGCGCCCCCGACAAGATAATTCACCAAGTGAAGGTATCCTTTACTTGCCGCCACATGCAGCGGTGTTAGCCCCTGCTCATTGGGTATATAAGGATTACAACCACTGTAAAACAATTTTAGGTAATAATTCCATGAATTGAGGGATACAAAGTAATGGACTAAAGTGTCGCCATGTTGAAGGCGAATACTATCTAGAGCAGCGGCGTTATTTTGACTTATTTGATGATCGACAATATATTCAACTATTTCTCTGTTTTTTTTGTAAACCGCAATCCACAGAACGCTAAGTTCAATAGGTTTTTCTATTTCTGCTAGTACGTTACTGGCACTTTTATAAGTTAATGCATTAATATTAACTTTATACTTTTCAACCAGATGTTTAAACGCTTGTATACTATTTTTTAACACTGCCATATGCAATGGTCTGAAGCCATCACAAGATACTTTTTCAAAATCAGCACCATTTGAAATGAGATAATCGATTGCATCAATATGATTATGATAAGCTGCATAATGCAGGGCACTTAATCCTTTATTGCAACTTTGGTCAACTTTCGCGCCAAGCGTTATCAAAAGATTCAACAACATTTCACCCTGACCGTGCTGAAAGCCAACTTGAGCCAAGCAGTGAAGCGGTGTTTTGCCTTCGTCGTTAACAACGTTTATATCGACACCTTTGTGAACCATTTTCTCAATTAAACGCTTTGACTCGCTGTTTTGATTCCAAATAAGGTGGTGAATTAAAGTGTTGCCGGACTCATCTTGATCTTTCAAAATGTTGGGATAATCATCAATGAGCTTTTCAAAGCCTTTGATGTCACCTTGATAAAGACAGTTTTTAGCATCCTCAAAGTAATCTTGCCCACCTACTTTAGCGAGAACAGACATCATCGATTGAAAGTTATTTCCTCTGGCAATACGATAAGGCGATTGATGTGATTTGTTTTTTGCATCAATATCAAATGTATATTCTTGCAAAAATCGAGGTAAGAAAGATTTTTCTTTTGCTTTATTTCGAAGCAAGCCTTCTTCACAAAGCAAGGCGGCAATTTCAACTGAATTTTTAAAAGCTGCAATGTGAATTGGGAGTGTTTTGTCATAATCGAAAATGGTAATGGAGGCTTGATACGCTATAAAAGCCTTCACCATGTTAAGCTCGGCTCTTTCGCAGGCAAGATGCAGCCCTGTTTGGCCTTTGTTGTTTCTTCTATCAATGGCCGCCATGGCATTATTTTGTGCCGCCTTGATAATTTCAAGATCTTCTGGCTTTCCTTTTTTTGCGACAATATGAAACGCCATATCACCATTTTTATTGAAATATTCATGAAACCGGTGCTTATATGGACTATGCTTGATGAAATCGAGCATATCATTGATATTTTCTTCATTTAACGCTTTTTGAAAGGCAATAAGATCTAAAGTCATACTACAACTCCTTTGAATGACTTAAAGATAAAACAGGAATGCTGGAAACTTTATAAAAGCTAAAGTTTCTGATTTATCCAGATATAATAAGTTTGATGAATTAGTGCGGGTTTAAAAAAAGGCGTTAATAAATAACATAAGCTGGCTGGCATCGACTTCTCCTTAGTACTACAAATCTTCCTGATGCAGGCAGGGATTATAAGTATTACCAATCAGAATGCAATACGCATTTCAATTATTTAAACGTGCAAATACTCTGATATTTGCAGAGGAGTATTTGTATTGTGGACCCCGAAGGGGCGTAAGAATTATCCTAATACAAAACGATCATCAAAACGAATAAACCCTTTTCTTTCGCTGCTGCCGCAGCTCCATTTTATAATATTCCATTTCCCCACGTTCCGGCGCCAAAGCGCCTGCACATGGGGCTAGTGACGTTCCTCGCTTCCGCGAGAAGATTTTCAAAATAAAATATCACAAAATAAATCTTTTAGTAAAAAAGAAATAAAAAAGCGATTCCTGCTCAAATAG
>CAZSGE010000062.1:0-15056 GCA_964606325.1 Uncultured Candidatus Berkiella sp.
TATTTATTATGACTCTTCTCGCTAGGATCTATCGAGAACTGGTGTATATCACCTAGTTTCAAGGACGTTAACAGGGTATTGGGTGGCGCATTTGTGCCTGTTTAAGAACCAATATACTGTGAAACTGATACATGAAACAAACCTCAATCAAATCTTTTAGTCGCGGCAGATTATTCCACACGCTTAATCCGAACGTGCAGCTTTACGCTGGATACTCCTGATACGCTATCACAATTTTGATTCTAGAACCTAATTAATCAGGGGGCAGCCCCCTGAGTTTATTAACGTTTATTTTAACATTTCTATTTTAGTTTAATTGAAATTTCTTTTTAGGAGAAACCTAATGCAACCAATTCATGAAAATATTCTAGATACATTAAACGAAGCAATTCTAAATTTAGATATTCAAGCTATTCAAAATGTACTGGCAAGAATTTCCGATGAGGATTTTAATAGGATTAACGATTTCGAAATATGGCTAGTTTCTCAAAGATCATTTCCATTTGATCTGGCTGTCAATGCTACCATTAAACGATTCTTTGAAACAGGTGACAATTCATCGATCCGAAACTGTATTCAAATCCTAAATCTATTAAAACAACGAGGATGGAATGCTCGCCTTGATAAAGCCTCCATGAGAAAGGTGTATACATTTATTTCGTATACCAATATAAGAGGAGCCTATATGAATGTTAGAAATTTACCAAGTTTTAATGATAAAGATTATGTATATTTTACAAGTACTTTAATCAATGAATTACAACAAAGATTCGAATGCGAAAATGAAAATTTAAATGACTATTTAAATGAACTGATACTTCGGGAAAAACAATTGCATCCGAACACTAGATTTGAGATTAAATTACAATATATGAACCAAATTGCTCATCTCAAGCCTATCCATCTTCTCAAGACTATCATATTAGATAGAAGAAGAGCGCTTGTTATTGCCAAATTACCATTTCAAGAAGAAGTTAAGGAAGCAACGAATAAGAGCTTGGATTACGAAAACAGCATCAGATATTCTGCTGGAATCATTAAAAGTTTAAGTGATGAACCAGCGCTATTTAATCGCATATTATCCTTTTTACCAGCAATGAATGTGCATGCTACTCAGCATTTGATGGAATTTGTAAATCCACAGTATGAAAAGTTTTTTGGTACAGATGATAGAGATTATCTTTCATGTGAAGAAGATGAAACAGATTATGAATCTTGTGATGAAGGTTTAGATGATGATCAGGAGTTTAATCTTGCTAGCAAATCAAAACTTGGAAATTAATCTCAGGGAACGGTAGCCATGGAGGCTACTGCATGAGATTTCTTAAAATGCGGATTATTAACAGTGTTTACACATTTACTTTGGAGAAATGTGTAGACCCAAGAGTAACTTAACTTTTGGGTCTTACGGGTATGAAGCAAGATTTTTACCAGAAATTGCATAGAATAGTTATTCTATGCAATTTGCCATGCGTGGTTTAACAAGCTCTAAATCATTGCCTAAAATACTATCCATTATTGTTACAGCCACACACCAATACAATTATTCACAGTTTATGGTTTCTTAGATTTCAAATATTTATACGTATGACCGCCCCTTTATTCATTTATTATTAAAAACTCCTTAATGAATTTTATCTGTGTCCGAATACACCAGAGAGAAACTCTAATCTTAAAAGACATATATGCAAATAGAACCTCCAAAGTCTGCACTAGCAAAATTCAGAATGTTTCTGTGGCCAATTTATGGCATCGAACATAAGAAATTTTTGCCAATGACCTTTATGATTGCGTTAATCTTGTTTAATTATACAGTTTTACGTAACATGAAAGACACGCTTGTGATCACCGCGACACAAGGATCAGACGTCATTGTATTCCTCAAAACTTGGGGAGTTTTACCTTCAGCAATACTGTTTTTCTTTATATATTCAAAACTGAGCAATGTTTTGCGAAGACAAACATTATTTTATGTTTCAGTAGGTTTCTTTCTTATTTACTTCGCCCTGTTTGCTTTTATTCTTTATCCAAATCAAGCCCTGATTCACCCAAATCAATCGGCCGATTGGTTAATAGCGAATCTTCCAGCGGGATTTAAAAGTTTTATCAATATTTATAAATTTTGGTCATTTTCATTATTTTATATCCTAGCGGAACTCTGGGGAAGCGTTGTGTCTGCATTGCTTTTTTGGCAACTTGCAAACAGTATCGTTAAAGTCTCTGAAGCTAAACGGTTTTATGCACATTTTTATTTATTAGCAAATTTAGCCACTGCATTTTCAGGGATCGTTTCTACTTATTTTTCAAAAAAAGGAATGGATATAGAGGATCCCATAGCAAGTTATGGCGTCACGGTAAATTATCTGTTATGGACTGTCGTGGGCTGTGGCTTGGTAGTGATGCTTTTATATTATTATTTGGATAAACGCGTCATTCCTGATCCAACTTTAGTAGATCCTCAAGAATCTGCCTCCACTAAGAAAAAACTTAAACTAGGGATGAAAGATAGTATTAAATTTATATTACATAACAAATATTTAGGATGGATAGTTCTATTAGTGATTTGTTATGGCATTTCCATCAATTTAGTAGAAGTTGCTTGGAAAAATCAGATCGGCATTTTGTTGCCAAACCCAAGTGATAAACAAGCGTTTTTTGGTAACTATAGTGCGATTTCGGGTATATCCACTGTTGCTGTCATATTAATTGGTGGCTCATTAATGCGTTGGTTAGGGTGGAAAGTAGCAGCCCTACTCACTCCTATTGTTATCGGTGTAACAGGCTCAATTTTCTTTTATTTTATGATATTTGAAAAAAGTGCAAGCGTTCTTGTTGCCAGCTTAGGGACGACAGCACTTGTCTTTGCAGTCTATATGGGCGCATTACAAGTTATTTTAAGCAAAAGTACAAAATATGCCTTATTTGATCCCACCAAGGAAATGACATACATACCTTTAGATGAAGAATCCAAAGTCAAGGGTAAAGCTGCAGTTGATGTTGTAGGCGGTCGCTTAGGTAAAGCCGGCGGGGCATTTTTACAACAGGCAATGTTGATATTCATCGGCCCAATGACAGTCATTGCGCCCTATTCTGCTCTTTTAATGATTTTGTTTGTTGTGATCTGGATAGTTGCTGTATTCAAACTCCACACCTTATTTAAGGCGGCAGGTGGAGAAAAAGCCTGGAACGAGAAATGATATTAGTGTCGGAGTGTTTATGAAAAAAAAATGTTTCTTGATTTTGGGAATAATTGCTTTTGCTAGTAGCGCTTTTGCTGCCGGGAATAATACGCAAATATATGAAGTAGATAAGGTATTAAGTAACGGCTATTACATCATTAATGGTATCACTTATAGACCGCACACCTCATGTAAGATGCTAGCAAAAAACGATAAAGTTAAATTTACCAAAGGCAGCCCCACTGGTAACTGCGTAAGTGCAACGATATATGACCTGCGCACGAATTCCAGTTGTCAATTGTTTTGTGAAGAAGATTCCATCGATGAGTAAATTAAAAACGATCTGTTTTGCTATTTTAGTTTTATATGGTTTAGCAAATTCTGCCTTTGCAGCTTTTGAGTATAAAGTCGAAAAAGTATTAAATAAAGGCGACTACATTATTAATGGATTACATTGGAAAGCACAATCTGAGTGTGTAGCCTGGAAAAAAGGAGACAAAATCAGCTTTTTAAACAAGCCCGCACACAGCAAGTGTGTTGTTACAAGTGTTGTACACCAAAACTCTAAGTCTTCATGCAAACTTTGGTGCTCTGACAACATGCATGATGGCATCTGATTACTCTTACTACTTTTAAATCATATTTAGTATATATTTTTTGTCGTTTTTCTACTTTTTTTACGTGGATGCGTCTTCTTTGATCTTTGTGCTGATTCCATTGACTGTTGATGACACCGTTGTGTTTCCATTAGATTTTCCAGGCTTATAGGTTTAAATTGATCATGGTAAAGAATGGGGGCTAAATGCTCAGGAACTTCAGTTAGATTATTTCCACAAAGGTAAAGGTATTTTAGCAATTGCATCTCTTTGATTTCAGTTGGTATGACGGTTAATTGATTGTATTCTAATCCAAGCGTGTGAAGTGACTCCAACTGACCGATTTCTGCTGGTAGAGCGGTTAATTGGTTATGGCCTAAATATATCCTCTTAAGTGTCACCAACAGACCAATTTCAGCTGGGAGGACTGTTAATTTATTGTACCTCAAATCAATACATTCAACGCTCGAACCAATGTGATCTGCTAGCACGCATGCAGGAAGTCTTGTGAGATGGAGGTTAGCACAATCTAAATATGTTGTATTTATATGATTCAATTTACTCACAAATGTTGGAAAAGCCATATCTGATATTCGAGATGGTTGTTTAATCATCAAATCTATTCGTGCTTGGATCATTGCCGCATTTAAGTCTTCAATCAACTTTTCTCTTACCCAAAAAGCGCAACCATCATTCATTTTCCACTTTTTAGCTTCTTCCAATTTATCAAAACATTTCTTTACAACAGAACAGGAACCTGTTTTAAGCAATATATCTGATTTGGCGCTTATGAATTGCTGTATTTCATTTTGTTGCTTTATATCAACCTGATTTTTCTGTTCTTGGTTGAAAATGCCAATTTGCCGCATCAGCAGTGTACTGTGGATTTCGCGAAATTGATGAGACACACCGCCTAACGTTGCAAATGAAACTGCATAGTTTTCCCGTGATGCATAAGAAAATATCAAATGTAACACACCTTTGTGAGGATTAAGCATGCTAATGGCACATGGAGGTGGAGATGCATTGGCTACAGAAGTCTCACTAGCTACAGAATGTTCGGGAGTTAATAAAAGAGTTCTAACGTAATTAACTGCAGCACTAGTGGCCTTGGTGATTGATAAATACCAAGGATGCGCGTCGTTTTGCAACGTTAATTTTGTACGCTTTTCGCCTGATTCTTCTTCCGAATCGTTGTCTCTTTCTCGTTTTTGACCGATATTTGGACCTTGATGCATCACTCACCTTTAACATGGTTGCTTGATAATATTTCATTCAACGAAGTGCAGTAAGGTTTGAGATATTCAGAAAGGAGGGCTCTGAGTATCAAGACTTTTAAAGCACTTTGATATCAGATAAACCCGTTAATCGTGTAAACTAAGCACGTGTGTGCTAGTCCTCGGTTCATCCTTGGGCGAGAAGACTTATCTATTAATAACAAATTGTAAACATTTTTACGTGATATTTTCAAGGTGTTTTAGAAAATAAATGAAAAATAGCGATTAAATCAGCATATTAAACATATACACTAATTGATAAATTACAACAAGTGTGAGCATGCTCTCATATTTGATCAATTAGTATTCTTCAAGCGATATTGCAGATTTCAATCTTGTGCCAGCCTTAACCTTTAACAAGTATTTGCTATAAATGCTATGGTTACTGATGATGTTGATCGCAACATTTCTCCAACGCATCAGTTACAGTGACAGTGACACTGAAATAAGTGAAAACAACATAAATATGATTCACTGTACTCTTTAATATTATATCTATACTGCGCATTTTAAACATAATCCTAAAACACGTTGATTTTCATCACGTATTTATCTTTACATAAAATAAGTTGTTAGGTAACATGCAAAACCTCTGTATTTATTGGGATATAATATCTATCTATAAATATTTTTATGACATAATTAAGAGGTACAATATGTTAAATAATAATCAAATTGGTGAAGCAAACAATAACCGAAACAATATATTATTGAGAATATTAAAGTTTCTTGCAGTAATTTTTACAGTATTTGCTTTCGAAATGAGCAGCACGTGGAAATCTTTGAAAGATTCTCCAGAGCAAATCATGGGTACTTTACTTAATTTGAAGGGAATGATTATTGGTTTTATAGGCTTTGGTCTTGCTCTTATAGCCGCTAAAGAAGATTTTAATTCAAAAAAAGCTCCCCAAACTGATAATGCTCTCCAAGCTGATGATTCAGCATCGTTAACATTTATTCCAAGTTTCAGATCAGCTCACGACTCAGAACAAAATGTTCAGAAACGCCAGACTCAAAATGATGTTACTGAAATAGGTAAAGAAGAAAGACAAAGAAAACGCCCAGCATAAATTCTAGTTGAGGTGTTTAGCGTATATTTGTTTTAAACACCTCGATTAGCTTCTTAATGTACGCACTGAAGCATCGAAACTCGATGTCTAGCCTAAAATCAAAGTGGGTGGATTACAAGCTTTATAAATGTCCTTACCACACAAATTGGGTACGTACGCCGAAAATATTTAAATTTCGATGATTTGGGTTAAAGTCGTACCTAGCACCTGGCGCTTGTGTTGGATCAATACTGGCATGAACATAATTTGTTAGCACGAGTAAATTTGGATTAATAATCCAGCTTAGTGATAAGGAGACGTTATTTTCTTTACCGCCTTGGATATCCTCGCTGTTTAAATTGACCATGCTATAACGCGCAGCAACCTCAAAAGCACCATAACGACATTTTGGTATGATTTTACCGTAGGTACCATTTTTGATTTTGTAGATTCTACTTTCACCCGTTAACACATAAGCGGCTTGCGCGTGCCAACCATAAAAATGTAATTCTGGATTAAACCATCGATGTATGTTGGCTTGTAAATATTCGGCACCTACGACCAACGGGCCTCTTTGTCCACTTAATTCAAAAGTAATTTCATTATAATTATCGACTAATAATTGATTGCCTGAATCAACCGTATTGGGGGTATTTCGCCCTAATGCTTCAGGTCTTGATGCAAAACGACGCCCATTGAGGTTAGGAGCATCATCTAAATATGAGGCATTGGTTGTTGCATAAAGACCCGAGCCTCCTATTTGAATAACCTTATTATCCTCATTGATTGGCACATAGTAAGCTCTTAAGGTATTCGTTAACCTATCTGAGCGATTTCGAACATCAACAGTAGAAATGTTTTCGCCATGTGGCGGCGTAGCAGAGGCAAATATAAGACCATAATGTTCGCCCCAGTTCGAAATATTGACCCCAATACCCATACAAGGTCTAAGCGCGATAACGGGTAAACTTCTTTCTAAAAATGGGATCCATTTAGAGCTATTAGCATTCTCTAAACAAAAAGGAGAAGAAACTTGGCCAATGCTTATTTCCGTATTTTTCAACCCAGAATAAGTAAAGTAGGCATCATCGATACCAACCGATCTGCCTGCAAATGTAAGAACTACTGAAAATGATAAGTCCTTACCTATTCCACCAGAAAGATTTGTGTCTAAAGCACGAATGTTCGTTCCATTTGGAAAATCAATTCGTTTATCTTCAAAATCGCCTGCGAAAAAAATTGCATCGACTTTTGCAACGCCGTGAAGTTTAAACCAATATTTATCATCGTCTGAACGATAGACTTCAATACCACCATCACCCGTGTTAACTTCGTCAGCAAACAGGCACGGCGACAACATTAGTAAGGCGCCTAAACAGGAGACGATTTTTATCATTCGCATTTTAATTTTTCTTTTGGTTCTTGGGTGAAATGAAACGCCAAGCTTACCGGGTTAAACTTTTATCATCAACCCTTTACTTCTTCGTTGTCAAACTCAACAGGCAAATAGAACGCGATTATTTAGCGCGTATTTAATTTCATCAATAATAGTCTATAGGCGGTTTGAAGTTTCAAAATTTTAGAAATGTACTTTGTTTGACTTTAAACTTAATTTATATAATTGCGTCCTTGCAATTGAAAGCTTGGATGCCATAACCTACGTTGATCTATCATTACTGGAAATTGCTTCTTATTAAAGTAGCATGCAAAGTTACTCTGCATGCCTGGTGCTTATTTTTCACATCTTATTAGACTATCTTCGAAGTATGATATTTGATCCGGCTTCTTTAGCTTCAAAAAACTTTTTAGTAAAAGCTATAACCACGGCAGGATCGTAGGCTTTACAGCTGAAGACATCCATATAAATATAATTATTTCGATTTACGAAATGGCCAGAAATTAAAGAGGTTTCAATAAGTTGGGTCATAGAAAATCCGGCAATTCGCTCATCTTCTCCAAAATTAACGACGACGGTATCACCGAAACGCTTGGCGCCGATCAGCTCACATAATTCTTTAACGTACTGTTTGATGTCAGCTTCTGAACGAACTTTTTTGGGATTACAATCATGTAAATCAATAGAAGTTAGTAGTCCCCAAGCACGATCTTGAGAAAATTCACTTTTGATTTCTTCAAAACTGATGGCTTGCTGAGTAACAGTAGATTTAACAGGTTTAGAATAGACGACGTGAGTGAATGTTGATAGGACAAAAAGAGAAATAATCTGTATAACTTTAAAAACCCGCATGATATCAATCCTCCAAAGTTGATTAAAAAAATTGCATGCGCATCATAATGATAATTAGAGGTAATATCAAATGAAATATTGTCGCGGTTCGACGACAATATGAGGAAGGGAAATAAGTGAATTTTACACTGTTCTTCGTTTCTTATTAGGGTCTAAGCTATGCGGCATTTCTTCAAGCTCACTAAAAATGGACCTATCAAGCGCCTCTATATTCTCTTGCCCTCTCATGTTGATAGGTTCAACATTCTCACCAGTAGCAGGGTTGTAATCAGGGTTTGGCTTCGCAGGTGGATTAAGAACTTTATCGCCACAAAGCTTATCCATATATTTAGCATGATCATATTGATCAAAACTTAAATGATATAAATTAGCATGCTTTAAAATTTCGTTTAGATGATATTCTTTATTATCAATTTGGATAAATATTTGCAGTTTTGCACCTTCACCCATACCAGGTTCTACTCTATGCGTGAACGGTTTTCCTGCCAACATAGCTTTTACGAGTGCTTCATGCTCAAATGTATATTTGTTCTTGTTCAAAGGGCCATACACAAGTTTTGGTTCATGGAAATCAACGCCCTTTTTATCTGGGGCATTTAATTTAGTCATGTAGTCACGAAAGCCTTCGCTCTTTCCCTCTTTAAAATGACGTTTAGCTGCTTCGGCATATATGGCTTTTTGCGTTGGAGGACTAATTCCCATTTTAGCAAAAGTCTTGGCAATCGATTTAAGCGTTTGATTGGCACTTATTTAGTTTGTATATGCATGTATCAGATGCATTTTAGAGAACCGATATTTAGGATTATAAATTTTCTTATTCCTTAATTATGCTTTCATGTAATTTTTCTTGATATATTATTTCGCTTTTCTTCATCATTTTATTACCTTTTCTGATCATGGATTTACCTTCCTTGATTTGGGATTTTCCTTTATCAACAAGCCGTTCACCATGTCTAATTTTTGCCTGTCCTTTTTTGACTAAATGCTCCCCATCCTCCCATTTTTCACCAATTGCTTTTGTATCCTTACCTTGGTGAATCATTTGTTCCCCAACAGTCGGATTGTTTGAGCAAGCAGATATAAAGAAAACGAGAGATAATATATAACCCCGATTCATATGTTTAAACATGTCATTCCTTATTGTTAACTAGGTTCTAAAATGACGATAAATGATAAAAGTTATTTAGAACAGACAAAAAATATATAATGCATGAATGATCATAGCATTTTACATAGTTAATTTATTATATATTAAGAATCTATGTAAGTAACTTGTTTTTCTTATGTGTTAAATCAGCTAATTTCTCGTTTTACATACCTTTTTCAGCAAAATTCTAATAAATCACTCTTTACAGGTATATCATTATAAGGAAATATAATAATAATCGCAGGAAGTTGGTAGTAAGTTGAACTTATGAGCAAGATTTTGATCATGTTACACCAAAAGATATCTGAAATGGTGTTATTTGGTAACCTCAGTAAAGTGCCTGATACAGAGGTATATAAATTACCTTATGATAAACTGTCAGAAATTAAAGCATCCCAAAATAAATCACCAGAGCTTAAATCAACCGATGAGAAATCGCTTACAAAACCGAATTTTGATTTAGAAAGTGCAGAAATTCTAATTAAAAAGGTACTTGAAGAAAACTCCCTCCTTACTGAATCTATAGATTATATTATCGTTGAAGCTAATTATGACTCTCCCGGTAATTTTGAAATTAATGAAAGTCTTTTGCTACATGTTTTAATGACATTTCCTACTAGCACCGTCATTGCCTATAGTGGAACCCCCCAAGCTTTGGCAAATGCATTACAATACCACCCTCGCCTACAAGTGATGGATAAAAACAATAGGATTGAAGAAGACATTTCTAATATATGTGCCTGTTTACCTGAAAGACACAATATATCCGTGGCGCCCAGAGTATATTCTCTCGCGAGACTAAGACAAGAAATGTTAGAGGGAAAATCGCGATTAAGATCATCAACTCTGCCAGAGAAATGCTCACCAACGCTCTCTCCTGACTTCGAAGTCAGAGTAAGATCAATCACATCAAGCAATATCCAACCTTTGTATGCATTAAGAAAAGAGCAACAAGCTCCCAAGAAAGAAGAAACGATACAAGCTCAATCTACATACGATGAAGATGTCGAAAAAATAGTAACGAGTTTGAGCACGGTTAAATTGTAATATACTCATTACATTCGCAGTCAATAGATGAAACAAAGCGCAACCGAACAAATGCTCACCGAAATTTTAACAATACAATCAAATATATTTCAGTCCCTCTCAATTTTAACTTGAACTCCCAACATCAAAACCAAAGTAAAACATCAAAAATTAAGCAGCATGTACGGTGTAGATATGTGACAAAATTCTTAAAACTCATGCTGAACTTTTATACGTTTTTAGCACTCGAACTATTACGCAACCGTAACAGGTAGAATGAGGAACATATGAGTGTAGACTCACGGTATCACGGGCCGTTACGTGCTTCTTTAGAGGAAATGCTGAATTCTAATAAGTCCGAACGTGACTTTTTAAACAAGTTGACTGCTTTCCTAAAGCTCGAAATCCCATTGTGGCAATCTGATGATTTTCCAACAAATGACCTGGCTGAGACTATCGAGCAGCGCAAGCAAATGGTAACGAAGATAATGTTCAAGGTAATAAATAGCGCAGATGATGAGACTGAGGTAGTCTCTGCTGCCAAAACTCTTATTGAAAATTATGGCGCTTATTTTGATTGTAAGGTTATAGCTGCTGAAGCAAAGAAAATTACGCTTAATAAGGTTTATTCAATTATTAATCGCAACAAAGATATATGTGCCTATAAGCAAGCAATGATATCATCGATTTTGGAAAATAATGAAGCGCAGGTTTGGCTCATGCTTTTTCAAAATAGAGGTCTTAAACAAGATCGGCATATAATTGAAATTGCAAATAAATTACAAAATTCAGCTGGGTTGATGGTTACAGATAGGAACAATCCACTTTTAGAAAGAGCCCCCACGCCCGTAGACAGTACAATTAGAGAACAGCTACTTGAGGCAATCTATACGAACGATACAGCATTAATTCAAACGCTAATCAACCAAGGTTATATTCCGGACTTAGATTGTTTTTTGTTTGCAACTTGTGTTGGTCATGCTGACTCGATTGCAATAATAAATTCATCAATCGTTAACAACCAACTAAAAAGTGCACTGCTACAAGATGATCCCCATGCCCTTGCAAAGATCATAGATTCTGGCGTTGTTATTAATGGCGTAGTGCTACTATATTACTTATCTCTACATAAATATGAGCTTATAGAACCTTTATACCAAGCGGCGATTAAAAATAATTCAAGTGATCAGCTCATAAATTCCTTGCTTATCAAAGCGCCAGAACTTTTTCATATTCTTCCTTCGTTTAGGTTGGATCTTCAAAGCAACTTTGGCTATTTTCTTGTTAGTTATTGTATTCGATCTGGTGACCTACTCAACTTAAATCTATTAAAAGACATGAATCAATCTCTTGAGTCATACAAAATTAACATCAATGATTTGAGATTATATTTTCGCTCAGCAAGTTCAAATGGAGTACCTAATATAAATGATTTGCTATCTCTGTTTGGTATTTTAAAGCAATTAGGTTGGTCTTTGAATTCACAATTAAAGGAGCAGATTCTCATAAGATTATCAAATCTTCCTGAGCAAGAAGCAGCTTCAATTAAAATAGCAATAAATCAAGAAAAATTCCAAAATTTTCAGACGGTCGATACTATCAGGCCTGGGCATACCTTGGGTTTAAGTAATGATATACTTGATTTAGAAAAAGGTGATGTTGCAGGTAAGCATGCTTTTACATTTGAGGCTAATACAGATTTTAACTCACAAAATTATTTACTTGAGAATATGGCGGCTTATGAGTCAAAGTTAACTAATGAAAAAAGAGATAAAGAGTCTCTATTCTTTGCTGAAATTAAAGATTCATTTCAATCTTCACAGAACATGTATCTCGGAGATGGTAAGTTAAGTTGGAATGCGAGCAACCAATTAATGGATCGATATCTTGACAATAAACTGACAACATTCCCAAGTGGGTGGACAGGCCACAGTGTCAGTATCGTTTTGTATAAAGGTTATCTCATTTATACCAATCGTGGTGAGGGTGGGGATCTCACTAATAACACTAAAATTTATAAATTGAAAAACAATGCGCTCTTGAATGAAGCGACGATTACCAAGCTTTTAAGTAATCGCTTATATACTCGTGAGAAACTTGAGTTTATGAAAACGTTGGAAACCTTAGTAGATGTCTCAAATCCCCTGGCGACTTTACCTTCTAAAGCACAAAAGCATGGTAATTGTTCCTATGCCAATAAATTATCTTCCATTGAGGCCATGCTATGCCTTCTTCAGGTAAATGATATCAATCCAAACTTCACAGACGAGCAAATTCAAGCCGTTGTTCAGTCGAACATAGCACAACGCGATAATGGATTGTATAAAAAATTTACACGTTTTGCTCGTAATCATGAAATTAATTTGATCATTAATCAATTACCAGATGTTGTCGGAAATCATTATCTTATGGAGCACTACTTTGGTATCGTTAAGGAGATTATAGCTCAACATCATGGAGAATCGCTTAGTGATGTTAAGAATAGAAATGAATTAAAGCACGTTAAACAATTAGTAGAGGCGTTACCAGTACCATATAGGGAAAGGCTATTAAGCGAATGGCCGATAATTGAAACACTCATAACAAAGGCCGACGCCAATAAAAGATCGAAGCCCATGCTCATGAGTACGAATTCAGTTACCTCAGTAGCCGTAGCCCCCACCTTAAATTCGCAGTCGATAGATCCTGTGGAAATTAAACCAACAACCGAATCAGATAATAATCGAAGGCCTTGTAAATCTTAACTTGAATTCCCAATGTCTAAACCAAAATCAAACATCAAATATTCACCCGCTTTATTATATTTTTTAGCTGATGGCTAAATACGGTATCATTCCAACCACAAGTTATGTAACTTAAACATCTGTAAGCCATGCCTTGTTTTGAAAAGCCCCCTACAAAACCATTTATCTTTAGGTACCAACCGTTAAGCTACCTCAGCTGGATTTTTGTTATTTAATCAGTTATCTTGACACTAGACCCTTTAAATTGTATGGTCACTAAAAATTCAACTATTGTCTTGAAAATAGGTTTATATTCATGATTTCAACAGCTAAGCGTAAAACCCTAGCCCTAAGCAACGTGGTCGTCGTCGTCATTCATCGGTGCGGGACTACGTCTTAGAAAATTAAGATGATAGAGAAAACCCCGCACAAAGCGGGGTTTTTTTTTGCCAATTGCTTTAGAGCAAATGATAGTGAAATTGGGAGAACACATGCAGCAGCGCTATTTAATGACCATCATTTTTGGTTTTGCCATCTTTAAAATGTTTTTTGGCTCGGGTAATTTAATTTTTCCTTTACAACTTGGTCAAGTAGCGGGCCATCAATGGATGTTTGGTTTTCTCGGTTTGCTGTGTACAGGGATCGTTTTGCCCTTTCTTGGATTATTTGTTATAAAACTGCACCGCGGCAGTTATGAAGATTTTTTCGGTCAGGCGGGTAAAATTGCACGTGTAGCATTACCCCTATTTACCTTATCATTACTCGGCGCTTTTGGCGTTGTCCCACGATGTATTACGGTTGCGCATGGCGGTATCACCCAATTACTACCGCATATCTCCCTCATGTGGTTCAGCTTAGCTTTTTGCATAGCATGTTATATCATTTGCCTAAGAGATCGCTGGATCATTTCATTTCTTGGCAAATGGATTGGTCCCCTGCTATTAAGCTTTTTAGCTATTCTATTTATTTTAGGTATTCTCCATGCTCCTAACCTTGAGCACAGTGAACTGCAACAAAGTGAAGCCTTTCTGGATGGTTTTTTTCGTGGCTACCAAACAATGGATTTATTTGCGGCCTTTTTCTTCTCTGCTTTAATTTTCAAACAGATTCAAGAAAGAATGGGAAATGATATCGATAATGCCACTTTAATTAAAGCAGCGCTCAAACCTAGTATTATTGGCGCCACTATTTTAGGGTGCATTTATTTCGGCTTTACCTATCTTGGCGCGCATTATCAAACTATTAGCGCCAACGTGCCTGCGGAGTTAATTTTACCAACTATTGCTGGACATTTATTAGGAGATAATGCCGCTTTTCTAATTGGAATTGTGATGATTTTTTCCTGCCTCACAACTGCAGTTGCATTAAATAACATCTATGCACGTTATTTGTGTGGCCTTTTTAAAATCAAAGATACTTTTTTTCCATGGATGCTGCTCACAACAACGCTTGTTTCTTTTAGTATTTCTTTGTTTGATTTTAAAGGTATCGCAGCGTTTTTATCTCCTTTATTAGATATTTCATATCCAAGTTTAATTTTGCTAACCTTTTTAAGTATCTTCACCAAAGGTTATCGCAAGTTGAAGATAACCAGTTTTTATGCGTTATTACTTGCTATGGTTGGATATAGTTATATTTAACACCTAATTGATAACAAGCGAGACCACCAATTCGTTCTCGCTTGTTGAAACATTTCATAAACAAACCTCTCGCTAGATTTAATTAAACTATCTTTTAGCCTTTTGACTTAGTAATCCTTAAAACCTTATCTTAGGGTATACCTTGTAATATTTATCAGGAAATTATGAATA
>CAZSGE010000063.1:0-14530 GCA_964606325.1 Uncultured Candidatus Berkiella sp.
GCCTGTGGTACCACCGGTATATTGCAAATAAGCAATGTCTTCTGGCGTAACTTGCGCATCCTCAAATTTAACTGCAGATCCAGCCATAATTTTTTTGAAACGATGAGCATCGGGTATCGACCAGCTTGGCACCATCTTTTTAATGTGCTTAACAACAAAGTTTACTAAGCTTCCTTTGACACATCCTAATAAGTCACCTAATTGTGTGACAACAATATGTTGAACAATTGTTGCCGACAAAATTTCCTGCAATACATGGGCAAAATTTTCGAGAATAATCACACATTTTGCGCCAGAATCATTGAGTATTTCTTTTAATTCGCGCGCTGTATATAAAGGATTAACATTAACGGCCACCATGCCTGCTCGGTGAACACCAAACATTACAACGGGATACTGCATCACGTTAGGCAAAACGATGGCAACTCTGTCCCCTTTCTGTAGTTTGCAGGTATTTTGTAAAAAGGAAGCAAATTTTTGACTCATCTCATCGATTTGACGGTAGGTGAGCATTTTACCCATGTTGTAGTAACAGGGTTTATCTGCATATTTTTCAAAACATTCTTTTGTTAATTGAACGAGGGAAGTGTATTCACTTGGATCAATGGTTTCAGGTACACCAGGTTCATAGTTTTTTAACCAGATTTTTTCCACCACAGCACCCTTTGTTAGTTATCAAATATTTAATAATAATTTATATTCAAAATCCGGTAACACCGGACTAAAAATGAACTTGGGCAACGATAACAGAGATCGTACAAATAGGTAAACAAACTCACAAAGCCCGCCCGCTCTGAACTTATTTTGGTAGCACAAAGTTAATTCCCTGAGCTAAGGGAAGCGTCTTACCCCAATTAATCGTATTCGTTTGTCTTCGCATATAAGATTTCCATGCATCAGAACCTGCTTCTCTGCCTCCCCCCGTCATTTTTTCCCCGCCGAAGGCCCCACCAATCTCAGCGCCTGAAGTACCAATATTGATATTAGCAATGCCACAATCACTTCCCATGGCAGATAAAAAGTATTCACTGTGTCGAAGGGAATTTGTAAACAAAGCAGAGGATAATCCTTGGGGCACAGCATTTTGCTCTAAAATCGCATCTGAAAATTTATCATAAGCCATGACATATAATATGGGTGCAAAGGTCTCCCGACTAACTAATGGCCAATCGCTTTTGGCTTTAACCATCGTTGGTTGGACATAATTTCCTGCACCTGGGATTACCGCTCCGCCAAATAAAATTTCGCCACCCAACGATTTTGCTTCTTCTATCGCTTTAGAGAAAGCAAGCACAGCTTGCTTATCAATTAAAGGTCCCATTAAATTTTTGTCATCAAGAGGATCGCCAATTGTTATCTGTCCATAAGCGTGAACTAGGTGTTTTACTACTTCATCGAAACGTGATTGATGTATAAACAATCTTCGCGTAGAAGTACATCGTTGGCCTGCAGTTCCCACAGCACCAAAAACAATCGCAGGGATAGCTAAATTCAGATCAGCTGTTTCATCAACAATAATCGCGTTGTTACCGCCAAGCTCAAGAATAACGCGCCCCATTCTTTTAGCGATAGCTTCATTGACTTCCAAACCTACTTTGGTTGAGCCTGTAAATGAAATGATGGGAATTCTTGTATCATTGATAAATTTTGTGGCAATGTGATGATCTTCTGGAATGAATAAGTTAAAAATACCTTCAACACCAAATTCATGCATCACTTCATTACACATGTTTTGTACCGCAATCGCACATAATGGCGTTTTAGAAGAGGGTTTCCAAACCACAGTATTGCCACAAACTGCGGCAATAAATGCGTTCCATGCCCACACTGCTACCGGAAAATTAAAAGAGGTGATAACACCGGTAATACCATAGGGATGCCATTGCTCAAACATACGATGTTGTATTCTTTCTGAATGCATGGATAGCCCATAAAGCATTCGAGATTGGCCAACGGCAAAATCAGCCATATCAATCATCTCTTGTACTTCACCCAACCCTTCTCTTTTACTCTTGCCCATCTCAAGCGCCACAAGACTCCCTAAGTCATCTTTTGCTTTTCTGAGCTTTTCACCCAACTGGCGAACCAGTTCGCCACGACGTGGTGCAGGGACTTGACGCCATTGCATGAAGGCACTCATGGCTTTGGCAATAACATGCTCGTAATGATTGCTGGTGCAACCTTTTACGCTGGCTATTTCTTTGCCAGTCGCTGGATTTATTGAAACAATAAGCGAGCTTTTTGAAGTAAACCAATCACTCTCTTGAATTGAGGTTCCTGCGTTTTGCTGTTGCACACCTAAAGTTTTTAAAAAATCCATTTATAACCTCATTGGTCTAAAAGTAATATTGACCGAAACGATTTTGTAAAAAGGCATCCAGTGCAATAGATTCTTGGGTAACTAAACCTTTTGGTATTACTGGCGCTTGCAGCACTAAATCAATGACCGCACAGGCGCTGGTTGCGGTAGCCACTTGAATTGCTGACCATTGTGCTTTCGCAATCGTTTTGGGATATATTTTTTTCACAAATGTTTCTTCTAGATATTCACCATGTTGCATCCCTTCAACGGCAACATAAATGATAACGACATCTTGATTTGTTCTTGGCAATGCCTCTTCAAGAATATGCTTTAGATTTTGTCTATCTTTATTGAGTTGCAAATCATTCATCAATAACCGCATTTTTTCGCAATGCCCAGGATAACGCAGTGTCTTGTAATTCATAGTTTGAATCTTGTTTTCAAACGCATTGGTCAAATTCCCCACCCCGCCTGAGGTATTAAAAGCTTCGTACTCAACACCATCAACCGAAATGGTTTCAAGATCTTCGAGTGGGTTTACCGTGACTTGCTTGCCTTCTTTAATCGCATAACAAGGATTTCCATACTCATTGATTAAACCATCTGTAGACCACGTCAGCGCATACTTAAGAGCATTATGTGGATAAGCCGGCAATGCCCCTACCCGCATATACGCCGCTTTTGCTGGCGCAAAACGTTTAATGAGATCACTGGTAACAATATTAATAAAACCCGGCGCAACCCCACATTGAGGCACAAACGCGGTAGAAGCGTTCTGGGATAATTTTTTGATGGCATCAAAAACAGCCGTATCTTCGGTTAAGTCAAAGTAGTGCAATTTATTTTTGGAAGCTAAATTTGCAATCGCTTCATTGCAAAAATAAGGCAAGCAAGAAATAACGCTATTGATCTGATTTTTTTGAACGTAGGCAGTTAATGCCGCTTCATCGTTAACATCAACCACGTCTTGCTTAAGGGTATACGGTAATTTATCTTTATCGTTTAAGTTTGAAGACTGAGGAATAATATCAATGAGATGAACTTGGTACTCTTGCGTTTGCGCAAGCAGCACGGCAATCAAGGTGCCAATCTTGCCAGCACCAGCTACCAAAATATTCTGTCTAATCACAAAGATACCCTTAAGATAGAATTACCACCCAGACCTACACCTACTCTATTAAACGATGCTACTATTACCGGCTTCTAATAAGCAATCAGAGGATTAAGGTAAAGTGACCCCACCCGCAGGTAAACCCGGTCGTGTACTTGGCGTATTTACGCTTTCCATGATCAGTGTTTCTGCGATTATTGCATTGCGAAATTTACCTACCTTAGCAAAGAATGGGTTCTCGGTTGTCTTTATATTGGCTTTTGCTTCCCTCTTCTTTTTTATTCCTGTTGCACTTTGTTGCGCCGAGCTTGCTTCTGGTTGGCCAAAAAAAGGCGGCGTGTACGCATGGGTAAAAGAAGCTTTTGGCGTTCGCTCAGGGGCCTTAGCTGTCTGGCTTGAATGGATCGAAAGTGTGGTTTGGTTGCCAACCGTTTTATCTTTTATTGCATCAAGTATTGCCTATGTCATCAACCCTCAATTAGTTGAACATCGTTATTTCATGCTCCTAGTGATGTTGGTCGTTCTTTGGTCTGGCACCTTGCTTAATTTTTTGGGAACCCAAACTTCTGGGTGGGTGAGCACAATTGGTATTATTGCGGGAAGTATCATCCCAGGCCTCGCTATTATCGCGCTTGGCAGCTTTTGGTTACTCAGCGATCAGCCAAGCCATATCGCGCTATCCATGAATGCGCTGTTGCCTGATTTTTCGCTTTCGTCTCTTTCGTATTTCACTGTGGTGGCACTTGGCTTTGCCGGCATTGAAGTGGCTGCGTTTTACGTACAAGACACCAAAAACCCACAACGCACTTTTCCTAGAGCCACCTTTATCGCTGCGCTCATCATTATTGTCATCTATGTGTTAGGGGCGCTTTCTATCGCAATCGTTATTCCTAAATCAGATTTGCATCTTTCAGCAGGCATGATGCAAGCCATGAAAACCTTTTTTGGGTTCTTGAACATCCCATGGGCATTACCCTTGTTTGCGTTGCTCTCTGTCGTCGGTGGCCTTGCCTTGCTCAATACCTGGATTTTAGGACCTAGCAAAGGTTTATTAACCAGCGCTCAAAATAATGATTTACCAGAATTCGCCAAGTACACCAATCGCTTTGGCTCACCCGTGGCTATTTTGCTGATGCAAGCACTCATTGGATCTTGCCTTATCAGTATGAATTTGTTTATTCCCACCATGAATCAATTTTATTGGATTTTTCAAACTCAAGCTGCCCAACTAATTTTGATGATGTATCTTCTGATTTTTCTCAGCGTGATAAAATTACGCTACACCCAACCTGATACTCCTCGACTTTTCAAAATTCCAGGCGGAAAAGTGGGCTTATGGTTAGTTGCGGGCTGTGGTGCCTTATTTTGCATCATTGCGTTCTGCTTAGGCTTTATCCCGCCAGAAGAATATAAATTCATAGAGAGTGGCACATATTTTATTGTGTTACTTAGTGGTATTATTATCTTTAGCGCGCCACCCTTTATTTGGCATTCAAAAAAGAAAAAAGCACATCAATAAACCCCTAAAGTAGTTTTACCTGCGAATATTTAAATGACACCAGCTCAACTCAAAATATACCTTGAAAAAATTGGTTTTAAGGGCGAATGCGCCCCAACCTTAGAAAATTTGATTAAAATTGTAGAAGGCCAGATTTTTACTGTTCCCTTTGAAACACTTGATCTACATGATAGTGCATTAGACAAATTACCTAATCGCGGAGCAACTTTTGATTTTGATAAGCACTTTCATAGAATCATTCATGAAAATCGTGGCGGACACTGTGCAGTGCTAAATTTAATTTTACTGCGTGCTTTAGAAAATGTTGGCTTTAAAGTCACGCCCATTTTGCCAGATACTTTACGGCAGATTAAAGCAAGTGAAGTACCCTCTTCTCATTGTGCAGGCATTGTGAGCTTACCTGAAGGTGATTACTTAGTTGATGCCGGTTTTGGTGGCGTGGGTCTTTTATCCCCTATCCCCCTTAAAGAAGGTGAATATCAACAATATTCCGAAAAATTTAAAGTTACCAAAGGTGAAAAATACGACTTTGAAATCTATATTCGAAACAACAAAGACTGGGAGCGAATATATGGCATAAGACATCAACCATCAACCTATGAGGCATTTGAGCAGGTTAATAAAATACAATCCAATCCTCGCAATCCTGATTGTTCCTTCAGCTTTGCACTCCTATGTACTAAACCTTTTAAAATAGATGCAACACACAATGGACGCTTAAGATTATTCAATACTAAATTTACACGTTATGAGAATGAAATTATCATTAAAGAAAATCGTGCTGACAATCAAGCAAAGTATCATGAATTATTAAAAAATCATTTTAATATAAACCTTAGCACTCATGAGCTTCGCTTAACCAAAATGGCGCAAGATGCTTTCCTTGATAACACCAAGGCACCAGCACCAATACCGTCTTTCACACCTTTATATGGCACAAGAAGAAAACAAAGCGCAGTGAAAATGCCGGCTACAAAACAAAGGGCATCTATCCCACGCAGGTGTAAGCTCTCTCAAACGAAGCCATTAAATATGTAATCTGCCATTAGGCTGATCTCTTTTTAAATGTGGTGATATCTTGATGTTGGCATCTATGGCATGTTGCAAGATTTCTGTTTGTGCCGGATTCATGGGCGACATATCAAGCTTATCAACTGATTGGGTGAATTGCGCCAACATCTGGCACATGGCCTGTGATGTAAACTCAAAATCGGACGGGTGCAAATCCTTCGGATAATTAAAGCGCACCCCTTCTGGCGTTTGCTCCAGAGATACTCTCGCTTCCTTATTTTCAATCGGATCTTTAAAGGTAAGAGCTATACCCTTATTTTTCCTTAGCCCACTAATTTCAAATTCTTTAACATCAACAATGTTGAACTTGATTTTATTTTGTCTATCATCTAAAAGCGCCGCTATTTCCGGTAAGCTTGCCTCTTTATAAGTTAACACTGGCATAACATTTCTAGACATTCCATCGCTTCGCGGACGATAAGCAAAACCAATATGCTCAGCGCTTACATGCTCAACCACAGGCAAAGGTTCTGAATGCCTTCTAGCGATATGAGCATTTTTGATCGGATTATCAAATTGATGTGGCCCCAATTCAACCTGCAGCTTAGCTTTGGCTTTAGCTTTGGCTTTAATTTTTTGATCGGCTTTATCAACACATTGATGTAGCGTATCTCGCATTTCCTGACTTCGATACGGCAATTCGCGCACTTGAGCTACTTTCGCTTCGGTGATATGCTGACTAAGCAATTTGACTTCGTCTAGCGTCAAGTCTTTTATCATCAACTTGCCTTTATCGATGGCTGCTTTGTTTAAAATAGCGTCAATTGCAGGATCTTTAAAAGCTTGCAATCGCTGCTTGATATCATTTTGTCGCTGGTTCTCTTCACAGATTAACGTAAATGTGTCATTTTTATTATCATTTAATTGCCAAGCACAACGATCATCTCTATCTACGCGCAGATGATTCAGTTGCACATTATTATCAGGGGAAGTTGTATGTGCTCGACGAGAGGTCAGCTTTTCTATATTGTCCAACAAGTCAATTTGTGTGGGCGTCAAGTTAAGTCGTGCTGCAAATTTATCTAATATTATGTTGTCTGTTTCAATAGCAATATCTTTCATTTTCGTGAGGCGTTGCGCATAATGTGCATATTGCTCTCTTTGCGCTTGCGTTAAATGCTGATCTTTCGATAAGTCATCATATTTTTTAATTTCATCGATGATAATTTGAAGATCACAATTAACACCGCCTTTACTTTGAGGATAATCTCGCAATTTGTCAGCAAAAACTTTGTCACCGCTGTTTTCAAACTCTTGCGCGATTGCTAGCTTTTGCTCTAATGGTAATTTATCGCGCAAAGCCGCTAAAAGATAAACGCCCTTCATTTTTTCACGTAGGGGATTATCATAAAGCATTGAATAATTAACAAATCGTGCTTGACGGCCACCGGGATTATCAAATGAAAAATCATCACGCAAAGAACCCACAATGGGGTTGGGCTCTTTATAGGATTTACCAAAATCTATACCAAAAAATTGAAAGATTTTATTACCTTGTTTTTCCTCAAGTGGCATAATCGCTTTGTTTTGTCCCGCCTTACCTATGCCATCTCGATCGCCCATGCTGATGAAGCTAATGAGTGACTCTCCAAGCCCTGCAATACGATCATCCGACACCATTTTACCTGCATCATATTCTGCCTTGCTTATCGTAATTACTTTGGTCTTGCCCTTGTCATTTACTATTTTTTCATAGCTTGTAATTTCGCCTTTCTCATTTTTATCTTTGGTACGTAAAACATTTCCAGCGCCATCAACTTTAACGGGATGATCGTTTTCATCCCAGGTGACAATCACGCTGGAAAAGTCAGTCGAACCCGCTAGTTTTCCACTGAGATCTCGACATCCCGGTGCCCATGTCACCACAGTGGCAATTTTAGGCATCCCATTGCGATAAGTGCCTTCAATGGTATCTATCTTCTGACTGACAACGCCTCTTTTGTCTGCCATTTTTGTTGAAAGTGCCTCAATGATGGCATCTGAATTAGAAACGGCAGGTTTATTTTTATTTAAATAGAATGCACGCCAACCTAGCATGCCAATACCAAATAGCAAGGCTGATATTCCACCAGTAAATAAAATCACAAACGGATTAACCAATTTTTGCAATGATTTTCCAGTATTGGTTTTAAGCATTTTGCGCCAACCGGGCCCCGTGCCGCCTAAAGCCATTTTGCCATCTTGTTTAATCATGTAAGCAGCATTGCCATCTTTAATTAGTTTTCCAATGTGCGTGGCAAAGTGATCATTCTTTTTTATTTCACACTTGTTTTTATACGCTTCAAAAAGTAAACCACCTGTACCTTTATTGACATAATAGCTTTGCAAGCCTTTCATATCATGGTATTTTGACATTGAAAAAAATACATTTTTAAATTCTTTCCAGGATGCGCCATGACGCTTCTTTTCATGCACTTTATCCATTAAAAGAGCATCAATGATCTCTTTTTCTGATTTGTTGGCAAAGCCATTTTGATCATTGTATAGCCCTTGATATCTTTTAAGTAATTGTTCCATGTTTGGATAAGTTTCTTTGTCCAAGTTCTCAAGCTTTATTTCACCTTTCCTTAGTTTTTCTAAAACATCATAAGTTTGCTTTACAAAAGCACGATAAGGCTCGCTGTCTATGCTAATTCCCACCATCCCTTCTTCAATCCCTAAGGGTTTATCCATGACATAAATCAAGCCGCCAATCACATCCCCTGGCGCTACTGAAAAAGATTTGGGTGGTAGTTTTTTAAGGTGACCTAGCATAAAACCCTCACAGCTTTGCATGACAGTCTTATTAGTATTAGCATCAATCTATCAAAAAGGGTGAGTGTGTTTATTTAGATCAAAAACGTTAACAACACGAAAGAAAGGCATTTTTTTCCTGGCTGAAAAAACAATTTATATGACCTGCCACCAATGAATTGATACGCAAAGATAAATTTTAACTGAAATAAAAAAGTATGCAGTTTATTTACTAACGAGGGTAAAAAGACAGTTTTTCTGACGAAAATGCGAGACTATATTTTAAATCGATAGGCTCGCTTTCGCAGCACTTGCACAAGCAAGTAGCTAACAGGGATAGCAACCAAACTGAGCGATATTTTAACTGTTATTAATGATAAGACGTTCCACAGCGCCATATATCTGTCAGGCGCTATAAAAAATAAGATGGGGATCAGAACAATAATATCGACCATTAAGCCCGCTAGCAGCGTTAATGCGACTCTTGTTAATAACCACTTTCTGCCTAAAATTAATTTAAGTCGACCCGCCGCAAATACCATCGCTAATGCACTTAACGAATAACCAACTGTAAGCAGTATAACGACACTCAACTGATAAAAGATCTTGATATTATCTTCTGTATTGATCCAAAAATCGGGTATAGGAAACTGCAATAAAAAATACGACACCAATGCAACGCCTAAGTTGGCCAAAGAGGTCGACCAAATGAGTTCCTTAGTTCGACGAAACCCAATAGTTTCAGTAAAACCAATGATCCAACAAAAAACCAATTGAATAACCAGCGTGCCAGCAGAATAAGAAAAATAAAAGAGCTTAAATGATCTATCACCCACAAAATTAGCTGACAGCAATAATAGTGTGAACAACACCATCGCATAACGCAATTGTTTTTCGCGCAAAGAAAAGGGGAGCCTTGCTCCCCTTGTTACATTATCCACGACCATTGCCTTTACTTGCCACATGAACAAGAAGTTCATTAAATTTTCTCACAAAAGTAGCCGGATCGTCTAGCTGACCACCTTCAGCCAAAATCGCTTGATCAAATAAGACTTGGCTCAAATCCGCAAAGCTTTTTTCATCTTTTTCATCTTTCAAACGCTTCACTAACAAGTGATGAGGATTTAACTCCAAAATTGGCTTGGTGTTAATCATTTGACCAGCAGAGCGCATGAGTCTTTGCATTTGATTGGTCATTTCACCCTCATTAGCAACAACGCAAGATGGAGAAGAAGTAAGACGCGCAGTTAACCTGACATCTTGAACTTTGTCTTTTAAGGATGACTTAACTCTTTCTATGGTTTCTTTGAAATCATCTTTTTCTTGTTCTAATTTGCTTGGCGTATCAATTTTACCGTCTGCGCCTTTGGCAAAATCAAGTTCTTCAATTGAACCTATCGCAACAGATTGAAATTTCTTTTTCTCATATTCATTCATATGAGACATCAACCACTCATCGATTCTGTCATACATTATCAACACTTCAATACCCTTTTCATTGAATATTTCCAAGTGCGGACTATGCCTTGCAGCATTAAATGTATCAGCGGCGATGTAATAGATCTTTTCTTGACCTTCTTTCATGCGTGAAATGTAATCATCTAAAGACACTTCTTGCTTTTCATTGTTGGTATGTGTCGAAGAAAAACGCAACAATTTCGCAATCGCTTCTTTATTCGCAAAATCCTCTGCTGGACCTTCTTTTAGCACTAAACCAAACTCATGCCAGAACTGTAAGTACTTGTCACTGTCTTCCTTGGCAAGATCAGCAAGCATAGTGAGTACACGTTTAACAATAAACGAGCGAATAGAATCGACTGTTCTATTACTTTGTAATATTTCACGGGAAATATTTAATGGCAAATCATTGCTATCAATTACACCGCGAACAAACCGCAAGTAATTTGGTAAAAATTGTTCGGCATTATCCATAATAAACACACGCTTCACATACAATTTTAAGCCACGTGGTTTGTTTGCTTGCCATAAATCAAATGGGGCGCGAGAAGGTATATAAAGCAAAGTGATGTATTCTAACTTACCTTCAACTTTATTGTGTGCCCACACAAGTGGATCTTCAAAATCATGTGCAATATGCTTATAAAATTCAGCATAAGCCATATCTTCAATTTCACTTTTTGGAACAACCCACAAAGCACTAGCGCGGTTAACGATTTCATCTTTTTCTTCGTTCGGATCTTTTTCTTTTGGTTCTTCTTCGCCCTTCAGTAGTGCGCTGTAATCTTCTTTTTTCATATAAACTGGCAAGTTAATATGATCAGAATACTTGGTAACAATATGACGCAATCTTAAACCATTTAAAAAATCTTCTTCTGTTTCTTTTAAATGTAAGATGATCTCAGTGCCATGCTTTTCTTTTTCGATATTCTCAATCGTGTAATCACCTTCACCGGTGGATTCCCAGCAAACGCCTTCTTCAACGCTTAAACCTGCTCGACGTGTTCTCACAGTCACTTTATCGGCGACGATAAAACTGGAATAAAATCCTACACCAAATTGTCCGATAAGGTGTCTGTCTTTAACTTGATCACCTGTTAAAGATTTTAAAAATTCATGAGTACCTGATTTCGCGATGGTACCCAAATTGGTGATGGCTTCATCGCGTGACATACCAATGCCATTGTCTGAAATAGTAATGGTTTTAGCATCTTTGTCGTAGTAAACATGAATAGCAAGCTCTGAATCACCTTCATAGAGTGCTGAATTTGAAATCGCCTCAAAGCGCAGTTTATCGGCCGCATCAGAAGCATTAGAAATCAACTCTCTTAAGAAAATTTCTTTATTGCTATACAGTGCATGAATCATCAAATGGAGTAATTGCTTTACTTCAGTTTGAAAGCCACGTGTTTCTTTTTCTAGAACACTCATACATTACCTCAAAATAATTAAACTAACGTTCTATCGACTAAAGCTTTGGCGATTGTGCCACCATCGATATATTCCAACTCTCCTCCCATAGGTACCCCATGGGCAATCCGAGTAACTTTGATACCGTGAGACTTTACCAAATCTGCAATGTAATAAGCCGTTGCCTCACCTTCTACCGTGGAATTGGTGGCTAAAACAACTTCTTTGACTAATCCTGTCGCTATGCGACGTACAAAGGCATCTATCCCAATCTCTTGTGGCCCAATGCCATCAATCGGTGATAAATGTCCTGATAACACAAAATACAACCCAGGAAAGCCACCAGTTTGCTCTATGGCCGCGACATGCGCCGGCCCCTCAACAACACATAATAATCCATGATCACGATTTTTATTGTCGCAAATAAAACAAAGATTCTTTTCACATAAGATACGGCAGTGTTCACAATGCCCTACCTGCTTTACCGCCTGTGCTAGTAAATGTGCCAAACGATGTGCGCCTTCTCTATCGCGCTCTAACAAATAAAAAGCCATACGCTGTGCACTTTTAGGGCCGACCCCAGGTAACACGCGAAAGGATTCTATCAGTTGTTTTAACAATGGGCTAAATGACAATGCTTTATCCTCGCATCATGGACATCAATTCTGATGGTAATCCCATACTTTTAGCTTTTTGCATCATTTCGTTTTTTAATGTCGCTTGTGCTGTTTGCAAGCCTTGATTAACGGCAGCGAGAATCAATTCTGAAATAACACTAGGATTTTCTTCAAACAAGGCAGGTTGTAAATCCATTTTAACAACTTGCATTTTGAGGTTTACCTGGGCCACAACTAAATCCCCACCTGCTTTACCTTGCACAAGGGTATTGCTATTTTCAGCGATATCTTGATAAGCCGTACGCATGTTTTCTTGCATTTTTTGCGCATTCTGCATAAAACCTGCCATCATCGATTGAAAATCTTTACCGCTCGTATCCACGTTTCACCTCTTTTATCATGACTCTTTAACCGTGATTTTTTCCACGGTTGCATCGAATGTTGAAAGAATATTTTGCACCGTTGTGTCTTGCTCAATCGACGTTTTGGCGTCTTGTTCTCTTTGCAAGGCTGCCGTTTGTGCAACCTTTGCAGGAGTGGCTTCGCCTACTTCACCGATAAGAATATTCACTTTAATGGGTTTTGCAAATAATTGGCTTAGCGCATCTTGAATCTGTGTTTGGCGTTGTGGATTTAAAAAAGTTTTTTGATAAGAATCCAACGTTAACGTTAAAACGCTGCCGTCCCATTTTGTTATTACACAATTTTTAGCAAGTATTAAAGTAACGCCTGATAGCGATAATTTTGGAATCAACTCTACCCAATTTAGCTCACCTTGCACCTGTTCTGCTGGCGCTGGCGCCAAGGGTGTTTTAGGTAATACTGTTGGAGCTGGAGTTGCAGCTGAAGCAGGAGCTGCTACTGGTGTAGTAGGTACTGCTGCAATAACAGGTGTTGGTGTTGGCTGTGGTTTAATTGGCGCTGCAGCCGGTACAGGTGAAGGCTGCGTTGCTGCCATTTGTGTTGCCACACTTGCAGTTAACGCTTTGGGTCTAAATACCATCATGCGTAATAATGTCATTTCAAAACCAGCACGTGCCGTTGGCGCTAGGGTAAGATCTTTTTTTCCTAAGAGCGCAATTTGATATAAAAGCTGCACAGCTTCTTGGCTAAATTTATCTTTCAGTGCAAATATTTCTGGTGTGAGATCTGCAAAATTGGCAATCTCTTCACTCTTAATAGCCTGTGCAATCGCAAGGCCATGCAAAATTTGTAAGAGCGTGGCTAAACTTTGTTCAAAATCAGCGCCTTGACTTGCCATTTCTTGCACAATTTCTAAACAACGTTGCACATGACTTGATTCAAGAGCGATTAATAATTCTGGTAGATATCGCTGATAACCAATACCTAACATTTCTTCTATCATCTGCGTTTGTAAAACACCATTACCGTAGGCGTTTGCTTGCTCTAACAAACTTAAAGCATCACGCATACTACCTTGCGCCACTTTAGCTAATGCTTGCAGACCTTGGCGCTCATAGGAAATATTTTCGGCACTTAAAATTTCTTCTAATTGCCTTACAATCTCATCATCTGTGATGGCCTTGAGTACAAAACGCAAGCAACGTGATAATACCGTCACGGGAATACGCTGAGGATCGGTGGTTGCTAGAATAAATTTTACATGCGCTGGTGGCTCTTCAAGTGTTTTTAAGAGTGCATTAAAACTATGCGTTGACAGCATGTGCACTTCGTCTATGAGATATATTTTATATCGACCGACCGTTGGGGCATATTGCACATTTTCGAGTAGTTCGCGCGTGTCTTCAACTTTGGTTCGGGATGCAGCATCCACTTCGATAAGATCAATAAATCGACCTGAATCAATGCTCACACAAGCAGAACACTCACCACAAGGAGTGGCAGTAACGCCCTGCTCACAATTAAAACATTTGGCTAAAATTCTTGCTAAACTTGTTTTGCCTACACCGCGGGTACCTGTAAAGAGATAGGCATGATGCAGCTCACCACGTGTTATCGCATTCATCAGCGCACGGGTAACATGCTCTTGACCTTTTAAGCTTGCGAACGATTTAGGTCGCCATTTGCGCGCAAAAACTTGATACGTCATTTACTCTTTCCAGTTTATTAGGGAAGCAACGATCATGCTTTAAGATTGGTGGCAGCCTAATCAGCCACACCCCGGCACCTGAAATCGCTATTACCGTTGCTCCCTTCCGGGCCTGGCGGGGTTCATAGTTTATCATTGCGAGGGGACCGACAGGCCACCATATGTTTTGCCTTAAGAAATATACCAGGCTCGTGCTTGGTGTTGCGGCCGGGGCTGGACGGCAGCTGCACCCGGCGGC
>CAZSGE010000064.1:0-14329 GCA_964606325.1 Uncultured Candidatus Berkiella sp.
ATTACCCCACGTTCCGGCGCAAAGCGCCTGCACATGGGGCTAGCAACGGCTCTCGCTGCCGCGAGAAGATAACAGGTATGCATAAATTGCGCAGTAAAATTTTACATCACAAATAGAGAGCGTTGGTGCCAAGCCTGAGATTTGCGGATTTTTTATTGCGCCAAGATTTGATTTGGTCAGAACTCCTTACGGTAGCAAGGAACGTTGCTAGCCCCCCGTGCAACCAAGTCCACGAGGTGGAACGGGGGGAATTTTGGCGCAAGGGCAGACCTTGCGTCTGCCCGGTGAGATTATTTCAAGATACGATTTATTAAGGAGGCGTACCACCTTGCTGCTGTTGTTGAGCAGCATCTTGTGCCGCTTTTGCAGCAGCTTCTGCTTGTTGTCTAGCTGCTTCTGCCGCCGCTCTTGCAGCCTCTTCTGCTTGTTGCCTTGCTTGTTCAGCAGCTGCTCTAGCAGCATCTTCTTGGGCACGACGAGCATCTTCTGCTTGTTGACGTGCTGCTTCTTGGGCTTGGCGTTTTGCTTCAGCTGCTTGTTGTTGAGCTGCTTCGGCTGCCTGACGTTTAGCTTCTTGTTCAGCTTGGCGTTGAGCTTCTCGCTCAGCCTGACGCTGCGCTTCCTTAGCCTCCTGCTCTGCTTGGCGTTGCGCAGCTTTTGCATCTTCAGCTGCTTTTCGTTGAGCTTCTCTCTCAGCCTGACGCTGTGCCTCTTTAGCTTCTTGCTCTGCTTGGCGTTGCGCAGCTTTTGCATCCTCAGCTGCTTTTCGTTGAGCTTCTTGCTCAGCCTGACGCTGCGCTTCTTTAGCTTCTTGTTCTGCTTGGCGCTGTGCAGCTTTCGCATCTTCTGCTGCTTTTCGTTGAGCCTCTTGTTCTGCTTGACGCTTAGCGTCTTGTTCTGCCTGACGCTGTGCTTGTTTAGCTTCTTGCTCTGCTTGGCGTTGTGCAGCTTTTGCATCCTCAGCTGCTTTTCGTTGAGCTTCTTGATCAGCTTGTTTTGCAGCATCATCGGCCGCCGCTTTGGCTGCATCTTTGGCTTGCTTAGCAGCTTCTTCTGCCGCAGCTTTGGCAGCGTCTTTGATTTTAGCGGCTTCATCTGCTGCCGCTTTCGCTGCATCTTTGGCTTGCTTAGCAGCTTCCTCTGCCGCAGCTTTTGCGGCGTCCTTGATTTTAGCGGCTTCATCTGCTGCGGTTTTAGCTGCATCTTTGGCCTGCTTAGCAGCTTCCTCTGCCGCAGCTTTTGCAGCTTCTTTGGCTTTATTAGCTGCTTCCTCAGCTGCTGCCTTAGCTGCAGCTTCATTTGCTTGCTGTTTAGCGGCATCCATTGCAGCCTTTTCTTTTTCTAGCGCTTCCATTTTGGCTTCTTTTGCTTTTTTCTCTGCTTCCAATGCTTCTTGCTTCAGTTTTTCTTGCTCTGCTTTATCCTTATTTTGCTTTTGCGCTTCTTTTCTCAATTGTTCTCTTAATTCATCAGCTTGCTTTTTTGCATCAGCAGCTTGACGTTTGGCTTCATCGGCTGCTCTTTTAGCTTCAATCGCTTGCTGTTTGGCTTGATCGGTAGCTTGTTTTTGTTGGATCCGCTCATTGATGATTTGTTGCTGCTGTGCTCTGTTTCGAAGCTGTTGCGCTTCATTTTGTCGCCTTATTTGTTCTTGATATCTAATTTGATCAATCATATCTTGTTTGCGGCGCATCTCATCACGACGTATTCTCTCTTGACGTGCCGCTTCTCGTGCGCGCAAATAATCTCTATATTCTTTTGCATCTCTAGCTTCTTTGTTACGGCGTGCTTCTTCTTTGAGGTAGCGTTGACGTCTTAACTCTTCTAAACGACGCATCTCTTCACGATAACGTATTTCTTCTCTCACTTGTGCTCGAATACGTTCTTGTTCCTTTTTTTGCTTCTCTATTCGCGCTTTTTCAATACGTTCTCTTTCTTTTAACGCTTCCATTCTAGCTTTGTCTGCTTGCGCTTTAGCAACTTGTCCAATTTGACTCTTAGGATTGGTTTTTTCGATTAAAGTATAATCCCATTCTATTTCGCCAAATTCACCACGTATTTTTGCGCTGTCTTCTGAGCCAAGTGGTCTGCCTGGATCTTTTGCTAATAACTCAGTTTTGCTGTCTAGTGTGATAGGTAGTGGTGCTGCAGGATTAAGTGCCAGCGCCTTTACTTCGTTCAAATCTTTTGAAGGTAGCTTCAATGTGCCACGTCTTTCACCTTGTATGCTAAATATGTTGGGCAATACAGGTGCAACTGGTGAACCATAAGCAGTTTCCATCAATTCTTTCGTGATGGGTATATTGAGTTTTGCTGTTGGCATCGAATCACCAAATGCAGCAACGGTTAAGGCTGTAATCGCCTTGGGATCTGTTTGGTACATATAAGCCTGCATTTTGGATGGATCATCATAAGCTGCTTTAATGTCGTCTCTTAGCATAATGGCATTTGTAATGTTAATGGACATAAGCTCTTCAAGGCTTACGTAATAGGCGGGGAAGTAAACTTCGCCAACGGCTAGCGGAAACCACCCTACGATTGAGGCATCATCTAGCATCACAAAGGATACTGAGGCTGGCATATAAATTGGCGCTTCAGAGCTTTGTCCTGGTACCCAATACCATTTATTGTTCACATGTGCCCAGCGTCCGTAGTGATAAGGCGCAAAGCCCCATGGCTCGTTAGAAACCCAATTCCATCCCCATGGCTCAACCCACACCCAATGTCCATCTCGAAATGGTGCCCAATTTGAATCAACCCCTTTGGGTGACCAAACAAGACCGTAATCTTTGATTTGTTCCCAATTACCGTTGTAATCTAGATCACCATAACCAATATAACTTTTTGAAGAAGAAGCATCATCGGATTTTTCTTTATCCGCTGGCAGTTGGCTCATGCACCAACGTGATTGCTCATCTTTCACACTGCCCGCAACACTCTGAAAACCTTTCAGTGCCGTGCCTTTAAATTGATAAGCTTGATCTTCACCAATAAAGTAAGAAGCATTATCACCATAAATTTCACCATCACCTTCAACCACATTCACCGTGGTTGTTTTATCGTCAACAGTAATACGATAATGACCTGGCTGATAGGTATGAAAAACCAAATTTGGGGTATCTATTTCATATTCTTTTTCAGTGTCTTTTCCTGAAACGAATAAATCAAGAGTTCCCTGCAGAAGTTGTAATTGAACAAGGTAATCATTGTTGTTATAAATTGAAACATAAGTATTTTGACCAGAGCAAGATGTTGCATCAATAAATTGTAATGAAGAAAGTGAGCCTTCATCAGTCCACAATCTATCACCTGGGATCAAAGGTCTGTTACGTTGTGCATCAACCCAAGTGTCTTCCCCAGCAGGAAGAAAACTTACATCACCTTTCACATCATTTAATCTAGCAACACCGATATTTGAATCGGCACCCCAAGCAATACCGCTGAAAGTGGTACTAAGAAGACATGCTAAACACAATGGAAATTTTATCTGGCGTTGATGTGCACGTTTGTTCATGATGTATACCTTCAAATTAAGCTTAATAAATCTTAGCCTTTTTAAATTTCTTTTGTTTTTAGGTGTAGATAAACCTGACTTAATCATCACCGTTTTTTCATTATGAAACTTTGATTTATTAAAAAATACTGTGTTTGGAAATAGGTTAAGAAAATTTTAGGTTGGGATTTGAGCTCCGGCATTACTTTGAAATGCCGGAGGCAACAATCAATGGGTTTTTCGATAGAAAATATTTAACTGGCCACGTACATCTTCTGGATAACAATAAATACGAAATCCACCTGGTTTGTAATAAGCGGCCTCAACGCCACATTCAAAGCCATCACTATTACGACTGTATGGACAAGCACATGGACCATTGTAGGCAAAGATACTATTGTCCATAATCCTTGTTTCTATATCTTCAATTTCCATAGGTTCAGGGACTGAATCTACCTTTTTATCTTTAGGTTGAGGATGCAATATATCACGCACAGATGCTGCATTGCCTTTTTGAGATGGTGTCCCAGCATTAGATGAGCTTCCCCCGCCTGATGACTCTCCAGCGCCAGATGAACCGCCATCACTCGCTGCAGCAATAGTTGTAGCTGAAGGCGCTTGTTTGCCCGTCGTAGTAGGTACTGCATTGTAGTTAACGCCAGCCAGCGCACCAAGGGCTAAACCAGGCAATCCTATAAGGAGTAAAGCAATTAAGCATGTGGTTTTATATTGCGTAGTCACAATTTGCACCGTTTAAAAGAGATCTCTCTTTAAGATTAAGTCGAGTATCTTATAAAAGCAATTAAATGCTATATAAATACACAGCCCCGGCTCGATGCTAGGGCGTGACTTGTGCACTTTTATGCTTAAGGGTGGTCGTGGCAATTTTATAGTCGCCGCGTGAAAAGAGCTTTTCGATCAAACAATATAAGACGATAAACAAATATCGACTACCCATTTCTCTTATCTTCAACTTTGATACACCCTCTTTACGGTTATACCAAGCGTTAGGCAATACAGCATAACGATACCCTCGAATAATCGCCTTTAAAGGTAACTCTACTGTTAAGTTAAAATGATGAGCCAGAAGAGGATGCAAACCGGCTATCACATGACGCCGATAACACTTAAAGGCATTGGTTGTATCATTGTAGCGAATTTGAAATAAAGCGCGGACAAAAGTATTTGCCAAACGATTTAAAATCATTTTGTGAACAGGATAATCAACCGTTTTTCCGCCGGTGATAAATCTTGAACCAAATACACAATCATAGCCTTCTTGTAACTTTTGGTAAAAGGCAACAACATCTTGAGGTGTATCAGATCCATCTGCCATCACAATGATAACGGCATCCCCCATAAATGCTTGCAAACCACAGCGCACTGCTAAGCCAAATCCATTGGGTGGCGTGTTGGTGACAACACGAATGGAAGGATAGGATATTTTTAACTGTTCAATCACTTCCAAAGTATTATCAGAACTATTATCGTTAACCACTACAATTTCGTGCTGAATATTGGCCTTATCTAAAGCTTGTACTAAAGGTGGCAAAGTATTTTTTAAATTTATTGCTTCATTGTAGGCAGGAATAACAACGGAAAATAAGCCCTTGATTCCCTTTTCTAACCAGCCACGTTGAACGTCATGCATGTTCAGGCACCGCCATCATTTCTTTATTAGCGATGTAAATCTCTTCTAACGTTTTCGTGAGATCATATTTGAAATCCCATTGTGGAAAATCTTCTTTGAATTTTCTGACATCACTTACCCACCAGATATGATCACCTATTCTATTGGTAGGCTCATAATGCCAAGTCATTTCTTCTTGGCTTATCATTTGGCACAAATTAATCGCTTCTATAACCGAACAATTGTTATCTGGGCCACCGCCCATGTTATAAACGGCCCCAGATTTAGGCGATTGATAAAAATGCCACAAGGCATTAACCAAATCGTAGCTATGAATATTGTCACGCACTTGTTTGCCTTTATAGCCAAAAATGGTATAGGGCTGATGCGAAATAGCACAACGCATTAAATAAGATAAGAAGCCATGCAACTTGGTGCCGGAATGAGCAGGTCCGGTTAAACACCCACCACGAAAACACGCTGTTTTCATACCAAAATAGCGGCCATACTCTTGCACCATTAAATCTGCAGCAGCTTTTGAAACACCGAATAAACTATGTTTATTATGGTCAATAGACATATATTCATCTATTCCGACTCCATAATAAGGATGTGATGACGCAATCTCCCATCTGGTGTCTAGCTCTTCTAACGGTAGATTGTTTGGCGTATCGCCATACACTTTATTAGTACTGAGAAATATAAAAGGAGCATCTATAGCGAATTGCCTGGTTAATTCTAATAAATTGAGTGTACCATTCGCATTAACAGTAAAATCAGTAAAAGGCGCTGTTGCAGCCCAATCATGTGAAGGCTGAGCTGCACAATGAACGACTACACTGATAGATTTGCCATATTGCTTAAAAATAGTTTCTAGCGTAGACAAGTTTCTGATGTCACATGAAAAATGGGTATAATTTTTTACGCTATTTTGCAACGAGGATAAATTCCATTGTGTGCAGGCATCAACTCCAAAAAATTCTTTTCGCATGTTATTGTCAATACCAACAACATCCATTCCTTTTGCAGCAAAAAACTTAACGGCTTCTGAACCTATTAATCCAGCAGAACCTGTAATAATCGCAACACTCACAATAATATCCTTACTTTTTAAGCTACAAAAATGGGTTTAAGCATGGTTTGATTTTTGTGCAACCATTGATATATATCTTCCACCAGATGCTCAACGCTAATCTGAGGCTGCCAGGGCAATAATTGCATCACTTTACTATTATCCGATACATAAAATGGAATATCGGCATCCTTCGTTTGCGCGATCGATCCAATATCGCATTTTTTAGATGTCACTTGTTTTACAATGGCACTCAACTCTCGCAGGGAAATGCTATTTTTCATCCCGCCACCAACATTGAAAACTTGCGCATTCTGTGCTTTTTCTTCTTGCATTTGAAATTGCAACAAGTAAAACAAATCTTTGACATGCAAAACATCTCTTACTTGTATGCCTTTGCCACCAAATCCCATGTAGCTTAAATTGCCATTAAAATAATGCATCGCAACCCATAGCGCCATGAATCCTTGATCGACCTTGCCCATTTGCCATGGCCCTGCCAATACACCACAACGATTAATAACTGCCTTGAGGTTGTACATCTGGCAATATTCTTGAATAAATAATTCACCACTTAACTTTGTTGTGCCATAGAGCGAACGGCTTCCCTCTAATGAGAAATTTTCTGCGATACCTCTTTCACTTAATCCAGGTATTTTAGCGGGTTGTAATACATAACGATCTTCGTCGTTTCTTAAAGGCAGCTCTCTTAAGGCTTTGATTGGGTAAACCCGACTGGTTGACAAAAATACTAATTTTCCACCAAATTGACGCAAGAATTCTAAACAGTGAATTAATCCGTTTAAATTTGTGTTAATCAAATAAGCAGGGCTCTCACCAAAACCTGCATGAACGCTTGGTTCTGCTGAACATTCAATAAGCCAATCAACCGGTTTAAGTTTAAACAGATCTTCTGGATTTCTGACATCACCATGAACAAATTCAATGCCATGCGCTTTTAATCTGGCCACATTCAATTCACTACCACGACGGCTTAAATTATCAAAGCAGATAACATTCAAATCTTCGTAAAATTCTTTAAAAAGAATCGCTAAGGATGACCCAACAAAGCCGGCGCCACCGGTTATCAACAATGATTTCATGCGTCTTCCTTTTTAATCATGACAGCAAAGTTAGTACAAGCTTGATCTTGTAAGTGATAATTATTTAGCGCAGCACCGTCAAAGTTAGCTGTGAACTGTTTTGGTATCACCAATGTTTTGAAATAGCCTTGCCCAATGAGACCACCAATACCATTATGTTCAAAGGGTCGATTACTATTGCGATCGCTCCAATAGTTATAAGCCAATACAAACGATAGCGGGCTGGGATTCATCCAAGGTAAGGCACCATAATGATTCAGAATAAAGATGGGTTGCTCAAGATTTTCCAAACACTGTTTCAACGCCAGATTTTCTTGGTGCTGCTTTTGTATACCACTTAAAGTGCCTTGTGAAAAACAATAAGCAACCGCAGCAACAAATGTTATCCCTGCCAATCCAAGGCTTGCCTGAATGACTTTGTCTTCAAATAAATACTGCTTTAAAGCTCCACCTATCGCTAAAATTAAAAATAGTAAGGCAATAAAGTGATAATTATCAGCGCTACCTACTTTGCTACTGAAAGGCAGTAAAATAACGCTCCAAGCCAGTAACCCACATAGACTTAATTTTACCATTTCATCTTGTAGTAATTTTTTCCGTTCGTGAGGATTACTAAGGGCTTTTGCAAAAATAATCATGAACAAAATCAGTGCTGGTAAAGATTTTTTGACGAAATTGGTAAGATTAGACAAAAACACATCGATGGAAAAAGGAATGGCCGTGTTAATGAAAAACAAGGTTTTCAACAAATTATAGTTAGCCAGCAAAAGTGTAGCCCCATAGCCTGTACCCATCAACACGCTAAATACAATAAAAGATCGCCATCTTCTTTCGCACAATAAGAGCAAACCAATCGCACATGGCATGACGATATTCACTTGTTTGCATGCCCAAGATAAATAGCAAAATATGCTCGCTATAATCACGCCTTTTAAGGTGTTACGAGGATACATCAAGAAAAAATAAGCTGCAGTCAGATCAAAGAGTAAGGCAATGACATCTGGTCGAACAGTCATCGCCCAAAAACCTATTAAGGGTGAAAACCATAAAAAGGCGCTTAATGCTAAGACGATAAGTGAGGGTAGCGGGGTGCTATTTATTTTTGTTGAGGTAAACAACCGATAATTTATAGCAAACCCAATAGATACCACAACTAAAGTAATTGTGCGCCCAACGGTTGGGATCCAAACTTCACTCAACCCAAAAGTATTCATGAAAAAGTTAATAAGAGAACCATAGAGACCGTAAAATAGCCAATTAAAATAAGAGGCACTAAAGGGAATTTGGTGTGGATCGCTATAAATAGGCAACCCGTGCAAATATTTCCACATGGCATAAAGTGATTCTTCTTCAAAGCCACTGGTCACAACATGATGCGCTTCACTAAATGATATGACTTGCAGCGCTCGGAGCAGCATAAGAATAAGTCCACAGCCCGCGCCAAACAAAAATATTGCTGAGCTGAAACTTAATTTTGAGTTATTTGTCATCCCTGTTCTTATTTTGGTTTTTGTCCTACGGTAAACACAAAAGAGCGAAATCGACTCAAAGCTTCCGGCTTAAAGAAAAAACGCTCAAACATATTGTAAATGGGCAATAATCCCTTGGCAGTATCAGAGGCTACATATCGATAAGTCAAACCATCGACAAATAGCGACGCCACCTCAAACCCTACCGATGAAAAAGTATCCCTTAATGCCCCTGGCAGCACGGGACGCTCATTAGGAGTAACCCCTTTTGAACTATAAAATGGGGAGCTGCGATCTCGATAAAGATACATAAATGGATTTAAACGGTTAGGATCGAAGGCCACAAACTTTCCCTGTGGCTTTAAAACACGAAATACTTCTTTAGCACAAAGATAAGGATTAGGCAGGTGATGCAAAAGACAACTTAACATCACCGAATCCAAACTATTATCTAAAAAAGGTAAGGTTTCCACATCCGCTTGCAAAAAATGAATGTTCTGCGTTTGTGCTTTTCCAATCCGAAGTAATTTTTGACTCAGATCTATGCCAACGCAATCATAACCGCGCTGTTGCATAAGAGAAGTGAAAACGCCTGAACCACATCCCATATCTACAACTCGAGCCCCCTCTTCAAGCCCCAAGCTGTCAACAACAGTATCGATAATTTTTTGATTGGCCTCATCCGTAAACACGTTATATTCATGTTCGTTAGCGAGGCTATCAAAAAATTCAATTTCTTGTTGTTTATTCTGTAGCACGTTGAGATTTTCCCTATCTGGTTTTCGTTTTCCTGTGGCCCTTAACACTTGCGGCTTCAAGCTTAGGATTGATAACCCTAAGCACTTCATCTCTTGTGATCTCTTGTTTATTTCTCATGTATTGCGCAAACGATTCTACCGATTGTGCTGCATATCGTGGGAAATATTGAAAATGAACTGAGTTTACCTCAGGTTCATCTGATTCACGTTTACATTCTAATAATGCTCTTGAGTTGTTAGTCAGTTTCAACTTTGAAGCTGTAGCTGTCTGTTCCGCTTCTCGTGCAATCAAACGTAAATCATTTTGTGCTTTACGTGATGTTTCATATCTGTCGTCTTGGTGGCGCTTTACTGACTTTTTAAATATCCCATTACAGATGTGCTTGATGCGAAATAAAATACTACCTAAAACGAGCTCTAAGTTTAACCAGCTTTTGTTTTGCTTTATATCTGCCGCAAGTGCACTGTTTTTAGATAAAATACTGAGACAATTGCTCTCAAAATTTTCAAGTGTTTCAAGTTGTTCTTGACCTGCATTTTTTTGCAAAGAGTACGTTCTACTTTGAGCCATTTTACCTTGCAAGGCTAGCATTTCTGCTGCACGCTGAAGGTGATGCGTTGTCTTGGTAACCGTTTTCTCAAGTTTTGTAACAAGTCCATCGCTCTTTTTAGGTGAAGATGGTGTTCCTGAAATCAAATCACCAGCAGTCCAATACTCAATAATTGGTGGTAATTCTCTTTCAAGATTTGTTAATTTCTCAATTGAAGATTGAGCATTATGTGCTGCAATCGTTGTAATCCATAACAAGATCCGAGAAGCATCCGTTTTCCCAGGTAGATTTTCAATTTCTCTATTTAAGAAACCAATATAGTCATTGAAGAATTTGTTGGCATCTCTAACATAGGCAGTCACTACTTCAAGTCTCATTGCCCGTACCTCGTACTCTATTGTTACAGCTAAAACAAGAAAGTTAATAAACTATTATAGATTTCAGTCAATGATGTGGTTGCTTCATCAATAGGCAGTTTTATAAATTAGGATCGCTTATTAACGTGTAGATAATACGCTGCCAATGGACAGCGCATCAATAGCATTTTTACAGATCAAGTTGAAAAATTGAGTGCCTAATCGCACGATCTCTATGCCTTTCGACGTATTCACAAGATCCACGAACGTGCAGTGACAATATACCGCGTATAAAACGCGGTACTGATGAGGGAGTTTTGCGCCAAATCTAATAGACTTTATACCTTTTGGGATTTGGGTTCTCATGGTTACCTTTGGGATCCACAAAAGCATAAAATCGTTCTTGCCCCGTAAGATGACGGCCAGCACGTGGCGATTTATACCAAGTAACAAACTCTTTAGGATCATCCATGTGTCCACCACCTGTCATTTTGGCGTTGCTCATATCCATCAAGGTGGCTTTTAAACGATTAGCTTCTTGTACTTTACCTTTCTTGATAGCTTCACGAAGCTTATTTTTCAGTTGCTTTTTCTCTTCGTGCGAAGCTTTTTTTACAGAATGATGCAAGGAATCATGATATAAAATAACCTTGTCATGCATGAGCTCATGATGGCCTTCCATGAGCTTTACTCTGCGTCTTCCTAATAGCGTCGATTTATCTTTGCTTGGTGCTCTGATAACAGTATGGCTCTTATTTCCTTCTGGTATTTTCTGATAGGCTTCTCCGGCTTTTAATTCCCAACCACCATATTGCATGGTCTTTCTCATTGTTGTCTCTAAAAGCCACCCGACTGTTTTATCGTAGAAGCGATGGGTTAAATCCCATCGGGTACTTAGGCTGCCTACTATCCATAAGGCTAGGAGATTAACCATTGAAAGTGCACCGATAGTTGCTAAGAGCGCCACACTGAGTGTCACTAAAGTTACAGTAGCAAAATTAACAATTCTCTTACGACTGTGCCTTCTTTTAAAGTAAAGGGCAACAGACGTTTCTATCAATTCGGCAAAAGAACGATCATCATAAAATTTCAAACTCTTGTGTTTGCGAATTAATTCTTCGAGCGCAAACGTACCGATGGCAGCACACAGAGAGTGACCATAACATTTAATATTTTCAGGTTTTACGCCTTTATCCAATAACCGCTGAACTTGAAAAGCATAATCACTGATCAGATCGCGCTCGCTATAAACCTGACCTTCACTATGTGCGACACCTCTAAAATTAAAGCTAATGATATTTTTATTGAGGTTTAAAGCATCGGTAGCAAGACGTGGAAGATAATATTCATAACAATCACTTCTTCCCCAGCCATAAATCACATACTCAGTCGGATTAGTGTTGTGTGCTTTTAATTCTACAATATCCAGTTTTACACCATCAGATCTGGATACTAACTCCCGATGAATATCCACGCTCTCATTTGGATTTGATTTTAGTTTTTCATTATTGCGTTTCACAAAATCCGGCCAAAGTTGATTTAGCCTTTCAACTTCTTTCTGGGAAACAAATAATTTGGTCCAAATATACTTTAGGCCATTTAACTTACCAATTGGTATGAGCTGTGCTCTAAGAACAAGTTTTCCGACAAAGATCCCTGCAAGGTTTCTTAATATGCGCACTTGTGTTCCCCTTTTTTTTCTTATTTCTAAGTTACTTCATCAAAATGAAGCTGATTTAAGGTTTAAACCGCGAAGCATTGAACGAAAACTATAAAAGTGTGTAATTAAACGATAATAAGGTTGCTCATGCTAACATGGTTTTTAGACAGCTTGAATAACCATCCAGTGGGGGCTAATTATACTACTTTGAAAGCAAATTTCCTAACTACTTTTAGCTTTATTAACTACTGAGCTGCCAGGGCTTCTCACGAATTTGCTTTTTTGAGGGCATCTTCTAAGGTAAAACGTTTTTCAAATAACGCCTTACCCACAATAGCGGCACATATATTCATTTCATTTAAAGCCGTGATATCTTCCAAAGAACCAATACCACCTGATGCTTGAAATGAAATACCAGGAAATTTATTAATACATTGTTGATACAATGCAATGTTGGGTCCTTGCAACGTACCATCACGGCTAATGTCAGTACACAAAACATTTTTAAGTGGCACATCTTGATAGGATTCTATTAAATCCCAAAGGCTATGCTCATCTTGGTTTTGCCAACCTTGTGTTACCACTTTGGGTACGCCCTCATCATCAAACTTGACGTCAAAAGCCAGAACAATACGATCGGCTCCAAATTCGCTTATCCACTCTTTGACTTGCTCAGGGGATGTAACCGCAAGTGATCCAATAACCACGCGAGATGCACCATCTGCGAATAGAACTTTGATGTGCCGGTGTGTTCGAATACCGCCACCAATTTGGATCTCAACTCCTTCCAGTTGGCAAATTTGCGCAATGCGAGAAGTTTGTACTGCCTCCCCTACTTTTGCGCCATCTAAATCAACAATGTGCAGTTGTTTTGCGCCTGCCTTAACATAATTGTTCGCAACTTCCCAAGGGTGACCGGCGTATTCCGTTATTTGTTCAAACTTACCTTGGTAAAGTCGAACACATTTACCTGATTTAATATCAATCGCTGGAATGATTTGCATATCCTGTCCTGACATTAATGAGCTCTTTAATATTTATTAACCATTACTACCAGACTTCATTACAAGACTCTCAGTTCAATAAAACTGACATTTATGCACTCTTGCTCAAAATTCACTGATAAACACTAAGCAACTGTATATATAACTACACATACAGCTTTAGTCTGTTCTCAATAAACATAAACTTTTCTAGCTAACCATTCCAGAATAATGGTGTCGGGTTTTACCCTAAATAGAGAGACTTTATTGAAGATAAATTTGACGAGGCATCATGATACATCAAGCCAATATTGATGCTATGCCTTTCGCTTACCTGATTGGTTTTTTTTCTTGATTCTATCAAAAACGAGGTTGTAGCCGCCCGTTCCAAACGACAAACACCTTGCGACTCTGCCAACTGTGGTAACGCTCACGCCCGTTTCTTCATAGATTGTGCGATAGGGAACGCCTTGCTTAATTGGCTCAACAACCAACCAACGATCCGCCATGGCTTGACGCTCTGTTGGTGTACACAAATCCTCGAAAAATTGCTTTGCTTCGTCAACATTTTTTAAGGCCAAAATGGCTTCGTAAAGTTGATGCTCTGGTTCTTCATTATGATCTTCAAGCGTCGCGCGTGTTTTCATTAAGGCCTTCGCGTAATAACGTGTTAATACGATAGGACGATAACGAAAGCATGCGCAGCTGTCAAGATTGATTTTACAAAATCAAGGCCGATGAACAGGCTTATCCTCTGGCAGCGATGGCACTCTTCTATCGGGTGTACTATCGTTTGATCTTCGTGCTGAAGTTAAGTCAACTGAGGTTGAAGGCACCATATATACACCAGCAGAGGGGCTAGATGTTAAATGAGGTGAGTCTGTACCCACTGGCATGAGCGCAACTAATTGGTACCCGGGCAAAAAACCTGTCACTCTTGAAGGATCAAGCGTGGGATCTGTAGGATTTCGTGGGGAACCCATTCGTGGTTGCGTGGGTGAGCGACCAAATGAAACTTGACGCTCTAAATTTACCGGAGATTTAGGAGCGATGATATTCGTGCGATCTTTAGGAGAGGGATTACGCACGACTGCACCTTTGTTCTGTGCCAAATTTTCTTGTTCTTTAGGTGAATTCTTTTTAGCGCTTGATTCATCTTTTTCTTTCTCTTTATCCTTTTCTCGACTTGTCATGCGAGATAATAAACCACCAAAACCACTTTGACGTCTTTCAATGGGTTTATCAGGTACTAAA
>CAZSGE010000065.1:0-9132 GCA_964606325.1 Uncultured Candidatus Berkiella sp.
TTACTGCGATTATTCTGATTTTAGGTATTCGTAAAATGTCTTCCCCCAAAACCGCCAAACAAGGTATTACCTATGCCGGCTGGGGAATGATGGCGGCCATATTAATTACTTTTTTGTTGCCTGAAATTCATGGCATTTGGAACCATGTTCTTATTTTAGCAGGCATTGGTATTGGCACTTATGTCGGATTATCCTCCGGCAATAAAGTCCAGATGATCAATATGCCCCAAATGATTGCTCTTTATAATGGTATGGGCGGCGGCGCGGCGGCGGCTATCGCAGCAATAGAATTACTTGCTAACCCAACAAGTATTACGGTACGTGCATTAGCCCTTTTGGGAGCGGTCATTGGCACTATTTCATTTAGCGGCAGTATTATCGCTTTTGCAAAACTTCAAGATCTCATGAAGCGCGTGATAGTGTTACCTAAACATCAATTAGTGAATATCGCTATTTTAGGCGGCGCCCTCGTTTTTGGTTCGATTATTTTGATTTCAAGTCAAAGCGCAACGCTATCGCTTATCTTCTTCTTTCTCTTATTACTAATCCTAGGCATTACCTTTACGATTCCCATTGGTGGCGCCAATATGCCTGTGGTCATTTCATTGTTTAATGCAATGACGGGTTTAGCCGTTGGCTTTGAAGGCTTTGTCTTGAACAATAATGCCTTGATTATCGCAGGAACAGTGGTGGGCGCGTCCGGCACCTTGCTGACCCAACTGATGGCTAAAGCCATGAATAAATCCGTCGCTTCTATCTTATTTGCTAGTATTTCAGGCCCTCAATCTCAAGCAGTCGATACCGGTGGCTCATTGAAACCGATAGAACCTTCCGATGCTGCTGTGATGATGGCTTATTCAAACAAAGTGATTGTGGTGCCAGGTTATGGCATGGCCGTTGCCCAAGCGCAACATAAAATTTGGGAATTAGCGCAGTTGCTAGAGCAACGAGGGGTGACGGTTAAATTTGCTATCCATCCTGTCGCCGGGCGTATGCCAGGCCATATGAATGTTCTTTTAGCTGAGGCCGGCGTGCCTTATGATAAACTCCTTGATTTGGAAGAAATCAATGCTGAATTTCCCAACACAGATACTGTCTTAGTGATTGGCGCAAACGATGTGGTTAACCCTCAAGCTAAAACCGATGCTTCCAGCCCTATTTATGGCATGCCTATTCTAGATGCGGATAAAGCAAAAAATGTGTTGGTAATTAAACGCGGTCAAGGCAAGGGATTTTCGGGTGTTGAAAACAGTTTATTTACCATGGACAACACGCGCATGCTATATGGCGATGGCCAAGATGTGGTTAACAAACTAATCCATTCCATAAAGGCACTATAAAACATCTCGCTGATTGATCCTTCGCTACTTTGCATTACCTACATGAGTAACGAAGGATCTACCCTCTATCCCATTCACCCTCTTGTTTAACTCTTTTATCTAAATTCCCGATACCATACTTATCTATTAAGTTTTTTCTGACAAAAAGCTGTATATTTTTAGACTAATACTGATAAGTTTCAATGAAACATACGAATTCTAAAACACTACCACTCACCATTGGCGCCATCGGGATTGTCTATGGCGACTTAGGCACTAGCCCCTTGTACGCGCTAAGGGAATCTCTCAAAGGTTTAACGATTAACCCTGAAAACATTTTAGGTGTGCTGTCTCTTGTTTTTTGGGTGCTGATTATTCTTATCTCGATAAAATATTTATGTTTTGTTTTACGGGCAGATAATGATGGCGAAGGCGGGATTCTTGCACTTATCGCATTAATTAAGAAGAATAATACTCAGGCATTTAAAACATTACTCATCTTTGGCATTTTTGGTACAGCTTTATTAATCGGAGATGGCATGATGACGCCTGCTATTTCGGTTATTAGTGCGGTAGAAGGATTAGCCGTCATAGCCCCTGCCTTTTCAAACCATAGCGTCGCTATCACCGTGTGTATTATTTTAGTGCTTTATTTATTTCAATATTTAGGCACAGGAAAAATTGGTAGTTTATTTGGGCCTATTATTATTACCTGGTTTTTAACGATTGGCGTGCTCGGGTTAGTTCATTTAAATGATAGCCCTTTAATATATAAGGCGCTTAATCCTTATTATGGTTATTTGTTTTTTCTCAACCATGGCTTCACCGGATATATTTTATTAGGGGGTATTTTTCTGGCCGTAACCGGGGCTGAAGCGTTATATGCTGATTTAGGTCAATTTGGTATAAAACCTATCAGGATTGGTTGGTTTGCCCTTGCACTGCCTTGCTTATTGCTAAATTATTTTGGTCAAGGGGCTTTAATTTTAAAAAACCCAACTGCCATTGAAAATCCATTTTATTCTCTGGCGCCAGAATGGTTTTCATTCCCCTTGTTAATTATTGCAACCTCGGCAGCCATTATAGCCTCTCAAGCAGTGATATCAGCTACTTTTTCTATTATGAAACAAGCTATTTTGTTGGATCTATACCCCAAAGTGCCGATTGTGCAAACCTCTAGCGAGGAAAGAGGTCAAGTTTATATTCCCCATATGAACTATATTCTCGCCCTTGGTACCACATTGATTGTATTAACATTTAAAACGTCAAGCGCTATGGCTTATGCCTATGGAATTGCCGTCAACTTAGATATGATAACTGTATCCATACTAATGCTGTATGTTGCTCATAAAATCTGGAAATGGTCTTTGTTTAAAGCCATTCTCCTATTCTCACTATTTTTATTTGTTGAGTTGGCTTTTTTGGGTTCAAACTTACATAAAATTTTAAGCGGCGGTTGGGTGCCAATTTTATTTGCATTGCTTTGCATGTCAATTATGCTCACTTGGCATCAAGGCATTCAATATCTATCTAAATCCTTTTATAAAAATACAGATGAATTACGAAACGAAGTAGCACAGCTTAATAAAAGCGAACTTAATGCTTTACCAGAAAGCACAGCAATATTTATACGCGAACCTTATACCAAAAGCACCAGTAAATTATTAGAATACTTTAAATTAAACCATATGCTACCGCATCGTGTACTGATTGTAACAGTTAATATCGCCAACGTGCCTTACGTAAACATTCAAGATCGCTATGCAATAGAAAAATTAACCTCAAATATCTACTCTCTCACTTTAACTGTAGGATTTATGCAGTTAATTAGTATTCCAATGACACTAGCGATTGCCAAGAAAAGAAAAATTTTACCATTCAAAATCAACTTAAAAACAGCAACTTATATAATTGAAATAACGCAAATTTCAGCAACCGAGCGTAAACCTACTTTACGTTTCTTTTGGCAAGAAAAACTGTTTGCCTTTTTAATGCGTAATGCCACTGTTGATATTGAATTTTACAATCTGCCTTATGACAGAACTATTGCAATAGGCAATTATGTAGAATTTTAAAGTATTTCCAGGATTACCCGATAAATACTGTATAAATATTTTTCGCTGCGGCCACCCCACTTTACTCAGTACTGGATAAAGGAGAAGCCTATGAGAACACCCTTAAGTGTTTTGTTAAAAGATAAAGGCGGCACAACTTTTAGCATAAGTGCAAATAACTCAGGCTTTGAGTGTGCTTGTAAAATGAATGAACACGGTGTTGGTGCATTATTAGTGCTGGATAATGATAAACTGGTTGGGATCATTAGCGAACGTGATCTCATCAGAAAAATATTAGGTTCCACAATTGATCCTAAATCGGTCAAAGTTGAACAATTAATGACCAAAGATCCTGTTATCGTACCTCCTTCGATGACAGTCCAAGAAGCCATGAAATTAATGACAGAAAGACGTTTTCGACACTTGCCAGTTCTTGAAAATGGTAAATTGTTAGGGGTTATTTCAATTGGTGACTTAACTCGCTGGGTGATGCTACAACAAGAATATGAGATAGCAGCGCTAACAGGCTATATTCAAGGCAGTGGTAGTTAAGGTAAGCTAGGATGATGATAACTAAACTTTAAATAATTTCATGCCATATTTTAAAGCAAATGACATAAATCTTTACTATGAACTTCAAGGGCAAGGCACTCCAATCTTATTCATCCATGGTCTTGGGTCAAGTACCCGAGACTGGGAATACCAAACTCCCTTTTTTAAAGAAAAATACCAACTCCTTCTGGTTGATTTGCGCGGTCATGGCAAATCGGATAAGCCTGATCACCCCTATAGTGTCACGCAGTTTGCAAATGATATTGCGCAAATTATCAAAGGATTATTCCCGCAAGGTCTTCATGTTGTTGGTCATTCATTAGGCGGCATGGTTGCCTTTCAATTAACCTTAGATCATCCTGAACTTGTCAAAACGCTAACTATAGTCAATAGCGCGCCAGCCGTGATTTTTCCCAGTATCAAAGTGCAATTCTTCTTTATGTTACGCTCTTTTGATATACGTTTTTTTGGTATGGGAAACACAAGCAAGCGCCTCGCTAAAATGCTATTTCCAGAACCTGGCCAAGCACAGCTGCACGACACATTTGTACAAAGATGGTGTGAAAACGATCCCAAAGCTTATCTTAATTCATTAAAGGCTTTTAGTGGCTGGTCTGTCATGCATCGGTTATCAAATTTAACCTGCCCTACGCTCATTATTACTGCTGATAATGACTATACCCCGGTAACCTTTAAAGAATTTTATACCAAGCTGATTCCTAATGCGGAATTGGTTGTGATTAAAAATTCAAGGCATATCACGATTGTTGATCAGCCTGATGAGTTTAATAAAACAGTAGGAATTTTTTTGGAAAAACATTGAGGAGTTTGGTTCTTCGTCTATAGACGAAGAACCAAAAAGCGTTTTATTGAGCAGCAGGTGTTGCAGGTGTTGCTGCAGCTTCAGCAGCTTCTACTTTACCACCTTTATCGGTGCAGTCTTTTTCGCTAGCAACCATAACCCAACCTTTACCTTTGCAGCTGTTTTGGCCTTTGCATGCGTTGTTAGCAGTCTTACAAGCGCTGGTGCCTTTGCAAGCATTTCCGCCAACACATTTAACAGTCAAGTTAGCATCTGTCGCTGCGGTGTCTGTTGTGGTTGTGGTGGTGGTTGAAGAAGTTGCGAAAGCTGAAGCAGCAAATAAAGCACCAACTGCTGCAGCAAGAATCATCCCAGTTTTCTTAGCCATGAGTTATCTCCCTTTTGTATACAAAAAGCTCAATTCAAATTCAAAATTTGTAAACAACTACAACCATGGGTTAACGCCATGGCCATACCTATGGTTGCAGGTAAACCCATCTTGGTCAATAGATTATGTCTAATCATGTGATTGACTTTAAACGAATTTCCTTGTAAATTACATAACTAGTAATTCTTCGTATAACAAGCCCTTTATATACTCCCTAACACCCATTTTTGAGTATAAATCTTCTATTAATATTATTACTTGTTAGACAAAGAAAACTATTCATCCACCCCATTGGGGATGGCTCTAACAAGTAATTTTACCTATTTTGGACCTAATATGACCCAATTTACAGACTTTGGCCTGCCAGCGTTTATTTATGAATCTTTAGAAAAAATGAAAATCACAACTCCAACCCCTATTCAAAGCCAATCTATACCGGTGGCACTCAAGGGGAAAGATCTTTTAGCATCAGCACAAACCGGAACAGGCAAAACGATTGCTTATCTCTTACCGGTGATTGCTCAACTTTCAAATACTTCACGTGGTTCAGCCCTTGTATTAGCGCCAACAAGAGAGTTGGCTGACCAAATAAAAAACGCTTTATTGCTACTTTTAGGTAAAAGAGAACATAGAGATATTGCTTTATTGATCGGTGGCGCACCCATCTATAAACAATTTATTGCTCTCAAAAGTAATCCCCGATTCGTTATCGGTACTCCAGGTCGAATTATTGATCACCTTGAAAGACGATCACTGTCCTTGAGCGATACCAAATTTTTAATCCTAGATGAAACCGATCGTATGCTTGATATGGGATTTAGTGAAGATCTTGAGAGAATTTGCCAAGAACTCCCTAAAGAACGTCAAACAATGATGTTTTCAGCAACCATGCCTGCCAATATTATTAGGCTGTCTCAGAAATACTTAACAAATCCTGAGCACGTTAAGATTGGCGAAGTTACAAGCGTTGCTCCTAAAATTGACCAAAAAACCATTAAAGCTTCTTCCAGTGAAAAGTTCCCCAAATTATTGGAAGAACTTGAAGCCAGAGAAGGCTCGGTCATCATCTTTGTCAGAACGAAAATCAGTGCAGCAGAGCTATCGGATAGATTGAGACGTCATGATCACCGCGCGGACGCGATTCATGGAGATCTAAAACAACGCCAACGTGATGAGGTCATTCGTAACTACCGAAGTGAGAAAAACCGCATTTTGGTTGCAACCGATATCGCCGCACGCGGTTTAGATATTCCTCATATCATGCACGTGATTAACTACGATCTTCCTCAATGCCCTGAAGACTATATTCATCGTATTGGTAGAACAGGTCGCGCCGGCATGGTAGGTCATGCATTATCATTTGTCGCACCTTCTGAAAGTAGAAAATGGCAAATGATTTATCAGCATGTTAATCATGGAAAAACCAGCGAACAACCGCAATACGGGTCTCGTAAACGTAGTGGCGGTGGCGGCTATTCAAACGGAGATAGACGCAGACGTGATGGTGGCGGCAGATCCTTTGAAGGTGGAGCAGGCCGTCGTCGCGGCGCCAGCGAAGGCGGCGAAAGAAGAGCCGAGGGCGGAGAAAGAAAACGTACTTTCGGTGACAGACCCGCACGTGCGAGCGAGGGTGGCGAAAATAAACGCAGCTTTGGTGATCGCGGACCACGTACCTCTGAAGGCGGCGAGAGAAAACGATCTTTTGGTGACAAACCAGCCCGTGCGAGTGAAGGCGGCGAAAGAAAACGTTCCTTTGGTGACAGATCTGCTCGTTCATCTGAAGGCGGCGAAAAAAGACGCACCTATGGTGACAAGCGGCCAGCGAAAGATAGTGGCGGTAAAAAACGCGAATATATTAGCGAAGGAGCATCTAATCCTCGTAAAAATAAAGGACCGGCTAAATCACATGGTGCATCCACGCTAAAAGAGAAATCGACAGCGGTATATGAGATTTAAAAGCAGGGCTACAAAGCTCAGAGGTGCTAACAACTCTCTGGGCTTGTTTCAAAAATCACTTTTTTAAGTGCTAATAATGAAAATGCCGCGTTGCATCATAAACACAACGCGGCATTTAAAGAGAGATTAAGCAGCTTTAGCTTTTTTCGCTCTTCTCTTACGAGCACGAGCTTTTGGCTTAGCTGCTGTAGCTTTCTTAGCGGTCTTTCTCTTAGCAACGCGCTTTTTAGCGGTTCCCGCTTTTTTCACAGTCTTACGCTTTTTAGCGGTAGACTTCTTAGCGGCTTTACGAGCTTTTTTAGGAGCAGCTTTAGCAACTTTCCGCTTAGCGGTTCGTTTCTTAGCTGCGGGTTTAGCAGTTGATTTACGTCCCTTAACTGCTGCTTTCTTCTTTCTAACAACCATCTAGCCTTCTCCTCATACTAGGGTAACTACCTCAAACTTAGCACATAAAATAAAAAAAAGAAAATTTTAATCAGTAATTTGTCAAATATTTGAAATTTATTTGATCAAAAAGTACAAAAAAGTTGTTCTACATCATTTTCATTCTCATTTTTGTCTCACAAAAATGTAAAAAATTATTTTTCCAATGAGCTAATTTGCTATCTATTGCACTAAAGGTTCTCTTACACAAATCACGGCAAAGTAACCCTTCTTGGCATGCTTTAGGTCTGTTATAAAATCTTATGTCTGCGCGCCTATGGAGCAAATCTATGGCTACTGTTATCAATGAACATCAAGCAGCTTCTCAAACCAAACCTTCCCGTAACTTTATTACTAAAGAATGTGTCTCTTGTCATGAAACGTTTGTTGAAAAGTACTGGGATACCGAATTAGACTGGCACATTGAATTAAACTTGACGCGTTACTGTCAGAAATGTCAGAAAAAATAGAAACTCATCGTAAAATTGAAATACTCGTCGATGCCGACGCCTGTCCTAAGGTCATAAAAGAGATCCTTTTTCGCGTGGCTAAGCGCTTATCCATTAAAACAACCTTATTTGCCAATCATGGGATGGCGATTCCATCCTCTCCTTTTATCAAGTTCGTCCAAGTACCTGGCGGTTTTGATGTGGTAGATAAAAAGATTGTAGATGTCGTTGGCCCCCAAGACTTAGTTATTACCGCCGATATACCCTTGGCTGCGGCGGTGATTGAAAAGAATGCCTTAGCCCTCAATCCCCGTGGAACCTTTTATACCAAAGAAAATATCCAACAGCGCCTAAGCTTAAGAAATTTCATGGATGAAATGAGAAGCACGGGTCAGTTAACCGGAGGTGGCCCCCCTCCTTTGAATAACAAAGACCAACAAGCCTTTGCCAACGCCCTGGATAGTTTTCTAGCCAAACATTTTCGCAAGTAGCAAAATGTCCTTCTTATTGCATTTTAAGGCTGGGCTTTAAATGGCAGCCATAATAACTAAAAATGCCTCTATCTACATTTTGCAAACAAAGATGTTTGAGTAAGTCTGGGTTATTAAAAATATCCGGACCATTGATGGGCTTGCGTAAGGAATCTAGCGTTATTTCTGTGTAATAGATAACACCATTTTCTTCACTTTCATCGGGCACGTCATCCTTTGAGTCAACCAATGAAAAAGGATGGGTGCCATAGGTACGTTCATGTAAATAAAGCTTCATTGCCGCTTCTTTGATTTCAAATAATGTGGGAACGAGTTTAGCGTTCTCAAGAGCTGTAATCTCATAACGCTCATTATCTGAGGCAGGATGAAGGTAAAAATAGAGAATACCATTAAATTCTTTTTCTTTATCTTGTCTGGAATGATCTTCAAATAAATAGGAGTAACCTCTTAATTTTTTAGAAAACCATTTTAAGGCTCCCATCATCTCATCAAAGGTAGGTGTGTAATGCCCCGATTCATTGCTGATATTTAATAACCGGCCGCATTCAACATACATTACACCAGCACCTCTGACGGGAAGACCACCGTTAAAATAAGAATGATGCTTTTTTGCATCAACTGGAGCGGCATACAGTTCATAGCTAGGAAGTAAAACATAGATATAAGCACCGCTAAGTAATGTCCCCTTTTTATCGTAC
>CAZSGE010000065.1:9154-13900 GCA_964606325.1 Uncultured Candidatus Berkiella sp.
ATAAAGCCATTTTTGAAAGTCACTTTGTAATCTAGTCGAGCAACATCGGAAAGATAATTTTGATGGGATTCCTTTTGAAATTCACTCTTAAGTTGAATCAAATGATCGACGGATGATTCAGAACGAGAGCGGGTCCGTCGATACATAAGCAAATAATTTTTGTCTTTTGGTAATGAGCTACTTGTTGAAGATAATTGAATGTCACCTTCAAGTTCGGCTGATGGACGGTCCTGAGATAAGAATAATGTTTTTAAAATTAAACAAACATCAGCGGCGCCGCCCCCGGAGATTTCTTTTTTGGATTTGGAACTTGATGATTTCTGCGCTGCAATGTTGGCGGATTTATTGGTATGGGCTAAAGGTGCACTGCATCCCTGTAAACTCATAAGTCACTCTCCTTTAATGTCAATTGATGACATTAGTCGCCTTACAGTTAAATGTACTGCGAAACAGGGTGCATTGGAATACTGTGTTTTTAGCAGTAAGATCTAGGATGTAAATACTGAAATGCCCCTTTAAATATTAAAGGGGCGCAAAGCTTAACTTTCAAGAGCAAGCGTTCGAGACTTTTTTAAGGTTGCCAACCATATGAAGCCAATGGCTCCTAACAATAAACCGACAGGAATGACCATTAAAGCAAGTGTATAAGCATGTGGATCATAAACGGGTATTCCATCAGAAACGGTACCATCCCAAAGATGACTCATCAGCTGGCCAATAATGGTATGAAAAACATAACCAAAGGTCATGATAATCATATTGGCGCAGGCAGTGGTTAAACCAATTAATTTTTCACCACTATAGGTGCTTGCTTTATAGATCGCCAAAATTTGGTAAGCACAAAAGACACCCACAATCACAAACATGATGGTTAATGCGCTCACAGGCAATTGTCCCGTTAAAAGCAAGAAGAACGAAACAGCCATGACCACACCACTTAAAATGATAAAGCCAAAATAAGCCTTCGTTTTTTCCGCAAGCCAACTTAAAACCGGCGAACCAAAACACATGCCTAAGAAGATAAGCGATGGTAATGAAGCGGCCACATTTTCATTTAATTTATAGACTAATTTTAAATATTCTTTACCCCAAACATCTGCAAACCCTTCCAAAGGCCCAACCATAAATCCGGCAAATAAGCAGATAAAGAGAATTTGAGGATTAGTTAGTACTTCTTTAACACTGTCCATCCACCCCTTTTCTGAATGGATAACGCCTTGAGATGGGATGCTAAAGAAGGTAGCGACGGCCAATACAATTCCAAGCAAAATAATGATTTGGAGGACGCTTTCCATACCAAAGGTATGCATTAAATAATTCACCGGCTGGCCACCATAAATAGCGCCAATTAAACCAATGGTGACTGAACATCCCAAGATAAAAGTAAATTTATCTTCTGGAAACGACATGCGAATAATTTTGAAAACACCCAAAATGGCGGCGGAAGATCCCATGCCAATGAGCAATCGACCAATACCCGGATACACCCAATGCTGTGCATATAATAAGGGCATGATGCCAATAACGGTAAGAAACATGCAAAGCGGTAAAATCCATTTTGGGCCGTATTTATCAAGTAAAATCCCAACCGGAATGTGCATTCCAGCATAACCGATATAATATAGGCCTGAATATTGCCCAAATAGCGCGGCGTCTATTTGAAATTTTTCCAAAATATCAGACATCATGATATTAGGTAGCACACGCAAAATGTACTGATAAGCGTAAAAGAATGAGGCTAAGCCCCACATTAACCAAACCGATATTGACTTTCTCTGTTGCTGCATTCCACTAACCTCTTCAGGTACTATTAGGAGGATACTCTTAAAAATTCATTATTTGTAGGGAAATATATTAGCAGCAGCACGCTGCCAGCAGGAATAGAACTTTGAAGAAAAATGGATGTGTATTTGTCATGATTTTCAACATAACAAGTTTATTTAATAAACTCAAGCATAAAAAATTAATTTGGACATGTAAATAACTTCTTACATTTTAGAGATTAAATGGCCCTATTAATCGATAAATGGGCCATCCACCGCTTGCCCTCCATCTATCATCCTGAGCAAATCGAAGGATCTCACGTATAGAGATTCTTCGCTTTGCTCAGAATGACAGAGTAATCGGAGATCCGATGAGAAGGAATATAACAATAATGTTTTATGAGGGCTGTATATATTAGAGATTAATTCTATACTCCTTATATATATGTAACACGAGCACATCGCCATGCCACGGAAGGCAAAAACCAAGTTTACATACTTGCTTGCATTATGCACTGCAATCGGTGGGTGCACTGTTGGTCCAACGTATCAACGTCCTCCCTTACCTCCCACTGATGATTACACACAAGCACCTATTCCTGATAAAACAGTCAGCAGCAAAAGCCTAGCCGGTAATGCGCAAACGTTTTATCTAACAACGACTATTCCTGCCTACTGGTGGGAAGTGTTTCATTCGCCTTCTATCAACAGATTAATTAACCAAGGATTCTTAAACAGCCCCAATATTGGTGCTGCGATGGCGGCATTACAAGTGGCGCAAGAGAATTATCGGGCGCAGGCGGGAACATCGTTATTTCCTCAATTTGATGCACAGTTTGATGCGCAAAGACAACAAATCACAGGCGCTTCATTTGGTTCAGAAACACCTGCTCCTTCTATTTTTAACTTATTTAATGCTCAAGTGAACGTATCTTATAATCTTGATTTATTCGGCGCATCACGCAGTGCGCTTGCTGCACTTTGTGCTCAAATTGATTATCAACGATATCAAGTAGAAGCTGCTTATTTGAGCTTGGCTGCCAATATCGTAACAACAGCCATTACAGAAGCGTCTTTACAAAAGCAAATTCAAGCAACACGAGACATTATCAAATTAGAAACTGAGCTGTTAGAAATTACCAAAAAGCAATATAACGTTGGTGCAGCAAGCAAAAATGCAGTCTTGTCGCAAGAAGCCCAGCTTGCTCAATCAAAAACAGCATTACCGCCACTACAAAAAAGCTTGTCACAAACACGACATAGTTTAGCGCTTTTGATTGGCGAAGTGCCTGCATTAGCTGATATTCCTTATATTTCTTTAGAAGAATTATCCTTACCACCTGAAATACCTGTGATTTTGCCTTCTCAATTGGTGGAACAACGACCTGATGTAAGAGCTTCAGAGGCTTTACTAAAACAAGCGAGCGCACAAATTGGCGTAGCTACCGCCAATTTATTGCCCTCTATCAATTTGACAGGAACAACCGGTTGGCAAGGAAATCAACTCAATCAATTATTTAATCCTAATTCATTTATTTGGTCGATTGCAGGACAAGCCATGCAACCCATTTTTCATGGTGGCGCACTACGTGCACAACGTCGCGGCGCTATCGCTGCCTTTGATCAAGCAAGATACCAATATAAGCAAACCGTTTTGGTTGCATTTCAAAATGTGGCTGATAGTTTACGTGCGATTGAATATGACGCCAAAGCACTCGCAGCACAAACTGAATCAGTATATGCCGCCAAAGCGCTATACGATTTGGCCAGAAAACAACATGAATTAGGCGCAATCACCTATTTAGATTTATTAAATGCACAACGTGATTACAACACTGCTGTAATCAGTCAGATCCAAGCACAGGCTTTACGCTACACCGATACCGCAGCGCTATTTCAATCACTTGGCGGCGGATGGTGGCAACCTGCTAAGAGGGAAATATAATTCATGGCAAAAAGAATGACACTGATGCTGATTGGTCTTGGGATCCTATTTGGGATGATTTTTGCTTTCCAAACTTTTAAAACGCATATGATGAATAAATACATGAAAGCGGCTATACCGCCTGTAACCGTCACGACGATAGAAGCAAAAAATCAACCCTGGCAGCCTAAAATCAATGCTTCTGGCAGCATGCGCGCCATCAAAGGCGTGGATGTTACAACCGAGCTTGCAGGTATGGTGAAATCAATTCAATTTACCCCAGGCACATCTGTCAAAGAAGGCACTTTGTTAGTTCAGTTGAACGATGATGCTGAAGTAGCTCAATTAGATGCGTTGCTTGCAGCACAAGACATTGCTCGAATAACACTTGAACGAGATAAAGCGCAATTTGCTGTGCAAGCGGTAAGTCAACAAACCTTAGATAATGACGCAGCGACGTTAAAAAGTGCGCAAGCACAAGTGAATCAACAAAAAGCCACGATTGATAAAAAAATTATTCGCGCGCCCTTCACTGGACGACTTGGTATATCTAACGTTAACCCAGGACAATATGTTAACCCTGGTGACAAAATTGTTACACTTCAAGCGCTAGATCCCATTTATGTCGATTTTTATTTACCACAACAAAACTTAAAACTTATCAAGCAAGGGATGCCTGTTACTTTGACAACGGATTCCTACCCAGGTAAAACCTTCACAGGAAAAATCACAACCATTAACCCGATTGTTGAAGCAGCGACACGTAACATTCAGGTGGAAGCGACTATTCGAAATCCTAATCAGTTACTACTGCCTGGCATGTTTTCTACCGTGGAAGTGTCAACTGGAAAACCCGAACAATTCCTCACCTTGCCACAAACCGCAATCAGCTATAATCCCTATGGTGAAATCGCCTATATCGTCAAAGAACAAGAAGATATTCAAGACGATAAAAACAAAAAATCCAAAGACAAATCAAAAGATAAAAAAGATAAGCCTGTACTGATTGCCCATCAAACTTTTGTTACAGTTGGCGAAGCGCGTGGTGATCAAACAAAG
>CAZSGE010000066.1:0-8514 GCA_964606325.1 Uncultured Candidatus Berkiella sp.
CAACCAACCAATCAGGTTCATTAAATTATCTTTTTGAGTAATGGTAATTGCAGCAGAAATAAAGCCTATAAATGCGACGATCTGAATAAAGCCTTGAACCCAAATCTTAATAAAACAAACCAAAAACAACATGATAAGTATATAACGCAAGCGGATTTTAGCTTGGTTGTATCGCTTTTTATTCGCAATTCGTTGAAACAGTGCGAAATAAAATCCCACATACACAGTGATAAAAAACAACGTCAAAAAGACGGAGTTCATGATTTTAGATGAATAAGCTGCAAGCATCTCGGACATTGATAACCCTGAATATTTTCTCAGTTAACTAAGATTGTTTATTAGCTTATGATAGCCGCCTGTATTATTTGAAAACGAACTTTATAGGACATAGCCACTTGATACAAGTTTTTATGGGAAATAAACCAAAGCAGCCCCCGTCATCTTGGGCTGAGCACAAATGAATCGTTTGAGCAGCCATAACCATGGCTGGGCATAGACTATAATTATAAATAGGCGCCCTAAAGAGAATAGTTATGCCAAGAAAAAAAGCAACGGTTGAGCCCCCAGTTGAAAAACCCGTTGAGTTAACTCAATACCAACAAGACATCAAAACCTTGTCCGATGCTATTGTCAGCGCACAAGCACCTATCCGAATATTAGACGCCGTGAAATGGAACAGTAAAATCAAAGAACATTTCTTTGCAAAAAAATGCAAAGAGCAACCTGATGTCACTGCTGATTATTACAAACAAAATGTAAATTTAGATTGGCCAAAACAAAGACAACTCTTTCATATGATTGAACGTGACATAACCAAAAAATTAGGTCAATTTAATCCCGTTGGGCAAATGATGCGGAGAATCTGTGGAGAATACTTAAAAGTTCTACATATGTTAGAACGCCGCGGCACGCATGAATTTACTTATCTTTCCCAAGAATTATATGGATCAGCTAAAGATGTGTTCCATGTTGGCGATCCCACCCTTGCGCAACTAGGCATGTTGATGGCTGATGCGCTAAGTAACATTGGTAAAAGTAAATTTCTTGAAGTAGAAGAAAGGAACATTAATGGCACTGAGGCGATTGAAATTTTACAAGCAGGTTTGAACAAAAGCTTTACCGATCCGAATCAACCCGTGCGCGTACTATTAAGTGATGGCATCATTGCCGATGCTGCGGCAGGAGCGGATTATATAAAAATTCGCAGTGATGCTAAATTTAATGAACGCGACTTAAAAATTCTAGAAATCCATGAAGGATTAGTGCACATAGGCACCACACTCAACGGTAAAGCACAACCCATTTGTACCTTTTTAAGCAAAGGCCCACCTTCATCCACTGTTACTCAAGAAGGTTTGGCTATTTTAATGGAAATTATTAGCTTGGTGTCCTACCCTGCTCGCCTTAAAAAGATCTCTAACCGTATTCGTGCGGTAGAACTCGCCGAGGATGGGGCAACGTTTATCGACATCTTTGAATTTTTCCGCGTTGAAGGTTATTCAGAAGAAGAATGCTATGGCCTATCAACTCGCGTCTTTCGTGGCAGCCTGCCAACAATGGGACCCTTCACAAAAGATCTTTCGTATGCCAAAGGGTTTGTCACGGTATATAACTTTTTGCAGCTTGCCGTGCGAAAAGGTTTATTAGATAGAATTCCGATGCTTTTTTGTGGCAAAACAACCCTAGAAGATATTCGAGATATCGCTCAACTTATAGATGAAGGTATTATTATTCCACCGCGCTATTTACCCCCTCAAATCAAAGACATGAATGCAATTACCGCCTGGATGTGCTTTGCGAATTTCTTAAATCAGCTGAGCTTGAAGAAAGTGGAAAGCGATTACGATTATTTGTTTAGTTAATCCGCCTTCGCTTCGGCGCGATATGTATAAATGAGGAATACCCCCAGCCATTCGAGGCGGGGGTAAAAGATTTAATCCATATCTTCAGATGAATCGTCTTGCTGACTATACTGCGCAGGTTGATCGCCTTGCGTTGAAGTATGAACGTTGCTTGGTTCTTGAGCACTATTGGAATGAATCACAGGTGCCTCTTGTTGATCATTTTGTGGCTTGCTCGGATCTGTTGCTTGTGTTGTTGCATGAGTTGCATTGTCCGGCGTATTGAACTCATTAGCGTGAGCAACCCCACGAGCGGTTAGGCAAATCGCCCCTATGAGTAACAAGGTATTTAACAAAAATTGTTTTTGCATAGTTCCCTCTCTTGAATTGAAAAAGGGCAGAATTTATCTGCCCTTCAAACGTGTTTACTTATGACTTAATGTCTTTCGTATTCGTTTACTTCCATTTTTGAGCCACTGTCGAGTTCAGGGTTTCGAGGACCAGCTTCTCTTACCTGACCGCCGTTGCTTGGATGTCCATAGCCACTATGGCGCTTTTGACGGGAATTTTTATGGTGTTGTCGTTTTCCTTGATGCTTTTTGGCTGAAGCAGCTTTGCCTTTTCCTTCTTTAGCATCTTTTTGATCTGCTTTTTTATCGCTAGCGCTGTCTTTATTAGCTTCAGCTTTTTTGGCTTCATCAGCTTTCTTGGCTTCATCGGCTTGCTTGGCTTCATCAGCTTTCTTGGCTTCATCGGCTTTCTTGGCTTCATCGGCTTTCGCTTCATCCGCTTTTTCTTTAGCTTCCTGTTCATTCTTTTTTGCTTGCTCTTTCATTTTATCAGCTTGATCTGCTGCTTCATGATGAGCCTTATCTTTAGCAGCAGAAGCTGCATCTGAACTAGCTAGTGAGTTTAATGACAAGCCTAATGAGCTCATCACTATCAAAGATTTAATCAGTAAACGCTGCATAGTATCCTCCATGAAGCTATATATATAAACAGTATTTGAGCACAAATACATCTTAAAGCGCAGATCTAGTGTAACAGCATTAAATCTGTTTACGATAGAAAAAGTATGCTCTAAGTTTCGCAGTTTGCCAAATACCTAGCATCATAAATAAAGCCCCTGCTTTTATTCTGAGACTACAGCAGTTGACAGCCTCATTCGTATGCCCGGTTCTTGTTTAATATCAGCGTCAGCAATAAGAATAAAGTCTTTATCCTTGGATGGTGAAGAAGGGGGTGAACTGTTCTTTTTAGCCAAATGCACAACTGGGCCTGATTTTCGCTTTGGCATGACAGGAACGGGTAACTGCTTCTCAGGTGATGGTGATTGTTTGAGCTCATCTGACTGTTTAGTCGCCATAGCAGATTGCAACACGCCAAACAAACCACGGAAAGGAACATATTCCATCAATTTTCCGAAAAAGGTCGTTGGTGGTTGAATCTTTCCTTCATACACTGCCATGGTATAGTCGATTCTATTAGTTAACCTCATAGAATTTATTACAACTGAAAAAGAAGAAAAGGCCATCAATAAACTTGCTACTACTGGATTTAAGATAAAACCAAACAGGTAATACAATAGTCCTGTTGCCGCGGTTAAGCTCAACAGATTATAAAACCCTGTCCAATATAAATTTTGATGGATATTACCCATGGTTTCTTTAGCCATGATAAGAAAGGGAATAAAATTTAGTTGTTGCGTTGCCACTTTGGCAACAGAAGAAGCATGTGTCCAAGACCCCACCGCAATAGCAAGGTGTGCTTTTTTCATTGCACGAATATCATTGATACCATCACCTACCATCGCAACAATCTCACCTTGTGAGATAAGATCTTCTATGAACATTTCCTTTTCTTTTGAACTTTGTTTGGCGACAACTTTAGTGATACCTATCTCTCTGGCAACTGCTTTAGCCGGTTCTTTCTCATCTCCGGTTAGCATAATAACTTGAATATTTCTGGCTTTGAGACCATCAACCAAAGCTTTAGCATCTTTTCTAGCTTGATGCTTACAGGCGACAACAGCAACACATTCGCCATCAACAGCAACATAAACCGAAGATATCCCAAGTAGATCGTTTGCAGCTTCTTGATCCGTACAGCTAGAGGGGATCCTGATATTATGCGCCTCCAGATGCTGTAAGCTGCCAATAACCATCGGGGAGCCATTAACCTTTCCTGTGACACCTTCTTCATGTTTAACGGCATCTTCACAATGAAGAAAATCATGTGATGAATTTTTATTAATAAAAGATTGCGCGATGGGGTGATCAAAACTATTTTCCAAGCTTGCTGCATACTGAATGACTTTATCAGATGTCCAATTTGGCAAGGCTTTATTCACAGCAACACTTTCAACAGCGGAATGCGTCACCGTGCCAGTTTTATCAATCACGACGACGGTTAATTGTGAAGCTACTTCTAATGCAGAAGCATCATGAACAAGAATTTTTCGATTAAATAAGTTATACATACCAATGGCAGTAGAAATAGGTGTCGCTAACCCAAGCGCACATGGGCATGCGCATAATAAAACCGACATACCGCTTTTTAACATCCAAGGTAGGGCCGGCGTTGGCCCTAGAAAATACCAGCCCAACGCAGAAAAGCCTGCAATGACAGTAATTAATGGCACAAAAACCACGGCAAGTTGATCTACTAATTTAGAAATTGAGGGAGGCTTAGTTCCACTTGACTTATTAACGTCAGCTATCACTTTAGAGAGATGACCATCTTTACCATCTCTTGTTGCTCGAATATAAATTGTATTCTTCAAGTTAAGTGAGCCGCTTGATACTTCTTGTCCCTGCCTCTTAGGACAAGCACCTGGTTCACCCGTTAACGTTTCTTCATCAACCAGCGTTTCAATATCATTAATGATTACGCCTTCAACAGGCACACGCTTGTCTTTCAAGACTTGAACAATATTGCCCTTTTTTATTTGTTGGTAATGAAGCTCAACAAAGTTAGGATTCTCTAAATCATTTTTAAACATACCTTCTTTATATTCTGACTTTAATACTCTGGCATGTTGAGGTTGCAAATTAACATAGACCTGTGCCAATTTTTGCACCTTATTCTTGGTCTGTTGTTCTGCATTTGCTCTTAAACCTTTTCCTAAATTCACAATCCCTAAAATCATATTAATAGCTAAAAAATGATATTGGAGTGCGGCTAAAGGAAACAAACCAGGCACAAGTACAATCAGCATGGAATATACCCAAGCACTACCTGTTCCCATAGCGATAAGCGTATTCATATCTGATGAACGCTCTTTTACTAACCTATCCCAAGCGCCACGATAAAATTCTTTTCCTGTTTGCCACATTATTCCAAATGTGACTCCACCAATGAACAACCCAATAAGTTGTCCAGCGGCAGTTAGCGGCAACGGAATGAAACCACTGAGTAAAAATAAGGGTATACCAACTAATGCATTAACCAAAGCACGACGACGATAAGATGAACCATCTTCTTTGGGTGCATCATCTGTGGTTCTTGGTGCAAATCGAGTAGCTACAACACGCTTGCCTTCAACTGCAGCTTCAATGACACTCTTTATCTTTTCTGCAATTTCTTTACTCTTATCTGAACCAGGAGGAGTATAGGCAGTGACAACCGCTACGCCTGTCGAATAATTAACACTAAACGAATTAATATTTTCTTTTTGTTGCTCTAACTTTTCTTTAATTTGTTTAGCATCGTTTGCACTAGACATACCTAAAATAGAATAGTAATAGGTTTTTTCATATTCCGGAGATAGCCAACTTGCGGAAAATTTCTTATCGATAGCCTTGATGCCATTAACGACATTAATGATAACTTGAGGACTTGTCTTTTCATCGACAACCACTCTCGCTCTTTTGGTAACATAATTGACGCTGGCTTCTTTGACGAAGGGTAAAGCTGCAATTGTTCTTTCGATTCTTGCGCTACAACTGGTGCATGTCATACCTGAAATATCAAAATCAAGCGTTTTGAAATTAGCCATCTTACCTACCCTCTAAAAAAGTATTTTTTAACTACTTTGACACTCATCAATAGCATTATGCATCGATTTCGCATCATCCGAACGTGTTTGGGCCACCTTGGTAAGATAGTGAGACTCATTCCCTGTCAAATAAATACCATCAAACACCGAACTTTCAAATTTCTCTATCGTTTTGTTTCCTTCCCTTGCAACAGCAACTAAGTCCTCTAGATCTAAGAAAACTAATCCATCTGCACCAATTTCCTTTTGGATCTCTTCTATTGTTCTATTATGTGCAATTAACTCATCTTTACTTGGCATATCAATGCCATAAATGTTTTGAAATCGAATGGGAGGCGAAGCGGAAGCAAAATAAACTTTTCTTGCGCCCGCTTTTCTAGCCATTTGAATAATTTCGTTTGAAGTTGTGCCTCGTACGATGGAATCATCGACAAGGAGCACATTTTTATTTTTAAATTCAAGTTCATTGACGCTAAGTTTTTGGTTTACCGATTTTTTGCGAATTACTTGCCCAGGCATAATGAAGGTACGACCAATGTACCTATTTTTAACAAAACCCTCTCGGTATTCTATGCCAATGCTATTGGCTAATGTGATAGCAGCATTACGACTGGTTTCTGGAATTGGTATGACTACATCAATATCGTCTACTGGCCAATATTTGGGAATCTTTTCAGCTAATTTGCGTCCAATATTCATCCGAACTTTATAAACTGAAATTTTGTCGATTAGCGAATCCGGTCTTGCGAAATAAACAAATTCAAAAAGACAGGGACTCAGTGAAAATTCTTTAGCACATTGCTGACGGTGATATTTTCCATTTGGCTCAATGAGTATCGCTTCCCCTGGCCCTACATCATCAACAATTGTAAAGCCCAGCGATGTTAAGGCAACGCTTTCAGAGGCAACCATGATTTCAGAACCGAATGCAGTTTCTTTTTTTCCAAAAATAAGTGGTCTTATGCCATAAGGATCTCTAAATGCTAATATGCCTATGCCCGCAATCATAGCGGTAACAGCATAACCACCTCGACAGCGCTCATGAACTTTTGAAACTGCTTTAAATACATCTTCTTTGGTTGCTTTAAGATGCGCAACCTGTTGAAGTTCATGTGCAAATACGTTGAGGATAATTTCTGAATCTGATGTTGTATTGATGTGTCTTAGATCATCATTAAATAGTTCATCTTGCAACTCTTGCGCATTCGTTAAATTGCCATTATGAGCTAATACAATACCAAAGGGTGAGTTAACATAAAAAGGCTGTGCTTCTTCAACACTGGAAGAACCCGCCGTAGGATATCGAACATGGCCAATACCCATACTGCCACGAAGACGCTGCATATCTTGATTTGAAAAAACGTCTCTGACTAAACCATTGCCTTTGCGTAAAGAAAAATGTTTGTTTTCACAAGTTGCCATCCCTGCAGCATCTTGTCCCCGATGTTGTAACACCGTCAGGGCATCAAAAATTGATTGGTTTACTTCACTGGTTGCTACTATACCGACTACACCACACATTGATTATGAACCTTTTATCACCTTAGTCTCTGTTTCTTCAGAGAAACGAAACACATTCGCATTTTCATCAGGAAGTCTATCTTTCAGCCAAATTGCTAACACTTGAAAGTGACCAATAGCATAAGATTGTTGCCACCATTTTTCTTTTGGAAATGGTGTTAACCCTGCAATAAGAACCAATACGGTAATAAAAAACATACCGCGTAAAACACCAAACACTGAACCTAATATTCTATCGGGGGTACTGAATGGCGTCTTTCTGACCAGTCCGCCCACAATATAATTGATAATCGCCCCAACAAAAACAGTACCAACAAATAATATTAAAAAGGCCGATAAATTTCGCATAAAGGAAGAACTGGTATATGTCATGTGCGAAGAGAGTTGGCTAGTATATACAACAGCTAAACCAATAGCTACAATCCAAGTTACTAACGAGATAGATTCTTTAACAAACCCTCTAACAACACCAATCAAGATAGAAAGCAGCATTATGCCGCCAATAATTAGATCGGGGGTACTTATTGACATAGTCTCTCCTGGTTTCTCATCGACCTACACCATATCGAACGATGATCCCTCTCAATTGATATTTTGATTCCATTGTTGAGATCATTTTGGATGCATCCTCTTTACGAATTATTGGTCCTACAAAAACAACCGTTAATGCTTCACCGTTTCGATTTGTTTTGCGCGCATAAGCCGGCAACCCTTGTGACTTTAATTTACGTAAAAGTGTTGATGCATGTTCAGGAACAGCAAAGGTGCCTAATTGTACTGCCCAAGTCCCGCCATTTGCAAAAGCGCTGTCTCTTGGGCTTTTTCGCTCTAAAGTTCTTGCGGACTTAGTTTTATTTTTCTTTTTAACTTCTTGCGGTTGGACTTGAGCTAATTCGATTTGCTTATCTTCTTTTGCTTTAGCCATCTGCGCTTGTTTTGCAGCTTCCTCTTGCGCCTTCGCTACTTGTGCTTGCTTGGCAGCTTCCTCTTGCGCCTTCGCTACTTGTGCTTGCTTGGCAGCTTCGGCTTGTTCTTTGGCTACTTGTGCTTGCTTGGCAGCCTCGGCTTGTTCTTTGGCTATTTGTGCTTGCTTGGCAGCCTCGGCTTGTTCTTTGGCTACTTGTGCTTGCTTGGCAGCCTCGGCTTGTTCTTTGG
>CAZSGE010000066.1:8614-13742 GCA_964606325.1 Uncultured Candidatus Berkiella sp.
TGGCTATTTGTGCTTGCTTGGCAGCTTCGGCTTGTGCTTTCGCTACTTGTGCTTGCTTGGCAGCCTCGGCTTGTTCTTTGGCTATTTGTGCTTGCTTGGCAGCTTCGGCTTGTGCTTTCGCTACTTGTGCTTGTTTCGCAGCTTCGGCTTGTGCTTTCGCTACTTGTGCTTGTTTCGCAGCTTCGGCTTGTTCTTTGGCTATTTGTGCTTGTTTCGCAGCTTCGGCTTGTGCTTTCGCTACTTGTGCTTGCTTAGCAGCTTCGGCTTGTGCCGTTATCTTCGCCTGCTTAGCTTCTTCTTGAGCTTTGGCTTGTTGTGCTTCTTTGTTTTTTTCTTCTTGCTCATGTTGTGCAAGTTTTAAATCTGATTCTTTTGCAGTATCTTGTTCTCTAATGATCTCTTGTTCAGCAATATGTTCTTGTTGTTTTGCTTGAATTTGTGCTTTAAGATCTGAAAGGACTTGAGGTTGAGTCTCTGTATTTTCTTTATTGGTTGGCTTTGATGGTAATGCTTTTGCCAATTGCATTTGCTTATGAGAATTCGTAAACAGCATAGGTATAAAAATAACACCTAATGCAATAACGACAACAAATCCAAATATCTTTTCCTTCATTTTTTCCATGTTAACACTCACTTTTCACAGAAGCGTTAGGAAGAATTTTCTCAATCCCTGATAAACCACCATTATTCATTTCAAAATGTGATACTTGGCTCATTACTTGTGAGACGGTATAAAATGATCCAAATACAACGATGAGATCATGAACCGCCGTTAGCGCTTTATTAAAGGCTTCATTAATATTATCAAAAACATGAATTGCCTTTGCTTCACAAGATACTAAAGCTGTTTCTAGTTCATCGTTCAAAGCGCAACGCAGATTATCTTGCACTTTTCCTATATACCAATCACAGACGACTTCACTCATTGGTTTTGCAATACCCACCAAATCTTTATCTGTCATGCTAGCCCACACCGCACAAATCTTGGCACCAGGCGCCAATCTTTTAATTGTTGTTGCTAACCACTGACTTCCTTGAGGATTGTGCGCCACATCAAATATCACTGGTTTATTGTTTAAAACCACAGGGTAACACCTGCCAACCATTACTTTACTTTCAAGGCTCTTAGCATCTAGCTTAGGCAATGAAATGTAATGCTTATCCAAAATAGTATAAGCAGCCATTGCCAAGGAGACACTACTCGTTGGTAAATAATGTTGAATATTTATGTTAGTTTCATTTCCAATATGCCAAATTTGCGTCTTTTCATCGTAATCAAAATGTTCCCCTTCTATCGTTAGGGAAACCTCAAGTGCTTTTGCCTTCGCTAAGAGAGATGGAATGCAAGCCATTCTTCCAATCACAGCGTGCTGCTTCGCACGAAAAATACCTGCTTTCTCACTGGCAATACTTTCAAGGGTCGTTCCAAGATAATCTTGATGATCAAGACCTATCGTTGTCACGATAGCTACTGTTGGCGCAATCACATTGACTGCATCTTGTCGACCGCCTAAACCAATTTCTAAAACAACAATATCTAACTGATGATGTGGCTGTTGAAAAATTTCAAAAGCTGCGAGCGTCGTAAATTCAAAAAAAGTTAAGGGTATATCCCCTTTACATGATTCAATTTTGTTAAAAGCTTCGCACCACGTATTCTCATCGACACATTTTCCATTAATTTGCGCTCTTTCTTTAAAATCAAATAAATGTGGTGAGGTATAAGTTCCAACTTTTAAGCCTGCATTTTGTAATAAGGTGCTTAGCGCTGCAACCGTAGAGCCTTTTCCATTTGTTCCTGCCACTGTCACAACAGGACAGGAAAAACGTAACACATTCGCTTTAATCCCTACTTCAGTGACTCTATCAAGCCCCAAGCAAATCTGGGAATTTTCTCCTTCAATTTTTTTTAACCATTGTGCAAAATTTGCTTTCAAGGTCATTTTGGTTCCACTATCAAATGGCCTTCAACTTTATCCACATCACTCGGATAAGGTTCACGCATCAGCTTGGTCAAAACGCAAGCAATCCTTGATCGCAAGTTTCTTCTATCAACGATCATATCAATTGCACCATGCTCCAATAAAAACTCACTGCGTTGAAAACCTTCAGGCAAAGTCTGGCGAACTGTTTGCTCAATAACCCTAGGACCTGCAAATCCAATTAATGCTTTAGGCTCAGCAATATTAATATCGCCTAACATGGCTAAACTTGCAGAAACCCCCCCCATACAAGGATCAAGCAACACAGAAATAAACGGTAGACGTGCGCTGGAAAGTTTAGTTAATGCTGCACTGGTTTTTGCCATTTGCATCAATGAAAAAAGTGACTCTTGCATTCTGGCGCCACCACTAGTGGCAAAACAAACAAATGGCACTCTAGAGGCAATGGCTTCTTCTACAGCTAAAATAAACTTATTACCAACCACACGCCCCATTGATCCGCCAATAAAGCCAAACTCAAATGCAGCGACAACAACGGGGATCCCATGAACCGTACCTTTCATGACAACCATCGCATCTTTTTCACCAGTTTCCTTTTGAGCGCTGGTTAATCTATCTCGATACTTTTTAGTATCTTTGAATTTTAGCTTATCCTGGGGTTCAATCGATGTACCTAACTCTTGGGATATAGTTTTATCTAAAAACTGGGAAAGTCTGACTCTGGCGCTAATACGGTTGTGATAATCGCATTTTGGGCAAACATCTAAATTTCGTTCTAATTCAGCTCTAAATAACACTGCAGTGCAAGAAGAACATTTAGTCCACAACCCTTCGGGTATCGACTTTTTTTTATCTGCAGTTGCACGTATCTTAGATGGAAATAATTTTTGAAACCAACTCATATTTTATTCCTAGCGTAATAACCGCCATATTATACCTACTTATATTTACTCACTTAAATATATTAATATAAGAGATTTAGCTTAATTACTTAAAATGGGTTTGCTCTACCAGCAAAAAGAGACTTTTTGGCAGAATGCCTTTCACGGTGAGTACTCTCATGGAGCTTGTTGTACTTCTTTTGTGCTTTCTCTGATCCTGTCATCTTAAAAGTCTGATAAGAAATCAACCACAGCGCATTATCCACTTGATTGAGCCAATGAAGTGGCTCTGGATAACTGCTCTTCATACGCTGCTCAAACTTGTGAATCATAGATGGTGCTTCATTTGTTGCGGTTTTAACTAACATGTAAAAGGCAAGCCAACTGAAAAAAGCTTGAAAGCAGTATCCAATAAATTGAGGGAATTTTTGGATAACATTCATCAGTGTGATTTCCACTATTAATCTTCTTGCTAACTTGACCCCTTCATTTTTTGTTGAAACGAATAATGTTTCATCATGCTTGCCTATAAATTTTTTTCCAACATTTTTTAATATTTTCCACTCAAGCGATTGCTGTTGATGCACTATTAAATTAGCGCTGTGATTAAGAATTTTACCCCCCCAAAATGATGCCACCAAAAAGGCATATATTTCAGGGATAATACCTAAACCATAAATCCAAGCACATCCTAAAATGAGGGTAACTGGAATCAAACAACTCCACACTATTTGTGCTTGATGACGAGTCAAAAAATCGGTCACTTTCTTTAATCTAGGTTGAATTAATTTAAAGAATTGCTGACGATGTTGATTCAATTTATCAAGCCAAGAGCGCGGTAATAATTTTCTTAAAATGAATAATTCAAGGTGAATCAATTTTTCTATGAAATGTTGAAGTTTGCCTTGAAAAAGCCTGAATTTATTTTTCGCTTTTTTGGAAAATGTGCTTTTAGCACCGCGTTGTGGATGAAGTTTAAGAGAGCAAAAGGCACAAGCCACATGATGATGCGCAATTAATTCTAAAGATGTATCAATACGGGCCAAAATGGGTAAAACAAGCCCCTTAGGAACATAAAATAAGCTCTGTGCTAATGCATGTGCTATGTTTTGAGGACTAACAAGGCGTCGCGGCATGCTCTTTAAACACTAATATTTCTAGTTGCCAAACTCTAACTTAGTTTATCAGATTAATCAATCTAATTTAGAGCGACTAAGCTGCAAACCAAGGTGTATAGTCTGCCGAGGGTATCAAGTAGTTATCCGGATAGCTAACCCCGGTAAGATAGAGCCCCTGCGGGGGAGCCATTACACCAGCCAGGCGCCGATCTTTGGCTTCTAATACTTGCTTTATCCAAAGGTGGGGAAATTTCTGCTTGCCGATGGCAATTAGAGAGCCAGTAATATTGCGCACCATATGATGCAAAAAGGCATTTGCAGTTACTTCTAACACGATTAAATCATTTTTACGGACTATATCGATGCTATGAATCGTTCGTACTGGTGTTTTCGCTTGGCAATGAGAACCTCTAAAAGAGGTAAAATCATGAGTGCCCAGTAAATGTTTTGCTGCATTTTGCATGGAGTCCACACATAAGTTACCAAATACCCATGTCATAGCGTTATTCATAATACCTGGGCTAACTTTACGATTGCTAATCACATAGCAATAACGGCGTGAAAGTGCTGATTTTCTGGCATCAAATTCAGGTGGAACCACCCTACACCATAAAACCCTCACATCTTTAGGCAAATAGGAATTGGCCCCCATAACCCACGCATGTTCGGGGCGCATAGCATGACTATCAAAATGGATCACCTGATTAAAAGCATGCACTCCAGCATCGGTTCTGCCTGCACAAAAAACGCCAACGTCATGATCTGCCACGCGAGACAGTGCAGCCTCAACAATCGCTTGAACGGAGGGACTATGACTTTGGCGTTGCCAACCACAATAGGCAGAACCATCATATTCAATGCCAAGGGCAATTCTTTGCATGGGGTATCTAGATAAGTTAAATCTGCAGCGATTCTAGCAAATTTCACCAGGTGCGTCGACCGGGGGGATGGGGTTATTCGTTTGCCTGAGTTCTCCTTGAGGCAGCGATGAGAGCTCAGAAAATCAAATACCCGCAAATTAAATGAAGGTGGCGCAGATAATTTAAGCAAGAAATCCCTTTCTTTCGCTGCTGCCGCAGCTCAATTTTTGTACATTATATTTCCCCACGTTCCGGCGCAAAGCGCCTACACGCAATGGAATGGACCCACCCGCCTTTTAAATACGGCTTCAAAGAGCCAAAATGGG
>CAZSGE010000067.1:0-13722 GCA_964606325.1 Uncultured Candidatus Berkiella sp.
TCGTCGGGCTCATAACCCGAAGGTCGTAGGTTCAAATCCTGCCCCCGCTACCAGCCATTTGTAGTTAATAGGCCCCGTAAGGGGTTTTTTTATGATGGGTGGCAAGAATAAAAAGAAGTGGGCATTGCCCACTTTTTTGTTTTATTAAACGGAAATTGTGATGCGTCGACAAGATAAATGGCAGGAAATCATCCAGCCGATTCTAATGGACACACCATTTGAATTAGTGGGTGTTGAATGCGTGGGCGGTGGTAGACATACGGTAGTTCGTATATTTATTGATAAACAACCCGGCGGCATAACGATTGATGAAATTGCACAATTAAGTCGTCAAATTGGTGTGGTTTTTGATGTGAATGAGCCAATTAAAGGCAATTATACATTAGAAGTTTCTTCTCCAGGATTGGAGCGACCCTTGTTTACTGCTGCACATTTTGCGCAGCAAATTGGGCAAAAGGTTTTTATTAAATCCAGTATGATGATAGAAAATCGGCAAAATTTTAAAGGAATTTTGCTTTCGAGTAATGAAAATAGCGTAGTAGTCGATGTCGATGGGAAAGAATATTCATTTCATTACGACGATATCGAAAAAGCAAAAGTGTTACCTGATATTAAAATTGCGAACGGCAAGAAAGAGGCAACAGAATGAATAACGAAATTCGTTTGGTAGTAGATGCCGTCTCTAATGAGAAAAATGTTCCCAAGGAAATTGTTTTTGAAGCCCTTGAAGCGGCATTAGAATCGGCGAGCAAAAAGCTCTATGGGGCGAACTGGGAATTTAAAGTAGTTATTAATCGCACGACTGGCGATTATGAAACTTTTCGTACTTGGACAGTGGTTGATGAGAACACAACGAATGAGCTTGGCGAAGTTGTGGGCATGCAAAACGTTGAGGCGGAAGTTTACTTAATTGACGCTGTGGATATGAAAGCAGATGCCAAAGTTGGCGATGTTATTTTAGAGCCAGTGGAATCCGTTGATTTTGGACGAATTGCAGCGCAAACGGCAAAGCAAGTCATTATGCAAAGACTGCGCGCGGCCAAACGTGATCAGATTGCAGACGAATATCGTGCTCGTATTGGCGACTTAGTTGCTGGTACAGTTAAAAAAGTAACGCGCGATAATATCATCATTGAGTTAGGTTCTAACGCCGAAGCGCTTTTACGTCGCAGCGATATGTTGCCACGTGAAATTGTTCGTGTTGGCGATAGAGTGCGGGCTTATTTGCAAGATGTTAAGCCAGAGCTTCGTGGACCACAATTAATTGTGAGCCGCACTTGCCCTGAGATGTTGATCGAACTTTTTAAAATTGAAGTGCCAGAAATTGGTGATGGCTTAATTGAATTAAAAGGGGCGGCACGTGATCCTGGTTCTAGGGCTAAAATTTCAGTATTAGCCAAAGATAACCGGATAGATCCTGTCGGCGCTTGTGTTGGGATGCGTGGTTCACGTGTTCAAGCAGTTTCTGGTGAATTAGGTGGCGAGCGAGTCGATATCGTATTGTGGGATGATAATCCTGCACAGTACGTCATTAACTCAATTGCGCCTGCTGAAGTTGTTTCAATCATAATAGATGATGATGCAAAATCGATGGATGTTGTTGTCAGTGATGAACAACTTTCTGCGGCAATAGGTCGAAACGGTCAAAATATACGCCTGGCAAGCATGCTTACAGGCTGGGAGCTAAATGTGATTTCACAAAATCAGGCGCAAACGCGTGATCAAGAAGAGTTTGAAAAGTTATCACAACTTTTTGTTCAACATTTGCAAGTATCTCAAGAAATTGCAGAAAATTTAATTGAGGCTGGGTTTACCAGTATTGAAGAAATTGCCTACGTTCCAGCACAAGAATTAATGGAAGTGGAAGGTATGGATGAAGGTCTGCTAAATGTTTTGCGACAAAAAGCAAAAGACAGCTTATTAACCAAAGCTATCGCGGAAGAAGAGCGCTTAGGAGAAAATGCACCGGCAGCAGATTTACTAGAATTAGAAGGAATGGATAAGCATTTAGCTTATGTGTTAGCACAAAAAGGTGTTGTCACAAGAGAAGATCTAGCAGAGCAATCAATTGATGAACTGTTAGAAATCGAAGGTATGAATGAAGAGCGTGCCGGCAAGCTGATTATGGCTGCTCGCGCTCATTGGTTCATTGAAAATTAATGCAGCGACTAGCGGGAGGGCCCATGACTGAGGTAACCGTTGAAGAATACGCTGAAATATTAAAAATTGCGCCTGATTTGCTTTTAAAGCAACTTGAAGGCGCGGGCGTAAATTGTGAAAAAGGTTTAAAACATCTGGTCACGGATGAACAAAAGCAAAAGCTTCTTGATAAACTCAAGAGTGATCACGGTGATAAAGAAATTAGTGCGACGGGTGGTGTAACCCAGTTTACAGTCACACGAGAAAGGGTTAGCGAATTAAACGTTAAAGTCCCTGGTTCTTCATCCAAAAAGACAGTAAAAGTTGTTACCAAAAAACGTCGTAAGTTTATTAAACGTGCGACGCCGCTTGAAACAGAATCAGAAGTACCACAAGACGAAACGCCTACGGAAGTTGTAGAGCCAGAACAGGTTGTTTTTGAAGAACAAGCGCAGATAGAAGAGCCTGTTGTTGAGCCTGTTGTTGAAGAAAAAGAAGAAGTTGTTGTCGAAGCACTGATAGAGCCTGTTGAAGAAGTTGCTCCTGTTGTCGATGCGCGTTCTGATAAGGCGCGTGCGCCTGTGCGCGGCAAAGTTGAAGCGCGTCCCGCTGATAAAGAAGCTGCTTCAAAGCGTGAAAGAGATGCTGCGCGTGAAAGAGAAGCAGCAAACAAAAAAGCACCTAAATCTGCTGCGCCTAAAGGCAGCAAAAAAATTCGCGATATTCAACAAGTCGATAGCGATGAATCCCGTCATGTTCGCAAAAAACGTAAGGGGCCACGCTCAAGATTTGAAGAATCAGCGAATAAGCATGCGTTTGAAAAGCCTACTGCGCCAGTCATTAAAGATGTCATTATTCCTGAAACCATCAGCGTTAGTGATTTAGCGCTAAGAATGTCGGTTAAAGCAGTTGAAGTTATCAAAGTGATGATGAAAATGGGGGCAATGGCCACCATTAACCAAGTCATTGATCAGGACACCGCAGCGTTGGTGTGTGAAGAAATGGGTCACAAAGCGGTATTGCGAAAGCAAGATTCCGTCGAAGATGCTATTGCTATCACTCACGAAGGGGAAGCGAGTCATCGCGCGCCTATTGTTACCATCATGGGGCACGTTGATCATGGTAAAACCTCACTTTTAGATTATATCCGCACTACCAAAGTGGCGGCTGGTGAAGCAGGTGGTATTACCCAGCATATTGGTGCTTACCACGTTGAAACGCCTCGCGGTATGATTACTTTCTTGGACACACCAGGCCATGCTGCATTTAGTGCTATGCGTGCTCGGGGTGCCAAATGTACCGATATCGTTGTACTTGTCGTCGCAGCTGACGATGGTGTCAAACCACAAACAATTGAAGCGATTCAGCATGCCAAAGCAGCGTCGGTGCCTTTAGTTGTTGCTATCAATAAAGTTGATAAAGGTGGCATTGATTTAGACAGAGTCAAAAATGAACTTGTTCAACACGGTATCGTTCCTGAAGAATGGGGCGGTGACGCTATTTTGGTTCCCGTTTCTGCTAAAACAGGTCAAGGTGTCGACGATTTATTAGAAGCCATTTTACTTCAATCTGAAGTATTGGAATTAACCGCTATTGTGGATTGTCCCGCATCAGGTTTGGTCATTGAATCACGTTTGGATAAAGGACGCGGACCCGTTGCCACTATTTTGGTACAAAATGGAACGCTGAAAAAAGGCGATGTCATTATCACTGGCCTTCAATATGGTCGCGTGAGAATGATGATCGACGAAAGAGGCGATCAGGTTAATGAAGCCGGTCCTTCTATTCCGGTCGAAGTATTTGGTTTGTCAGGCACACCTGCTGCAGGTGATGAAATGACGGCAGTCTCTGATGAACGTAAAGCACGAGAAATTGCTTTGTTTAGACAAGGTAAATACCGTGACGTCAAACTTGCAAGACAGCAAGCCTCAAAACTTGAAGGCTTTATGGATAGAATGCAAGAAGGCGAAACAAGCCAATTAAACATTGTGCTCAAAGCTGACGTACAAGGTTCAGTTGAAGCGCTTACGGAAGTACTTGAACAACTCTCCAATGCTGATGTCACCGTTAAAATTGTGGGACGGGGTGTGGGTGGTTTGAACGAGTCTGATGTCAACTTAGCGATGGCTTCTAAGGGTATTATCGTTGGTTTTAACGTTCGTGCAGATGCTACGGCGCGTAAATTAGCTGAGCAAGAAGGCATTGAAATTCATTATTTCAGCATCATCTATGATGTGATTGATACTGTGAAAGCAGCCATTTCAGGCATGATAGGTCCTAAATTTAAAGAAGTGATTGTAGGACTGGCTCAGGTCAGAGATGTGTTTCGTTCTTCCAAGTTTGGCGCCATCGCAGGTTGTATGGTTGTCGAAGGTACGATGAAACGTAATTTGCCTATCCGTGTTTTAAGAAATGATGTGGTCATTTATGAAGGCGCTTTAGAATCATTGCGTCGCTTTAAAGAAGATGCCAAAGAAGTACGTAATGGTATGGAATGTGGTATTGGCGTTAAAAACTATAACGACATTAAATCTGGCGATATGATTGAAGCGTTTGAGAAAGTAGAAGTAATAGCAGTACATGAGTCCAATTAATGGCAAGTAGAGATTTTAATAGAACAGATCGCATAGCGGATGTTATTCAAAAGGAAATTGCGACAATCATTCAACAGGAAATGAAAGATCCGCGAGTGAGTTTGCTCACGATTTTGAGCGTTAAAGTCTCTAAAGATTTGAACTACGCCAAAATTTATGTCAGCGTCATGCAAGAAGAGCATGCTAAAGAGACACTTGATGCACTAAATAAAGCATCAGGTTTTTTGCGTGCTCAGCTTGCAAAGCGCGTACAACTTCGCATCATGCCAAACCTAACGTTTCTTTACGATGACACCACGATTAAAGCAAACCGCTTATCTAAACTTATCGATGAGGCACGTGCTAAAGATAAGTTGTCGCAAGACGAAGACGAATGATCCCTCTTAATGGCATTTTACTATTAGATAAACCTTTAGGGTTATCTTCTAATGTTGCTTTACAAAAAGCCAAGCGTCTATTCAATGCTAAAAAGGCCGGTCACACTGGCAGCTTAGATCCCCTTGCAACGGGTATGTTGCCCCTATGCTTTGGTGAAGCTACCAAATACACTCGGTTCTTGTTAGAAGAAAAAAAGTGCTATCAAACAACTATCCAACTGGGTATGACCACGACTACGGGTGATGGTGAGGGTGAAGTCATAGAGCAAAAACCCATTCCTCCTTTAACCGATAAATTGTTAAGTGATATGCTGACTACTTTTACGGGGCAGCAACAGCAAATTCCACCGATGTATTCCGCATTGAAACATAATGGACAGCCGCTTTATAAGTTGGCGCGTGAAGGTAAAGAAATTGAACGCAAAGCCCGTACTATTACTATTTCTTCCTTAACAATAGATAAAGTAGAGCAAACTGAACAAGCGACTTATCTTACCGTGACAGTTGTTTGTACCACGGGTACCTACATTCGAACACTTGCGCAAGATATGGGTAATTTTCTTGGTTGTGGCGGTTATGTCACCATGCTTCGAAGACTGTGGGTTTGGCCTTTTCAAAATGAAGCGATGATTCCCTTAGATGCTTTATATGAGCAATCAGATGAGCAGCGGATGCAAAGTTTATTACCGCTCGAAAAGATTTTGCCGCAATTATTACCCTCTATTGATTTAGCCGAGCATATGGTTGATTCATTAAACAAAGGTCAACACGTTACGGTTCAAACCCCGCAACTTTCTGGTTGGATTGCCTTGATGACGCATCATGGTGCTTTGCTAGGTATCGGTGAGGTTATTGGGCCAAACCGAATTGCGCCAAGAAGACTCACTTCGACAGCGTAATCTCAGAGCCCTCACCCGGCTTCGCCACCCTCTCCCGCAAGCGGTAGAGGGTCAGAACAGATCGCAGTTCTAAGCCTCGTTCGCACAGCGAACCAATTTCCACTTTTGCAAACGGGAAAGCGCGTAACCGCAGGGGGATTAATCTGTGTTTTGCCTCAAAAATGCTCCCATCTTTGTATACGTATGATAGAATCACCCCTGGCGGTTTCTAGGTAAACCGCTTTTATTTGAAATTTAAATAACTTAATCAGAAGTAATCTCAAGGAGTTTATTGTATGTCTCTTACTGTACAAGCTAAGGCCCAAGTAGTTGATCAATATCAACGCTTTGCTGGCGACACCGGATCACCAGAAGTCCAGGTGGCTTTGTTAACAACGCGTATTAACTATTTAACCGAACATTTGAAAACCCACAAGAAAGACGTTCATTCACGTCAAGGGTTAATGCACTTGGTTGCGCGTCGTCGTAAGCTGCTTGATTACTTAAAATCGACAAAATTAGATGTTTATAAGAGCTTAATTGAACGCCTAGAATTGCGTCGCTAAAGGAAACTGCTTGTGAGTACATGTGTAAAAACTTTTCAATATGGAAATCATACTGTCAGTCTTGAAACGGGCGTTGTGGCTCGTCAAGCGACAGGTGCGGTCATGGTCAACATGGATGGTACCGTTGTCCTGGTAACCGTTGTCGGAATCAAAGAAGCCGTCGAGGGCAAAGATTTTTTCCCTTTAACAGTGAATTACCAGGAGCGTATGTACGCAGCTGGCAGAATTCCTGGTGGCTTTTTTAAACGTGAAGGCCGTCCTTCAGAAAATGAAACATTAGTTTCACGCTTAATCGACAGACCTCTTCGTCCATTATTCCCTGCGGGATTCTTGAACGAAGTACAAATCGTTGCAACGGTGATGTCTATCAATCCCGAAGTGAATCCTGATATTCCTGCAATGATTGGTGCATCTGCTGCGCTTGCTATTTCTGGGATCCCATTTAATGGTCCTATTGGTGGCGCGAGAGTGGGTTATATCAATGGTGAGTTTGTATTGAACCCTACTACCACGCAAATGAGTAAGTCTGATTTAGATTTAGTTGTTGCTGGTACATCAACTTCTGTGTTGATGGTTGAATCTGAAGCCAATCAGCTCCCAGAATCAGTGATGCTTGAAGCCGTGATGTTTGGTCACGCTAAGATGCAAATTGTTATCAAAGCAGTGCAAGCATTAGCAAAGGATGCTGGTAAACCAGCTTGGGATTGGAAGCCTGCGGTTGAACACACTGAATTGCTTAATAAAGCAAAAGAGATCATTGGAACCAATATTGAGCAAGCTTATTTGATTGCTGAAAAATCAGCGCGTCAAGATGCTCTCAAGAAAATTCGTAAAGATCTGATTGCTCAGTTAGCGACGGAAACTTCCGGATTCACCCAAGGCCAAGTTATTAATGCGATGGGCGAACTTGAAGAAAAGTATGTTCGTGGACGCATTTTAAGTGGCGAACCGCGTATTGATGGTAGAGATACTGAAACCATTCGTCCTATCACCGTGCAAACAGGCGTGTTGCCTCGTACTCATGGCTCTGCATTGTTTACCCGTGGGGAAACTCAAGCCATTGTGGTCGCAACCTTAGGTACAGGCCGTGACGCTCAAGTAATGGATAATGCAAGCGGCGAAAAGAAAGAACCCTTTATGCTGCATTACAATTTCCCTCCTTACTGTGTTGGGGAAGTTGGCATGATGGGCAGTCCTAAACGTCGTGAAATTGGACATGGTCGCCTTGCAAAACGTGCTGTTCAAGGCGTTTTACCTGAAAATGGTAAGTTTCCTTATGTGATGCGAGTGGTTTCTGAAATCACCGAATCCAATGGTTCTAGCTCCATGGCCAGCGTTTGCGGCTCAAGCTTAGCGTTGATGGATGCGGGCGTACCTTTAAAATCTCATGTGGCTGGTATTGCCATGGGATTGATCAAAGAAGACGATAAATTCGCTATCTTGTCAGATATCCTTGGTGATGAAGATCATTTAGGTGATATGGACTTTAAAGTAGCGGGCACAACCACCGGTGTGACAGCATTGCAGATGGATATCAAAATCGACGGGATTACCCGTGAGATTATGGAAGTGGCACTTGCACAAGCGCGCACTGGTCGCTTACATATTTTGAATATCATGAATCAAGCGATGAGCTCTCCAAGAACTGAGATGTCTGATTTTGCTCCACGGGTTTACACCATTAAGGTAAATCCAGACAAAATCAGAGATGTGATTGGTAAAGGCGGCGCAACCATCCGTGGATTAACTGAAGATACTGGTACCAGTATTGAAGTGAATGATGATGGCACCATCAATATCGTTGCTAGCGATAAGTATGCTGGTGAAGCGGTTAAAAAACGCATCGAATCATTGACTGAAGATGTTGAAGTTAACAGAATCTATGATGGTAAAGTTGCTCGAATCGTCGACTTTGGTGCTTTCGTGACCGTCATTCCAGGTAAAGATGGTTTGGTTCATATTTCACAAATTTCGGAACAACGTATTTCTGATATTAATCAGGTATTACAAGTTGGCCAAATTGTGAAAGTGAAGGTGCTCGAGATAGACAGACAAGGTCGTATTCGTTTAAGCATGAAAGAAGTTGAAGGTCAGCCGGATGTTGCTGCGGATTTGCCCCAAGCATTGCCAGCTGAGACTCCTGAATCTGCTGAATAGTTAATATCTCTCAAGAGCCTGCCCATCGAAAGATCGGCAGGCTTTTTTATGCCAAAGATTTGCACAGGGATGGAGGCAAAATCAATGACCAAAGAAAAAGCGACATTTATCGGGTTCTTCGCGATTATGTTATGGTCTATCGATACCATCATTAATATATACCTTGCTCGTCTACCCGTCTTTGAAGTGTTAAGTATCTCTTGGTTATTATCCTTTGCAATTTATGCGCTCAATTTAAGTTTTCGTCGGGAATGGAAAAAAGTAAATCAAAGACCCTTTATCTGGCTGATAGGTTCGCTTGGGATTTGTGGCGCCCACTGTTTTATGGTGGCAGGGTTACGCCTTGCGCCACCAGAGCAAGTTAGTACTTTAGCGGCAATCTGGCCAATTTGGGTTGTGGTAATTGGTGGCTGGTTGCTCAATAAAGAAAAACTATCTTGGGTATCAACGTTGGGTGTGATGCTGGGGTTTGTAGGGGTGAGCTTGGTTATCACGGAGGGTAAATTATTCTCGGGCTTTCAAGTATATTATAGTTTAGGTTACGCTTTTGCTTTGCTCAGTAGTGTGTTGTGGACAATGTATGTTGTCATGACAAGACGATTTGCTAATATTAGTTCCCAGATGATGGGGATGTACTTAGGTGTTGGCGGTGTGTTTGCTTTGATTTACCATATCAGCGCAGAAAAATTTGTTGCACCATTGCCGCTAGAAATGCTGTTATTGACTCTGAAAGGGGGCTTTACCTTAACGGCCTCTTATTTTTGTTGGGACTATGCCATTAAACGCGGTCATTTTGTCTTGCTTAATACATTAGCTTATTTTAACCCTATACTCACGATTGCTCTTTTAGCTTTAATAGGGGTGAGCTTTGCGGTGCTTCCGATTTGGATAGGGGCTTTGTTGGTTGTTATTGGTGCATTGATGTGTGCAAGAGCGAGTAGAAAAGTAAGCAATACGTCCGTCATTGCGAGCGATTAGCGAAGCAATCCAGTTTCAGAATGCAAAAGACTGGATTGCTTCATCGCAGACTCCTCGCAATGACGGATCAAATAGATGGCTTAAAACTCTTAATTATATTCCATCCAGTTTGATGTTTTACCATCAGCCCAGCAGGCGCCTTTTTCACACATAACCGGAAAAGCCTTTTCGCAAAGTTCTTTCATTTCCTTTGTGGAGCTTAAATCTTTGCCATCAAATCCGGTAGGTTGGCACAAAGCATCATGGTAGTTACCTTTGACGCGCACTTGCCCCATCATATAGGTATTTTCATACAGTTTGTAAGTGGCAAGCTTAGCATTTTTGGAATAGCAGGCAACATAGCAGCCTGGGTTTTCTTTAAAATCATTATTGATAGGTAAAACAACCTGTTTAGCACCATCAAATGCTTTGCGTGAAAGGCCCACTTTTTCATTGACGTAGATTTTAAATATATCAGGCAGCACGGTTTTATTAGGTGCTTCAGCGAATGTGCTAAAGGGTAATAAAGAGGTTAGCAATAGGCAATTCAATAGCTTGCGTTTGTACATGATCCATATCCTTCCAATATAAAAAATTCAGTCAATGTCATCCTCGTCCAGTGCTTCATCCAGTGAATGATGACTCCTAAGAGCGTTTTTTGTGCCTAAAGCCTGCACAATATTACTCCTCGTATCTCTTTTTCGGCTAAAGTGACAAAAAGATTAGGCTTGAGCTTGGGGCTTTGGTTTAGCGGGCTCAGCCTTCATGGGTTCAACCCCAATGATTTTAGGTGCTGCCGGATTTGAAACATAATCAGCGCCATACTTATCACTTAATGCTTGGTGCAACGCTTGATGAGTTGCCTCTTTATTGGCAACCCCTGTTAAATTAATAACTTTATCTGGAGTGAGGGTCTCAACAAGATCTTTGCAAGTTTTGAGAAGACATGCATCACGTTCAGTGGGTGACAGGTTACTATTAAGTGAATAAGTGACACCATTATTATTTGTCTGAATAAAGTATTGTGTTGATCTTACGTTCGACAGTCTAATTTCTACGCCGATAGTATCAAATTTTGCGGCATCATCCGTTAGTTTTGTTAATTGATTGCCCACAGCCAAATACTTGGTAATTTGTTGCACACCTTTTGCTTGCAGTTTTGCATGAATATCCTGGATGGTAGGAGGATTTGCGGGGTCTTGTGATTGTGTTTCTAACATAACCGATTGCACTGGACCCGTACGCATTTGACGAATGATCGGAGCTGGGCTTTGTGCGGTCAATAAAGGAGCCGTCTCCTGTGCTTGTAATGACGGCGGTGCGTTTTGGGTTTGAGCTTGAGCAGAAGCAGATGGTGGAGAAGATAGCGAACGTGGTTTGCTTTCAGCTGTGGTCGATGGCTTTGGGATTGGCTCAGAATTACGTCTTTTGGAAACGTTAATTTCTTCTTTTATGATATTACTTATAGCAACGATGGCATCGTTATGGCTGAACTTAAATTTGTGATGTCGTTCAAGTTCGCGTAAAGGTTCTGCTAGTCTAGTAAAAAATTCAACAAATTGTGCACTGTTGCCATTTTTTTCAAATTCTTGATAAGCCAAAACAACTGCCAAGGTAAAATCTTTTTCATTATTTTTATCTTTAAAATGCTTTGCAATAGTTTCAAGAACAGCAATTTCACCCTGCAATTGTGCTTTGTTTATGCTTTTTTTTGATTTGGGTGTGGCAATTCTATCTTGACGTTCCTTAGCTAACATCAAGAGATCACTGTGGATTTCATACACACCAACCCTTGCGTCCATTTTTGTAGTTACTTTACCAGCATCATGAATAAAACTCTTTAAATTTGCTTCATGTTGATGGCCAGGGTTGAGTTGTTTTAATAAATCTCTTGATAACAGTTCGTAACGCGGCAATCTTTGCACAGGCATGATAAGAAATTGTTCTAAGGGGCGCCCAAGCTCACTATTATTCAAATTAACACCAGGGGGCGGCGGCATTTTTAATTTATCTTTGAAAATAACACCATACTCTGCGTAGGCCTCACTTACTGCATTAAGTGCTTTACCCCATTCATTGGGGGGTGAGTTGATAAAAGCGTCAAGAACGCCGTTTTGAGCAGCCTTTATTTTTTCTAAAGCGCTAAACCATTGCGCCATGTCATTTGCTGTTAAATATTTTCCCTGATCTTCTGGGTGTTCTAATTCATATTTATCGAGCTTATTTAATATTATTTTTTGTTGAACGTTATCAAGTTGATTGAGGAAATTAATATAATTCACTTCCGTGTCGAGAAGTTCTGTATAAACTTTTCCTGGCTTATTGATAGTTTCTTCAGTCTCGCCGTCATCGCCAATTGTTGTTTGATGGATGTCAGAAAATCCATGTTTTTTAACCAAGTCATCTTGATTGTCAAGGGTAATTATTTTTCGATCTGATTGAAGTGCAGTTACTTTAATTTGAGGATGCATTTGCGCGCTGTCATTAATAAAATTCAAATAATTGCCAAGTCTTTTTTGCATTTCTTGCGGAGCTAAATTTTGATCTTTGACAATTTTTTGCAGTTTTTTTAAGTCTTCAAAAATCATCAAAGCTTGTCTTTGAATAATAGCTGCTTCATCATTATTTGTAGCCAAGTCTGATATTTTGCTTGCTGCATCCAAGTAACTTATTAGTTTGTCAAATCTACTGATAGTGATTTGTAATATATCAGGTGTTGGTTGCGGTGCTTCAACCTGTTCCATCGGGACAGGATTCACAGATGGTGATAAATTAATAGGAGAAGGCCCGGAAAGCGGCGTAGGAGGTAGCGGCGATCGCGCTAAAGTTGATTTCCCTAAAGTGGGTGGTGTCACTAAAGTAGGCGGTGGTGGGACATTACTAGGCGGCGGTGGGGCTGAAGTAATTGGTGGCTGTCCTGAAAGAGGCGTTGGCGTACCTACCTTTGTAGGCATCGGTGGAGGTTGTGGTAAGTCTGGAGGCGGCACCAGCACAACAGAAGGATCGTTTTCCTTTTCTTTTTTAGTTTTGCTTAGCGAAGCCTCTCTCAATTTTTGAACTTTCTCGTTTTTAGCTTGAATATCTGCCAGTAACTCAGTATAAGATTTTTCAACTTTTAATACTCCTTTGCTGTCTAATTTTTTTAATTCAGGAACAATTAGTTCAAAAGCTTTTGAAACTTGATCCGCAGGAACTTGCGGTGAAACAAATTCATAGGTTTCAATAAAAGCTTTTGTTAAATTCAGTGGTGAGGGTTGTTCTTTTAGACGTGCAGCGATATCTGCTAGTATAATTGAGTCAAAATTTGACTTACCTTGGGTTGCTTTTTTAAGGTTGTCACTGAGTTTTTCAATATCAGTTATAAATTTAATGTCGCCTACTGTTTTTGCAACAGTATAAGATGAATGCAAAGGTTTTTCATTTCCGATAGGGGGAATATTTATTTCAGCGAAGATACGATCTGACATAGCTTTGTTATGCTTAGCGATATCAAGATTTCCTTGAAATTGTGTATCAATTTTAAGCAAATCCTGGTTCATTCTCACTAGAAATGCTTGAAAAGTTTGCTTTCCATCGGGTTCTAATGCTTCATAAGCCTTGGTTAATGCCATTTGATAATTTAAGGGTGACTTCTGTTCTACTAATGCATCAACTATTCTTTCGACCATGAGATTATCAAAAAGAGCATCGACATAATTACCTTTGTCTTGCAATCGCTTCTTCGAGAGTTCGATAAGACTCTTAAGAATTTCCATTTCTTCGTTGGTAAAAGAGGTTGTTATATTAGTGCCAGACATAGTTGTTTATCCCGCGACATTTTGAGGTCCTCTACTCATATTAGGCTTATCTCTTTCAAGTAACTCTGGCTTGTTCTCTCTTTTAAATTTGCCTTTAGCGATGGCTTCCTCTACAGCATCAGAAAAGGCTTTTTGCATAATCTCTTTTTTAGCGTCACTTAGTTTTGGTGACATATAAATAGGTTTGTCTGGCGTTGATGCAAAAACCGCCAATCGGCACGTTTCTTGTGCCGCAAGTCTAAACTTATCCAAATCCT
>CAZSGE010000068.1:0-6199 GCA_964606325.1 Uncultured Candidatus Berkiella sp.
TAATTGATAAATAATATAGATTTAAAGTTGCTAATGCCAAATTGATAGAGTGGAAATCCAGAGAGCACCTCGTAGCCATCTGAATAATACTGTGCGCTAGAGATATTTTGTATCATCACATCTGAATTTTTATTTATAATCTTGTAAGTCGTGATGTCGTGCGCGTATCCTGCTGTAGTATCTAATCCATTGCCATACAAATAGTCGTTACCGCCTCCACCAATAAGTGTGACATTGACTGAATTCTGTGCGTTAAGAGTATTATTGCCACTCCCTCCTAAGATCGCGCTATTAGTTCCTCCATCTATATTGATATCGACATCTGGTATGCCCAGCGAAACAATAATCGCATTTTTGATATTTTGAAGAGATTGCATTCCAAGTGAAGTATATTCATCTTGGCCAAAATAAAAGTTATTTATTCCAATAAAGGAATCAGCACCTTCATCATATAATCGGTTATCTCCAACATATCGTATTATATGATTTCCTTCTACTTCTTCTATTCTGTAGTTGGCGATATGAAAACCAAAACTAGCTATGGTATCAATATTATTGCCGAGCAGTGTGTCATTTCCTTTGCCACCTATAAGTATATTATTTGAACCGATATTTTGGTCACTAAGAGTGTTATCTTGTTCATCACCAATGAGTGCTATGTTTGAGTATTGATCTGTATTTAAATTAGCTTGAGATATCGTAGCTAGTAATATAGTGTTGTTCGTTGTTGGCTTTTCTAAATCATTGCTGTAACTAGTATAAAGTCGATTACCAAAGCTAAGTGAGGTTATATTAGTCAAAACATCTTTACCTTCATTGTATCGACTATTACTGAAGTTTTTAATGACAGTTTCAAACATGTTATTCATTGTTATTGTAAATTGATTGATTTTGTTTGCATAAGCGGCAACTGTATCAACCCCATTACCATTAATGATGTCGTTACCGCCAGCACCTATAAGTAAATTGTGTAAACCTGAATCTGTTAATACATCATCTTCATCACTACCTTTTAGTGCTACATATTCAAATCCATTTGTATTCATAGTGCTAGATTGAGTGGCTATGAGCAAAGAGTTGTTTTGGATTGCGTAATTGCTGTAAAAGTCAATAGATGAATAATGGTACTTTCCAAAGTCAAAGTTAGCAGCACCTGCGGTTGTATCACTGCCTTCGTCATATCGATTGTTACCTGGGCTGAGTTGTGTAATATAGATAAAAGATTGATTAAATTGTTCTGAAAAATGGTACATACTAGGATTAAATGCGTAACCAACTGTCGTGTCTGTTCCGTTACCATATATTAAATCATTTCCCTCACCACCAATAATTGTATTGTGAGATCCTGTGTTATTGGAATCATCTATGAAGTCATTTCCATCTTTAGCATATACTATTTTATGATCACCAATTATAACCAAATTCAAACTAGCATTGTTTTTATCAACGTAAATGCTAGAATTGTCAAAAAATGCTGGATTTATATCAGCGGAGTTATACTGCTCGCCTGCAAAGTTGAATCGATTAACATTTTGAAATGAATCTGTTCCATCGTTGTAAGTAAAGTCAGTTCCAATATGCTCAAGAGTTGATATTTGGTAAATGTCATTTGTTGCTTGCGTGTTGAACACGAAAAACAATGATTGACCTTTTCCAACGGGTATGGATGCTGGTATTGTTACCAAACCACTTGAGCTAATAGTAACACCTGGTATGGTAAATGGTCCATATGATTGGTTGATGCTAGTAAAGATGGCTGTGTCAGAAAAATTATTTGGAATGAGTGATGAAACATCTATTGTAATGAACGTTCCATAGTTTATAAGTGGAAGACCAAAATCACTGAATATATGAACGCTATCATCTAACCACCTTTCAACAGTAAACGTGAAATTGGGGTTAAAGATGACTTCTTCAGTATTGAATTGATAACTATTTGGGCCATAATAGTATCCAGCAACAGCATTTCCAGTACTATATTCATCAATTAAAGTATCATTTCCTTCGCCACCGATTAAAAGTGTATCAACCGATCGTGGTTGTCCCAAGTTGTATGAGTCGACTAATACATCATCACCATCTAAACCTAAAAGTATATTGCCTTCTTTATTTATTGCAGTTAATGAACTAGAGCTATTTAGTGTGTCAATCAATATTTGAGAACTAGCTTGCGACTCAGTTCCTTCGTATACTGTATAAACTTGATTATTGAAAGTAAAATAAGTGATAGCACTTAGTGTATCCTTCCCTTCATCTACAGTTGTGCCGTTTGTTATTGACTGAACAATAAGATCACCACTTAAATCTTTGTTTATGAGATAATGTATTGGCGATATAGCATAAGATGCAGTTGTATCTATACCATTTCCTATCAAATGATCATCACCTGCGCCACCAATAAGAACATTGTCACGGTCACTTGCAAGCGAAGCAATCAAGGTGTCATCGCCCTCTTCACCCATTAAAACAACGTTGTTATAGCCATTGGCACTGATTACATCGTCGCTACTTGTGCCGAACACAATTTGGTTATGTTCTGTTGGAGTTCCATCAGTGGAAAGCATGAGATAAGAAAGATATTGCCTACCAGCAAAGTTGAGTCTAGATATGTCGACAAGTGTATCATTGCCTTCGTTATAGCCTGTGCCATTAGTTGTATCTATAAATTGAACACCGAAAATTTCACTGTTATTGTGTAAAATTTGATAACTTCCAATGTTGTAGATATAACCTGAAGTGGTGTCAACACCATTACCTATAAGAGTGTCATTACCTTGTGCACCAATTAAAGTGTTGTTGGATGAAATAGGAAAGTCTGAATATAAAGTTTCATCTCCTGAGCCGCCGTAAAGAACAACATGGTTGTGATAGTTTGAAGACATCTCATCATCAAAACTATCATTATACAGAATTATTGAATCAGCAAAAGCGAAAGTGCTATTCAATGATGCAAATCTAATTTCGTTGTACCTTTGATTTCCGAAATAAAAATGATTTATGTCAGTTACAGTGTCAGATCCTTCATCATAGCTATTCTCTCCACCAATTTGAGTTATAGAATATGAATTATTCCCTAAGTATTCGAATGCATAGTTTTCAACCGTATACGCAAATCCTGCCGCAGTATTGAGCTTATTGCCGATCAAGGTATCATCATCACGCCCACCAACTAGTAAATTGTGTTGTGATAATATTGAAGTACTTGTCAAGGTGTCATTGCCAACGCCCCCGAGCAAGGCTATATTGTTCCGTGATGAGGCGTTTAAAGAATTGTCGCTATCATCGCCAAGTAGGATTTGGTTGTCACCGTTTGCTGTATTAACATTATACTTGATGTCATCATATTGGAAGCCGCCAAAGTTGAATTGCCTTACAATACCTGCTATCTGATCACTTCCTTCATCAAATGTACCGATATTGTTGATTTGAGTGATATAGGTATCAAGGCCAGTATTCACAACTTCATAATTGGCGAGATTGAATGCATAACCAACAGTGACATCCTGTCCTTTTGTGAAAATATAATCGTCTCCTTCTCCACCGACAACGATAACATTGCTCACGTTAAAATTTGTGCTTTCAATAGCTATAAAGTCGTTTCCATCTTGTGCTAATAACGCTATATTTCTAAGTTGATCAGAAAAATTAAGGGTGGCATCATTTTTGTTTGTGTCTATATAAATAGTATTCTGATCGTTGCTATAAAAATTACCAATGCTTACATTTGTGTATTCACGCCCACCAAAGTTATATTCTGATATCAATTCAACTATATCTGTTCCTTCATTGTAAGTTCCATCATTACCCACATGTTCAATGGTGTTAACTTCATATTGAAAAGAGCTTTCATTGTAAGATGTTCCAAAATGATAATTTGCTATATTAAAGGCATAGCCAGCTTGTGTGTCTACTCCATTACCATAAAGATCATCGTTTCCTTGACCTCCAACTAAAAGATTATTTAAGTGCTGATAAGTTGGGCTTTCTGGAGAAGATGAATCTCTATCATATAATTTATCATTACCATCAAGTCCTAAGAGGGCGATTCCTGTGTGTGCTTTTCCTGTGAAATCGTATGTATAATAATCTGCATCATTGTTGTACAAGTCAGCAACAATTGTAAAATCATCTATAACGAAATTATTAGCAATCGATAAACTTAAATATTGTCTTCCGGCAAAATTATATTGCACAATACCACTTAATGTATCAGTTCCTTCATCATTTCTGCCATCCAGACCGACATGTTTTATAATAATGTTTGTAAAATCTTCCTGTATAAGATATTGCGATATATTTCCAGAGAAGCTTGCTGTTGTGTTGACCGAGTTGCCAGAAAGTGAATCATTTCCGCCAGCACCTACCAATATATTCCCTCTCGCACCTGAATCAGTTAATGTATCGGACTCATGGCCACCAAGTAACGCTGAAAAGGAGTATCCCTTTGTGTCAAATGTATGCACAGAATATCGGTCGCCAAATAATAGGCTATTGTTACTCATTGCGTTGGCAATATTTAAGTCAATCAAATGAGCATATTGTTGGCCACCAAAGTTAAGCATAGGTATATTTGATAGTACATCTATTTTTTCGTTACTATAGCTGGAGTTTCCAGTGTATTTTACAAATATATCTCCAGTAAGGGAGCTTGTAATTTCATAGCTTCCAACATTAAATAAATAGCTGGCAGTTGTGTCACTGCCGTTTCCATAAAGTATGTCACTACCATCACCACCAATTAATATATTACCTGAACCTGGCGCTGAGTTATCTTCTAATATCTGATTTGAGGCATCACCTACTAATGCAACATTTTTATATCCTTGAATTGAAGATTTATTATCGCTATTAACATATACAACTTGGTTGTCTGATGACGCGTTCAATGACGTCAATGATGCCATTATAAAAGAGTTGTAATGTTTGTCACTAAATTCAAACTTGGTAATATTTAATGACAATGTATCTGTGCCTTCATCAAATAATCCATCTGTTCCATAATGATGTATATAGTAATTTCCTGGGGTTGATTCAAAATCAAATCGATAATTGCCAATGTTGTAGGCGTAACCTGCTACAGTTGTTTCGTTGTCGTTTCCCAAGAGTAGGTCGTTATCGCGACCTCCGATAAGAATTGAATTAGTGCTTTCATTGCTGAGGAGTAAATCAGTTTGATCGCCACCATTTAGAATGACGTTAGTATTTGTGCCAGCACTCAAAAGATCATACGATCCAAGACCATATATAATTATATAGTCAGCGTTTGCAGTAATAAAATCATTGACTTCATCTCTACCTACAGAAACAACGTAATATGCATCTTTGAAGCTAATCGCTTCAAAGTTATGTAATGTATCTACTTCTTCTCGAATGATATTGTCTGTACCGACATCAAAAACACTATAAACATCATCACGACCATGAACAGTAATGTCAATGTTGTTGCTGCCAACAGTGAAAACATCATGAAAAACATCATTTGTGTTTAAAGATGTGGTAGTCAATAAACTATTGTCAAGCGTATATGTCCAGGTGTTATCCGAATATACAGATAAAACACCGTAAATTCCAAAAAGTGTTTGCGCACTGTTAAAACCACTTAAAGTGCCACTAACTGTATTATATGAAGAATCTTCAGTTACTTCACCTGAATTAAATGATGAAACTGAAGCGATGTTATTGTTGGTAGCTATGAATGCATATCGTGCTGCGTAGAATTCATACCCTGCGATATCAATTATACCAACTTCAGAAACACCCCCTGATAAAGTATCAAATCCTTTACCGCCATAGATGTAATCAGCCCCTAGCCCTCCGTCGATTTTATCATCAAAATTACCGCCATAGATGGTATCGTCGCCCAAGCCACCTAAGAATGTTTGAGAAGGATCATAGCCATTTTGTAACCAATTGTTTGGATCATCGCTGTTTGGTAAATATACTTTATCATTACCACCTAGCGCATTCATAACCCCATTAGTGAGAATATAATCTGCCGGATCAATTACATTGAAATTTCTTTCATTGTTGGTAGCATCAAATAAGTTTGGTAATGTTTCGTTAACATCATTGACGTCGATAGTAAAATTTTTAGAGTATGATAAATTGCCAGCATCAGTGGCAATGACTTGTACAACAACACTGGGTTCTGACTCAAAATCCAAACTTTGATCGACTTTAAGCTTAAGCTGACCATTCA
>CAZSGE010000068.1:6299-13469 GCA_964606325.1 Uncultured Candidatus Berkiella sp.
CCACTTCAAAGCGGTTATCGTTTACGCTGTAGCTATGGCTGTCGCCCACATCGGGATCAACCACGCTTAGGTTACCAATAATGGCACCGGGGTCGTTTTCACTAACGGAGTTGTTGGATAAAGCAATATCAGTTGGGGCTTCGTTGGCGTTATTAACATTAATGGTAAAGCTTTCTTGATAAGGTAAACCACCGGCATCAGTGGCGGTCACTTGAATATTGATACTTTGTGCTGCTTCGTAATCTAAGCTGATACCGTCTTTGAGCTTAAGCTGACCATTCACCACTTCAAAGCGGTTATCGTTTACGCTGTAGCTATGGCTGTCGCCCACATCGGGTTCAACTACGCTTAAAGCACCAATAATGGCGCCGGGGGCGTTTTCAGCTACGGTATTATTGGATAACGTAATATCCGTGGGGGCTTCGTTAAGATTTGTTACTGAAATGCTAATATTTTGTGAGCTACTCAATCCTGTACCATTCAAGTCAGTAACGGTTACTTGAACTTGGTAAGTATTATCAATACCTGAATCTAATGGGGATTCATAATTAGGTGGATTAATAAAACTTAATTTGCCATTGTTAGGATCAATAGCAAAGAGCGCACTATCTGCTCCGCCACTAATGCTATATTTTAATCCGCCGCCATTTTCTGTTTGTCCTTCAGGATCTGATGCATTCACATCGATGACAAAAGTGGTGTTTTCTGCCACATTGACTGATGTAGGAGCTATAATTGTTGGAGCATCATTAATTGGATTAATTGTGATAAAAACTGTAACCGGCGCTGAGTCCGTTAAACCATCATTTGCCTTGTATGTAAAACTATCACTGGTAAATTCGCTACCGTCATGTTGATAGCTAAAACTACCATTAGCATTGAGTGTTAATGCGCCATGGGTAGGTCCTGAAACCAGTATTGCAGATAATTGAACCGAATCGATATCTGTATCGTTTGATAGGACTCCAGCCATAGGCACGGTTAACAACGAGCCCTCATTGACACTGTATATGTCTGATACAGCTATAGGAGAATCATTAGTGCCGGTTATATTGATCTTGATTACTTGGGATGCACTACCATCTGCGCTATTGATTGTAAACGAATCAGAAGCAATCTCACCTGCTTTCAAGGCTTGAACGTTAGATGCGCTGTTATTGAGACTATAGGTCCAGGCGCCGGCGGCAGTAACTGAAAACTTACCATAATTACCTGAAATATTTGATTGAGCTACAATAGCATTTTCACCACTATCAATATCGACGACACTTACGTTTCCAGAGGCAGATATAACGCCATCCTCTGTTACTGCCCCATTAAAACTTCCGCTAATACTTGCTCCATCATTGGTGCCTGTTACTACAATCGTTACTTGATGGGCTGTACCATCCACACTGGTGACGGTAAAAACATCATTTACCGTTTGTCCATTTTTTAGTGCTTGAACACTACTTGAACCATTATTTAAGTTATAATTCCATACTCCTGCTGCATTAATGCTTAACGAACCATATGTGCCCGTCAAATTAAGCACGGTGAAAGCTTCTTGCCCTACATCTGGATCGGAAATGGTCAAAACACCTGAATCGGTTAGAACTAAATCTTCACGAGCGGCGCCAATATCGTCACCACCAATTGTTGCAGATGTATTCCCGCCAGGGAAGAAACTAATCTGATTTGGTGCATCGCTCACGCTGACATTTTTTAACAAGATACCATCTGTTGGTGATAATTTTACAAATGTGTCATTGCCGGAAGCAATATACTGCGCCTGAGCAGCGGTATAACCGAATATTTGTAATTTATCAATTGATACTTCAAAGTCATTAACCGTTTGAACACGATCCCCTGCGTTAAATATGAAAGTATCTGTTTGGTTGTCTCCGCAACCATTGCCATCTCCCCCCCAAAGCTGATCGCCGCCATTCACTATCACTTTACTGACATTATTTGTAACCTTAAATACTGCATCGTTAAAATCTTTGTCACCACCATTGAGCAAGTCTTCCCAACCAATATTGCCACCGCTCAAAGCCTTCGCATGTCCAAAACTGTCTACATTTAAATTAGGATTATCAAAATAAACATTGGCACCTTGCCCTGTCAAAACTTGGTTATTTGAGTCAAGTAAAACCTTCCAAACACCACTCACATTTGCGAAGTGAACACTGGCATTGTCAGCCAGTGAGGCATTTAAATTCCCACCATTTGGAATGATGAAGTAACCAATTTGATTTGGATTTAACCCTGTGAGTGTAGCGATGGTATTAACTGAAATATCATTAAGATCAGACCAAATAATTTTGCCTGACACTGGGTTGCCTGATCCATCTTTTACATAATAGCCAAAGCTATTATTGTAACCGGCAGAAGATCCCTTAAATTCGACCTGAATGGCATTAGTGACGACTGAATAAGTTCCGGTGTTAGTTCCACCTTGGATGGTATCTCTTCCTATGCCACCATAAACATAGTCCGTGCCTTCATCTCCATACAATTTGTCATTACCACTTCCACCATAGATAACATCATTACCCGTGTTACCATGCAATGTATCATTACCGCTGTCACCATATATTAAATCGTTTCCTTCGCGGCCGTCGATTTCATCATCGCCTTGCCCACCATATAGTTTATCGTTGCCAATACCGCCATCGATGATATCATTACCTTGGCCGCCGTAGATGACATCATCACCAGAGCCGCCTTCGAGCACATCATTGCCTTGTCCACCATCGATTTTATCGTTGCCATCCCCGCCTAAAATGGTATCGTTACCTTGTCCACCGTCAATGACATCGTTACCTGTGCCCCCATCGATGAGGTCACTTCCGCTTCCACCATCGATAATGTCATTTCCAGAACCGCCGGATATGTTATCGTTGCCAGCGCCACCATCAATTGTATCGTTACCACTTCCGGCGGTAACCGTATCATTTCCAGCACCTGCAGTAATTGTGTCGTTTGCATTGGTGCCCACGATAACATCATCGCCAGCGGCACCTACTATGGACAGAGGATTATTTTTATTGTTACTAGGTGTGTTTGTCATATACCACCTTAAACCAGTATTGCACGAACAACAGCTGGACTAAACTAAAGTCACAGTTTTTATTATGCACTCAGAAAATTTATGTGTTAACTATGTTTGGTGGTAGGTATTTTTAAAAAAACCAATAAAATCATCGAACATTAAGGCTTAATACTTTAAATATTATTAACCTTAGTGATAGAAAGAGAAGTTGGAGAGTATGGTGTAATTCATCTCTCCTGTTTGAAATTTACCTAATATGGGGTGTGAGGTGATAGAACATGTCTTTAATACCATTGCTTTCGTTAGTGAACATTAACGAATTATTTAAACCTATCACGCATTTTATTATGCCTTTGCTCAGGTGGGGGAACAAATGTATTCTGTTGATTTAGTTCACTATTTTTATTAGACGCCTGATCAAATATCGATTTTAAATCATTACGCAAAGTAATGTTTCCATCGATGTAATATGCATCGTTGTTATTGGTTGAGCATAATATGGCAGGACATTCTGAGGTTAACGAAACCTCAATTAATTGATCTAATAAATTGTTATCCAGCGTATCTGCTGATGCAACAAAGGTGAGTTGTTCTTTATTAAATTTTCCAACTTTTACTTCTTCATAGAGATATTCAGCGAAACGAGGATCATTAGCCCCAACACACAGAAATATATGTTCTGCATTTTGAGCCCAACCATATCGGTTAGACAGAAAGCGTGGATCTGCAGAAATGAGAATTTGAACTTGTTCGCCATTTGCCATTTCACGGTGTTTTATATTAACAGGAGAACTATCATCTGAGTATATTGCCGCTAACTGTGAAAGAACTTTATATTCACCTGCAAATGCAATGGCTTTCATTAAGAAACTCCTGGCTTATGTCGCATCTAGTAAGGAAGGTATTGTATTGAAGCGGCAAATTTTAACAGAAATAGTTAGTTTTCTTCAATTTTTAAGTGTTTGGTTGAGGAATTTTAGGTGTGCTTGCACCAATTTTTGCGATATTTTCGTTTTCTATAAGATTGAGAACGTTGCTCAACTTTTTCGAATTCTGGCTTTGTTGATCTCTCGCATAGCAGATACTTGCAACAGGATTTTCGAACAAGTTATCCGTCCATTCAGAGTTGGGAGGAGCAAAATCTGTTATTTCTTTTGAAATCATTAATGATTTATTTAAAGTAGAGAATTGAGTGGAAATATTATCTAAATGCTGACGCCATCCTTCTTTAAACAGACTGTTTCGAATATCATCAATCACATCTTGAAACTGAGATTCGAGCTTATCAATTAATCTTTCTTGTGTCTCACATATGGTAACAGGGTTTATGGCTGGATTATATATTTGCATTCTGGTAGTCAGCTTGGTGCTGTATTCACTTTCGTATATATAGCACTCCATCATGCGTTTGTATTGCGCATTTTCAAAATATTCTTGCAGATTTATACCTGCGCCTATCATATTATTGTTGAATCCATGTTTTAAATAAAAGGGAATGGCTTCGACTCGTGGTAACAGCTCAAATTCAGTGCATCCATACTGAAGCGCAGTATAAACGGCCCCAGATAACAAAATTGATCCAAAACCCATTTGTTGTCTTTGCGTTTTAACTCCAAGGACTTCAATCTCACATATGCCAGTTTCTATGTTTATAGTATAGCTAATACCGCCTTGAATAATTTGCGATTGTTCATCTATCAAAACAAGTGCACGTTTGACCAAAGATTCTCCTGGATTATGAACATGGCCGTTTTTCATGTCTTCAACTGAACAATCATCAAAAACTGGTAATGAGTTAACTGCCAGATATTCTACCGTTCGAGGATCATTTTGTTTTAAATCTAGAGCTAATTCATCAGCGCTCATTTGCGCTCTGCGTTTTTGACAACTTTGGCATTGAGTTTCTATGGTGTTACATTTAGTATGCGTATAACTGCCGCGATACCCTCTTAGATGGAGTTTATGTTCACTTAAATATGAACCGAGATAGTCGTTAAGTTGCGCTTTTAAGTAGCGTTCTCTCGGAACAACTAGCTGCGCATCACAAGCTTGAATCAACTTATAGTTTTGATCGGTGTTTGAATTTATATAATTAAATATTACACTTGAGCTGTTTGAAGGCATCAGTAATCTCTCATTGTAGTTCGTTGATAGCGGTATAAATTCAGCATTGTTTATATCAAATCATACACATCAAACCAATTAACATTAGTCGCCCAACTTACTCCGTGTGTCGCCTAAATATGTCCATTCGTCTGCTATTTTTGGCAACTTTTGGCTTAATAAAGTAAAAGTACCCTATGAAATTTTTACATTTTGGTTAAATAGCAAAAATGAAACAAGAAAATACACCAGAAAATAATGATGAACAAGTCACTCTGCTTTCCATGACAAAGCGGTTATATAGTCTGTATCGACCTCATTTTGGATTTGATGCAAAGAACCGTAAAAGATCGCTATGGCTTATTGGTATCGTCATTGGAAACGTATTACTAGCATTTGCATTGGCTTTTGTGAATGTCTCGATGGCATCCCTCATGGGGTTAATCAGTGTGCCTGGCGTAACCTACACGGGCTTTTTTGCCGCTGCCGCTCAGTGTGTGGTCGCTTTTCTCAGTTACGGTTTACTCACAGGCCTTGATGCGATGATGGCAAGTTTTCTTGGTAATTCATTGACCAGTGCGATTAATAAAAAACTGCAAAAAAAGTGGTTTAAAAATCAAACATTTTATGGCACAAAGATGATGTCCAAAAATGCTCCTAATCCCTCCCAGCTTTTAAGCCATGATAATAATGAAATGAATCGAGCAGTAACTGAATTATTTGATAATTTCTTAACCACTATCAGTAACTTTGTTGTGGGTATCATTGGGCTTTACACACTTTCAGCGCCGCTTGAATTAACCATTATGTCAATGTCTATTGTGATACCAGGTTATCTTGTTGCCTGCACAGCAATTTACGCGATTGTTTATAATAGTATGACAAGTAAAATTGGAGATTCACTAGAAGATCTTCAAACGGATCAACGCAAAATGGAAGGTAGTGTTCAAACAAAAGTCCATCATGTTATCACTCACGCTGAAGAGATTGCCTTTAAGAAAGGGGCAGAATATGAGCACCATTCATTGATGGATACTCTAAACCAAACAAAAATAATTCAAAAAAGTGCTGCTAAAGTTCGTTCTCTGTTAACCTTTCTTACTAATTTACATGCAGAGTTCACTTCGTTTTTTGCATTAATGCTGTGCGCACCCAATATCATTTCAAACAAGTTAAGTTTTGCCAGCATTTTGGAAATTCCCTATCATTTTCAAAATGTGGTTAATGCATTTACGTGGAAAAGCGATAATTTTGACAAGGTAACAGAATGTGCAGTTACCTTAAAACGCCTTGAAGAATTTAATGACTCCATGGCACGTTGGAAAGCTCTTCAAAAGGAATCTTCTAAATTACGATTTACGCCTGGCAACGGCCGTGACATCGTAATTAAGAATTTAACAATATGTAAGCCAGATGGAACCCCCATTTTAAGAGATTTTTCAATCAACATTCCTAAAGGTAATGTGAGCTTATTACAGGGCCAATCAGGAGCTGGAAAGACATCATTGCTACGAGCCTTGGCGGGCCTGTCTCCTATCGCAAGTGGCGAAATACAAGGCTTAACAGGCAATATGCAATTTGTACCTTCACTACCCTATTTCCCTGTTGACCGAAGCTTAATAGATGCCATTATTTACCCTAGGATTAGCAAAGCAACGCAGCATGAAATTAAAAAAGCTAAATCTCTTATGCATCAATTTGGATTTAAACCTGAAACAATCAAAGATCTTGAAATGGTGAAAGATTGGAATAGTCAATTAAGTGATGGTGAAAAGCAGCGGATTGAAATAATTGGTATAATTATGAAAAATCCAGACATCTTTATTTTTGATGAAGCCACATCAGGTATTGATCATGTCAATAAAGCAAAAATTGAACGGGCATTAAAAGATTTGACACCTAGCAGAACTTTTATTCAGACCGATCACAACCCAAGCAAAGGGAACTTTATTGACAATATAATTAACATTAGCACTTCACAGTCAGAGCCTAGAAAAAGAAAGAGAAACACATATTAATTTTCGCTTTGGTTA
>CAZSGE010000069.1:0-12929 GCA_964606325.1 Uncultured Candidatus Berkiella sp.
TTTTTCTTTTATTTACTCTATCAAAACGTTTTGTGACATAAGCAAGTTTACCATTGCTCATTTTTATTAAGCCATGCAAAGCAACATTAATTTTTGCTATGCTTGCCAAATGCATTGTTAAATCTTCGATTTCCGGCATAAACGGAAATTCTTTAGCAGGAGGCTTCAAAATGTATTCTCCTCCCAAATATCCCACAATTGTCAATCGATTGAACCTATATTCATTTTCTTCGGATTTAACAAGAGTAAGGGATAGCTTTTTTTGAACGCCAGGAAGTGCCATCTTTTGGCTGACATATTCATATGCCAATTTTTCTATATCATTTTCTTTAAAATCTACAATAATAGGATCAATTGAATTAAATAGTTTTTTTAAACAAGCATGATGATAATCGTCTTTCGTATTGAGGATTTGATAGCAAATATGACAGCGATTACTCATCATTAAATTCTTCCGTGGCAATAACACTTACATTTCCAATGCAGTCTTTACATAAGTGCAGCAGAAGGCCCATACGATCCTTGGCATTTAACTTCCAATTTTTTACACCGATATCAAGCAACCAACCTTCAGGAATTAAGCCATCGAAAAAAGGAAACAGTCTATTTGATGTATAAGGTAAGATCCTTTTTGGCAAGGACAAGCTAACAGGGTGTGAATCTGGCAAATTGACATATTCGCTATTATATTGAAAAATAAATTCGCCATCCGAACTTTCGCTCAATATCCCAGCAAAATTCTCTTCTACAAAAATTTTAGCTTGCCGATTCATGTTTCTTGCTCTGATATGAAGGGCTTCTTCGCAATAGGCACAGGCCCCAACGTGTATCCAAAATAATTCAATATTAGCTCAACTTTATCCAATCGTAAGCTCTGTTTACCCTGTTCCAATTCTTTTAAAAATCTCAAACCAACACCAGTTCGCTGCGAAAACTCAAGCTGTGTATAGCCCAAGCTTTTACGTTTGCTGCGGACAAAATTCGCAAGCAAGCCAGTATCTTTTGAAAGCTGCTCAAGATTTCTTCTGTTCATTTAAATAATTTAGCACCCTATCAGGTGCCAATCAAGGAAATTTTCCTTTTTGGCACCCTATTGGGTGCTAAAAATATGAAAATTTAATTTTAGCACCCGAAAAGGTGCTAAATGTGAGGGATTGAACAAAATAAAAGTGCATATGCATGGTATTTCTGTGTATATTTAAAATTAAATATTCACAGAAATACCTTGTTTAAACCACACCCTTAAAAGCCAACATATTGTTATCCCCAATAGCGCTGGTATGAAAACCATTCTCTTGAAGCAGTTTCACAATTTCAGTGATGTTTGGTGAAAAGCTTTCGAAAATAATCGCTTTGATGTTTGATTCCTTCAGAAAGCGCTTTGCCCCCAAAAACACCTCATGTTCAAAGCCTTCAACATCAATTTTTAAAATGAATGGCGTATCTTTAGAAAAGTTTTGTGATTCAATAAAACTATCTAATGTGGTCGCCAATACGGTGATCGCATTGTCTCTTTTATTAACGATATGATTAATCGGGCTTGCTGCGCTCTGGTTTGAAAAATATTTTGGCTCATCACTATCACTCACCGCCTTTTCAATCACCTTATTTTCACTGATATTATTTAAGGCAAAATTGCGTTTGCAACACTTGGCGGTTTCAGGATGTGGTTCAAAAGCAAACACTTCTTTGACACAATCTGCCAAAAATAAAGAATACATGCCGACATTCGCGCCGATATCTAAAAAAATCGTATCACTGTTTGCAAATTGTCTTAACGCAAAAATTTCATCTTTATCAGGGATAGGTGCGTATATCAGTGCAGAAGAAACAGGATTTTTAGGAAACAAATAGCTTTGTTTGCCATTAAACAGTTTCTTAATCGGCAGCTTGCTGCTCGTTCGTTTTTGAAACTGATAAAGAATGGCTGACAGAAATTTCCAAGGCAAACTATACCAAGGGTTATTTTTATAAATATAGCGACTCACTTGCAAAAAAGCACTCATTAATACGCTACCCTCAACATGGTTTTAATTTTATATTTAGCACGGGTAAATTTATCGATAAACTTTAGCGCAACGGCTGAAGCAATATGGTATTTTAATTTTAAGCTATGATACTCATCAAAAATTTCTTCTATTCTATTGCTGCCAATGCCACCTGCACGCCAATTTGAAATCATGACAGGTTTGATAATCGTTTTTGGAAATTGATGATATGCCCGCAAGAGCAAATCATAGTCCATCGCAAAGCGAACATTTTCATCAAAAACCCCGAATTTTTCAAAAAATCGTCGGTGGGTAAAAAGACCTTGATGCGGCAAACTCATTTTTATGAGTAATGAGCGGCGATCAAATGGTTTAATCACTTTTGGCGCAATCCAGATTGGGGTGATTCCATCTTCTTGCACGCGTGTCACCTGGCCGCAAACCAATTCCGTGTCTTCATCTATACCTTCAAACAATTGTGCAATCGCATTAGGGCTATAGAATGTGTCACCCGCTCCCTGAAAGTTGATATAAGTACCCGTTGCTAATGTCAGCCCTTTATTGAAAGCATCCGAAATACCTTTGTCAGACTCACTGATGCTTTTGGAAATTATATCGCTGTGCTCATTCATTAATTCCACAGTGCCATCAGTTGAACCACCATCAACCACAATAACTTCAAGTTGTGGATATCGCTGGGCACGAATACTCATTAACGTATCTGCCAATAAATTTTTAGCATTCTTAACCGCAATGATGATCGAAATAGACGGCTGCAATAAATCAATTCCTATGCTAGGATTATTCAATGAAAAAGTTCCTCATTCAATTATTGAGCGATCCCAAGCTCTACCAATATATCGTGGTAGGTGGCCTTGCTGCTATTGTCGATATCAGCCTATTTCTCCTATTACGACAATACATTTCGCTGCATTATTTAATTTTAGCAACCATGAGCTTTTTTGTTGCTACGTTCGTTAACTACATGCTGTGTGCTCAATTTGTTTTCAAACATAAACAAGCACGATCATCAGAGGCGCGTTTCGCCCTCACCTACCTTGTGAGTGGTGTTGGGCTCATGATTCACCATGGCTGCCTCTTCTTTGCCTTTGAATTTCTGGCCTTACCCATTGTTGTGAGTAAACTGTTCGCCATGGGTGTTGCCTTTGGTTGGAACTTTTTATCCCGCAAACACTTTGTCTTTAAGGCTGCCTCAACCTGAAAAGTCACCTAGGGAGAGCACACCCTCGACCAATCCCATAGTAAGTCATTCCCATCTGTGCTAAAGAGGCAGGATCGTAGATATTTCTACCATCAAAAATCACAGGCTTAAGTAATATTTGCTTTATTTTATCAAAATCTGGATTTTTAAATTGTCGCCATTCCGTCAAAATCACTAACGCATCTGCACCCTCTAGCGCTTGCATTTGATCGGCGCAATAAGCAATTTTTTCACTTTCACCCAAGGCTATTTTGGCTTCATGGATAGCTTTGGGATCAAAAACCTGAACCTTGGCACCTTTTTCCCATAAAGCGTTTATCATCACCAAACTTGGCGCATCACGCATGTCGTCTGTTTCTGGCTTAAAGGCCAATCCCCACACGGCGAAAGTCTTATTGGCTAAATCACCTTGATAGTGAGCCAGCATTTTTTCAAATAAGAAGCGCTTTTGCGCTTGGTTTATTTTTTCAACAGATTGAATAATGTCTGCTGGGCTATTATTTTCTAAAGAGGTGTGAATCAAGGCTTGAATATCTTTGCCAAAGCATGAGCCACCATAGCCACAACCTGCATGGGTAAAGTGATAACCAATGCGCACATCAGCGCCAATCCCTAATCTCACCTGCTCAACATCTGCGCCCACTTTTTCTGCTAATTGCGCAATTTGATTCATAAAGCTAATTTTTGTGGCGAGCATGGCATTAGCGGCATATTTTGTTAATTCAGCAGAAGCGATATCCATGAAAATCAAACGATGATCATCGTGTTGAAATGGGGCATATAATTTTCTTAATTTATCTTGCGCTTGTTTACTCTCAAGGCCTATCACCACGCGATCTGGATTTCTAAAATCTTCTAAAGCCGCACCTTCTTTAAGAAATTCTGGGTTGGATACCACATCAAATGGGATCTCACAATTTCTTGAGCGCAAACCTGCCTGAATTGCCGCTTTCACTTTGGCTGCTGTTCCCAAGGGCACAGTCGATTTGTTGATAACAATGGTGTAGGCCGTCATATGGGCAGCAATATTGTTGGCAACCGCTAAAACATAAGACAGATCGGCGCTGCCGTCTTCTCCCGGTGGTGTTCCCACGGCAATAAACTGACATTCCCCATGCATCACAGCGGTTTTAACATCCGTTGTGAAAGTAAGGCGGTTTTCATTTTGGGTTGCTTTAACGACTTCTTCTAAACCGGGCTCATATATTGGTATGATACCTTGCTTTAATTTTTCTACTTTTGCTGCATTCACATCCATACAAACAACATCATGGCCAACTTCAGCAAAACAAGCAGCAATGACTAAACCAACATACCCCGATCCATAGACTGTTATTTTCATGTTATTTAGATAACCGCTTTCCTTGAGATTGATTATGGCTGCACAATAAAGAGTAAATTCATTGGTGTCAAAGCAATGATTTTAATTCATGACCTGTGATGACCTTACGGCAGGCCTGGTTGGTTTTAGGCAAGGCGACAAGCTCCCAAGTAGCAAGAGTGCGCAACTCAGTGCATGACTATTTGGAGAGTGAGCAGGCAACAAAGCATAAAGCCAAACAGACTTGCGTAAAGTGGATTTAGCTAAAAATCGCATGTTAAACTGCCCAGCTCACATAGAATGTAGCAAGCTTGAATAGGAACAGTTAGATAGCTATGAAAGGAAACAAAACCATACTGATCACTGGCGGTGCAGGCTTTTTAGGCTCCCACCTGTGCAAGCGCTTGCTAGAGGAAGGTAACCGCGTGGTTTGCCTTGATAATTTCTATACCGGCAAAGAAGAAAATATTGCACCTTTCATCGATTTACCAGCATTTGAAATCCTAGAGCAAGATGTTTGCAAACCTATTTCAGTTAAAGCGGATGCTATATTTCACCTTGCTTGCCCTGCAAGCCCTGTGCATTACCAACGCGATCCCATCCAAACACTGAAAACCAGTGTGTTGGGTGCTATCAGTGTTCTTGATCTAGCCAAGCAATTAAAAATACCGGTTTTATTTACCTCTACTAGCGAAGTGTATGGCGATCCTCATGTCCACCCGCAACAAGAAGCCTATTGGGGAAATGTGAACTGTGTGGGCCCACGCTCTTGTTATGATGAGGGCAAACGCGCTGCTGAGACATTGTTTATGGATTATCACCGCATGCATCATGTGGATATCCGCTTGGTGCGCATATTCAATACTTACGGCCCCAATATGTGCCAAAACGATGGCCGCGTGGTAAGCAATTTTATTGTTCAGGCTTTAAAAAATGAGCCGATCACCATTTATGGCAGTGGCGAGCAAAGCCGCTCTTTTTGCTATGTTGACGATCAAATTGAAGGCTGGATGAGGTTAATGAATAAACAAAAACTGCATTCCCCAGTGAATATCGGCAACCCAGTTGAAAAATCGATGAATGAGATTGCTAAAATCATCATCGATATCACAGGTAGCAGCTCAAAACTAGTTTATCACCCTCTGCCAATTGATGATCCTAAACAGCGCTGCCCTGATATCACCAAAGCGCAAGAAGAACTCGGTTGGGAGCCTAAAGTTGATCTGCTCACAGGGTTGAAAAAAACTGTCGTTTATTTTGAATCTGTTTTAACAAAAGCAGAAAGCGTTATTTAAGCTTATATAATCTGTTATAACCACTTACCGTTTTGTCTGGCACATGGATGGTGCCACTCATGTCATTATTTGAAATGCTTAATTCATAATCACTGAGCAAGTTATCAACTTTATTTTCAGACATCATACAAAAAGTAAACGCTGCCACTTTGTTAGGGCAATTTGCTATGGGCTTCCCTGGGCCGCAATCTTTAAAATGTGCTTTATGTATTGTCCATAAATCATCAACAGAGGGGGTTAGGCCTAAGCGCAACAAGGCAAAGTAAGGCGCTCGATGTTTGGCTAAAAACGACAAGGTTTGCTCTGGTACAGGCATATGTTGCAAGGTTGCAGAGGTGAGCACCAAATCAAAATCACCAATCACCCTATCAAAATCACCTTGGATATCCAAAAAAGAAAGCTCATGATTCTCTAATGGCTTACCCAGCTTAATGACCTCGGGCAACTCAACGACTGTCCATTCAAAATCGAAATCTTTAAAAATACGTTTAGCTATAAAATAATGTGTGCCAAAAGCACCACCAAAATCTAACACGCGGATTTTGTCTTTTTTATTGATTAACGAAATAACCATCAATAAAAACAAATGATGTGCATCAAGCACTAGTTTTGTGCTGCCACTATTTAGTGTTTCAATATACTGTAAAGTTTTATTATAAATAATCTCGATGAGTTGATTATCATCATAACCATTGAATTTGCTAACAGCGTTATTTGCTTCATCGAAATTATTAAAAACGCTTTTTGCGCCTAACAGTTTGCGCGCTATTTTTTTGGTGATGGGGGGGATGAGTTGATCTAGAATCATTACATTATTTCCCTTGAAAAAACCAACTATTAAGAATGATGCGCTTTATCTGTAACTTCTACAAAAATGTTGGTTTGAGTTTGCCATCAAGTAAATACCGATTACGGAACATGTCAGCTCATCTCCACTAACAAACGATCATTATTATACACATTGTCACTCAAAAAAGTTAGCAGCATGCCTATATGCAACCCATAAATCAAACCAAAGATAATAATTAATCCTTGTCATGTCAAAATTTAAAGTACAACTAAGTATTAAAAAATAAACTTTAACTAAATCAGATCTAAATCAATAAAAGTAACGATTTCCATTGAGAATTAAATTGCGGTAGGATACTTTCGAAAAATCAAGTAATTTCAAAGAGATATTTTGTTCTTATAACAAAATAAGGGGTAACCAATGCAAAGCGATAAATATAAGCTTCTTAAAACACTTTTGCTAACTGTTTACGATTGCATGATGTTGGCATATGGGCTGGCTTATTATTTCTTAAGAAGGAATAAACCATTGCTTCTACGTACACCTGCTAACTCTCACTTAAGCATGATAAGGCTGTTTTGTCTTACAAAGGGCTGGTCAAACGATTTCCTTTCAAAGTGTGTGTCTTTGTTTGATAAACCTCTTCCCCTGCCACATCATACTGGGGTATTAGGTGAATTATCTTCGCACCAAATTAGTACAATCACAAAGTCGCTAGATCAAGATGGCTACTACATTTTTGATAATAGACTCCCTCCAGAAACAGTCAAACGTTTATACCAATTTGCTTGCGAACAAGAATGTATGCCTCGCCCCCTTGATGGCGAAAGTACACCTCCCACTAAAACTCGTTATGATAGAAATAATTTAAAATCAACTGTTTATGATTTACCGTCTGCATCATGCTTATCTAATCCAGATGTGCAAAATCTGTTAACTGATCATTCAATTATAAGTATCGCGCAAAGCTATCTGAGGACCTCTCCAAAAGCTGAGCCTATTGCATTTTGGTGGAGCACGCCTTTTGGTGGAGTTGCTCAATCAAACGCCGCACAATTGTATCATTTTGATTTAGATCGATTTAAATGGATCAAGTTCTTTATTTTTTTAACCGATGTAACACTTGAAACAGGGCCTCATGTATTTATCAGACAATCACATCAAACTGGCAAAATACCATATGAGTTGCTAAAAGCAGGTTATGTAAGGCATGAAGATAAAGATGTTACAAAATTTTATCCTTCTGATGACATTAAAACCTTCACTGTTCCAGCGGGTACTATCGTAGCAGAAGACACTCGAGGCTTACATAAAGGCACATCACTTCTTAATGGCGAACGCCTAGTGCTCGAATTGCAATTTAGTAATTGCTTATTCGGTGCTGTATCAACCTGTATTCAAGATGCGAATATCAAACAGACCCATCTTTTAGATTTTGCCCAAAAATATCCAAAAATTTTCAAACTATATCCTGTTTGAGATGCACCAATTAAAAATGAGATGAATTTAAAAAAAATAAATTCATCTCATTCCTCCAAAATCAAACTTCCCATACGTTGATTTCAATTCACAAATTGAGGCTTAAGAACATACACTTAAATAAATGGCTAATAGAATTAAGAGAATTAAATGTAATTATTTACTTCTCTTATTCCATAAATCAAAGTGATTTTTCAATGCTAATCATCAATTATTTAATGACGCAACATTCTTTTCAAGGTGCACTTTATCTGTAACATCCACAAAATTATTTGTAGGATCTTCCCACCACATAAAATAGCTCTTATCTTCTAATATGGGGTAACTTTCTTTCCATAGCTCATTGAATATTATTCTAAATGAATTTACTGGAGAGACTTGAGGATATAGTTTACCCTTGACTTTATCAGGCACATAGTATGCATTTAAAATTCCATAGCGCGCCTGCATGTCTTCTACCGAATTTTTATCTATCACAAGATTAGTATCCCCTGGTCCCGCATTTTCTGGTATGCCAGTACCATGATCACCTTGAATAATAATGATAGGTTCTCTCGATGAGTTCTTTATAATGAGGTTTACTGCTTCTTCTGTTTTACGATTAATATAAGTTACCACATCAACAAATGCCTCTTTTGAATCTATATTTTCATGTTCATGGAAATCTCGTTTATTGCCATTTTTATCAAATCGAAAAGGAGGGTGAGGAGCATACATGTGCAAAAAGACAAATTTAGGACTTTTCAACTTTGGAAGCTGAGCAAGCGCATCAAAAGAATAACGTTGCTGTTTATATAAATCGTAAGCAAATGGTCTTAACAAAGTCATTTTAATAATACTATCGTAAAACGGATTCAAAGGGATAAAAGAATAGTTGATGAGATGATCTGCTCTATTACCAAGAGCTTCAGTTAAATGCCAACCACTTGAGAAAGAAATAAACTGATAACCATGTTTACGTACTTCATTAACTACTTTTGGAGAAGAAATCAATTTATAATATAGTCGCATATCAGTTGTAACAAGCCCATTAGCTTCTTCGTTAATATAGTCCATATTAAGTGAAGATGATAATGACAGATGTGTTACAGGATAATTGCTATAACTATCCTTAGCAACATAAAATCCTTTTTTCTCTAAGGTATTAATAAAAGCTGTGTTATCAAAATTGAAATGCTTTTTAAACGTTACATTACTTGGATACATATCCAAAATAATGTAATAAATATCCGGCAAACTTTCCTTTGAAATTTCTTTAACGGGCTCAACTGAAGCACTAGCAAACAGTGTAGATTTAGTTTGATTTGATTTCTCAATATAAGCATTTAACCTTGAAACAACATCTTGATGATGGCTTGAGGCAAAATTAAACGTGATTAAACAAAACATGGCCAAAGAAGTTACACTTAAAAAATTCGACAGATTTAAAAAGCTAGACTTCGATTTCCATATTTTTAAGCTTAGAGAAATTACCAGAACAACAAATAACCCAGCCATTAAATTAGATACCAAGGAGATATGTTGTGCTCTAATATGAATATTAATGCTATCTACGATGGGGCCATATGAAAAGAAAAGCAATAAAAAGGCAGAGAGTATAACGGCACTTTTACTCAACGGCTTAAAGATACATAGAATCGCCAAAATCAACATTGTTGCAAAGAACGCACACGACATTCCTATTATCATATATTTAAGTGGAAATTCATTGAAGTTTTTTGAACAGAAAAAGTATATCGGCAGTATTGCAAACAACAGTGGATGAAAATGTTTAAGTTTACCCATTACGCTTTAACCCTAATATTTTATAAGTCAATTTAATTCTAGATAGATTTACGTTTCAACAAATAAAGCGTTCTTTCGCTTTTATCAATTTTCATTTTTTGAATGACATCAAAATAAACGTTAAAGTCCGCTTCAAAGCATTGCAAATTATATTCAGAAAAAACATCTTCTCTTGTTGATAAAAGTTTGACAACTTGCGAGTCTTCTTTAGGAACAAATTCAATAATCATATAGCTGCATAGTTGAGAAAAGAATTTTGCTATATGCGAAAGAGGAACATTATTAACAATTGCAATATGGTGAATTAGTCCCAAAGCAAGGATAGTATTTACAGGACCACGTTCCATTAGTGAAGCACGCTCTTCATGTCCCCATCCTATTGAAGGACTGGGGTTGGTTAAATCTAAAACTAACGGAACAATGTTACAGGATTGCTTTTTCAAATATAAGTAATAGCTTTCAACACAACTAACATCAATATCAAATGCAATGACATCTCTAGCGTGTTTTGCGGCAATAGTGCTAAATCGCCCGGTATTAGCACCAAGATCCCATACGGTTTGAGGTTTAATCGTATCAATCCAACTCTCTATAATTTTTTCCTTTTGAGAAAAGGAATTTACTGAATAATTATTGTTGTTTATGTAATAGTCATACCATTCGGAATCTTTTTGAACTTGCCAATTAAGCTTTTGAACAGCACCTTTCAATCCTTGGACAAAATATTTCAAAGTTTGCAAGTTAAAACCTTTACTTTTATTCGAAGCGGCTTGGGTGTCGTCCTTATATTTTCTCTGCAATTTAGCATGAAAATGTATATGAAACACGCTTGAAAGATTAAAGCAGCTTCTCATAGGTAATAAGCTACTTGCAAGATCGAGCGGAATACCATCAATGTAAATTTTTAACAACTGATTGAGACGAACATCACGATAAATCATCAGCATTAAGGGAGCCAGAAAATGCTGACAGAACTGGCGATATGCTTGCCAAGGTTTCCCTTCTTCTATAAGTTCAAATGAAAGCGTATCGATAAATATGGGTAACCCATGGTGGAATTGAACATTATAATTACTAGCATCTTTTAAAATCATGCCATGTTCAAGTGCAATCTCCATTACGTTCAATGTTAATAATGCCGCATCTTTGAGTTGAGAAAAACACCATTCATAGGGATATGAGATAAAGTTTACCTTTTCAGGTTTGATAGTCACACCGTTTTGACTTTTAGAAACCTCTTCATGGGGTATTAAAAACTTCTTTTGCACAAGTTTTTCATACAACCCACTTTGCATGAGGTGTTCATAATCGGCAAAATAAGATGGATTAATATGACGAAACAATTCACCATCTTGCTGAAACATATATCCAGAAGGATCTCTAAATGAGCTTTTAATTTTTTGAATTTCTTCTAACATCTAAATACCTTATCATGCATTTAATGCACAAACGTTCATACTTTCTGAATTGGAGATGGCTTGCGTTAAAATATCTTTATAAAAAGCAATGGTTTTGCTTAAACCTTCTTTAAATAAAGTTTGTGGTTCCCAGCCAAGGGCTTTATTTAATTTCTCATATGAAATTGCATATCTAAAATCATGACCTGGCCTATCTGACACATATGAAATCAATTGCCGATAGTCCGCATTATTTTCTGCAGGGCAAGTGCGATTCAGCTCCTCACAAATCAACCAGGCAAGTTTTATATTAGATAATTCATTATCTGCACCGATGTTATAAGTTTCACCCTTTTCACCTTGATGAAATACAAGATCAATCGCATGGCAATGATCTTCTACATACAACCAATCTCTGACATTTTTTCCATTTCCATAAATTGGAATGGATTTTCCTGACAGCGCATTCCTAATAATTGTAGGTATCAGCTTTTCCTGATGTTGATGAGGTCCAAAATTGTTAGAACAATTCGTGGTTACAGTATTTAACCCATAAGTTTTAAAATAACTTCTTACTAGGTGATCGCTACTGGCCTTGCTCGCACTGTAGGGAGAATTAGGCGCATATTGCGTTTGCTCTGTAAAGTAGCCTGTTTCACCTAATGCTCCATAAACTTCATCAGTAGAAATGTGATGAAAGCGATTTTGTGGTTTACTTTTCCAAGCTTTTCTGGCCGCTTCAAGCAAAACAAAGGTGCCCATGATATTTGTTTTGATAAACACATCGGGATTACTGATGGAGTTATCGACATGAGATTCTGCTGCAAAATGAATCACGCCATCGATTTCATAATCGCTAAATAATTTCTCAACGAGAATGGAATCTGAAATATCTCCTTTAATAAAAATATGACGAGGGTTATTCTCAAAAGATGCCATATTTAATGGCGAAGCAGCATAGGTAAGTTTATCTAAATTGATAATGGTATAATCTGGATATTTAGTTAAAAAATAACTAATCGCATTTGAGCCAATAAAGCCTGCGCCACCTGTAATCAATAAATGTTTCATTTATGCAAATTCTCTTGTTAATAGCTCTTCTAAATAAACTCTGTATTGGCTTTGAGGATAAGCTTCTATCAACTTGATATAATCGTCTTGAGAAATATACTTTAATCGATAAGCAATTTCTTCAATGCAGGCTATTTTTAAGCCTTGTCTTGATTCTATTACTTCTACAAACTTACTAGCATCATGCAAACTTTCATGCGTTCCGGTATCCAGCCAAGCCATACCTCGACCCAAAATTTCAAGATGGAGTTGATCGTTTTCAAGGTAAAGTGAATTGAGATCTGAAATCTCTAACTCACCTCGTTTTGAGGGTTGAAGCTGTTTTGCGAAATTGACTACTTGCGTGTCATAAAAATACAAACCTGTCACAGCATAATTTGATTTAGGATTTGCAGGCTTTTCTTCAATACTAATCACCTTGCCTGCTTTATCGATTTGCGCCACGCCATAACGCTGTGGATCTTTAACATAATAACCAAATAAACAGGCGCCTTTTTGCAAAGTACTAATATTTTTTAAATAGGCAGGCAACCCTTCTCCATAGAAAATGTTATCTCCCAAAATCAAACACACGGGCTCAT
>CAZSGE010000070.1:0-12897 GCA_964606325.1 Uncultured Candidatus Berkiella sp.
CTGCGGCTGAAAAAGCTGCGGCTGAAAAAGCTGCGGCTGAAAAAGCTGCGACAGAGCTTGCTGCGCAAACTAAAGCAGCCGAACAACCCCAAGAAAGTAGTTTCTTCTCAAAGCTCAACCCAATTAACGCAATTCGAGCCATTACTGGAACTGATGCTACTAAAGAAGAAGCAACCGTTAAATCGCAAGCAACATCTGAACACGTCATAAAAGCGAAAGAAAATTTATTAGCTTTAGAAAAAGAAAAAGCAACGCTCCAAGATGATATTTCGCATAAAAATCAGCAATTAGACACCAATACTGAGAAAGTTATTTTAGATTTCAAGACACTTGGTAGTGAATATACTCAGCTTGAAGTTGCATTAAACCAAATCACTGATAATAGCTGGTTTAGCGCTGTCTCGCTTAATTGGAAGACTATCGATCCAATTTCTGTCACAAAATCTGTTTTCGGATTATTACAGATCCCTACTTCCGATAGTATTCTAAAAACTGGTTTAGAAGTGACACTCTTCAAAAACCGTGTTGAAGACGCAACCATTAAAGCACAACTTTACGCATCTGAACTCGCTGCTAAATTAACGAAAGAAGAAAAAGTTTCTTACGAAAAAGTCAAAGAAGTTTTTGAACAATCACTAAAAGCAGTTGCAGAACTTAAAATTGAAATGGATACCGCGCAGAAATTGCACGACCCATATTTGCAAGCAGAAGGTAGTGTTTTAAAAATATTCAAATCAGCCGAATATTATTCTACAAAAGAGACCTTAAGTAGCGCTACAAAAGCTTACCAGGATACTCACAAATTGAGTACTTCGTTAGGAAAAGCAATCGAAATTGCAGAAAACTTGCAGAGCTTTTTAACTAAAACGCTGGATATTGACACACTTTGCACGCAAATTGCACAGGACATTAGAGCGATTGAGCTGCAAAAACTATCCCTCATTGATCTGAATGAACAAATTAAAGGTCAACAAGAAATTATTGCACGCAACGAAGAAAAGCAAGCGACAACTGTCGAGGTAATACCTCAATCAACTTTTGATATCGAAGCGATGGCAAGTGTTGCAACAAAACCTGTAGTAAACGATGGTGATAGTCAAATAGACATGGCTAAAGTAAACGCTATTGCTGATACCATTTTCCAATCAGCCCCAGCGCAAAATCCTACGACTTTGCAAATGAGCAAAGAAGGATTAGTGAGTTCTGTTTTAGGGATCTCTAAAGGTGAAGCCAAAGATACTGCTGTGTTACCTGTTGCACACAAGATTCATGGTTATGCCGATCATTTCAGTAGCGACTCAGCCCCTAAGATTACTGATAACTTGCAACCCGCTAAAGTTAAGGACACATTCGTACCTGAGACTATGCCAACAATAGCGCTAACAGTAACTGATGTGTTAGTAGATAGCAAGCAAGCCATATTCGAGGATGAAACCGCACCAATAGCAAATCTAAAGGTTTCGGCTGTTGATACTCATACTGCATTGAAAGAAGCAATGAGCGCTGCGCAAAATATAGAATTAAAAGATGCATCACAACTTGGAGATCTTGCCAAGGTATGGAATGAGATAAATCCTCAAATTCAGCTCATGGCGATACAAGCATCTGATGACAATCCCCAATCTAATGCGCAATATGCATCTCACCTTCATCAAATAGCCAAAGATGCCTTAGCACAAAAATTGATTGCAGCCGCTGACCATTTGAATGGCACAACACAACATCATTTCAAACAAGATGTTATAAGCATTCAAGAGGCTTTAAGCGAAAAGATTGGTTTAACCTCAACAGCTTTAAAGTCAGCGAGTGAAACTTTTGCGGCTTTAGATAAACAATATAAAGGCCAAGGTCTGTTTAACTGGTCGCTTCCGCAAGGATACACCGCTGCCAAAAGCGCAGTCGAAGAGACAACAAGTGAGTTGAAAAAAACGCAACAACTGCACGATCAAATTGATTTACTTGATAAGACAGTTAAAGTATGGGATCAACTGGGCCAAGCATTTGATGCCATCGCACATGATACATCTCATGTTGCTGTAGATAATCACCATGACACAACTGCACCTGTTATACCACATCAAATCGAATTACACGCATCCACTCACGAACAATAGTCATTCCCCCTGCCCACGGATGGGCCCCTTTTTGGCAATCAACAAATATTTGATTGTCTTTTGCCTCGTCCCCCGACGGGGCTTTTTTTTATCTAGCTGACATTATTTTTGCTTGATATATATTTATACATCTCTATACGAATGGTCTTACAGTTGGTAAACTACCCGCAAAAAAGTGGAATCGCTTTATGCCAAGCTTTGTGCGACTAAACAAGTGGTTACTTCTGGGCGGCCTATGTGTGCTACTAGGCTCGGGATTCTTTGCCTCCCATTTATATTCAAGTTGGAAAACTCTCAACGTTGTAACATTACCTGTTCCAGACTGTGATTTACGTCAAGGCACTTGTTATTCAAGATTGCCCACAGGCGAACAAATTGCACTTACCATTAAACCCACCCATATGCCTGTATTGACCTCCGTGTCGCTCGAAGTCAAAACAGACAACATTTCTGTTAAGAAAATGTTTATTTATTTCAAGGGTGCTGAAATGAATATGGGAGAGTTTCGTTATACTTTGTTACGACAAAAAGACGGAATTTATAGCACACAAACTATTTTGCCTACCTGCATTCATGATCATATGATTTGGCATGCGGTGGTTCATGTGGAAGCTTTCAACAAGCACTACAGCGCGCCCTTTGTATTTATTAATCAGAGGCCAGATTCGGTCTGAAGATTTGCCCCTCTCCCGCAAAGCGGGAGAGGGGCAAACGGCCGGGTAAGAGCTTAATCATTCACTCTTGGATCAAGACTACCTTTCTTATAACGATCAGCCATCGCTTCTAAGCTCAATACTTTAATTTTGCTTGCTTGTCCTGCGGTGCCAAACGCTTCATAACGTGCCATACAGATATCCCGCATCGCGTTGGTCGCTTCGCTCAAATATTTACGTGGATCAAACTCTTTACCATTAGTGGCAAAGAAACGACGCAAGGTACCTGTCACAGCCATACGTAAGTCAGTATCGATATTTACCTTACGTACACCATGCTTTATACCTTCTTGAATTTCTTCTACTGGCACACCATACGTTTCACCCATAGTACCGCCATGATCATTAATGATTTTTAACCATTCTTGTGGCACAGAAGATGAACCATGCATCACTAAATGGGTGTCAGGTATTCTTTTGTGAATCGCTTTGATACGCTCAATCGCCAAAATATCGCCTGTAGGTGGGCGGGTAAATTTATAAGCACCGTGGCTAGTACCAATTGCAATCGCAAGTGCATCGACCTTTGTTGCTTTCACAAATTGTGCAGCTTCTTCAGGGTCGGTTAACAGCATGTCGTGGGTTAATTCACCTTCCGCGCCTGAGCCATCTTCTTTGTCAGCAGTCAACGTTTCAAGAGAACCTAAGCAACCTAATTCACCTTCAACTGACACGCCACACGCATGTGCCATTTGTACAGCCAATGAAGTTGTTCTAACGTTGTAATCAAAATCAGATGGGGTTTTCATGTCTTCATGTAAAGAGCCATCCATCATCACCGAAGAAAATCCTAATTGGATAGATTGTTGGCACACCGCAGGGGAGGCGCCATGATCTTGGTGCATACAAACAGGAATATGGGGAAATTCTTCAATAGCAGCTTCAATCAAATGTTTTAAGAATCTGGAGCCAGCATATTTACGAGCACCAGCTGATGCTTGCACAATTACAGGGCTATTAGTCCTATCTGCAGCTTCCATTATTGCGCGCATTTGCTCTAGATTGTTAACATTAAAAGCAGGCACACCGTAGTTATGCTCGGCGGCATGATCTAATAATTGTCGTAAAGTAATTAATGCCATTCTCAATTCTCCCAAGTACTAATAAATGATTATTCAGATAAAGGCTGAGCCGTTAATATTTTCATCGCATTGGTAAATCCGCCAACACCTAAAATATCTCCTTTGGTGACAATTACTTTATCACCTGGCTCTAAAATTCCCTGTTTTATTAACATCGCAAGCGCATGACGTGAAATTTCCCAAATTTTATATTGAGTCACATCAAATTCCACGGGATACACGCCACGAAATAAGGTCATTCGTCCACACGTTGTCGCATGACGACTCAATGCATAAATGGGGATCCCAGATCTCACGCGTGACATCCATAACGGTGTCGATCCTGACTCAGTTAAAGCAACAATCGCTTTAATGGGTATATGGTTTGCAACATACATGGCAGCCATGGCGATAGCTTGATCGTGTCTTTGAAATTGCGCATCATCGGGCGGTGAAATACGTGCACTGCGGTGTCTTTCTGCAGCAAGGCATATTTCATCCATACTGGAAATAACTTGCACAGGAAAATCTCCCGTCGCGGTTTCAGCAGACAGCATCACAGCATCGGTACCATCTAAAATAGCATTGGCCACATCAGAGACTTCAGCGCGTGTTGGAATAGGATTTTTAATCATCGATTCCATCATCTGTGTTGCGGTAATCACGGCCTTATCACGCAATCTACTTTGCGCAATAATATACTTTTGAATCGCTGGTAATTCCGCATAACCCATCTCAACGCCTAAATCACCTCGTGCAACCATCAAAGCGTCTGTCGCTTCTATAATTTCATCAATATTTTCACAAGCTTCAGCGCGTTCAATTTTGGCTACAATTTGCGCAGTACTACCAGCCTTCCTCACTAACTCACGTGCATTATTGATATCTGCCGCTGTTTTGGGAAAAGATAAGGCCACATAGTCAACGTTCAGGTTCCCGATAAATTCGATATCTTTTAAATCTTTCTCAGTTAAACTGGGTGCAGATAAACCGCCGCCTTTTCGATTTAGGCCTTTATTGCTGGTTAATCTCCCACCTACTTTCACTGTACAGTGGACTGCTTGGCCCTGAACTGTATCAACAATAAAAACAAGTCGACCATCATCTAGCAACAGTTGATCCCCACTGTGAACTTCATTTGGAAGTTGGGGGTAATCTAGTCCAACGATCTCTTGGGTGCCACTTTCGCTTGGATGATTCGCATCTAATATAATGCGATCACCTTCTTTAAGCACAATGCCTTCTTTATTAGCAAAACGCGCTATTCGAATTTTTGGTCCCTGCAGATCAACTAAAATGCCAATGATTTTATTGAGCTCTTTTGCACAATTTTTTGCTAAATCGATTCGTTTTAATTGATCGGCTTGGGTGCCATGAGACAAATTGATTCGAACAAGATTAACTCCCGCTTGTAAAAGCGCGAGCATGGTTTCCACAGAATCAGTTGAAGGTCCAAGTGTAGCTATTATTTTTGTTCTTCTTGGCATTATTTTCATTAATTATTTCTCATTTGAACGTAATTCTAAAATGGCTACTGCGGGGAGCGCATGCCCTTCTAACGCTTCAAGAAAAGCACCCCCACCAGTTGAGAGATAAGATATTTTGTCTTGAACGCCAAATTGCTCAATCGCTGCAAGTGTATCTCCGCCTCCAGCAACAGAGAATGCTTTAGATGCGACAATAGCTTTCGCTAAACTCTGCGTACCTTGCGCAAATGGTGCACATTCAAAAACACCAACAGGCCCATTCCACAATACCGTTTTTGCTTGTCCAATTAATTTGGCCAAAGATAATTGCGATTGTGGTCCAATATCAAAAATTTTGTCAGCGCCTTGAACTTGAGAGCAGTCTTTTACCTCGCCTTGTTGATTGTCTGCAAGTGTGTGTCCGACAACAACATCAGTTGGCAACCAAATCGTTTTACCTTGTTTTTGAGCATCACTTAGCATTTCTTTGGCCGTTGTTACTAAAGGTTGCTCATAAAGGGATTCACCCACTGGCATCCCACAGGCTGCCAAAAAGGTATTAGCAATACCGCCGCCTACAACCAGTGTGTCTACTTTATCTAAAATATTACGGAGCAATTTAAGTTTGGTAGAAATTTTACTTCCCCCCACAATTGCCACTACAGGCCTTTGTGGTGCAACCAATACATGCTCGATAGCTTGCAATTCAGCTTGAAGCAATGGTCCCGCGCAGGCTATAGGTGCAAATTGAGCAACCCCTACCGTTGAGGCTTGGGCACGATGAGCTACCGCAAACGCATCCATCACAAAAATATCACATAGCGATGCCAATTTTTTGGCTAGCACTTCACTATTAGCTTCTTCACCTTCTAAAAAGCGAATATTTTCAAGCAAAGCAATTTCACCAGAGCGCAGCGCAGGAACGGGTGAGCCCAGAGTAAACAAAGGTATAGGCTGACCTAGTACTTTTCTAAGATATTCAGCAATCGGGGCCAGGGATAAGGTCGCATCGAATTGACCCTCTTTTGGTCTACCCAAATGCGACATCACTATGACTTTAGCGCCTTTTGATAGCGCCTTATTTAGGGTTGGAATTGCAGCATCGATTCTGGCACTGTGAGCAATTTTTCCATCTTTCATGGGTACATTAAAATCTTCGCGAATGAGTACCCATTTGTCCGTCAACGTCACCTTATCCATGGTCAACATATTTAGTTCGCCTTCATCATTGCCATAGCGGTATCTAGCATACGATTTGAAAATGCCCATTCGTTATCATACCAACCTAATACCTTGACTAAGTTGCCGATAACTTTTGTTTGCGTGCTATCAAAAATGGCTGAATGTGGGTTGTGATTAAAATCAATAGACACCAAAGGAGCTTCATTGTAAGCCAAAATACCTTTAAGCTCTGATTCACTTGCCACTTTTAATATTTTATTCACTTCTTCAACCGTTGTGGATTTCTCTACTGTAACTGTTAGATCAACAACAGAAACATTGATAGTAGGTACGCGAATAGCAAAACCATCTAATTTACCTTTGAGTTCTGGCAATACTAAACCGATTGCACTAGCAGCACCTGTTTTGGTGGGAATCATAGAATGCGTTGCTGAGCGAGCACGTCTTAAATCTTCATGATAAACATCTGTTAGTACTTGATCATTTGTATAAGCATGCACTGTAGTCATTAATCCGCTGAGGACTTTTAACTTATCATGCAGAGGTTTTACTAAAGGCACTAAACAATTGGTAGTGCATGAAGCGTTAGAAACAATTACATCTTGACCTTTAAGTGTTTGATGGTTCACACCATAAACAATCGTGGGCAAGTCACTACCTGCTGGCGCAGAAATGAGTACTTTCCTGGCACCTGCTTCCAAATGTGCTTTTGCTTTTTCAGTGCTTGCAAATAAACCCGTACATTCAAAAACAACATCTATACCAAGCTTTTCCCATGGTAATTTGCTTGGGTTACGCTCTGATAAAACTTGTATTTCATCACCGTCAATAATAAGGCTGCCATCTGCACCTGTCGTTACTGTTTTACTAAAACGACCATGCGTGGTGTCATATTGCGTTAAATGAGCATTGATTTTGGTATCACCCAAATCATTTATGGCAACAATTTTAAATTCATTTTGTCTATTGGCATCATATAATGCACGTAGAATATTTCGTCCAATTCTACCATAACCATTGATTGCTATTTTAATTGTCATGATTATTCCCCACTTAATACTTCGTTAATTTTATTTACAATATTTTCAACAGTAATACCTAAAGCTCGATATATTTCAGGTGCAGGCGCCGATTCACCATAACTATCTATACCTATGATGCGCCCCTGTGGTCCTACATATTTGTGCCAGCAGAGTGTTGCTCCTGCTTCAACCGCGACACGTGCGCTAACATTTTTAGGTAACACGCTTTCTTTGTAGGCGCTATCTTGATTTTCAAATACTTCCCAACAAGGAAGCGAAACCACTTGTACAGGAATATTTTTATCGTTGAATTGTTTAGCTGCCTCTAAACACAATGACACTTCAGAGCCTGTGCTCATTAAAATAACTTTTGGCGTACCTTTGCAAGGTGCAATCACATATCCGCCTTTTTGAATGTTATTTAATGTTTGAGGATCTCTTTCAATACCAGGCACATTTTGGCGCGATAAAATAAGCGTTGTTGGACCATTTTTACGTTCAACCGCGCTTTGCCATGCTACAACTGTTTCCGTCGCATCACAGGGACGCCAGTTATTTAAACCAGGGGTTGCACGCAACATGGTTAAATGTTCAATCGGTTGGTGCGTTGGACCATCTTCGCCCAAGCCAATAGAGTCATGACTAAAAACAAACAAGGTACGCTGTTTCATTAAAGCGGCAAGTCTTACGGCATTTCTCATATAATCAAAAAAGGTGAGAAAGGTGCCGCCGTAAGGGATAAAACCACCATATAACGCCATGCCATTCATGATGGCGGCCATACCAAACTCTCTGACGCCATAATGCAAGTAATTACCTTGCGCATTCTCGTGTGAAATCGCTTTTGAGCCACCAAAGATGGTTAAATTTGATTCACTTAAATCTGCAGAGCCCCCTAACAGTTCTGGCAATATTTCACCTATGCTTTCTAACACGAGCTGTGATGCTTTACGTGTCGCAATGGTTTTGTTTTGCTGTTGTGTCTGGATTAGTAAATTTTCAACATGAGATTTCCACACATCGGGTAGAGTTGCTTGCAAACGACGTATTAACGCTTTAGCAAGTTCAGGATATTTTGCTTCATATTGTTTAAACATCGTGTCCCAAGCATCGTTTTGGGCTTTGCCTCTCTCACGATTGCACCACGCTTGTTTAATTTCTTCTGGCACCACAAAAGGTGGATAATGCCAGCCTAATGTTTCTCTCGCTGCCGCTACTTCGGTTTCACCTAAAGCAGCACCATGACATTTTTCTTTGCCTTGTAAATTTGGTGAGCCAAAGCCAATGATGGTACGACAACAAATCAGTGTTGGCTGTGTTGTATTGGCACGTGCCTGATCAATGGCGGATTGAATGGCTTTTGAATCGTGTCCGTCGACATCACGTATCACTTGCCAGCCATAACTTTCAAAACGCGCCGGCGTATCATCAGAAAACCATTTTTTAACAGGGCCATCAATTGAAATACCATTGTCATCCCAAAAAGCAATCAATTTACCTAAACCTAAGGTACCTGCAAAAGAACATGCCTCATGTGAAATACCTTCCATCAAACAACCATCGCCCATAAACGCGTATGTATAGTTGTTGATAATCGGGAAACCATCACGGTTAAATTCTGCTGCCAATGTTCGTTCCGCAATCGCCATACCCACGGCATTCGCAATGCCTTGACCTAAAGGACCGGTAGTGGTTTCAACGCCAGGCGTGATACCAAATTCGGGATGACCTGGTGTTTTAGAATGTAATTTTCTGAATGCGCTCAAGTCTTCTATGGTGAGATCGTAGCCGCTCAGATGTAACAAAGAATACAACAACATGGAGCCATGCCCATTTGAAAGCACAAATCTGTCGCGATTTACCCAGGTAGGATTGGCGGGATTATGTTGGAGATAGTCTTGCCATAAAACTTGGGCAATATCAGCCATTCCCATTGGCGCCCCCGGATGTCCTGAGTTGGCTTTTTGAACGGCATCCATACTCAGCGCACGAATTGAATTAGCTAATTGACGACGGGTCGGGGCAACCATGAGAGCTCCTCACAATTTAATTGGTCATTAGGATTACATATAAAGACTCAAATAAGCGGGCAAATTATATCACCTAACTAGGAGAAAATCCCCGCGAACCACCTTTGGGCGAGGATTTATTTCCATTTAATCGAACAACCCTGGCTGGGAACTTGTTCTTTGGGCCCTTTTCCGGTGCTTACCATGATTTTCATAGCTTCAACTAATTCCCGTTTTGCCCCAATTGGTGCAGGTTTAATACCGCTTTCATCTAGTCTGCCACGATACTGTAATTTTAAGTTAGAGTTATACCCAAAAAAATCAGGTGTACATACAGCCCCAAAGGCCTTGGCAACTTCTTGTGATTCATCTACTAAATACGGAAAGGTAAACCCCATTTCGGTGGCTATTCGTTGCATATTCTTGTAACTATCTTCGGGATAATCCGTTGGATCATTTGAACAAATAGCTACGCATCCAATCTGAGCTGCTTGCAAAATTTTCACATCCTCAAGCAAACGCGGCAAAATAGCCTTCACATAGGGACAGTGATTACAAATAAACATGACCAAAACGCCATGCGTCATCGAACAGTCGGATAAGCCATAGCGCTTACCGTCGGTGCCCAACAAAATAAAATCAGGGGCTGGTTTTCCAAAATCACAAACGGGGGTTTTCAGCAATGCCATGAGTCGCTCCTAAGCTAATGTTCGTGGAGTATATCACTGTTACGTTATGTGCTAACCTCACCGTAACCCCTCAAGGACGAAAATAAAAAATCAGTAGGTGCCACTATGTCACATTACCGCTTGTTCACTTCTGAATCTGTTTCTGAAGGTCATCCCGATAAAATTGCCGATCAAATATCTGATGCTGTGTTAGATGAGATCCTAAAGCAAGATCCCAATGCCCGCGTAGCCTGTGAAACTTTTACCAAAACTGGCATGGTGTTGATTGCCGGAGAAGTAAGAACTCAGGCTTTGATAGATGTTGAAATGATTGCGAGAGAAGTGGTTAAAGAAATCGGCTATAACCATTCTGATCTGGGCTTTGATTATGAATGCATCGCCGTATTAAATGCGATAGGAAAACAATCTCCCGATATAGCGGTAGGCGTTGATGAAACCGACTCACATGAACAAGGTGCTGGCGATCAAGGTTTAATGTTTGGGTATGCAACTAATGAAACAGCTGTGCTCATGCCAGCGCCTATCACCTACGCACATTTATTAATGATGCGCCAAGCGCAAGTTAGAAAAGAAAAAATCGTTCCCTGGATAAGGCCTGATGCCAAAAGCCAAGTAACCTTTGTTTATGAAAACCAACAACCCATCAGCATTTCAAATATTGTGTTGTCAACACAACATGAACCTGATGTAACTCAATCTCAAGTAATTGAAGCAGTGATGGAAGAAATTATTAAGCCTGTTATCCCTGCAAAATTTTTAAACAAAGACACAAAATATCACATTAACCCAACAGGACGATTCGTTATTGGGGGTCCTTTTGGCGATTGCGGCTTAACCGGTAGAAAAATTATTGTCGATACTTACGGTGGCATGGCACGTCATGGTGGCGGCGCAATGTCAGGAAAAGACGCATCTAAAGTCGATAGATCAGCAGCCTATGCTGCGCGTTATGTTGCAAAAAATATTGTCGCAGCCGGTCTTGCAGATAAAATTGAAATTCAAGTCTCCTATGCTATTGGCTTAGCTAAACCTACTTCCATTGCTATCGATACTTTCGGCAGCGGTAAAATTCCTGATGAAAAAATTGTGAAACTGATTGAAGCACATTTCGATTTGCGTCCCAAAGGGATTGTTACCATGCTGGATTTACTCAAACCTATTTATCGCAAAACAGCAAGTTATGGACACTTTGGACGTGAAGATATGGGATTCACATGGGAACGCACAGACAAAGTAAATAGCTTAAAAGCATCACTTTAAGGAAAGACACCATGTTAGCAAATAATGCTTTAAAAAATGATTATTGGGTTGCCGATCTGCAATTAGCCGATTGGGGTAATAAAGAAATAGCAATTGCCTATACAGAAATGCCAGGCCTTGTCGCTTTGCAAGAAAAATATGGTAAAGAAAAACCGCTTACAGGCGCCCGTATTGCAGGCTGTCTGCATATGACCATTCAAACAGCAGTGCTGATTGAAACCTTGATTGCACTTGGTGCCAGTGTACGCTGGTCTTCTTGCAATATTTTCTCAACTCAAGATCATGCCGCTGCCGCCATGGCAGCAAAAGGAATTCCTGTTTTTGCCAAAAAAGGTGAAACAGAAGAAGAATATTGGTGGTGTGTTGAACAAACCATTATGGGCAAAGATGGATGGCGCCCTAACCTTATCCTTGATGATGGCGGCGATTTAACTAAGATCTTGCATGATAAATACCCCGAACTACTCAAAGATGTGAAAGGACTCTCTGAAGAAACCACTACCGGTGTGCACAGACTCTACGAAATGGCTCAGGCCAAAACACTCAAAGTGCCCGCAATCAATGTGAACGATTCAGTTACCAAATCGAAATTTGATAACCTGTATGGTTGCCGTGAATCTTTATTAGATGGCATAAAGCGAGCCACTGATGTCATGATTGCTGGGAAAATAGCGGTTGTACTTGGTTATGGTGATGTGGGCAAAGGTTGCGCACAAGCTTTTAGAGGATTTGGCGCAACCGTATGGATTACAGAGATTGATCCCATCTGTGCATTACAAGCCACAATGGAAGGATATCGCGTTGTAACCATGGATGATGCGGCATCAAAAGCAGATATTTTTGTTACAGCGACGGGAAACTATCATGTGATAACGCATGATCATATGCGACAAATGAAAAACCAGGCAATTATTGCAAATATTGGTCATTTTGACTCAGAAATTGATATCGCTTCAATCAAAAAATACACTTGGGACAATATTAAACCGCAGGTAGATCATATTATCTTTCCTGATAACAAACGAATCATTTTATTGGCAGAAGGGCGTTTAGTGAATTTAGGTTGCGGCACAGGTCATCCCAGTTTTGTTATGTCAACTTCATTTACAAATCAGGTTTTAGCGCAAATTGAGCTTTATACTAATCATAAAAAATATGAAAATAAGGTTTATGTGCTGCCTAAAAAATTAGATGAGGAAGTAGCAAGATATCATCTTGAAAAGGTTGGAGTAAGCTTGGATGTCTTAACGTCCAAACAAGCTGAATACTTGAACTTGTCGGTCGATGGTCCGTATAAGCCAGAATTTTATAGATATTAGTAATACACCTCCCGCAAAGCGGGAGGCTTGACGGTTTTTAGCAGTCCCAAGGACTGCCAGCT
>CAZSGE010000071.1:0-12832 GCA_964606325.1 Uncultured Candidatus Berkiella sp.
CAGGTGCTTTCCACGGGCAAAAATGAAAAAACAAAAATTTATCATCATCATACAGGGTATATTGGCGGAATTAAGTCAGTTCCCCTAGAGAAGTTGAGAGCGACACATCCTGAACGCATTCTTCAGTTAGCTATTAAACGTATGCTTCCTAAAGGGCCTTTGGGCAGAAGAATGTTTAAAAAGTTGTGGGTTTATGGGGGCGCTGAGCATCCTCATCAAGCACAACAACCTAAAGAATTATCCTTTACTTAATACTGAGAACTGGTAAAAACGAATGGCAACAGCACAAGCACAAGTTATTAATTATGGAACCGGTCGGCGTAAAACATGCCAAGCACGTGTATATTTAAAGCGCGGCACTGGTAAAATTACGATTAACGAACGTACTCTAGAAGAGTATTTTGGCGGCCGTAAAGCTGCTCATATGATCGTTAGACAACCTTTAGTATTACTTGGGTTGGATGGTAAGTTTGACGTTAACGTCAACGTCAAAGGCAGCGGTCCTATGGGACAAGCTGGCGCTATTCGTCACGGCATTACCCGCGCCTTGTTACAATATGATGAAGAAGGCGTTGTAAAAACCGAAGGCGACAGTGGGGAAGGTTCTGATGACACTTCATTCCGTCGTATACTTCGTAAAGCTGGCTATGTGACACGTGATTCACGTGAAGTTGAGCGTAAAAAGGTTGGTCACCGTAAAGCGCGTAAAGTGGAACAATACTCAAAACGATAATTGCTTCACACCAAAAAAGGCGACCACGGTCGCCTTTTTTTTTGTCTTTTTTTTGCTCAACTCATAAATTAATTTATGGTTTTAAGAGAGGAAAGATCGCGATTTTCTCTTTAATTCATCCCCATCGCGAAATGATATTGATTAAGAAGAACTGATTATGATTTCTCTAATAGAATTATCGATGCATTATGGCTCAAAGCTCCTATTTGATGAGGTTAACTTACTGTTATTAAATGGCAGACGTTATGCAATCGTGGGATCTAATGGCTCAGGTAAAAGTACTTTGTTACGCCTGATGATGATGGAAGAAACCCCCAGTTTAGGGGAAATCAGTGTCCCTAAAGGCAAAAATATTGGTTGGGTAAATCAAGATCACTTCCGATTCGAAGATAGCCGCGTGTTAGATGTGGTGATTCAAGGTAAAGCCGAATTGTGGCAAGCGCTACAAGAAAAAGAGAGCATCTTGACTGGAGAGTGGACGGATAAAGCAGCACAACGCTTTGTTGATTTGGAAGAAATTATTGGCCACCATGATGGCTATATGGCAGAAGGTCAAGCGCATACGCTGTTAACCGGATTGGGCATTCCGCTTGAGAACCATGACAAGCCGCTTTCTGTGTTATCAGGTGGTTTTAAAATGCGCGTGTTACTTGCTCAGGCGTTATTTGGCAATCCCGATATCCTGTTATTAGACGAACCTACCAACCACTTAGACATGGTAACGATATGCTGGCTAGAGGAATATTTAATTAACAATTTTAAAGGATTGTTGATCTTTGTTTCTCACGATATCAAATTTTTAAATACCGTTTCAACGCATATTCTTGATATTGATTATGGTGAAATTCGCGAATACCCAGGAAATTATGATCAGTTTGGGGTCGCTAAAACGCTGATTATGGCGCAAAAGCTTCAAGAAAAGAAAAATCTTGAGGATAAAATTGCCTCCTTACAAAAGTTTGTAGATAAATTTAAAGCCAAGGCCTCCAAGGCACGTCAAGCTCAATCTCGTGTTAAGATGATTGATAAAATCGAGCTGCCAGATGTTAAAAACACTTCACGTGTTTCACCACATTTGGATTTTCAATGTAAAAGACCTTCTGGCAAACAAGTCCTCTCAATCTCTGGTATTTCCAAAGCTTTTGGTGAAAAAGAGGTACTCAAAGATATTAAAGCCGATATTAAACGCGGTGAAAAAGTCGCATTGGTCGGCCCTAACGGTATTGGTAAATCTACCTTGTTGAAAATAGCGATGGGATTACTACCTCAAGATGCAGGGACTGTCGAATGGGGATATGAAACACAGATTGCTTATTTTGCACAAGATCATCATGAAGCTTTAAAAGAAAATGTTTCCGTGTTGGAGTGGTTATCACATGAAGCTTCAAGTGAAACCAGCGTTAAAATTCGCGGCATGTTAGGGCAAGTATTATTTATCAAAGATGAAGTGGAAAAGAGTGTATTGCAGATAAGTGGCGGTGAGGCTGCACGACTTTTGCTTGCCAATATTATGCTTCAAAAACCGAATGTACTTATCATGGACGAGCCGACTAACCATTTGGATGTAGAGAGCATTGAAGCGCTTGCGAATGCGTTGAAAGCTTATCAAGGAACATTGATATTAGTAAGCCATGATAGACATTTTGTGAGTAAAGTTGCTACACGTGTGATAGCGCTCACTAAAAAAGGCATCAAAGACTTTAAAGGCAGCTATCAAGAGTATTTAAAATACTACAAAGAAGACTACTTAAACGTCGACTTTTTGGCAGGGAAAAACAAGAAGTGACCTTAGTTGAGCTGCTACTAGCGGCTCCATTCAAGGTAGCTATTTAGTTTAGTCTGTCATCATCAACAGTAATGTTTTTTATGATACTCATTTCTAAGATCTTCAAAAGTAAGTACATATTTACTTCGTTGTGGTGCAAAACATCTTTTTGCTGACAAGGTGCTCTTTAATGTGGCATGGTTAGATAGTTGCGAAAACGTCTCGTAACTTTGTAAGCAAACTCTTATCAGCTATTAAGATATTTAAGAATTGAGGAGATTGATATGTCACTATCAGATGGACCTACAGTTGCTGCACCCGCGAAAGCTGAATATAAAAAACTTGAACAAGAAAAAATAGAAGCAATCAAAAAGCAGTCTTTTTCAGAATTTGTTGCAGCCGTAAATGCCACAGATGCTGAGCATCCTTTTGCCAAAATGAGTAGGCATGAATATGCTGATAGGATTCTTGAAGAAGCAGACTCTTGGCCTAAAATTCAACAAGATGCGGTGAGTGCGCAAAAAAGAAAAGAGTTTGATGATTTAGAAGAAAAATTACGCGCTGATTTAGAGGCTTTAAATTTGCTGGAAAAACAGCCGGTTTTAGGGGCTGCGCCTCCACCAGCGCCTCAATCAGGTGGTTGGTTTGCTGGTTGGTCGAAAAAATCAGAAGCACCTGCAGCACCAACAACGAATGCCAAAGAAGTACAAGCCCTGCATCAAAGATTAGAAGATGCTAAAAAACATATTGCACCTACTATCAGAAGTAAGAGCAGTGTTGCCGCGCTTCGAGATGTGCTTATTGCTGAAAACCCAGATGCCTTTAGCTTTAAATCTCTTGATTCAAAGAGCGTAGAAGATGAAGCGGGTGTGCAGGTCAGTTTGTTTCGCGCTTTACCTCATCATCAAAAAACAGCCTTCCAAAGACCGATTTTGCATGGTCAACAATTGCGAAATGAACGCGCTACTAAGCAAGCGCATGATGAGCAGATGGCGCGATTGGATAAAGTGCTAACGCCACAACCAGAAGCCAGCGTTCAAAAAGAGATGTATGACGCGAAAAGGAGAGCGGCAAAGAAATAAAAATCTGGGATTGCATGCTGTTGCATAGGCAACAGCATGTATTTTACTAATTTATTTTCGCGCCGCCAAAACCCTCTCTACTGTATCCACAATAGCCTGCGTTTGACTATCAACTTCGATATTCACTAAATCACCTATTTGCGCTTTATTAAAAGTGGTGATGCGTAAAGTTTCGGGGATCAGATGAACGGTAAAATGGCCTTTAGAATCCACTGTTTGCACAGTTAAACTTGCGCCATTTAATGCAATATAACCCTTATACAATATATATTTCATCCAAGCAGTATTACAAGTTAAAGTAAGAACATGTTCACCTGCATTATTTGCAACAATGTGACTAATGGTTGCTGTTCCAATGATATGGCCTGATAATAAATGTCCGCCAATTTCATCTCCAAATTTTGTAGAGCGCTCAACATTCACTAATGTATCTATTTTAAATGTGGGTATATTGGTGCAACGTAAAGTTTCAGCTATTGCCTCAAAATAAACATTATTCTCTTTGATTGCGACAACAGTTTGGCAACAACCATTGATTGAAACACTTGCCCCGATCTTTAGATCGTCGAGCAATTCATGAGGTAAATGTACCGCATAACGTGAAAGAGTCGGTGTATGTTCTACAAATGAAATGGGTACACTTTTTTGGACGATGCCTGTAAACATGTGCCTTTCCTTATCATTAATGAGCCTTAGCGTGCCACAAAAGCTTATTCAACACTAGGCGCTGATCAAGTAGATCTGCTAGTGATCCCGTTCGGGACTATTTACATATCAATAAGCTTATCTGTGTATATTTGATCCCGTAAGGGATCCTTTATTGTTAGATTTCTGTTATACTTCTTAAAAAATCCCGTACGGGAGTGTTTCTATGAAATCGATCAGTACTTCAGCCCAATTTGGTAATTTGATTAAGAAAATCCGCAAAACGGCACACTTGACGCAACGAGAGCTCGCCGCAGCTTGTGGCACTGGAGTGCGTTTTATTCAAGAGCTGGAGAGAGGCAAAAGCTCCTGTGAGCTAGATAAAGCCCTACATGTTGCGAGCATGCTGGGGATGCGTTTAGAGGCTAGATTGCCTATTTTGGATGAAGGCCACCATGAATAGCCATCCAGACAATAAGCTGAGCGTCAGATTATTTGGTCATGAGATAGGTGTTATAGATCAAACGCAAAAGGCTAAGCTTCATTTTACCTATCGCGAAAGTGCACCTTTTGCCCTATCGCAATCTTTACCACTCAAAGAAAAATCATTTGAACATAATCGCTGCTACCCTTATTTTGCAGGGCTAGCGCCAGAAGGAGATAAATCGCTTCCCTTATTAAGTCGAATTCTAGGCGTAAACCAAAACGACTGTTTCAATTTGCTCAAAATCATGGGGATGGACTGTAGCGGTGCGGTTTCTTTTCATTCACTTGATGCGCCTGTTGAGGCAACGCAATCGACACCTCTAAAAGGTGAAGTCATTTTAGATAAAGATTTAGAAAAAAAAATAGCTTCTTTACCACAATCCCCGTTATTTTTTAATACAGAACATGTTCAAGTTGCATTGGCAGGGACGCAATATAAAGCTGCAATTTGTCTTATTGAGGGTAAGGTTGCTATTCCTGAAAAAGGGTGCTTTTCAACTCATATCTTCAAGCCCGGGATTGGTGCTTGCGAATCGACTATTATCAATGAATATTTTTGTATGCGCCTTGCCGCTAGAATGAATATTCATGTTGCTAAAGTGAGTTTACATAAAGCGGTAAAAACAAATTTTTTGTTAATCGAGCGATTTGACAGAGAAATCAGTGGTCATAAAATAAAACATTTTCATCAAGAAGACTTTTGTCAAGCACTCGGCATATTACCTACCTGCAAGTATCAACAAGAAGGTGGCCCCAGTTTTAAAGCTTGTTTTGGGCTGATACAAAAAGGCAATTTACCAGCACGTGATCGTAACCATTTGATGAAATTAATCATTTTTAACTATTTAATTGGAAATTATCACGCACATGGAAAAGATTTTGCGATTAAATATTTAACACCTAAACAATTTGAATTGGCTCCATTTTATGATTTGCAATGTTCAGCGGTGGAGGGAAGTTTTACCCAAATGGCAATGAAAATTGGTGGTATTTATGAACATCATGAAATGAAAGCACTTCAATGGCAGAAACTGTGTCAAAAACGCGGCTATGCTTTTTTGGCATTTAAAGCAATGATGCAACAACAAATGGATACCATACTTGGCGTTGCGAAAGAAGAAAAATTGTTATTAAAAGAATCTGGGTTTGATTGCGATATTGCTGACAGGGTTATTCACGAGATCCAAAGGAATATTAAATTGGCTGAGAATGGTTTGTCATCCTGAGCGAGCGAAGGATCTTTACGAAATAGGACGAGATTCTTCGTTACACTCAGAATGACGTAGGGTATATTGTCATCCTGAGCGAGCGAAGGATCTCCAAGAAAAAAATTAATGACCTAAGCGTTGTAGCTTAGCTAAGGAAGCTGCGATTTCAGATTTACGACCTCTGTCTTGTATTTCATAACCTTTGCGCACAGGAGCTTTTTGCGCAATTTCTAAATGACGCTTCGCTTCTTCATAATTTCCACTGTCTACAAGAAAATCACCATAATAATAGTTTGAATCGCTACCTTGAGGTGAGATTTGAACCGCCATTTGGAGGTTAGTTCTAGCTTTATCTTTGCTACCAAAAGCGATGGGCCAACCAGGTACTCTGGCATAAATAGCGCCTAATACACCATAAGGAAAGCCATTTTCGACACGGCTATTAATGCTAATGGCCTTCTCAAGTAATGCTTTGGCTTTTTTAACATGGGGTAAAACACCTAAACCACCTTTAACAGAGGAATAGGAGCTTAAGATGGTGGCATACCAGGTTAAGACCTCAGGATTGTTTGGGTTTTTTTGGTATAACGCCTCTGCGCGCTGCATTAATCGTTCCAATTCAGGGATCTGTTTGTTCTTAGGAGTTTGAAATTTGGCAATAGCCCAGTCGGTGCGCAATTTGACAATTTCAGCATCCAACGATGAGCTTGCAGGTTGGCTTGCTTGAGTTTTAGCTGCAAGTTGCTCTGGTTGGGGGGATGTATCAGTTGTGGCGTACGCACTTGATGTAGACAAAATAATAAAACTAACAAAGTACGATATCCTTGAAAATAAGGACATGGCAAACTCCTTTTTTATACTCCAAAAAAAATCAGCAACTCTCAGTGAGAATGGCTGCCGGGTTCATATGCAGCGCATAAGCACTGACCATACTAGACCTTTGATAAAAGTCAGACAAGTCGCTAGTGGCAATAATAATTGACTTGCAAGATCTATCTCTAGACAGCCCAAGAAATTAGTTTCTAGCTTTTAAACTAACAAAATGAGCTGAACAGAGATATTATTCAAATGGTACATGTAAATATTTTAGGTAACTTTTTCTAATGATGATGAGTTGATTATTTAAAGATCTGCCTCTTTTGCGCTTCGGTAACTGGGATCTCTTTAATGGATCCATCTCTTAGCTTCAGTGTCATTGTTAGCGTTGCTTTTGGGATCATAGGAGGTTTTTGCGCCAAAATGTTGCGTATTTCTTGTCCTGCCAAATAGAAATCAGCGTCGTCGATGGTGCTACGTTTTTGATTCACCGGTGTGACAAAACATGGCATAGAATCACTTTGCTCTTGGGCTTGTGGATCGTACGTTGTTTCTTTTGCTTGTAAATTAATTAAAAGATGGTTTATCGCATTAAAATTACCTTGATCCATCGCATAGTTAAGCAAGGTCCACCGTAAAGGGTGCATATCATTTTCTAGATTGATATCTATCACATCTAGCTCGATTAGTTTGAAGACGTTTTCCCAATCGCCCTGGGCTGCAGCGGTAAAAGCTTTAATATCATAAGAAGGTCTGATCCCATATTTCCATAATTTAAGTGTCATTGGGGTTTTGTCTTCAGGATGATCACTATCATACCTCTCGGCATAGTCGAACAAGCGAAAACCCTTATTGTTTTCTAGGTCACGCGCTTGAAAATCTATAATAGGTTGGAATTGGTTAATTTCTAAAAAAGTAAAAACAGTGCGCCAATCATATCGGGAAGCTGCTTTTAAGATGGGGCCGGTTAACATGACATGGTACCCTCGTATAATAAAATTTGAGGGATGTTAGCGTTTTAACTATTAAAGGTCAAGTGATTAGCTAAATAGTAAGAATTTCACAGCAATAACGGATGCAAGCATACCCGTTATTTCCACAATTAACCCCGCAGCCAAAGCATGACGAATACGGCGGATCTGCACGGCGCCAAAATAGACCGCCAAGACATAGAATGTCGTTTCGGTTGAGCCCATCATGGTGCTGACAAGATACCCTGTGTAGCTGTCAGGGCCCATCAGCGGATTATTAAATACATCAGACATTACCCCTAAGCTACCTGAGCCGGATAATGGGCGCATTAATACCATCGGTACTGCTTCTGGTGGAATTCCGATAAGTGTGGTAAATGGCGCAACCGCATTGGTTAGTGCACTTAACATACCACTTGCGCGAAACATTGAAATAGCGACCAACATGGCCACTAAAAAGGGAATTATTTTTAAAGCAATTTCAAAACCTGATTTGGCGCCCTCAACAAATGAACTGTAAATATCAATTTTTTTGAACAATCCAAATCCCAGAATGCTGACAATAAGGGTTGGCATAATCCAAGCAGAAAATGCTTTACCCCACAGCAAAGTGACAGGGATAAGTAAAATAATAAAGGCGATGCTAACAATACTTACCCAGGCAGGATAGCCTGTATCCTCAGTTTCACCTCCAAGCAACGGAAGTTGAACAGTCTGATTCACGGGTTTGGTAAAGCGTTGCAGACACTTTGCCGCCAATACCGCCATGATGGTAGAACAAATAGTCGCTACCAAGGTAGTTGTGATAATGCCTGCCGGATCAGCAGATCCTGCGCTTGCACGCATGGCAATGATTTTCGCTGGGAGTAAAGTAATGCAAGCGGTATTCATTGCGAGAAACAGCACCATGGCATTGGTTGCCACGCCAGGATGAGGGTTAAGTTTATCCAATTCTTGCATAGCCTTTAAGCCGAATGGGGTGGCAGCATTACCCATGCCTAGCATGTTGGCAGAAAGATTCATGACCATGGCACCAAAAGCTGGGTGATTGGCTGGGATCTCAGGAAAGAGACGTTTTAATAAGGGATAAAGACATTTTGCAATGTTTTGTAACAAACCTGCTTCTTCAATAATTTTCATTAGCCCCATAAAAAGGGCTAGCACACCAACTAAACCAATAGCCAAAGTGACAGCATCATTTGCGCCATGCAACAGTTGATCTGTTAAAGCATGCATTGGCGACACTTGAGTTGAGTCGCTTGCTGTCCAATGCCATTGTTGCCATACGCTGGCACAATAGGCTGAAAAAATGAGGAAAAAAAATACTAAATTCATAATTAAGTGACTCAGTATGATGTTGGTGCCTCCTTATTTTGAGAGACTTAAGTTATAACTGCAAGTGAATAAAGGGGATAGGAGAGGTGGTTTTTATCGTGTAAACTACCCCCTGGTTTTGTTTTGCGCATCAACAGTGCAGTGGCTATCCAATGTGTGATAGTATTTGCCGCCACCTCTTTTGAAGAGCGCTGATAAGAATAAAAACACTCAAAAAAAATTCCGTCTGGGAGGCGCATGAATGAGTGATGATATCGTAGATACCGGTCGACGGCGGTTTTTAACAGCTGCTACCACCGTTATCAGTGGGGTTGGGGTAGTTTACGCCGCATCACCTTTTGTAAGCTCATGGTTTCCAAGTGCAAGAGCACAAGCTATGGGTGCACCTGTTAAAATAGATGTTAGCAAACTTGAGCCAGGTGCTCAGTTGACAGTTGAATGGCGAGGTCAACCTGTATGGGTTATACACCGAACCCAATCAATGTTGGAAAAGTTGCCGCAATTAGACAAAGAACTACGTGATCCCACGTCAGCAGAACTTCAGCAACCAACATATGCCCACAACGAATACCGCTCAATTAAACCAGAATACCTCGTGTTAGTGGGTATTTGTACTCATTTGGGTTGTGTTCCTCTATATAGACCTGACATTGGGAGTGTTGAACCTAGCTGGCAAGGCGGCTTCTTCTGTCCCTGTCATGGTTCAAGATTTGATTTAGCAGGCAGAGTATTTAAAGGTGTTCCCGCACCACTGAATTTACTCGTCCCTCCTTATAAGTTTGAAAGTGATACGGTTATCGTTGTCGGAGAAGATCAAAAGGCTGCGTAATGGAAAAGTCATCATCAGGATTATTAGCGTGGATTGATAAGCGGTTCCCTCTGAGTAAGATGTGGAACGAGCATGCGGCACAATACTATGCACCAAAGAATTTCAATTTTTGGTACTTTTTTGGCGCGCTCTCATTATTGGTACTGGTTAATCAATTGCTATCTGGGATCTGGTTAGCAATGTTTTACAAGCCATCTGCTGCTGAGGCTTTTGGTTCAGTTGAATATATTATGCGCGATGTGCCCAAGGGCTGGATTTTGCGCTATTTGCATTCAACAGGTGCTTCTTTCTTTTTTATTGTTGTTTACCTGCATATGTTTCGCGGATTACTGTATGGTTCTTATAAAAAACCACGCGAATTAATATGGTTACTTGGTACGGCGCTATATGTTTGCTTAATGGCAGAAGCCTTTATGGGGTATTTGTTACCTTGGGGACAAATGTCCTTTTGGGGTGGTAAAGTTATTACCTCACTATTTGAAGCATTTCCGTATGTTGGGCCTTCTTTGGTCGAATGGATGCGAGGCGATTTTAACGTTTCCGATGCCACTTTAAATCGATTTTTTGCTCTCCACGTAGTTGGTTTGCCGCTAGTGTTCTTGCTGTTAGTGTGGATGCATATTATTGCTTTACATGAAGTGGGTTCTAATAATCCTGATGGCATTGAAATTAAAAACAATAAAGGTCCTGATGGTCATCCCATTGACGGGATCCCATTTCACCCTTATTACACGGTCAAAGATTTCTTTGGCGTTGGGGTGTTTTTAATTTTCTTCTGTTCAGTATTGTTTTTTGCGCCAGATCTAGGCGGTTTTTTCCTTGAAGCGCCAAACTTTGAACCCGCAAACCCAATGAAAACACCAGAGCATATTGCACCGGTATGGTACATGACACCTTTTTATGCGATTTTGCGTGCGATACCGCATAAACTTAGTGGTGTTGTTGCGATGTTTTCTGCGGTTTTGATTATTGCGTTCTTACCTTGGCTTGATAGAAGTCCGGTGAAATCAATTCGCTACAGAGGCCCAATTTATAAAACGGCGTTAATCACTTTTGTGATAAGTTTTATCACCTTGGGTTACCTAGGTTTGGTACCTCCAACACCGACTAGGACGATTGCCGCTCAAGTTTTTTCGATATTGTATTTCGCTTTCTTCTTGTTGATGCCAATTTACTCAAAATTAGATAAGACAAAACCAGTTCCGCAGAGGCTAACTTACAAATGAAAGTAATCAAAGCATGTTTGGGAGTCATCGCAGCTTTTACATTCATAGGCTCTGTTTTTGCGAGCCAGGGTGTTCACTTAGATAAAGTGAATAATGATTTATGCGATAAAGGTTCATTACAACGAGGTGCCGGTCTTTATGTGAACTACTGTGCTGGATGTCATTCATTACAGTTTGTACGTTACAAAGATATGGCTAAAGATATTGGTATTGTCGACAAAAAAGGTAATGTCATTGAAAAACTGGTTGTTGATAACCTGAATTTTATCAGTGATAAGCCAAATGATCCGATTTTAGTTGCAACACCTAAAGACTTATCTGCTAAATGGTTTGGCGTTGCGCCACCGGATCTATCTTTAGTGTCACGTTCGCGAGGAAAAGATTGGCTTTATACCTATCTTAAAAGCTTTTATGAAGATCCCAAAAGACCATGGGGTGTTAACAATTTAGTGTTTCCTGATGTAGGCATGCCGCATATTTTACTGACACTGCAGGGTTCGCAAGTTCCCGTTTACAAAACAGTGACGGTTAAAGATGACCAAGGAAAAAGTGTTGAAAAACAAGTTATTTCACATCTGGAATTAAAGTCGCCAGGAGCTTTATCTGCCAAAGACTATGATAAAGCTATGGTAGATTTAGTGAACTTTTTAGATTATGTAGGTGAACCTCATAAACTGGAGCGAAAGCGCTTAGGGGTTTGGGTATTATTATTTTTAGTGGTATTTACTTTGTTTGCGTATCTACTCAAACGTGAATATTGGAAAGATGTCCATTAAAGGAGCAGCTGATGGCAGTAGTCGCAAATAAACGTTCAGTTATGACATTGTATTCTGGCTCTTCAGATCCTTACAGTCATCGTGCACGCATTGTTTTGGCAGAAAAGGGCGTTACCTTCGATCTCTATGAAATCGATGTGGATGCGCAAATTGAAGCATTAATTGAAATCAATCCTTACAATACAGTGCCGACCTTAGTCGATAGAGACTTAGTGTTGTATGAATCAGAAATCATTATGGAATATTTGGATGAGCGTTTTCCTCACCCGCCATTAATGCCGGTGTATCCTGTTGCCAGGGCACGTAGCCGCTTGATGCTTCATCGCGTTAATCGTGACTGGTATACATTAATGAATAAAATTTTGGATAAGCATGCTAATCCAGCAGAACAACAAGAATACCGTAAAGCACTTTACGAAAGCATTGTGGCAGTTTCTCCGATGTTCAAAGAAATGCCCTTCTTTTTAAGTGAAGAATTTTCACTCGTTGACTGCGCAATTGCACCAATGTTATGGCGTTTAAAAATGATGGGAATATCTTTGCCTGTGGAAGCAAAGGCAGTTCAGGAATATGCGAAACGTCTATTCGACAGAGAAGCATTCCAAGTGAGCTTAACAGATTCTGAAAGAGCCATTGGTGAATAGAGATGAATTCGAGTAGGCCTTATTTATTGCGCGCTTTCTATGAGTGGATTGTGGATAACAATGCCACACCTTATGTGGTGGTGAATGCAGATTTCCCTCAAGTGATGGTGCCGCGCGAGTATGTTGATAACGGTCGTATAGTATTAAATATCGCACCTGGTGCGGTGCGATCTTTATTACTGGCAAATGATCATGTGGAATTTAACGCCCGTTTTGGCGGTGTGCCACATGATATCTACGTTCCTATGCGCGCAGTGAGTGCCATTTATGCCAAAGAAAATGGTCGCGGAATGGTCTTTAAAGATGATGATGAAGA
>CAZSGE010000072.1:0-12820 GCA_964606325.1 Uncultured Candidatus Berkiella sp.
TTCAACAATTAAAAAGGCAGCCTGATCTCTGGAGATATTTTGATTTTCAGATAATTACCTAGCGGCTCAGTTAACTATTAATGAACTACTAGTTGCCCATAGCAAAAAAGATATTCAAATTGAACAATTGACAAACGATCTACGTATGAAACAAGGTACACTTGATGAAAGTAAACTCCAGGTTGCAAAACTGACAACTCAACTAGAAGAATTAACAATATCGTCATCGCCTAAAACCCATCGCGGATTACATTTTCTTCATGGTAGCAAAGCAGAAAAAACTGGTGCGCCACCAAAATTGGTTGCTGAAAGCCGAAGTAAGAGTGAGCACAATATTAAATCAGCTTATAGACCGGAGTGAGAATACTAGATAATCATGAAAAGTTGATTAATAGTAATTAATTATTGACTAACATTAATATATTCATGATAATTAAGTGGCTATATCATTAAGGAGTAATCATGAATAAAATTCAATCGTTAAGTCAGAAAATGCAGTTGGTATTTGAAACACTGCTCATCCTGGCGCCAATGATAACTATATCGTATTGGACCTTTTATGAATTTTTCGAATATATAGGTATGAGTTGGTTTTCATTTGAATTTTATAATCAACCACTCACAATTAATTACAAGAGTAAAATCTTAGCAATTTTAATTACCTTTATTCCTACTTCAATTATTATGTATGGGATATTTAAACTTAAAAAATTATTTCATAACTATTCAATGAACAGAATATTCACAACCGAAAATGTAATGATTTATCGGAAGCTGAGTATCACATTATTTGCATTGGCTTTGGGAAATATTTTTACCACGCCTTTATTATCGTTAGCGCTAAGCTTTCAAAATCCAGTGGGTAGTCGATTTGTTACCGTTTCTTTCGGAACAACGGAAATATTAACACTGCTTGTTGGATTCATTGTGATGACGATTTCCTATGTTATGAAAAAGGGTGCAGAGCTTGAGCTCGAGGCAAGCACGACGATATAGGCTCAGAGAAAGGGAAGGGTATGATATGAGTATTATTGTCAATCTAGATGTAATGCTAGCCATGCGCAAGATGCGCTCCAATGAGCTGGCCAAGTTAATTGGCATAACGGAGCAAAATCTCTCCATTCTAAAAAGTGGTAAAGCTCGGGCGATTAGATTTTCAACATTAGAAGCAATTTGTCGGGTGTTGAACTGCCAACCTGGGGATTTATTGGCTTATTTGCCTGCTAAAGAAGCTTCCATTAATTCGCATGATGAGGTAATGGAAATGGATACAACATAAACAGAGTTAAAATAGACGCTAGTCATAAGCATTTTTTATAACTAGCGCCAGATTTTTAGTAAAACCAATGAGATGTCTTTCCGTTTGCCCAACAGCTTCCTTTTTCACACATTGCAGGAAAGCTTTTTTCACATGCTTCTTTCATTTCTTTGGATGTATGAACAGGTTTGTTTTCATAACCGGCAGGTATACAAATGCCACTGTTATAACGACCTTTGACTCGAACCTGTCCCATAACATAGGTTTTCCCCTCTACAGGGTAAGCCCCTTTTTTCGAAGCCAATTCACCATGATTTGAGTAACAAGCGATGTAACAGCCTGGTGAGTCTTTATATTCGTTATTCACTGGCAATACATCTGCTTTAGCTCCTTTATAGGCTTTGTGAGTTAAACCTACCTTTTGGCTGTAATATACTTTGATATCATCAGGTAGTCTCATGTCATCAGGCCTCATCGCTTCTGCTTGCAATGATAAAGAGAGAAGTGATGTGATAAATATTAGTTTAAAATGTGTTTTCATAAATCAGTTCCTTCGAAGCACTCAACATTGGTACTTTACCTTATTCGGATAAAGCAAATAAAAAGTTTAAATTTCTTGTAATAAATAAGAATATTATTGCCCCCAAGGATCCATGCTGTATATTTTTTCAAAAAAATAACAAAAAATTCTTATGAAACTTGATTGACGATAGGTCGCCTTTTGTCGTTTATTCTAGTGAAAAAACCTCAAAAAGTGGAACAGACCCTGTGATTGTGGTTAGATAAAATTTAACCAGATGAATTTACGTTAGCCATTATCAGCATATGCACCAGATGCAACCGAGGCTACCCATGAAAATATACGACAAATCAAAAGAAGACTTTTCATCATTAGAAATAGCCACTCAGGAGCAGATTATAAGTACTGGAGTAGCCTCAGATGAATTAAATTTGCCTCAAAACGAAAATGGTGGTGATGGCAATGAAGAAGCACAAAACGAAGAAAATGGTGATGAGGAAAGTAACGATGAAGCACAAGAGCTAGAAGAAGAAATTGAAGGGGATGAAATAGAGGATATAAAAGAAATCGAAAAATTACCACGAGCACAAGCTCAAGGGGAAGCGGATGATGGTGGATATGGAGATTTGCAATATGCCGCTAATGGAATGTTTGCAATCGTTCTTAGTGTCGAAAGAAATTTAAATATCTCCGTTAAGTTTGATTATCCTAAGGGACCTTATATACCTGTTTTAAATAATCAACAAGTTGAAACACAAGATGTGTGCTGTGTGCGCGATGCACCCATTTCCTTAACCTATAACGGCATATTGATATATAAAGGTAATTCCGAAAGAGACCTTAATATTCAAAATGAATCCTTTAACTCAATAGAAGCGGATGGTTGTTGTTGTGAAATACCCCCAGCACCGACCCCAAATTATTACTTTACTTATACCAACTGTGACGATGAAGCCTATGTAGACTTTTATTTCACAAATAAATATGACGAGTCAGAACAGCCTCTTCAGCAAAGTTATGAGCACGATGAAAACGGTTCCCAAGAATATGGTGATTACTCTCATTATCGACTTGAATTTCTACCAGGGTTTGAGCCTGAATGCGGTTGCGATATTGTTTCGGTAACTTCAAATGTACTTAAAGCAGATTCAATTGAAGATATTACCGATCCTTATGTGTCCGGCATTATAGGTGAAGGGGATAGACGAAGTGGTTTTCAATCATTTGAATATGGCAGGCTTGAATACACAACTCATTTTGAAGATGCATGCGGTGTGTGTTGGTCTTTGGTCAATTTTTCAGGTTATGAAACAATAACTGATGAATACACAAACAATTATTACCTAGTACCCATCTGTGCTACCCCAGTGGAGTTTGACACCATCTGTTACTATGATAAATATTTGCCTGAACAGGAGTTTCCAGGTGGTGCTACTGGAGAACTATCTGAATACATTAATGACGGAGAATATGATTATCAAAGTTATTATTATCCCAGTGAAGGTGGGTATGATTATTATTCGATATATATTGATGTTGATATCACCTTTATTGAATTTATGGGCAACTCATTGCTTGCATTTGGTTTTGACCAATACGTAGAAAGCTATTATCAAGGAGATTATTCATACGGCTATAACTATACCACCTTGCTTGTTGATGTGCCAGACACCATGGGCTATGACAGCGCATATATAGATAATTTTATTCTTTGCAGTGAGGCTTATTTTGAATTCTTTTGGGGCTATATTGTTAAAAATGCTGGTGACATATTTGATGATGTAAGAGAAGATAATATTCTCTCAGATGAAAATGCCTTAAAATTGGCCAAGTTAGTGCTTTCAACTTACGCTGAAAATGTTGATTCTCCCGCATTTCCTTTGTCAGAAGGTGTTTTAGAGGATACTGCCAATAATGTTTATGGTTTACAATACACTGGCGGCGTTATCACCACCTCTTTATTTAACGCCGCTCCCTTTAATATTGAAGATGTATATTTAACTAATGTATTGCTGGCCCCTGCGGGTGAAGCGGGCATAACCAAAGTTGATTTAGAAATATGTTATTGCAACGATAGCATCATTACGCGTTTTGAAGAATTTCAAGCAGCAACAGGATGTGATAGTTGGAGTTGCCCCTGCTAAACCGGACCACCTAATTTCCTCTTGATGCCCTCAAATACTGCCGTGGCGACATCATTTTCAATCCTTTGTGGGGTGCATTTTCGTTATAATCACTAAACCATTTGGGCAATTGGTTCATAACGCTAATCGCACTACTAAGATCCCCAAACCATACATAATCTCGCTTAAACGTTTTCACAAACGCTTCTGCCATACCGTTACTTTCAGGGCTATAAGCTGGTGTCGTGCAAACTTCAAAGCCTATGTTCCTAGCAAATGACACCGTCTCATGTGAAACATAACAAGGTCCATTGTCACTAAGCCATTGAATTTGGTGAGGCAATTTTAATACCTTTCCAAAACGATGTTCAACGCTTTCTAGCATTAAATCACGGATTGCCGCACCGTCAGTGCCAATTGTTGAAGAAATATAGCCTAAAACTTCTCTATCACATGTATCCATTGCAAATGCGACAAAAACTCTATCACCATTAAAGCATTGGATAGTAAAAGCATCAGAGCACCATCGAGTATTACTTCTTAGTGTAATCACTTTACCATCATGTGTTCTTTGAGGCTTCTTTCCATACACAGGTAGAAGCAGACTATGTTGCTTCATGATGCGATAAATTCGCTTATGGTTCACGGTTTTCTTGCCATTTAGCGATAACTTACGATTCAATAAGGTAGTTACTCTTCGATAGCCATAACTTGCCTTTACATCAATTATCTCTCGAATATAAGGTAACAATTCATCGTCCTGCTGCTTATTGTAACGAGGAGTACGTTTTATCATTGCTTTTAATATTTCCATTAAGTTTGAACGAGCCACATTTAAAGCTCGCGCAATGGCTCTTAGTCCAAATCTTCCACACCGAGCAAGGGTTGCCGCGAGATGAGTTTTTTTTCGCGTCCAATCTTCACTGCTTCGCGTAAAATCTCATTCTCCAAAGTCTTTTGTCCCAGGGTTTGTTCAAGCTTTTTAATATGTCTTTTAAGTGCATTTACTTCGCTTTGCGGAACAACTTCTTCTTCAGCTTTAATACCCGTCATGGCACTGTTCTCCAATAGTTTTCGCCAGTAAAACAATTGGCTAGGAGGTATACCATGTTTTCGAGCTATAAACGATATTGTCACACCAGGATGGTAGGTTTCTTGAACAATTCGCTGCTTTTCGTAGGGTGTCCAGCGTCTTCGCTTCTGGGGCGAACAAATAACTTCAGATACGAACCCTGCTTTAGATATAGTCATATTGATAGTCCTATTACTAGTCGTTAATTAACAACTAGGTGGACCGGTTTAAATGGGGTGCACTACAATAGTGATTATACAGATCCGCGAACCTATATCGACAACTATGTTAATGCCCATTTTGTGGAAGATGGAGACCATCGCTATTTAGAGATAAATTATGCCGTGCCAGTAAATGACGTCTGTAATGGATACTCAGAAGGTACTTATGAGACTTTTAGGGTGTGTGTCGATGAAGAAATTTCTATCGATAAAATGTGTATTAATGCAGAGGAGCTTTTCTATAATTTTTATAATTACGGCTTTGTTAATTTTGGAGATCTACTTTACGAAGGTGACTCTGTTTATTTCAAAAATGAAGAGGGTGATTGTTATACTATAGGGTATGGATATGGCGATGATGATGACGATGACGATGATGATGAGTCAGAAGAAAGCTATGTAAATTGTGAGTATGAGTTACAAAGCTGTGAATGCTTTGAGGGCATATATAATGGAAAATCGATTAATGATGTAGATAATGTCGATGTTTATAGTAATAGAATAAATCTACAAGTTAATGCGAATGATTATACTCAATATTATAATTTATATTTTTACTTTATCCATGATGAAAGTGGTTCCAAAGTTCAAATTGAGTATTTCTATTCAGGGGGGGAAGGGTCCAGTAGTTATAATCAATTATTTGAAATTACTGGCGCTGATCTTGATTGCTGCTGTAAACTAGAAAGTTTTGTCGTCGATGAAAATGATCTATATACCTACGCACGCAGTTATATAGCTGAAAACGAAGGGCAATATTTATCTTTGGATGATTTTATATATTATTTTAGTAGCGAAGGTAACTTCAATTTTTACGATTGTGACAATAATTGTTTTGACTTTTATGCTACCTATGATAATGATAATGAGTCTACCACCTATGGCGTTGAGCCTTGCAATGAAGAGGCTTGTTGTAAAAATGATATAGCAGTTGAATATATACCATTGGTTGAGCCAGATCCTATGCTTGAATCCAATGTTCAGATCCTTGGCGCTGAAGCACAAGAGAATTGCTTCGATCAATTTTTTGATTTTGATTACATTAGCTGTAATGGTTTAAATTATATTGAATTTACTTGGTATTACAATTATGGAACAGCAAGCGACTGCTTTAATTTCCCCATTAACTCAGACAGCATTTTAATTTCCATTCCAGATGACTTGCTCGAAGTGTCATGTGAATGCCCAATAGCACAATTAATCATTCCTACCGAATCAGAGCATGATTATAGCCAGTTTTTCCAAGACTGTTGCACCTTGTCTGATAATAATTATTATTATATAGGCTATGATTTCATGGATTACTTAGCATGCGATTTGGCAATTTTAGTTTCTGAATGTAATGAAAATTTTGTGGTTACAAGAGATAGTAACTACAACTACAATCTAGTCGCGATTGGTGAAAACTATATTCGCACAACCACACTCACCGATGAAAATGATTTTGCATCATATACTTTTAATAATTTTGCTAATGATTATCAATATGCTCTAGAGACAGGTGATGGACTCTCGCTACGGGAAGCTGTGATTTTAAATAATCATTATGATGAGGATGTTGATACGATCTTATTACTGCCAGGCATCTATTATATTGATATATCTGAAGCAGATGAAGATGATGCGTTTACAGGTGATTTTGACATCTTAAATAATGTTTCTATTGTGGGTGGTTGCGATACGGTCATTGATTGTAGCTATAAAGATAGGGCTTTTGATGTTCAAAATGCAGATTTAACACTGATTAATTTAGATATTGTTAATGGAGTTGTAGCCGAAGAAGGTGCGTCGGGAGGCGGTGTTTCAGTCACTGCTTTTAGCTCAGATGCAAGCTTAACTTTAGATAACGCTAGAATCAGCAACTCTCAAGCAGGGGAGGACGGTGGTGGCGTTTATGCTTTCGCCGAAGTGGAGGACGGATATACCACTTATATCACCCTCAAGCATGATAGTCGCATAACAGGTAACATAGCTGATGATGATGGTGGTGGTATTTTTGCATACGGTACTGAGATCAGTTTAAACGATAACAGTTTAATTGCAAATAATTCAGCTTATTCAAACGGCGGTGGTGTTGCAACTCACCGTTCATCAATTCAACTTAATGATAAGAGTAACATCAGTGGGAATTCAGCATCAAACTATGGTGGGGGTATATGGGATGACGGTTCTAGTAACATACGATTAGCTGGCAGCAGCGCTATCACTCAAAATTATGCACAATCATATGGTGGTGGAATATTTGGTGACAATTTAACGATAATTTCTCTTCTAGCAAGTGCTACTATTAATGACAACGAATCCGAAAATGCCGGGGGCATCTACGTTCAATATGGAAGTCTTTCGTTAAGTGACGCCAGTTCAATCGTTTATAATCAGGCAACTAATGATGGTGGTGGGGTTTACACCCTTTATTCCACTATAGGGTTATCTGATGACAGCCTTATTGGTTTTAACACAGCTGAAAATTTTGGAGGAGGCATTCTCGCATATGAATCAGATATTATCTTAAATGATTCAAGCGATATATCCAACAACCAAGCTTTACGTGGTGGTGGTATCTATGATTTTGATAATAGCACGATAGACTTACCGGCTGGTGATTCTAGTACTATTTCATTTAATTTCGCCTCAGTCAGTGGCGGCGGTGTTTTTACTAACGGAACGACCATAATAACCGATCCTGATAACAGAATCGATAATAACTCGCCAAATGATATTACTCCCCTTGTGTTAGATCTTAATCAGGATGGCCAAATCTCACTTATTTCTGTTGGTGATTCACAAGTGTTATGGGATCACAAAGGCGATGGAAATCTTCTCAAAACAGGCTGGGTGGGCCATGATGATGGGTTATTAGTTTACGATAAAGACGGGGATGGCAAAGTTACAGATATCTCTGAGTTTATGTTTACGCTCTATCATCCCGATGCTAAAACCGATATGGAAGGCTTAAAACTTGCCTTTGACAGCAATCAGGATTTAGTTTTTGATATGAATGATGATCATTATCGTGAATTTGGTGTCTGGCAAGATATCAATGGTGATGGTAAAACCGATCTGGGTGAATATAGTACACTCATCGATAGAGGCATTGAATCCATTTCGTTAGTGTCAGACAATAATGCAAGTATTCAAGATGGTAATAAGATATTTGGTTCAAGCACCTATCAAACATCTGATGGCAATACGTATCGTGTTGCAGATGTAGGATTAAGTGTTGAATCTAAAGCATCACTTGATATTAATGATGTTATCGAGCCGCAAGATAGCATCGCTTTAGAAAGTACTACTTCTTCATCCAGCACAGCGCCTGCCCTGAGCGTCGCTCAAGCGGATTGTGAGATTTGTTTACCACCATTACCTGTTGCACAAATGCAAGAAGAACCTCAGCCTGTTTTCGCTTAAACATGTTGGGTGCTCAACTTGTTAAATCTCTTTTAGAATGAGGAATGTCTCATTTACTCATGTGTTAAGCAATGCAAAGAGATCTTAGACAACCTCCAAGGCTGCCTATTAACGCAGCTCAAGCTTTCGCTCCCAATGGACCATCTCATTCATTTAGTGCAGCCATTTCAATGGGTGTTACGTGGTTGTTTTGGTATTTAGCACGACCTGCTGTATCTTGGATATCCCGCAATCTTTGGTATTGGTTTTGTAACCATTGGTATGTAGGACACTATGAAGGTTTTTTGGGAACTATTGCGGGAAACTTTCGATGGTTCACCAATTGCATGCCATGGGGAGAAGATATTTCATATTCTTCATATAATTGGCGTGACACAATTATCACCGGCTTTATTGGTGGTTGTACTTATTTATTTTCTCACTGGTACCAAAAGATTAAGTGTAGAGCGCACAATTTAGCACGAGCGGGTGCGCAACATATAGAAAATAATATAGATAGAAGTTTGAATCGCTTACAGCGCCATTTAGATGGGGAAGCCGCCCAGGATGAAAACCAAGAGAATGATCTATTAGCAGTAAATGTGCGATTTTTACCCAGGCGAGCAGCATCTGTTGGTGATATAAGAGAAGCGCGTAGTTCCTCAATAGGAAGGCCAAGAGGGCGACCTACCAAAAAATAGAAAACACGTCTAAAAAGACAAAAGATAGCTGTCTGGCTTATACACTTGAACTCAGTATTACATTATAATCTGACGAAACTAGTTTGGAGACACTTATGTCCTCAGTTGTCATTGTAATACCTGCCCGATTTGCTTCCACTCGTTTACCAGAAAAAATGCTGCTAACAAAGACAAATTGGCCCCTCATAAGGCATACCTATGAACAGGCAAAAAAGTCTACATTAGCTAAACATGTTCTGGTTGCAACTGATGATGAAAGAATTTTAAAAGTTGTTCAAACTTTTACGACAGATGTTGTGATGACTGATGTAAACCATCCAACAGGTTCAGATCGCCTTGCTGAAGTTGCAGCAAAATATCTCAACGATGATGATATTATTATCAATGTGCAAGGGGATGAACCTGAAATTGATCCTCAACATATTGATCACCTTATCAAACTATTCCAAGCAAGTGATGCAGAAATGGCGACTTTGGTTACGCCTTTTAAGACGAATCCGTTAGATCCAAATTGTGTAAAAGCTGTTTTGGGATCAATCGTTAAAAATAATCAAACAGCGGAAATTCTTGGTTACCAAGCCCTCTATTTTTCACGTAGTCTTATTCCTTACCCAAGAGCAACGAAAGGTGAAATCAGTGATTTTAGCCGCTATTACCAGCACCTAGGGATCTATGCTTATAGGGCAGCTTTTCTTAAAGATTTTGTCAAGCTTCCCCAAGGGCGTTTAGAACTAGCAGAAAGCCTTGAGCAATTGAGGCTATTAGAGCACGGTTATAAAATTGTGGCCGGTGTCGTTGAGCATGCAAGCCCTGGCATTGATACACATGAAGATTATGAGCAATTTGTAAAGCGATTTATGCTAAGAGAATCAAATGAAATTTTCGCTTGATCCTAAACTTGAACAAGATTCAAAATGGGTTGTTGATTTACCCTTATGCCAAGTACGATTAAGTCATAATGCAGCTTTTCCATGGGTTATATTAGTTCCCAGGCTCAATGATATTGTTGAGATTATTGATCTAAGTAAAGAAGCTCAAGAGCAACTCTTAATAGAGATTCGCCAAACATCACAAATTGTAAATAAACTGTATAAGCCCAAAAAGCTGAATGTTGCCAATTTAGGTAATATTGTCGCGCAATTGCATGTACATATTATTGCCCGATTCGAAACTGATCAAGCGTGGCCAAACCCAGTTTGGAATTCGGGTTTTAGTGACTCATACACCACAGACGAATTAAATAAAGTCATATCGCAATTAAAAAAAGGTTTTCAGGAATTAGAACATGGCTGACACGTGGTTATTTATTGATTTTGATAATACGCTAATGGGCACAGAGCAATACACGGTTCCTTCTTTGATTGCTCGTTTTAACGAAATATATGAAAATCAAATAGATCATCTTCTCACTTTAGATGAATTCAAAACGCATTTTCATGGACAAGCACGCGAAACTTTATGTGAAAACTTAAGTAAACACTTTAAGATAGACGTAGATTTTAAAACACTCTATCACCAACGTGAGTGGCGCATCATGGAACATTTAAAGCAACTACCTTATGGTGTAGAAATGGCACCAGGTGCATTAGACGTGCTCACTCAATTAAATCAACAAGGCATAAAATTAGCGCTGGTTTCTAATAATCCCATTCAACGTGCTTTAACCGCAATGAGATTTGCCCGTAATAATCAAGGTGATAGGTTAGCATCACTTTTCAAAACATATTTCTTTGAAGCAGGTGAAATACAAAAGCCTAAACCGGATGTTTATTTGAATGCTATGAGTCAAGTTACTGCTGATGTAGGAAATAGCTTTGCGATAGAGGATAGTATTACTGGCGCAACTTCTGCAATAAAGGCCGGCCTGAGAACTTTTGGCTATACAGGATTTTCTGATGAACCTGAGCTATTGAAATCAAAATTATTGAGCTTAGGATGTATTAATGTTTTTCATTCCTGGGAAGAGTTTCCAGCAATGCTACAGTCTATGCGAGACAAAAAAAAAGCTAAAATATCAATTAACTAGGTTAAAAAATGAAATATTTACATACAATGGTACGTGTTGTTGATCTAGAAAAATCTTTGGATTTTTACATCCATAAATTGGGTTTAAAAGAAATTCGCCGCTCAGAGCATCAAACTGGCAGGTTTACCTTGGTTTTTCTCGCCACGGGCCCAAATGAACCCACCATCGAGCTAACCTATAATTGGGATCAGACAGAGCCCTATTCCATTGGTAGAAACTTTGGACACTTAGCTTATGAAGTAGATGATATCTACACTTTTTGCGAACAACTTCAAAGCAAAGGCGTCACTATATTACGCCCTCCTCGTGATGGGCGGATGGCATTTATACGTTCCCCAGACAACATTTCAATTGAATTGTTACAAAAGGGGAATGCGCTTGAGCCTAAAGAGCCATGGTTGTCAATGAAAAATACCGGGGAATGGTAAAAAACTAAAATATACAAGGATGTTTTATGACACTATCAAACGAGATTCTGAGTGAACTTAATACCACAATAACAGCGATTGCCGTTTCGGGCAAAGGTTTGCTTGCCGCAGACGAAAGTAGCGCCACCATTGAAAAACGCTTTAATGCGCTTAGCATACCATGTACGGCTGAAACGCGACGTTCATATCGTGAATTACTATTTACAACACCTTCAATAGAGAATTACATTTGCGGTGTTATTTTATTTGAAGAAACATTAAATCAAAGATCTTCTTCAGGCATTAGCTTTTCTGAATTATTAGCGCAAAAGAATATTATTCCAGGAATAAAAGTTGATAAAGGACTAGTGCCACTTGCTGGAACTAGAGATGAAAAATCAACACAAGGTCTTGATGGTTTAGCTGACAGATTAAAAGAATACAAAAAGCAGGGCGCTCGATTTGCAAAATGGCGTGCGGTATTTTCAATTTCCCAAGACACACCCTCAAAGCTAGCTATTAAAACAAATGCAGAAGATTTAGCGCGCTATGCGGCTATTTGCCAGGAAATTGGGATTGTGCCGATTATTGAGCCTGAGGTACTCATTGATGGCGATCATACCTTAGCGCAGTGCTTTTATGTATCTGAGAAAGTATTGCATACTGTTTTTCATAAACTATACGCCCATAAAGTATCACTTGAATATATTATTCTAAAACCCAGCATGGTAATTCCTGGCAAAAATTGCTCAGAGCAGGTTGCTATTAACGATATTGCAAAAGAAACGCTGACGGTATTGCTGCGAACGGTACCAGCTGCCGTTCCAACGATTAATTTTCTTTCGGGCGGGCAAACACCCTTGCAAGCTACTCAAAATTTAAATGCAATGCATCTTATTAAAGAATCTTTACCATGGAATCTCAGTTTTTCATTTGCGCGTGCTTTGCAAGAGCCTTGCATGAAGGCTTGGGGTGGCAAACAAGAAAATGTAAAAAATGCCCAAGACATTTTTGCGCAATATGCAAAATCCAACAGCCTTGCAAGCATGGGTAAGTTTAAAAATTAATTTTTCTCTATTTGGTTAACAACCACTAATTAAACATA
>CAZSGE010000073.1:0-12252 GCA_964606325.1 Uncultured Candidatus Berkiella sp.
AATAATTGAAGACAGGCAATTATCTTTAGAATCTAGTTATTATGATGCTATCTCTAATGAATATTTATATATTACTTATACAGACTTCAGCGAAAATATTTATATCTCTAGATTTGATTTAAATGGAAATTTATTGAATATTAAACTTATTTGAAACTCTTAAAAAAATCGACAATAGCATCTTGAGCACTTTGAACATCGACAGCAATCGACAGTGTTATAGGATCTGCAATATTTGTTTTAATAAGATCAAACGAAACACCTCGAATAGCATGATCGATAGTGTTCGATGAACTCTCGATAGTAACACCATCAATTTTAACCAAGGAATTAAGTGGTGCTTGCAACAGTGTTAAGTTCGGCGAAGCAAGTTGAGACAGACCAGATGCATCAACATTATTAGCATCACCATCATCAACAACTGAAACGGTAAACGCATTATTTAGCCCTGTTAAAGATGAAAATACTATTCTTGTGCCTGTTTCAGTTGCGATAAGATTAGCCCTAATTCCTGTACTTCCAGAAGCAGCATTTATTGTGTCGCTTATGCCTTCTAAAGTCTTATTCGAATCATTAATATCAAATGAATACTCATGTGTACCGGTTGTAAAGGTTAACGTACCCGTTCCAACTTCTGTGTATTCATGTAGAAAACTGATTGAACCCGATTTTTGACCCAAGGCAATCTGTGTTACCTCAACGGTATAGTTTCCTGCACTCGCTTGTGCATTTGCTGTTGGCTCAATAATCGGTTTATTATTTGAAAGCGTTGCATTTGCACTGCGCATTTCGAATTTATTAATGCTCTGTAATTCATTGATTTTATCAATAAATTGCGACATGGTACTTTTCAAAGTGCCATACCCTGTTATCTTTGCAAGCGTCATCGCTTCGTCGTGATCAAATTTCTTGATCTTGTCTTTACTTTCAGCTTCAAGCAAATTGTCAACAAGCTCTCTTACATCTATACCTGAGCCGACTCCTGTTGAAGAAATCTTCATTGGTCTTCTTACCTTCCTTTGCTAAACATCTCTTTGAATCAACGTCAGCTTATGATTACGCAAATTTCGAGCCACCTCGTCTAATTCACCAGCTGATATCTGTTTCACCTCTTCTTGGGTTTTAGAATTAATGATATTGAGGGTCGTTTTGTCATCATTTTTGTTAATTAAAACAAGTAGATGCTGTCCATAGCTGGTAAAATAAGCATTGATCTCATTAACCAACTCAAGCAATTCACTTTCAGTAAAATTCTCTTTACGCGCAGGTAGTTTTTGCTTTTTCTGCGGCAATTCTTTATTTTTTGCGGTCAATTTGTTCCTATATTTATCTTCAGTTAACAATGGATTCGTTGGTAATGATGGTACTAATTTATCCATACAACACCTCATCTACAAAAAAAGAAGCACCCATAAGGGTGCCTCTTTATTAGGAATAAGCTTTCTTATTTTAACAAAGAAAGCACGTTTTGTGGCAATTGGTTAGCTTGCGCTAAAATTGCGATACCTGCTTGTTGCAAAATTTGAGCTCTGGTGAGATTTGCTGTTTCTGCAGCGAAATCCGCATCAAGAATTCGTGATCTTGCAGCTTGTAGGTTTTGAACGTTGTTAGCAAGGTTAGAAATAGTACTGCTGAATCGGTTTTGAACAGCACCGAGCTGAGCGCGAACGGTGTTCACTTGGTTCAACGCACCATCTAATATCGATATTGCAGCATTAGCGCCAGCTTGAGTGCTAACGTCAATGGAGCTCACGTTATTGAGTGTTGAGGCATTAGAAGAATTCGCAGCACCTGAAAACAATGAAGTTCCAGTTGATGCAGATCCTGAAATGCTTGAAGTAACGTTGAAGGTTGTAGAAGATGTAAATTCAATCTCACCACCAACGACGGTTGTGTTGAATCTGCCTCTTTCACCACCAGCATATAAGCTAACTGCTGTGCCACCACTGTTATGTGAAGCATTACCAGTTACCAAAATGGATTGCTCAACAGGTGCGCTTACTGAACTACCTGTACCGCTCACTGGTGTAACACCAGGTGCAGCATAGCCAACAGCCGCACTATGACTGAAGCCTTCAATCACAATGTCTTTACCTGTTGCGTGCGTTAAAATAATTTCAGAGTTATTCGCACCTAATGCAGCGTTAATACTCGTTGTACCAGCAACGTTGTTAATTGCAGTAACAAGTGCACTTAAATCGCTAGTCGTAACAGTTGCCGTTACGCCTGCGCCTGTTGCAACGTTATCACCATATAAAGTAAAGCTAACTGTTCCGTTGGCGGACAAGCTAGACAATTTAACTTCTGTAGATGCAATAGCATTAACACCGGTTGAGCCTGATACCGCATTCACTGCTTGTGCAATACTATCCGCAGCTTGGTTAGCTGACACAGCAACGGTTGCAGAGCCTGCGCTACCCACTACGGTTAATGTTTGTGCACCAATGTTATTGGTTTTAACAGCAGCCGTTGTCGTTGTGTTGTTAACGAGATCGCGAATGTTACCTTTACCAACAGCAACTGTGGTAGCAGCAACTGCAGGAATAATGGTAGCGTCACTACCAACAATGCTATAACCTGAGTCCATGCCGATATCAACACGACCACCAAAGGTTGTGGATTGTGAAGCAACTAAGGTTGTCGCAGCGCCGCCACGTAAACCAACCATATCAAACACACCAGTACCGCCAGCATTTGCAAATACCATATCTCGGCCATCAAGACCAATCACATCTACTGTTGTACCGTTACTTACGGCATAAATGCCTTGACCTTGTAATGTTGCATCAGCGTTAATTGCTGTTGCAATACTATTAGCTGTTACACCAGCACCAGCACCAATTGCTTGACCATTTAAGGTAAGAGAGGTTGCACCGTTCATTGACGCCAAGTTACTAATGGTAACAGCGTTATAACCACGAGCCTTCACGCCAGTTAAAGCTGAAAGGTTAGTAGCAATGGTGTTAGCTTGATCGTTTGCAGCAACAGTTACTGTTTGTGTGTTAGTTGCACCAGCAGCTGTTACGTTAGAAACGGTTAAAGTTGAACCTGCATAACCGTTGGTAGTTGAGTTAGTTTGTGCAACAGCAATTTCAGTACCAAGAGCCGCACCACCCGCACCACCAACCGTACCAATATACAATTGATTGCGAGTAGCACCTTCTAAACCATTTGGGTTATTGCTGGTAACAATGTTACTACCCAACGCTGTAGCGCGTGTATCTTGAATACTAACGGAGATCGTTTGATTAGCCATTGAACCTACTTGGAACAAGGCGTCTTGCAATTCACCATCTAAAATACTTAATCCGTTAAATGTGGTGGTGGTAGCAATACGTGTTAACTCTTGTTTGAGTTGGTTTACTTCGTCCTGAATCGCCGCACGGTCAGTTGCTGAGTTTGTACCATTTGCAGACTGAATTGATAACTCACGAACACGTTGCAAAATGTTTGTGGTTTCTTGCAACGCACCTTCAGCTACTTGCGCTAATGAGATAGCGTCGTTTGCGTTACGTGATGCTTGGGTTAAACCTTGAATTTGCGAAGTAAAACGAGTACTAATGGCCAAACCGGCAGCATCGTCCTTTGCGCTATTGATTCGTAAACCTGAAGAAAGTCTTTGTAATGAAGTAGCAAGAGCTGCACTTGATTTATCTAAATTTTTCTGAGCATCAATGGATGAGATATTAGTATTTACGACTTGTGCCATGACATACTCCTGAATAAGTAATTATATTTAGCGGATATACAATGTATAAACGATGTATTTACCGCTCCCACGAATATTATCGTCTAACAAGAGATATAGTTTAGATAAGATTCATGGCAAATAAGCAGGTTATTCATTCAGACTAGATATAATATGTTTGAGATAACATTCTATATATATGTGAGCTCTTAAAGATTGTATAAGGGTTTACCTTATAAAGTAGAATAAACTTAACGACTGAATCTTCACAAAACTCTGCTGTGCAGCTTCTAGTGTAAAAGTGTACTGTGTTAAGCGTGTAATAGCTTCACTGTAGTCTAGATCTTCTATGCGACTTAAGTTTTGTTGTGCAATCAATTGCAAAGCGCTACTGAAGCCCTTTTGGCTTTCAACAATATTGAGTCTGGCACCAATTTTTGCACGCGTTTGTAACAAGGTAAGCTCAGCATTGTCAAGGTTATTTAAACCCATACCAATTTCATAGCTCAATTGAGCTGAATTGGTGGCTGTACTTATACTGTGAATTAAGTCTTTAATTGAAGTAAAGACATCTTGATGTGATAATTCTTCACATTCAATTCCAAAAACATCTCCAGCATTAGGTGTGCCAGCAAGCGTAACACTTAAACCTTCAAATTCTATAGTGCCACCATTAACATATGTCACATTGCTAAAACCGGGTATTGGTTGATTAGGAGAGGCATCATTGAAGATAGAAAAAGTCGTACCACCTGCATTAAACACGATAGAATACTTCGCACTAGGATCGGCAACCGCTGTAATAACCGATGCACCTGTCACCACTCCTGTTCCCGTATTAACAGATACGCCGTAACTACCTGCTGTGAGGCCAGCATGAGCAGGAAAACTTCCAGCAACTGTTAATGCATGGTGATCTCGTAATGTAATGGTTGATTTTACAACATTATTTAAGGCACCAGCTGTCATATCAAAATTTGCAAATGACGCAGCAGCTCCACCTGTTGTTTGAAGTTGAATATTTCTACCATCACTTGCATTCAGCATAATACTCGTACCGGCGCCACCAGGTTGAGATGCTGTCACACCTGTTAACGTTGATTGCGCATTAATGGCTGTCAAAATCGATGCTTCTGTTCCAGTAGTATCTACAATTGGCACACCATTGATAGTTAACTGGCCAGCGCTAATGGTATTTTGTGTAAAAGCACCTAGATCTACGACGTTAGCATTAACGCTGACATCGACACCATGTAGGCTATATTTGCTTCGAATCGCATTCGCTATGGCAATAGCACTTGCTGCACCATCGGTTGTGGAAATACCATCATTAATTGAGGCTCCGATGGAAAACTGATTTAAAATTAAATCTGTGTCTGAAAGGCTAGATAGCGATCCGGCAGGCACTTGCGCACCCGCAGGTGTTGTGATTGTAACAACCCCATTAACGGGTGTGGCAATCACTTTATCAGTATTTAAGTTAAAAAATAGATCCTTCCCTGGATCCGAAATTCCGACCAAACTTGATTCGCCAATCATTATTGAACGTAAACCATCATCACCACGATAATAGTATTGTCCAGCATTATTAACTGCAATAGGCTCTTGATAAACATTAAAACCTGAGAAAATATATTCACCATTTGCAGATCGAGTGTTTGCTAAACCTTTGAGCTCAGAAAGTCTTTCATTCATTTCAGCAGCGATCGCCAGTCTGTCTGAAGAACTCAAACTTGCATTACCCGCTTCAATTGCCAATTCTTTTACGCGTTGATATACCTTGGTGACTGAATCAAGGATCGTATCTTCGTATTCTAATATGCTCGTAGCTGTATCAATATTTTTAACAAATTGATCTAACTTGCTTGTTTCATAATGCATATTAAGCGATTGCATAGCGCCAATGGGATCATCCGCAGGCGTCAATATTTTTTTACCAGATGAAATCTGTGATTGTGTTTTATTAATTAAATCACGTTGATCTGAAAAATTACTGATGACTTTCTGAAAAAAATCTAAGGTTGATACACGCATTTTTAACCACCAACTGCCCTAATAAGAGAGTCAAAGACACCTTTTGCAATCACAATCACTTGCGCTGTTGCCTGATAAGCTTGTTCATACTTAAGTAAATTAGCTGCCTCTTCATCTAAGTTGACACCTGAAATTTCATTGCGTCTGGATTCTATAGCACTCATGACGCTTGCACGTGAATCTAAGTTAATTTCAGCTTGAGATGCCTCTGATCCCATACCACCTACGAATTGAGTGTAGACATCTTGAAAGGTAGAAGTCTTATTCGCTAGTGTTTTAGCAAATTGTAAAGCTGACAATAGCACCACATTTCTATTATCGCCTTGACTTGAATCGTTATAGCCTATCGTAAAGATATCCCCTGCTTGTGGAACACCCTCAATTGAAATACGATAGCCAGGATCAAATACGTAAGGTAAATTGGGGCCAGGTGGTGTTGTATCAATCACACCAGATATGGGGAAAATTTCATTGTCTAATGCTGTAGGGCTATAATTTTGATCTGGGCCAATTTGTACACCTGGAATACCTGAGGTGATGTCATAAACACGATATTTATTTGATGTAACAAATTCAATTCTGATAGGCGGTGTCAACATACCCGGCGTTTGAAAAGCGTTTCCAAGTTTATAATTGGTTCCCAAGGGAGTGCCAGATGTGTCTGTTATTGTTGTAACATTAATCGTGGCAGAGCCTTTATTTAGTAAATCTGCATCAACTTTAACTGGCAAGGCAGCCGCTATCATCATGGGATCGCGCAACTCAAAATTGAAATCACGTGCGCCAAATCGTGTCGGTCGTATGATAAATGAATCATTAGCAGCGACAGTGCCTGTTTCAAGGGTTAAAACAAATCCATCCAAAGAAAAATTTGGCGTACTTGATTGTGAAATAATGCTTAAATCTGGGTAATTCCTTAAGGTATACACCGAACCATCGAAAGACAGCATGTAATCTTTAATGCTAAGGCTCGAATAAGGTGTGGGTGTTGTTGCGCTCGTGAAACCAACATTCATCGGCGTTCCTGCAATTTTAATAGATTCACTTGTGCTTGCAACCAACTTGACAGATGCTTTATATACTTTGTCTAAAGCAGCACCCGCATTCATTTGAAAATAACTAAAATCAGCAGCAGCACTGTTAACAGTTTTGGTTAGTTGTATATTTCTGCCATCTTGAGCGGTTAAAGTAATATTAGAGTTGGCATCTGTAACGGCAGTCACGCCGGTTTGAGCATAAAGAGCATTAATATCCTGAACAAGAGTTTGAGCGTCCACGCCTGTTGAAATAACATTGATACCATTAATAGTGAGGTTACCAGCAGCAAGCGCCCCTGCTGTAAATGTTCCCAAATAAGCAACATTTGGCTGCGCAACTGCCTGTACACCATGCGCCGCAATTTGTGAATTAATTGCTTTAGAAATTGCGATGGCACTAGCGGTGGCATCTGTTGTTGAAACCGTATCATCTCCAACGACGGTTGGTCTGATATAGGTATCGTTGATAATTAATGTTCCCGTTGTGAGAGGTAACAACGTGCCGGCATCGACCTGCCCTGAAGGAGTTGAGTATACCACTGGAACTTCAGGATCAGACAGCATAGGATTGATACTTACACTATAAATTCCTGTCCCATTATTGTTAACGTTAGCAGTGACCCGATTTAACTTGGCGTTATAATCGTTAGGATCACTAAATAAATTAACACCTATATTACCATTCAAATCAATACCAATCTTATGCTGCTCATTAAATGATGATTCAATTGCTAATGCAATTCTACCGAGGGAATTAAGCGCTTCAGGTAAAACATACTCACGCACATTCAGCAAACCACCAATTTTTCCATTTTGAAAATTGCGGTTAATGTTTTGAAAAGTAGTACCATCAGTTAACACAATATCTGTTTTCATGTCGTCTAATGAATTAGGTTGTGTACCTAATTTGGTTGGTTTAGTACCTATAACTAAGGTTTGACCATTACCTATAAATACGTTAACTGACCCATCTCCTTGATCTGTGGTAGAAACACCAACATACTCAGAAAGTTTGAGCAATAATCCTTCTCTTTGATCAAGCAAATCATTAGGTGCAGAGGCATAATTATAATCACCTAAGTTTTGGATCTTCATATTGATGTCAGCAATTTGTTCAACTAATAAGTTAATAACATTAACACTTTCTTTTATTTCAGCATTAATAACTTCATATTGCTTGGTGATGTTACGATTCATCTCATTGAATCGATTTTGCAGTATTTTGGCTTGAGCAATAAACATTTGACGCTCTGGTAGTGAACCAGGATTGTTGCTGACACTTTGTAATGAACTAAAGACTAAATTTAGCGCTTCAGAGATCCCCATACTGGGATCAGAAAGCAAACCATCGATTTGTGACACCACATCTGAGTAAGATTGCGCTTCACTTAAATTAGTTTGTTGTACCCGCATTGATTGGGTGATGAACTGATCAACGATGCGAGCCGTACCCATCGTATTAACACCAGAGCCCGCATAGCTATTCCCAATTTTTGTTGAAGGGAGCGATTCTAGCATGGTTACCTGACGATTATAGCCAGGTGTACTTGCGTTTGAAATGTTATTGGCAATCGTGTCTAACGCTTTTTGCGCAGATAACAATCCTGATGTACCAATACTGAGTAAATCACTCATTAGTTTGCTTCCATCATCATGATTTGATTAATTATTACAACAATAATCAAATCGACTTAAATTTTTCATAAATTGACATTATTTTGTCAACGTATTGAGGATCCGTTGCATAACCTGCTTGATGTAATTCAGTTAAAAATGTTTTTGGATCATGAGTGTTTTCTAGTGCTTTTTCATATCTTGAGCTACTAAGCAGGTTAATATAATCTAAAAAACTTTCTAAGTACGAATTGTAGGACTTAAAATTGGCCTTTACTTCTTCTGCTTTATTGTCTGCATATTCTAACGTTTTAGCTAATATGCTACTTCCTTCCCACTTCTTGTCTGACTTTACACCAAATAGGTTGAATGAACTCATCCCATTTTCATTTTGCAAAATATGTTGCCCCCACCCTGTTTCCAAGGCAGATTGCGCTAAAAGCACTTTAGGATCAACACCAATTATTTTGGCAGCTGTTTTTGCATGCGGTAACACAGCTTCAATAAATGATTTAACACTTGAACTACTTGTCTGAAATGTTGACATTTCAGCCTCTTCTGTTTGCTCAATGATATCAGCTGTCGATGTCTTATTTTCTTGCTCATAAGCTAAAGGTGGTTGAATTTCTACTGGCTTTAAAGAAATAGGTTTATCCGTTCTAACTAATCTATCTTGTATCAGTGGCAGAGTATTTGTATCTTTGGGCTTAAGTTGTTTATAAATAACATCCGCCAATCCAATCCCACCTGACTTTGATAAACTCAAGGCTAATTGTTTATCAAACATTTGTTGATAGAATTCTTCATTATCTCTTTCAATAAATTCAGATTTCATTGAAGCATTTGCTTCATGCATTGCTTTCAACACTAATTCTAGAAAAACAGATTCTAATTGCTCGGCAACAACCCGCAATTTTTCATCGTCTTTATCATCTGCTTTACCTTTTAACTCTGATAATGCACTCATATCAAAGTAATTAAAAGATTTTACATAGCTACTTTCCATAGTCGCCTTATATGATTTCTAGATCGGCATTAAGCGCACCGGCTTGTTTAAGCGCTTCCAATATAGCCATAAGATCCCCAGGTGCTGTGCCAACTTTATTCACTGCACTAACGATGCTTTCTAGCGTAACGGCTTTAAGAAGGAACATGCGGCCATCGGATTGACTGACCGAAATATCTGACTTCGGCGTTATCGCCGTTACCCCATTCGATAAAGGTTGAGGTTGTGAAACATTTATTTGCTCTGTGACGGTGACGATTAAGTTACCATGTGAAATAGCAGCAGGCCCCACTGTGACATGCTTGCCAATGACTATAGTTCCTGTTCTTGAATTAGCGACAATACGCGCGCGCACTTCACCTTGTATAACATCTAAACTTTCTATTGCTGAAACTAAGGCAACTTTATCGCTAAGCTCAGGTGGCATATGTACCTTAACCGAGGTTGCATCTAAAGGAGATGCCATCCCTGCCCCCATAGCTTGGTTTATTGCCTCTGACATTCTTCTTGATGTTGTAAAATCAGCTCGATTGAGATTTAAAATCATCACATCGCTATGAGCAAAAGGCGATGGGATCCCTCTTTCAACTATCGCACCATTTGGAATGCGGCCAACAACAGGAATATTAACGGTAATTTTGGAGCCATCTGCACCTTCTGCTGAAAAGCCCCCCACAATCAAATCGCCTTGTGCAACTGCGTAAACATTGCCATCTGCACCTTTTAAAGGAGCTAAAAGTAATGAGCCACCTCTTAAACTTTTTGCATCACCAATCGATGAAACGGTAACATCAATACGTTGACCTGGTTTTGCAAATGCAGGTATCTCAGCATGCAATGCGACTGCCGCCACATTTTTAATACTTGGTTGAATGTTTGGTGGTATAGTGACACCTAAATTGTTAAGCATGCTTTTAAATGATTGTTTGGTGAAGGATTCTTTATCGCCTGTGCCATCCAAGCCAACAACCAAACCATACCCAACCAATTGGTTACTTCTGATCCCTTGTATGCTTACTAGATCTTTAATTCTCTCAGCAAAGACAGAAGAACTAATGATGAATAAAGCAATAATTAGCACTGTTTTTTTCATGCTGTTCTCTTAAATCGGAAACCATGGGCTTGTTAACATTTTCATTATCCAACCTGGTTTGCTCGAGTTTGCAAATGATCCTCGACCAGAGTATGTGATCCTAGCATCTGCGATTCTATTAGAATCGATTTGATTTTCAGGGCTAATATCTTGATTTCGAACAATACCAGAAACGCGAACAAATTCATCGCCATCGTTAATGGTGATCCATTTCTCACCGCGAACGTGTAAATTTCCATTTGAATAAACTTTGGTAACCACAACGGTGATAGTACCAATTAATTTATTTTCTTGTTTAGCATCTGCTGTACCGGTAAATTTTGTATCGCCCTGAATGTTGAATCCTAAGCCCACATTATCTCCCGTTTGCAATGGAACAGGCAATTGCTTAGGCAAATCAAAATTTGGCGAGTTTGCTGGGTTCATTGTACTTCCAAACAAAGTTGGATTTGCTAATGTTTCTTGTGATTGCTTTTCATATTTACTATTTGATGTTTTTGATGCGTTGGTTTTTTCTGTTAACACAACGGTAATGATATCCCCGACCTTGCGCGCCTTAATATCCTCATAAAGTGATATGCCTTCCTTTGGAAAATAAATTGACCCCATATCTGGCGTTTGCTCAGGGGGTCTATCAGGAAACACAGGTGCAAAGTTAGGATCGTTAGGTCCCACTATATTTATGCACCCTGTCAAAAATACGTTAAGGCATAAACCGCAAATGATGACAATTTTTCGTTGCATTATGTCCTCTAGAGAACTTGCGCGATGAATTTAAGCATTCCATCTACTGTTTCTATGGATTTAGCGTTCATTTCATAAGCGCGTTGAGTTTCAATCATTTTTACCAGTTCTTCCACCACATTCACGTTAGAGCCTTCCAAAGACCCTTGATACAAATTGCCCAGACCGTTTTGAGAAGGATTACCGGCTGTTGGCGACCCACTGGATGCTGTTTGGTAGTATTGATTTTCACCAATAGGTTGCAATCCGGTTGGGTTAATAAACTGCGCAAGTTGTATTGTTCCTATTTGGCTTGGGGTAGTATTACCTTGTACCAATGCAGAAACTGTGCCATCGTTACCTATGGTTAAACTCAGTGTATTCGCTGGCACGGTAATGGTTGGTTGTACTAAATAACCATTAGCAGTTACAAGTTGACCTTGGCTATTTAATTGAAACGAACCATCTCTGGTATAGGCGGTGGTGTTATCTGGTCGTAAAATTTGAAAGTAACCTGCGCCATTGATAGCAAGATCTAAAGGGTTTTGCGTTTGAATAAGAGTACCTTGTGAATGAATTTTTTCAGTCGCAACGGTTCTCACACCTGTACCTAACATTAATCCTGAAGGAATTTCTGTTTGTTGTGAGGATTGCGCGCCAGGCTGACGCACGTTTTGATAAAACAAATCTTCAAAAACGGGCCTATCCTTCTTAAAACCCGTGGTACTCACGTTGGCCAGGTTGTTGGATATGACGTGAATATCTAAATCTTGTGCGCTTAAGCCGGTGACGCTCACCGAAAGTGCTGGATGCATGGTTTATTTCCTTTTAACTATGCAATAGTAAGTAAATTCTGCATTGACTGATCATTTTCATGAGCGAAATCTATCATTTTCATTTGCATTTCATATTGTCTTGCAATGGAAATCATGTGAGTTAGCGCTTCAACCGCGTTAACGTTACTACCTTCAAGATACCCACCTGCGATGCTCACTGAAGAGTCACCTTCTGCTTCTCCGGACTTCACTCTAAACAAGCCATCTTTACCTTTATAAAT
>CAZSGE010000074.1:0-12179 GCA_964606325.1 Uncultured Candidatus Berkiella sp.
CCACAAGCACGCCAAGACGCTCTGCAACGCTATCCTCATTGATGGCGCTTCGTAAGCTAAACAGTTTTTCAGTTTTATCGGGCCACCAACTAAAGTAGACGGTAAAAACATCTTTTGAAACCAGTTTTCCATTTTCATCTAGTGCTTGATGGCTTGTTCTTTCAAAGGGCAAAACAACTTCGCCATCTTTATAACAATAATGTTCCAGCATTTTAACGCCCGTTTCATCAGCAGGAAAAGTGACAGCCACAGAAGCATGCCCGACATTTCCCCCAAATAATTGAACATCCAGAAAGTGAGACATACCATTGCCACCATCACTATGCGTTCCCCAGGTGGTTAGGGTCACGTAACTCAGCGATAAATCTTTCTTTTCGGATGGTGATTCTTTACTCATTAAATTTTCCGACCTTGTTTTTTTTGCCGGAGGCAATTTCATCTAAATCAGTACACATCTGCATCATTTTCTCGGCCTACATTCTACTTGACGCACTTGGTTTTGGCGTCTCAATGCCCATGGCTTTCTTCATTAAATCCAATTCTTTCGTTAAACTGCTTAACACATTCACCATTTTAGAGGTCCCCCTCTTATGCTGTGAATCATCTATTTGTTTCGCAACTTTTTGAATGGTTTCTTCCAGTGCAAAAAGCGAGTTAGTAACGTGTTTTTCAATATCTGTCCGGCTCATCGGTGCGCTCGATTTTTCCAAGTTTTTTCTTAAAATAAGCAATGACTCCAGTTCAGTACAGGCTTTTTGAATCGCATCTTGTAACATACTGATTTGTTTTGGCCTAGATTTGTCTTGGCTTTTTAAATACATTGATACAAAAGATTTGCCTTTCCCTGCTTTATCATAACGTTGTTGAATATTAGTACTTTTGAGAGAATTTTTTATCACAACCAGTGCTGCTTGAACGTCTGAAATTTTCTTTTGTGGGGCTGTTGGGGGTTCATAGGTTGGCTTGGTGGCAGCGGGGTTACTGCTGGGAGAGCCCATACTTATACTTGTCGAACCAATGGCATATGAGGGTGCATCATCTATGCCGGCCACAGAGGTGGATTTAGGCGGCGGCGCAACTTTATTTGGGTTTATTTCATCTTCAAATAATGGTCGCCCCAAGGCTTGCTTTAAATCAGTGTACTTGATTTTTTGTAGTTTAATAGCAGCCTGGAATTTTTGCTCCAAAGTGTGTTCATCCCAGGAAAATGGATTGTCATCATCTGGCAAGTTGGGGTTTAAATCATCAAGAAGCCCACGAATGATATCTACCTCGACGTCATTATAATGTTCAAGGCTAGCAAATTCACGATCTCGATTTGCAAAAGCATCATTTAAAATGGCTTCAGGTGATTTATTGGCTTTTGCTTTGGCTTCATTTTTTGCTTTACTTCCATCAGAAAGCCCTTGAATGTAGGCTTTTTGTAGCTCTAGTTTGTTTTCTAAGACTTCAATTTGTTTGTCATACATATCTAAGGCTTCATGTATCCGAGCTAATTTTTGGTCTTTTTGCGCGATTAATGTGGTCAACTCGCCTTTGACATTTCTAAGCAAACCTTCAACTCTAACCTTTCGTTTTTGAAGTACAGGATTTTTCTCAATTCTAGCGAGCTGCTTTGTATATTGCTCAACTTGTTGTCGCTTTGCGGTAATCTCGGTATCAATGTTACTGATGGCGTCTTCACGCTCTCTAGCAAGCTTTTCCAAAGTCGGGCCACCCTCATAGGCAGTCGTACTTTTTAGCGTGCGGATTTGTTGTTGTATCTCTTTAAGATCACTATCAGCCTTCTTTTTAATCTCAATAAGATCTTTGCCTTCATTCTTCTGCGCAAGCGCTACTCCATTTTGCTTGGCGTTTTGCAACGCTTGTTTTCTCTCTTCACGTTTTCTTTTTTCTTCTTGTGCCTTTAGCGCTTGTGCTGATGGCTTTGGTGGCTCGCCTTTATTTCGTGGTGGTGGAGGCGGCGGCGGTAGGCCACCTGCGCCTGGCGGTGGCGGTGGCGGTGGTGCGTTTTGGGCTTGAGGAGGCGGCGGAGGCGCCGCCATGACAGGATTAGCTTCTTCTTGGGGCGAGCGCTCTGCGCGTTTTTTATTTAAAGCATCCCTGAGCTGGTTGCTCAATTCTTGTTGCTTCTTTCCTCTTTCTTTAATTGGCTTTATTTCCTTGCAGAATTCACCAATTTCCTGTTTAGCCTCTGATTCCAGATCATCGATTTCATTAGGTTTCACAGTAGCTAATTTTTTTTCCCATTCGAATAATGAACCATCTGGTTTAGGACTCATGCTTAACCCCTTGAAATGATAAAAATTATCTCTTACGAATACCTTTTAGATATTTTGTTAGATAAAAAGTTCAAATATTTACAAGGTTTTCGTGTATCACCCCGTAAGGGAGCTTGGGTAGAGGTATCAAAGGGCAGATGGCTATGAAAGTGAAAAGAGTAAAAAGTAAAAAGATCTCATTAACTAGCGGAGTTACACTTATTTTAAGATGAGAACTCAGCTAGTTTTCACGTGAGTTTATAAAAATACTGAGAAAAGCAGAAAATGTATCAAATGTTCTTGCATTGAAGGCGAGAGTTTTTATAATGCATTTTCGCAACTGCAGTACTATGGAGTCAGTTATTTAAATGGAAATGTTGCTGAACTATGCTTCGCTTTTATTTAGCTCATGGTCCTTAGCTTATATAGGTTTAAGTACTGTCGCGGCGCTTGCAATCACCTTTTACTTCAAAGCAGATTTATTCTCCTTCGCCAAAAATAAACTAGCAGGACTCACCATGCTCGGAAAGCTTTTAAATGTTGCTAATGTGGTTGGCAATCAGATCAAATCCATTATAGTGAATAGTGTTTCGATAGATACTTTTTTGACAGTATCAGAATTTTTACCCATTGGTAGTTTGCTTGAACACGAAAAGCCAGACTTTGATGGTGCAAATAGTGTTCTCGATGCGATGAGAGCGCGAGATGAGAACAAAGTAAAACGTATTTTAAAAGTAGCGTCAGAAAAGGCAATAGATAAATATCTAAGAGAAAAAAATGTAATTGAAATAGGTATTCTTGATTACGCCACATTCTACTGTGATAAAGATGTTCGATTTTTGAATATATTGCTTGATGCAATCAAGCCTGAAAAGAGATTGGCTGTGTTTCAATCAACCTACAATCTAGGTAATCGTTACGTATTTAATCTTGCCCTTAACGGGTCGGTAGAAGTAATTAACATAGTGATTACATCACTTCCTTTGCAAGATCGTTTTACCTTTATTAACGAGTTAGATAACGATGGTAACACACCAACAATGCGACGTGGCGGTTCAGCTAAGGTGTCAGAATTGAAAGCATTTTTAGACCATTGCCCCCATGAGCATGTATTTGAGTATTTGACAAAGAAAAATTCTAAGGGCAAAACCGCATTGATGGAATTATTTAATGTCACCTCTCCAATTGATGCCCAATTTAATTACCTTTTTAATTTAATCCCCGATGATCGCAAAAAAGAGTTCCTTGCATCACATCAACAGGGGGAGAAAGTAATGTTGTTAGCGCAGGCAAGCAAGCGTAAGAGAATTATAAGCATTTTAAAGCGTTATGGGATTGCTGAGCCTGCACAATCTAATGTCGACGAAGAAAACGGTGAAGAAAACAGTAATGAATTGTATTTGAAATTAATCCAAGAATGGGAAGCAAAAGAAAACTTTAAGCAAAAATTTGGCGGATATCCCTATGCTGTACTTGGGCTCGAGCAAGATACTAGCGATCCTGTTGCAATTAAAAAAGCTTATTATGTGGGTATGCTTAAATACCATCCTGATCGAAATCAAAGTGTTGATGCAACGGTGAAATCACAACAAGTCATTAGTGCATATGAGTTTTATACAAAACCTGAAACACGTAAAAATTATCTGAAGTTGTAAATTAAGTAGTAGAAGGAATTTACCTATGTTAAATGCTCAAGCCAATCAAGCGATGCTACAAAAAATTGCTAGATTAGAAGGGGAAATAAAAGAGACGGAATCAAGCATTGATCCTTTGAAGCCGCATACTGTTAAAAAAGTTGTGGAATATGCAAGAATTGGAAGCATGGGAGCGATAGGAGCCTTTCTTGGTTTTTCTGCGGCAACAGTATTAACAGGAGGTGGACTGCTGGCAGTCGCTGGGGTGGCCGGTGGTTCTGGCTTAGTGACGGGTCTCCTAGGATATTTAACCGGCGATACAGATTTATTAAAAAGACGAAAAAATGGCATAGTAAAAATCAACTCCATGTCCAGCGAGCTGCTTAAGAATAAATTAAACCTATTGGAAAGTGCTAGCCCTGGAAGTGTAATTGATTTTGTGTTTAATCGAGAGCCTACTATTGAAATTGAAGAGCAAGAGTTGCCACAGGCTCAGCAACAGACTAAAACAAAAATAGCTAAAAATACCAAAAAAGTAGTAAGTGACAAATCGATTGAACCAATTACTTTAGACACCGACTTAAAATCGAAACTGATGGCTGCTTTGCGATTGCAAGATAAAAAGCCACTAAAAATTAAGATTAGAAAAATTGATATTAGTAAAGCTGAATTGCAACCACAATATTTGGAAGATCTATTAACAGCTGGGTTGGGAAGATTTGATACTGAGCACTTAATTTTACAATCTGACAATCATTCCGAAGAAAGCATTAAAATTTTAAAAACACATATAGTTGATAAAAAAACCGCATTTCAAAATTTGAAAACGTTAGATATGTCCAAAAATAAGATAAATGGAGCATGTTTGGATGACGTCGCTGAAATTGTTAAACATTTGAAGCTGCAAAATTTGATTTTGTCAGACAATGTTGAACTTGGAGGCAAACAAGAACGTGATCATTTTATAGAAGATTCAGAAAAGCCATTACAGGATTTTTTCAAGTCCAAACCTCGAATGTCTAACCTAAAAAAAGTTAGTTTAAATAATACTGGAATTGTAGAATCTCAAGCAGTTCAGTTGGGTGCGTTTGTGAAGAAATCCATTCAGCTTCAAGAGCTGGATGTCAGCGAGAATCATAAGCTTTCCTATACTGCGTTCGTTGAGTCTATTAATGATAACGGCATAGCAGAAAATATTTCTCTTCAAGCACTAACGACTGATCATGATCAATATCTTGAAGCCGATGTCATTTTAGAAGCCAGAGATACCGCATTCAAGGAATTCAAAGAGGGTAAAACACAACAAACTGCTTGGTCACTTCATCTAATTAACTATGTGTTAACGAATGGTAAATTACCAATCGATGCAAAGAAATATTTGGCAACAAAGCAATTTAATGAAGACAAAATCAAAAAAATTGTCGGCATCATCACCAAAGCAAGAGAAGACTATTTAGGCGTCAAAAAGGGAACAAAGGCGCCAATTTCAGAGAGAGAACTTTATAGTTATTATGCAAAAGACTTACACGAACTATACAAGCTGGTTCGTGACAAAAAAATTGTAAAAGGTTTAGATGAAGAGCTCATTAAAAATATCAACGTGTCACAAGTTAAAAATAAGAAGGCAAGCCCCGTCGCCAAAGTAAATACCGCGACACCCAGAACAAAGGTAAGCCCTGCTGCATCTAGCCCAAAGGTAAGACGTGCGACACCCAAAAAGAAGGTAAGCCCTGTAGCGCCAAAAACAAAGGCAAGTCCTTCTCGACATAGTCCACGATTTGTGGCCTCACCTAAAAATGAATCTATTTCGCAAGTTAAGGAATCTGTTGGTAAACGCCCTGCAGCGAGTAATGCGGTAGTGCAAAGCAATCAACCAGAAGCATTTGCGCCTCTTTATCAATCTGCCAGAAATGCAGGCCTTAGAGCACAGATTGAGCAATCCATAGGAAAAGCTCCTTCTCAGAATGCCAAAGTCGGGGCAGCAAATCGTTTTAGAATCTAAAAATGATAAGCATCAAAATGCACTTTTTTAACATAGGAAGTTGAATTTATGTCAAAGGGAAAAGCGACACAGCGCACACGCAAGCAATTAAAGGCAACGCCTCTCTTATTACAAATAGCAAATAGTGGAGCGGTGCCTAAATTGTTAAAATCTTGCTTAAAGGTCGATGCCCAAACCTTTCTTGAAAAGGACAGTGATGGTAAAACGATTCTGGATGTTGTGGACAGTGCATTTAAACTGAAATTGATTGCAGCACTTGAAAAGGAATCGAAGCAAAAGGAGCAAGCGCTTAAAATTCACCTTGTACTTGAATCAGCGTTGAGGAAAGGTGAATTTTTAATCTTTGATAAAAAGGGTAATTTATCCAAAGAGAGTGTTTTAGCCTATTTTCTTGAAGAAGATCTAAGTTCATTTAAAAAGTTAAAAGCCAGTAATTTAACACTAGATTCGCAAGTACCTGGTAGCCCTGATGGTCTAAAGCTATTTCATTATTATGCGCAACAATATCAATCATCATTTTGGAAATATATCAGTGATAATATTGATAATTTAGGAGAGTATGGAGTTAATCCAGGCAATGCTTTGTCACTAGCAGTTTCTGCTGAAAGTACATTAGCAGATATCCATGCTTTATTATCATCTGGTGTTTATCTTGAATCAGAACATCTTAGTATAAAAGACTTTAAAAAATATATTGTGTCCTGTGAAGATGATGTTTATAAACCCAAAATTTTGAACACAATAAGCTTATTTGAAACACTTAAAGCCCATAAAAAGGTCCGAGATTTAATTGATAAGCCGCATTATTCTAAAGTGCGGAATTTAAGTGGCAACACGGTTATTCACGAACTTGCTGAACAGGGAAGAGAACAAGAATGCATTTCCTTGCTTAAAAGAAAGCATGATGAAAACTCAAGATATAATGACAAGCAAGAGAGTATTTGGCATACGGCTGCTAAGAACAATCTTCATGGCTTGCTTGAGTTTCTCATTGAAAATCAAAAAAAGCACATCGATTGCTTAAATGCGAATGGGCTTTCTCCCTGGGCGGTTGCTGTTTTATTAGGCAACGTGGATGTTGCTAAAAAGCTAGAAAAGCATGGCGCTAATACGCGATTGTATATCAATGAGGAAGGGCAATCTCTTTTACATTATGCTGTTACAACGGGCGATGACGAGCTTGTGAATCGCTGTTTTGATTGTAAAGTCAAAGTGGATGTGCCAGATACACATGGCTATACCCCAAGTTTTTATGCTAAAGCCAAAGGCGATGAGGCATTATGTGCATTTATAGAAAAATTTCCTGGCGCAAAAAATGCTGATCAAATTGATTTATTTAATGCCGTCATTAAAGGTGATGTAAAGGGATTAACTTTATTGTTAGAGCATGGTGTTAGCCCTCATTTAACAAATTCATTAATGCGCACAGCGTTAGATGTTGCTGAAATTCATCAACATCAGGATGTTAGTAAAATCCTTAAAGCTGCAGGGGTAAAATTAAGCCTTACGAATGAAAAAATTTCTCAACTCAAGAAACAACGACACCATTCATCTGACGGCATCCGTTCAATCTACCAGCTCAAAGTGCAGCCATCAACCGATGGCCCCATTGTGTCGATAATTGAGCAAGAAAGTCGAGGAAAAGAAAATAAAAGGTTTTCAGTAAAGCCCTGGTCTAATCACTCCAAACATGATTCAACAGGTAACTGGAAAATAATCACGAGTAATGGCTTATGTTATGCCTTGCTCGTCAATAATGACAATTTATCTCAGCCTGATGCCGCATTTGTGATTGCTTCAAATGGCGATGTGAGTTTAAGTTTCGCTAATTTACCTCAAAGCCATTTAAACATAGATACTTACTCTGATTTTTCGGTTGAATCCATTTCGCATATCAATCGTCTGTCTGTTAAGGCAAATAAAATCACAACCACAAAGCAATCTACATTATTTAATGGCTCGTCGTTGAGCTTTGAAGCTAAGCAGATTAATCTTGGTGGGAAACTCTCCTTTAAAGAATCAAAGATCAAGGCAAGTGATGATATTAACCTTAGCGGTGAATTAGTAACAGACTCATCTCAAATCCAAGCAGATGAATTGACATTGCAAGGCCAGTTAATTGCAACTTTGCATTATTCACTTGAGATTGATGGTAGGTTTAACAATAAAGGCAATCTGATTGCAGGTAACTCTGGTTCCGTTAAGGCCCATGTTGTAAATTTAGAGCGTAACAGTGTTATTATGACGCAACAAGGCTCTCTTAAGCTTCATGGTGCTGCACGCGTTAACAATTCTGGCGCCATTATCGCAAATCAAACCAATTTGAGTTCCAATATTATTATTACCAATAATATTGGCGCCATGGTAAAAGGCGTGAGTTGCCTTTTATATGCACCGCAAGTTAATCAAGCAGGTTTTGTGTTAAGCGGTCAGAAATCTACCCTATCAACTATAGATTGGGCTCTTAGCGGATTGCATGCTGCTGTCAATATTCTAGAATTCACTTCTTATGTACCTAGCCCCACGGCGATTGCATCCCGTGGATATTTGCTAATCGCAAAAACATTATATCGAGGATGTGATTTACTTCGTCGAAGCACACAGGGTGAATCTATTCAAACTTCGGATTTGATATCCCTAGTGCTAGAAAATATTGTGCCCTCAATTGGTTTTTTAAGTTCCAGTCAAGAAAAAGCGACATTATTGGTCAATGTGCTGTACCAATTTTATGGTGCTTATCAGTCAGAAGATAAATTTATATATAAAAGTTTAGAGTTTATTGAAGCCTTAACAAGAGCGTTATCTGCTTTCTCCGGTGGTGCGCTCACTCCCGAAAATGTAGAGTGGCTAAACACGGCCACACAAATAATAAACAGCTCGCGCTTAGCTTTAAAGGTTGCGGATGTTTCTATTTCGGCATATCAAGCATGGGATAATGATGATAAACGTGAATTAGCAAAAGCCCAGGCAAATTTACAAGCTATTACAGAAGTTGTTTTCAGAGAAGCGTTATATAAGCTAGAACCCTATGAATTAATCGGCTTTAACTTAAGTGTGAAACCCTTAGATATGATTCATTTTATCATGAATCAAGGTCATAACTCTGAAGCTTATTTACAGTCAATCGTGTATGGTGTTTTACATGCTGCGAATCGTTCCGGCATGCTTGAGGATGGGCTTCAAAATGATTTGCAAACTGGCGCTAGAGCTTTATTTAGAATGGCTCATTGGAAAGAACTCTATAAAAATTTCAAAGAGAATAAATTAACCACCCATGCCCTAGTGAATGAAACTTTAAATAGTTTAATGGTTGTTTTAAGTTCGGATAAAATCCGTGCTACTTTCAACACATCTGACAGTGTTCCGGCTGCATCAGATAATATAGTCGTTGCAGAGCAAGCACCACCATCTGTTACAACAGAACAGCAAGCAGTTGTCGAACCTCAAACGCAAGATAAAAAAATTGATGATATTCCACAAACGGTTACACCAGCGGACATCGATAGGATTTATCAGCAAGCGCTAGAGGATATTAAGCAAGATATACCAGAATATGAAAAGAAAGTTATCAGCATTGATGTGGAAGCGCTGGCGCAAACGAATTTGTCAAGCCCCTCAAGTGCAAAACCAGAACAGCTTGGTACGACGTTGTTAAAGTCGCTTATCGAAGTACAAAAGGCCGTAAATGGAGAATATGCCGCCCATGGTTTTCTAGGGGTATTTGTTAACGCACTCCATAATGAAGGTATTATGGAGGTTTCTGGTGATATTGGCTTAAACATCAAAAATCATGGCACAAATAATCATGTTATCAAAGCCACCGGCAACTTAAGTGTTCAAGGCCAAGATGCTGATAATAGAAAAAGTGATGGTGCTGTACTCAGTGAAAAAGTGGCTAATACTATTCAATCTCATTTTGTAAATTTTCAATCTGGCTCAATTGATGCAGGAGAAGCAATCTATTTAACCTGCGTCGGTTTGATAGAGAATTTTGGTGATATTAAATCGCTAGGTAAAATCAAGACCACAGCAAATAGAATCATTAAAAATCACACGAGTGGCAGAATCATTTCCAAAAAAGATGTAACGTTGTTGTGTGATTTGCTTGCCAAAAATGAAGGCCAAATAGTCGGCGAAAATGTTCACTTTGAAGGTCGTGGCAAAGCTGTGAATCAAGGCACCATCATTGGTGTCGAAAAAATAAAGCTCATGTCAGAGAAGTTGGTGGTAAGCGCCAAAGGTTCGCGGTTGGTTTCAAAGCAAGTGGAATTTGACAGCAAAAAGGTAGAAAAAGAAGGCGCCATTCAAGCGGAAGTTGTTAGAACACAAGGTGAGGGGATTTCAGGGCCTGAAAGTCTAACCTGGCGAAAAGATGAAGAAGACAATATTGGTATAGCTGTTATTGATGCAAATGAAAGCGCTCAGATTGATAAAGATGCCTTTAATCACATTCAATTAACCGACATGACATTAGATCGGGTGCCCCAAGCTAATGCCCCATTGGTTGACATCAGCCCTGATTTTTCAAATACGTTGCAGTTACATTTACCACAAAGTGATACGCTCATTCCTATTTGGCAATTACCTAAAGTGCATACAGATGCCACCTTTATTTTGGATGCACCTGGAGCAAGATTAAGCTCCACCGGTGCCACTCAAAACTATGATAGCGCGTTTCGCTTTATAGGCGGCGAATTTAATTTTTCAGCTGATCAAACCACCTTTGCTAGAGAAGCATTATTTGATGTTGCTAACATTCAGGGGCAAACTGCGAATAGCTTGCTAACGATGAAGGAAGGTGGCCTATTTCAAGCCGACACTATGGTAAATGCTGGGCATATTCAATCCGATGATGTGCTTTTTTGGAATGTGAAAGCACTGCAAAATGATGCGCAATTGGCCAACTCCACCGAATATTTTACCTATTCAAAGCATAATCCTATTTCCCAGGCTTGTGAAACCACGAAAGTTATTGAAAACTCTGGGACTATCGAAGCCTTAGGGCATAGAGGATATGTTGGAAACTTTAATCAAATGGGAGGTCGATTTCTCTCAGGCTTAGAGGGTAATTTTGTTTACTTTACAGATAGTAACCAAGAAGCTATTCAAACACAGCACGGCGTCAATCCTACTGGCATACTGCACGATGCGGGGCAAAACTGGTATATAAAGCCACAGTGGCACAATGCGCAAATTGGCAGTACCGGCCAAAATGTGTTTATTGGTTCTGGGACAATGACAACTTCTGGCTTGAGCTTTTGGGGTGATGAGTTTAGTTTTCTCTATCCTTCAAAAGGGCTCAATTCCCAACCCAAGTATGCACGATATGAAATCGATCAAATTTTAAGTTTAAAGTCAAATGGTAAAGTTAATGGTGTCATGCATGATCGTGAAGTTGGCTATATTCCAACCAAAGATGAGATCTCATCCAATCGTGGGAATGTTGTTATCGCCGCTCCCGAGGGAAGTATTCATCTTAGCAACGTTGTTATAAGTTCCGCTGGAGATACATCGTTATTAGCCAAGGATGAAGTAACCGTAAGTGGAATTGCTGTTGAGAAGGATTCTTCGCTTTCTTATAAATCAAAATCGTTTTTAAGCACCAAAAGAGTAGAATCTCACACGCATGAAAATTTAGTTTATAGTAGTTATATTTTTACCGGCGGCGAGCTGATTGTTAGAAGTCATGATTTCACCCTAGATGCGGTTCAAGGCGTGTTAGGTGGCGCAGATATTGTTGCACACACAACTACACTGCGTGGTCAGGAGCAAACCTATCAAAATACCACCACTACCAAAGAATTTAAAATAGGGGGCCCAGGCCAAGATTTGCTGGGCGTGTTAAAAGGGCATAATGCTCAAGCTGTTTTTAGTAGTTTAATGAATGCTTGTGGTTGGAATCAAGCGGAACTGGAAGCGCTGCTTAATGTGAAAGATCTTGCTGAACTACCAAAACCCTTGCTCAATACAGCAAGAAATGCTTGGAATATGTCGGCGTTTGTGGCGCATGCTTGTAATGAATTTGGTGGAACCCCGAGTGATTTTGTCGGCGTATTTACCGATCAAATGGGCCTCACTTCAATGGGGGCAGATAATAAGCGCCACTTTAATCCAAAATTTTCGTTTAGTAGCACAAAGACGACACAAGAAACCCAATCAAGTCAGACTATTTCTACCAATTTGTTTGTTGGTGGCACATTTAGGTTAACTGCAAACGAATTACTTTTATTAGATGGTGCGTCAGTCGATGCTGAGCATCTTCGTATTTTTCTCATTGAAGGG
>CAZSGE010000075.1:0-3883 GCA_964606325.1 Uncultured Candidatus Berkiella sp.
GTCAGATTTACAGTCTGATCCCTTTGACCGCTCGGGAACCCCTCCTAAAATACGAAGGACGTATTCTCCTTAAGCGCCCGTCGCTTGTCAACTTTTCAATAAATGACAAGTCAACCAGCTAGGTCTCCACGTGCCTAAAACCCATTTTTAACTCAGTCGCCGCGAGTTTTTGTTACTTATTTTGGTGCTGGCGACAGGAATCGAACCCGTGACCTACTGATTACAAATCAGTTGCTCTACCAACTGAGCTACGCCAGCCAACAAACTGCTCGTGTCTCTCGCGACTTGACAGTTAGCCGTGACATTCTACTCAGGTGCCTACACATATTCAACAATTAAAAAACAAAAAATGAGTAATCGTTATCAATCTGGCCTAATGCTTACTTCGCCATAGCGAATGGCTTTGAGAGTCTCCCCAATTTGTACGCATAGTTCACCCCGATCGTTAACGCCTTGCGCGATGCCATGTTGTTTAAGTTTTGGCGTGGAGAGCTCTATTTTTTTATTTTTAAGCAAATCAAACTGCGCCCATAAGTGGGTAAAGGCCGAAAATCCCTCACGTTCAAAGCACTCCAGCATAGATGCCAACGAGTTCAACAAACTGGCAATGAGTTGATTTCGAGACAAAACAACACCACAGACCTCATGGAGATCTGTCCAAGCTGGTTCTTGTTTATCCGGCGGCATGTTGACGTTCATACCAATACCAATAATCACATCGCTATAGGGTTTTGCAGTCGCTTGACTCATGGATTCAATTAAAATGCCGCATAATTTTTTTTCTTTAAACCAAATATCATTTGGCCATTTAATGCCAAGTTCTTTGGGCAGATAAAATATTTCTTGTAATGCATTTAACAGAGCTAAAGCAATGACCAAGCTTAAGCCCGACAAATCATGCAGCTTACAATCAAATCGCCAATAAAAAGACAAATAAATATTTGCACCAAAAGGCGAGCACCATGTGCGCCCCATCCTGCCTTTGCCTGCTGTTTGAGCCTGAGCAATGCAAACGCTGCCACTGGGAATATCATGATTTAATCTTGAAATGAGATAGTCATTCGTAGAAGCAAGCACATTAACCACATCAATTCTTTTAAAGGCTTGCTGCGTTTTTAAAGTAAGGTTTTTATTGATCTCGTGTTTATCAATAAGCTCAAACGGATTTGGCCAGCGATAGCCTTTACCTGAAACAGCTTGAATCTGGACGCCCAAATTGCGCAAAAAATCGATGGCTTTCCATATACTGGAGCGACTTACTTTTAAGTGCTGGGCTAAATGGGATCCGGAGTGAAATTTACCATCGTGTAATATCCATAATATTTCAAAAGCCACCTGCATTTTATCGCTCTTTGTCTAGGTAAAATGTACAGCCCATCGTCTATGCAGCTACTGCCTAGGGCGCTTATATTCGATAGAGAGTATACTAACCTCTATTTATAAACAAGATGGCGGCAAGTTGCCATATACACTTATTTTGAATCAAGGTGAAGATTAATGCTTAATACAAATGTACTTAAAATCACTGGAAAACAACCAACTGAAATGAATTTTGATGCATTTAAAAAAGCGGTGCAAAGACATCCTACCAATTTTCCACTTGATTCCAATCGTTATCCTTATTTTATTAAAGATAGAAAAAAATCAGAAGCCTCCATTATGGCTTTCGCTAATACCGCAAGACCTATTATCCATCCTCATCTTTTAAAGCTGATGCACGATTTTTTGTCTTATAAAAGAGCACATGGGTCAGCAATTGAAAAACGTCTTTATCAAGATATGACACTTGATCAATTTTTAACACGATTACTTACCTTGCGCCCCATGGGCTTTTATGGCCCCAGTGATAAATATATGTTAAGAACCAGAGAAACTGGCACTGGCGGATTTGAAACGATTGGTACTGATAAAGAACAAAAACCATTAATACTTCAAGATTATATTTCCTATGATGAAATGCAAATTTCTTCTATGATAGGCGTCGCAACGCCTACCTATTTCGTTAATAAAGGTACCAAAACAAACAACGGAATTCCTGGTGATGCACGGACTTTTGAAGATAATGGGGTGATGATAGGCATTGTCGGGGCCCGTTGCGAGGTTCCTGAACGTAACGAATTTGCACATATGATTATTACACCAAAACAAAACATATCAGAAAAAGGTTATGGTAAAGCAAGTTTGAATAAGCTTCCACACGCACATTTTGCCGCATTCTATAATCAAGGTGATGAAAAAGAACACTATTTCCCGAGTTTTGAAGAAGCATCTCATGACACTTCCGGCAAGTATTTCAAATTACATAATGGAAATTTTCTGAATGTTGCAGTTTACAAAGCCAGAATGCGTGCCGTTATTGAACCTTTACTCGTGGAAGCCAATGCCCGTGGCGAAAAATCTAATCAAAATGTTTTTATGGATGTCGCCGGTATTGGCCTTGGCGTTTGGGCTGTAGAGAGAGAAATACAGACTTCTTTACAATTAGAAGTGTATGCTCAAATTTTATCCGAAATTCATTTACCCAGAATTACCGACATTAATTTTATTCGCTTCCCATCTGTTTCTGCGACGATATGGCCAAAGTTGCTCGAGAGATTTCATTTTAGTGATTGTAAAAATTCTGTTCAAATTCATCATATCAAGCGGGACCCCGCTTCGCGTTTACAAGAAAATCATCAAGGTAAGCTGCTAATAAATAATTATTCCTGGGATGGTAATGCGCAGCCTGGTAATGAATATTGGTTTGGCGGTTCTTGCTTAAGTGCCTCAGGCGATCCCGTTGCTGCTTGTTACTCACAAATCAGTGAATTACAAAACTCGCTGATTAACCGTAATATCTGCGGTGAAAATGCGCACTGCGCTTTAAATGGACAAATGTTAGCCATTCAAGCGTTTGATGGAGTGCACGTAGGTAACAATTATCAAGAATTTACCGCAAACATTGACAAACTGGTTGACTCGTCAACAAATAAGCTAAAAATGTAACTACTATCCTAATTCTTGAGTTGTTGTCTGTTGCCGTTTTGAATCGCCTCTCTATATTTGTCTTCTTTACTACCTTTAGGAGCAGATTTATAGATGTTGTATAATATTTTGGCTTCAGAAAGAGAGGTTTGCAGCCCAATTTTACTATGTTTTAATTCTTCTTCAAGTTTTTTACAAAACGAATGCAATCCAGAGCGATAGGGACTATTTGCTTCAGTCCGAGTGATGTTATCAATAACGACTTGCAAAGCACCACACATCAACATGGCTTTCTCATGAGAATTGAGGTTATTATTCTTCTGTAGCATCTCTATAGTCTCAGCTATCTCATTTATTTGCTTTTCTCGCTTGAGTATTATGTCTTGCTTAGGTGAACCAAACTTATGCAATAAACCCTTTCCTTTAACCTTTAATTTTTCAACTTGATAGCCAACCTTCAGCTGCTTAACGATATCATCATGTTTATTACCAAATCGATTGAGTAAATGATTAAACTGTATTTTGTTATCCAACGCTAACTCTGGCAACCCACTGCTTTGCGCTACAGAAGCAGGAGGGATATCATTCTTTGCTGGCTGAGGAGGATCTGGTTGTTTTGCTGGCACATTTAATTGGATTGTCGATGGTCTTTTATCTATCTGAGGTTGACTGCGCGTGCGCGGTGGAACACCCGCTTGCCAATCAGAAGGCTTCTGAACTGATTTTCTGGTATCTTTTTGAGTCTCAACCTTGGCTTCTTGCGCTTCTTTCACCCTGGCAGCATCTTGCTCTGCCTTAACTCTGGCAGCGTCTTGCGCTGCTTTGACTCTGGCAGCATCTTGCTCTGCCTTAACTCTGGCAGCGTCTTGCTCTGCCTTAACTCTGGCAGCGTCTTGCTCTGCCTTAACTCTGGCAGCGT
>CAZSGE010000075.1:3983-6498 GCA_964606325.1 Uncultured Candidatus Berkiella sp.
TCTTGCTCTGCCTTAACTCTGGCAGCGTCTTGCTCTGCCTTAACTCTGGCAGCGTCTTGCGCTGCTTTGACTCTGGCAGCATCTTGCTCTGCCTTAACTCTGGCAGCGTCTTGCGCTGCTTTCACCTTAGCCGCATCATGCTCTACACCTTGCGGTTTTGTTTGATGCGCAGGCTCAGTTGCTTTTGCCTGTTTATGATCAGTTTGAGCAATACCTGCTAGTCGAGTTACTGGAGAATTTATTTGATTAATTTGTTGAATACAAAAATCTAAGTTTGTTGAGCATTGATAAAATAAATCTTCATTATAAGTACCACCAACCACTTTATTTCCTGTTGCTTGCAAAGCCTGTTCAGCATGCTTTTTAAACTCATTCGCATGGTCATCACCAATCAGCGCTTTTAATGGCGCCATAAAGGTTTTAGTATATTCCGGTGGAATTTTACACCTTCTTAAATCCATATCGTGAGATAAATTTAGCAAAGTGTAAAGATGTTTATAATTTTCTATAGGCTGTGGCTCTTTGGGATTAGGATTGCCTATTGATTCCACCATCACAGCATAAGCTTCAATTTCACTGGGAGAAAAAATCCCTTTACCATCGGGCTCAAAAAAATCTCTAAAATTCTGAGCTGAAATCTTTTTATATTCTTTATATTTTTCTTCATTATCAGCCATGCTGGCATCACTTTTGCGCCCTGTAACACTATAAATTAAGGCTGCCTGTATTTTTCTTAAGTCTTGCGCTGTCATTGTGCTGTAGGGATTAGGATTCACTTTGCCATACTGTTTCAGCGCATTCAAAAGAAATGGAGCATAACTAACTTTTCGAATGGTGTGTACAATATTATGATTTGGTCGGTTTATTAACTGTCCTCGTTTTGTATATAGCTCAAAATCTTGCATGTAGATCCCTCTTTCGGTATAGGGTTTTGATAAGTGCTTGGCATTCGCATCAGCAAGTATGTGTTTGATTGGCCCCAAATCGAAAATGTCTGCGTCAATGACGGGTGGTCTTGACACAACAGGCGCCGCATTTGTTTTCTCTTTAACAGATTGAGGCGGAATCACGACAGGGGGTGGAACACTTGCCACAGGTTTGGGTATGGGAGGCGCATCAGCCGGTAAAGTTGTCTGGGGCATTTCTAATGCCTCATCCGCTAGATTTTGATACGTTGTAACAGGTTGCGCAATAAAAAAGTGAGCCTCTCCTTTGCCAACAGCATATTTTGCATGATGTGTCACAATAACTTGTGTGGGTGGCATCAAAATCTCCCTTTCCGCCCCACCATTAAATTTGCTATACGGGGAAACATCTACCCCTTTTAAGTTTTTATACATTATATAATTGCCGCCCGCAGCCAAACCAAAATCTTTAGGTTTATCGCGATTGGTACTGATCATTTGCATCACGTTCGTAATCCCACCAGTTTGTGCTGCTGCTACGTTTTCTTTGGTAATAACTTCCGGCATTTCTGGCACTTCCCGCCAAGCTGTTTCAGGAAGTGGCTCATCAGGGAGTTTATTGGTTCCAGCAATACACATTGCCAAGTGCGAAAGTATTTCCCCACACTCATGTGTTAACGCACCTGCTGAAGGGTAGTTATCTCTTAGATAATCTGTGTTTCCTCTTAAAAATTCATTCATAACTGCATAGTATGCTTTACCGCCTTTTAAATTGTCTTGTTTTGTATATATATTGATGGCACATTTTTCAGCATAATCTAACTCAGAGCTTAGGCCACCCTTTGTTTTTTTCTTTTGTTGATTTTCTTGGTCTAAAAAGAACTTTTCAGTAGGGAAGTCCCCCCCTCGAGTCTCAGGCTTTATCCTAGAACCCTTGGGACCTTTATCTTTCAAAAAAGCAACATATTTTGCACAATCTTCCGGTGATAAATTTATGTGATTAAAATTAGCGTATTTCATTGCCACAGTTAAATTAAATGGCTTCTCATTGCCAATTCTTACAATCATTTCTTTAGGATCGTTTTCCCATGAAATACTCACTTTATCTTTATTAAGAAAAGCTTTCACAAGCCCTTCTACTTGGTAGGTATATTTGTTCTTTGGTAGAGGCCCTTGCAATAGAGGTTTGGGCTCAGTGAAAGTACCATCCTTACGTAATCTTTTTTCAAATTTATCTTTTTTACCATCTTTAAATCCGGTACGTTCTTTAATGCCCTTAACTTCTTTTTCAAGTTTTTTCTTTTCTTTTTCTTCTTTCTTAACAACAATCTTTGCTTCTTTTTCAGCTTCCTTCATCGAGGCGGTTAAACTTTTTACTAATTCTTTTTCCTCTTTTTTTTGCTCTTTTTCATGTTTTTTAACAATTTCGGTTAACGTCTCAGCGCCATCAACACGGGATTTTGTTAGCTCTTTTTGTAGCTTTTCAGCTTCTTTTGCTTGCTTTTCTTGTGCTTCTTTGCGTGCTTTTTCTTCTCTTTCTTGTTGCTTTGCAGCCTCTTTTGCTTGCTTTTCTTGTGCTTCTTTGCGTGCTTTTTCTTCTCTTTCTTGTT
>CAZSGE010000075.1:6598-12169 GCA_964606325.1 Uncultured Candidatus Berkiella sp.
GCTTTGCAGCCTCTTTTGCTTGCTTTTCTTGTGCTTTCATTTCTTTTATAGATGTTACTGGTAAATTAGGATTTTGATTTTCCTTACTTGTTACTGCACTGGCTCCAAAGTTAATGTTTAGCAATGCTGATGCGTTAACAGGTGGCACGGGCAATGCACTTTCTTTCAATTTGATTTTCGAAGATACATGGTTGACGAGTGAGGCTAACACCGTGTTTTGATAGGCTGGATCATAATTCGATAAATAGCCTTCAAGAACGGCCTTTTGCATTAGAGGATCATTGTCAGCAAACTCCAAAGCTTCAATAATATTTTTGTAAGCTTCATTACCATTGACTTTGACACCATCCGAATCAACAAAATACACTTTACCAGCTGGCGTAAACATGACATTTGAGGCTTGAAAGTCTTCATGAACTAAAATAGCTTTACCAGTTAGATCCCCACCACTTTGATAAAACGAATCGAGCTGCCCTTTATTTGCCATCCCCTTCACGTGAAGATAACTTAAAGCAGCACCAATCTTAGCCATAGCCGCTGCTTTTTTGTCAGGCATGATATGTGGCGGATCATATGTAGGTGGGAATCCATCTTTTTTACGTCTATCAAATGCACCATAAAGCATGAAACCATCGATGTTCTCAAAAACGAGTATGCCATTGTTTGGGCTAAAACTAGTCGATTGATAAATTGCATAGCTAAAGGGAGCATCTTTTGCAGCTTCTCCGAGTATTTGTCGTATATGTGTATCCGCTGCAATTTGATGATTTACTTCGTCATGGTTACTTGTTTGTTTAACAAAATATACTTTGCCATTATCCAGGGTTAATCGTCCTAATTGGGATCTCGTTCCACCTGCAGTTATCTTAAATGCCCTAAACTCTTTAACTTTCCCACCATTTGCACCAATCGCCTCTAAAACCGGCCCCTTCTCGAGGAAATTTTTTACATCTTCCGGTGCTTTATATCCAGCTCGTACGCCGCCACCAACGCCTTTCTTAGCCATATTACACACCCTTGCTCATAAATCAGTTCTCTATGATCCAGAGACTTAGCATCTTTTAAATAAGTTCAATAAATTAAGGGAATATGCAACGATTCAGTTTTTTACATTTTTTGCCTGGGAGGCACATGCATTGCATTTTCTCACCAAAACGATTTCATCATTAATCTGCTTGCAGTCTTTTGGCTTGTACTTCTTTACCTAAACATTCTTTTTCAAGCCTTTATTGAGCAGCGAGTTGAGTTTTGTGTCTTCTTTCTTACTGTATTTTTGCTTTTCTTTCTTGCTCTGCTTTAACTCGTTCTTGTTCAGCTTTTACTTATTTTTCTTGTTCGGCTTTGTCATTTCTATCGGCCTTGGCATTTCTATCGGCCTTGGCATTTCTATCGGCATTGGCATTTCTTTGTGCCTCTGCTTTTCTATCTGCCTCTGCCTTTCTATCGGCTTGCGCCTTGCATCTGGATCTATCGTTTGGTTGGCTGCTAGCATTGGCGTTTGATGAGGTGTTGATTGTTGAAGGCTAACAACTTTATTAACCGGCTCGATTTGGTTATTTACATCTATCTTAGGTGCCTTGGCTTCTTCAACATCGAAAAATCCTAAATCAACTTTTACAGGTGTAGAAGGCAAAAATGACGTAAATTTTTCCTCCGTAAATTTATAATCATTCGAGGCCTTCGCATTACTCTCTAGTAATTGTGCTTTAATATGTTGTAATACTTGTGGTTGTATACCAGCGTCAAATCTGGACAAATAACCTTCCAATAAAGCTTTCATATAAAAAGGGTTTCCAGCCGCCATCAGCACCCAGGACTCTTTTAAGTTAAAATAGGGATCATCCTTATTGACTTTAGAGTCGGAATTATCAACAAAATAGATTTCACCCTTTTCTCCAATCATAACGTTTGATGCTTGAAAATCAGCATGAACTAATATGTCCAAACCTTTCAAATTAAAGTTGGAACTATAAAATTGTTCTAATTGACCTTTATTTTTCAAGCAGGCTATATGTAGATTGCTTAATGCCGCTCCCAATCCGGTAAGATGTTTTTTAACTTCCTCATCAGAACCTTTTTCACGAATGGAATAAAATGTTTGGGCGTTAAGCGCAGGGTAGATTGTGATAGCATTTTTATCACCAAAACTCTCACCTTTTAACATCATCACAAAAGGAGAGTGTGTAGCATATGAACCTAATGCCTTGCTGATTTCAATGTCAGTTTGTCTTTCGTTTACAAGATCTCTTTTTGTTGCTAATTGTTTTACAAAATAAGATTTCCCATCCGACAGCGTTATGATATAAATTTTGGATTTCATGCCACCTATGCCTTTAGTACTAAAGGGCTTAAATGACTTTACTGTTGCGCCTGCGGAACCAAGAGAGGCGGCAATAGCCGGATTTTTTAAATAGGCTTCAACATCGGCATTACTTCTAAAACGTGCACTCGCACCCATTTTACTCATAAAACTTTCCCCATTCACTCGCTCTTAAACATGAGACTCAGCAAAGTGAAGAAAGTTTCGATTAATAAGATACTCTAAGCCTCAGTTATGTTTAGATGTAACGGGTTGATATTGGCAAATATCTAAAACGTTGATTCCAAATTTTAATATAAAATGATCAACGATACTTTGTTTTAATTTATCCTGTATTTCTGGAGGATAAGCATTGACATAGCCATTTACGAAAGCATTCATAAGCTGAGGATCTTTGCTACACATCTCCCATGATTCTACTAAATTTCTATAGGAATTTTCTGGAGATAATCTAGTACCTTCTGTGTCGATTATCTTGGCCTCATATTCAGGTGTAATCATAATATTGGTTGATTGCCAATCGTCATGTACCAGCACCGCAAGTAATTTACCATTACTTTTAAGCCACGCATCAAAAACACCCGAATGCTTCATTGAGTCAATATGAACTTGAGCTAGGGCTTTGCCTACGGCTTCGAAACATAGCGTATTATCCTTGGTCTCCAAAGAAATAAACAAATTATTACCTGGTACAAATGGAAAAAACAACATCTCATTGGTTGTACCATTCTCAGATTGTGAATAATGAGAATGGTTCATCAAGACAAAAGGAGAAGTATCTTGGCCTAATGCCTCTTTAATATTATCATCTGCGATTCTTTGCTCAGCACCAGCGCGTTTATTCAAGGGAGATAATTTTAGAAATATTTTATGATCATTACTCAAGTGTAAAATACAAGGCCTACACTGCGTCGCCCCAACACCCTTTGTGAAGGCCCTCGTCACATTCAGTAATTGAGTATCTAGTGGGAGGTTAAATTGTCTGCATATACTCGAGTTAAGAATTGCTGGTAACTCTCTATTTTTAGCATTAGTTAAACTTTCAACAACCTTAGCTTCACTTACAAATCTCGAACGCCCAAGCATGATAAAATCCTAGTCATTATTTTTAAGTACGTGCAGTATAACCTTAGTATACGATTAAAGAAGTTGTTTAAGACTAAGTGTAGAATACAAGTTACATATGGTATTTTTGCTCTTTTACCACTTATCTTTTATATAATACCTATCTTCTTTAATGCAAATACAAACCTAGCTGTAACCGATATAATCGACACAAGTCAAAAAACACGGGTGCGCGCATATGCTCACAATTGAAAACAACTCTGTTCATTTTCAAAAAGACGATGAGCAACTACAACTATTGAAACAAGGACGTAATGAATTTTTACTCCTGCAATTTTTGAGATCCAATCCTACGATATCTCAACTTACATTTTATAGCTGTGGTCTTACAGATAACGATTTAAAAATCATATTAAATTTAATAAAAAAATGTCCTCATATTCTTAGCCTTAATCTCAGCGATAACAAATTAACAGACAAGGGATTTGGGTATATCGGTCAGCAACTACCGCATTTAGGACTTCATTCACTGACTCTAAATGGAAATATCGATGTTACCAATAAAGGTATTTTAGACGTTTCTCGAGGAGTAAGACAATCTTCCCTTCATTCACTCTCGCTAAGTAGACTGTTATTAAGAGATTGTATTAACGATTTAATTAGCACTCTTCAGGGTAGTAACGTTGAACAATTAGATGTTAGTACGACGGGTATTACTGAAGAACAGGCATTTGATATAGCTATGTCTTTAAATAAAACTGCTATAACTGTATTTAATGCAGAATCGAATTTACTGAAGGATGATGGCACTCTGGTATTAACCAAATTTGCAAAGAAGCTAAGATCACTGAATATCAGCTATAATAGCATGACAGGAAATGCATTAGCCGAAATTGCTGAAAATGTGAAAGACTCTCAATTAACGGAGTTGAATATTGCTGGTACAACACTCCTGCCACAAGCTTTAACTAATTTTACCCAAGTAATGGCATTTAACAAAACTCATAATCAACCTAATATGCTATCACAAGCTTATTTAGTAGGTTTCACGCTATATTGCATGGAACGCCAAGCACAGTGCACCTTACCAAGAGACGTAGCCATTACGATTGCAAATTTTGCAACGCAAAGCAATGTTCAATCTGATGCTCTGGTTTTGGGAAGAAATGTGGCATATCGCGTAAAGCCACTATAATGCACACAAGATAATGCTGGTTATACACTATTTCTTCCTTGCAAAGCCTAAATAGGCATGTGCTATAGTATTCTAAATAGCTTTGCGTAAAGGAAATGAATCCATGATAGATCCTTTTAGCAGCCTTCCCAAAGACATGGTACAAGAAATCATGTCTTATTTGTCACCAGATGAAATCTCTCAGTTCAAATTAGCTTGTAAAGGATTTAACACAACTGCAAACTCAACAAGACTAGATGTACTTTGGCAACCGTTTTTAAATCAATTAAATCAATTAGATCCAAATGTTTCAGTAATCCCTCCCAAAGATGTTGCACCAGATAGTGCTTGGCGATTCAGTTTATTTAAAAGAAATTTTAAAAGAATTGCAGAACAACAAATAAAGGATATTGAAAATATACTTAAAGTAATAAACGATATTGGTGAAGTTACCTTAACGCCTGAATTAACCAAACAAGTTGAAACTTTAAAGTTACCTACGAACAAAATGGCCCAACTAAAGGAAAGGGCAGCACTCATTGAAGATTTAAATATGCTACTTATTAAGAAAAGATGGAAACCTGGCCATTCTTACCAAAATTTTAATTCGCTAGGTATTACAAGTTTTCCAAAAACTATGTTTACGAATGATGAGTTTAGAAACGCCTTGCTGAATGTCACTACTATAGAATGCGTTGGTAATTACTTGAAAGCTATACCAGATGAACTGATAGCAGCATGTCCTAATCTTACTAGGCTATATTGTAATGATAATTTGATTAGTGAATTCTCTGTCGCTTTCAAAAAGCAATTTGGTGATTGGTGGGCTGACGATATGACAGTAAGCCAATTTTCAGGATTACCCAGATCAGAACCTGAGGTTGATCAAACTGCTGATATTGAAACACCAGCAACTAAACCTAAGCCCTAATTGGATTGAAAATTATATTTTTTAAACACAAAAGAAAAAGCCTCTAACAGTTACCTATTAGAGGCTTCAAAAAAATGCCTG
>CAZSGE010000076.1:0-12092 GCA_964606325.1 Uncultured Candidatus Berkiella sp.
TAAGGTAAAATAACTATCGATGCAGTGCATGCAACCAGTTAATCGACTTATCGCCAACGGCAATAAAATGGCCATGCGTTGTAGTACCACTTCGATTGTATTCAAGCGGCAATTGGTTGATGGAAAACACGGCACCACCAGCCTCTTCAACTAAACAATGCCCTGCGGCATTGTCCCATTCATTGGTTGGGCTAAGGCGCATAATCACATCAACCTCACCTGCAGCTAAACGCCCAAATTTCCAAGCACTGCCTTGGCGGTCAATTTGTGTTTTGCCTAAGTGGACTAACCAGGGTTGCAAAGTAATATCATCGCAATGACGACTGACGCAAACACGAAGCGGTTTATTCACAGGACGCCTCGTCACAATGCGTTTCACCTCATTGCCTTCGCATTGATAGGCACCACCACCCCGCCACGCTCTATACCCTATTCTTTTAGCAGGTACATAAATAATCCCAATGATGGGGTGATTATTTTCAATTAACGCTATATTCACGGCAAATTCATCATTGTGAGCAAGGAATTCACGCGTGCCATCCAAAGGATCAACACACCAATAACGGTGCCATTGTTGACGCTCAACAAAAGGCGTCTGTGTGCCTTCTTCTGACATAACAGGCGCCACACCTTTTTCATCTAAGTGAAATTCACACAAGCCTTGATAGATAATATCGTGGGCGGCTTTATCTGCCGCAGTGAGCGGAGAATTATCGCTTTTATATTCGGTTCTTAGATCAGGTTGTGCATAGTATTGCAGTATTTTTTCACCCGCTTGAACGGCTAAATCGTAAGCGTGATGTGTCCATTGAGCCAGCGGTGATGTCATGAGATTCTCTATATATTGGGGATCTACTTCTATTGTAATCACTGATGATAACTTTCACTAGACATCAGAGCGCTTTCTAAACGACCCTTGAAGCAATTACATGCGCAATGGCAAAAACCCAATGAAGATGAGTCCTTTTATGATATCAGGCGACGAATGGTGATTACGAACCTGTCTTAAGTCTTTTAAACTGCTACCTATCATTAAATTATATTGTTAGAATGTTAACTAAAGGTATTATCTGATTACCTACACGCAAAAAGGGAAAATTATGACCAAGCCCGTTGAATTGGATTTTTATGGAAAAAATCTCACCCAGCTTGAAATAAATAAAGTCTGTGCGCAATTTGCTCAACAAATCATAGCCTCTCCGAATGCCCATATTGTACTTGATTTAAGTGCTAACCAGCTTAATGAAGAGAGTATTCTAAGCCTTAAAGATATCTTGATGCATCCGCAATTGATGGAACTTCGTATAGATGACAATAATCTTAACAGTTGTGCATTGGATTATTTGTTCCAATTTCTAGCTCAACGACAAAACGCCTTACAAGCATTAAGCTTAAGCGGCAATCAACTCTCCATGTTAGATGTTCAAGCATTAACGCAATCGCTTTTCAATAGAAATGGGCTTAGCTATTTAAACCTATCTGGATGCGGGCTCTCTCCAGAGGGTATAATAGCCATTGCTCGTGCTGTAGAGACAAATGAAAGTCTAAGAAAACTTATTTTAAGTAATAATAACGTAGGTACAGCGGTAACAGATATCGCACAGATGTTACAGCATAATAAATACTTAGACGCGCTTTATCTTTGCCAATGCGAACTCCCCTTAGAAGAATCTAAAGCGTTAGGTCAAGCAGTTGCTTATCATCCTACGCTGCGCGAGTTCAATATTGAAAGTAACGATCTTCCACCCAGCTTTACCACTGCGTTTTTAGAAGACTTAGCGTTTAACAATGTCTTAACGGATTACATGGGACCTGATATCAACGACGAAATTCAGAATATTTGCAAACGAAATGTAAGAATTCCCTGCACAACGCCATGGTCTGCTGAATACAATCCCTTGGCAGATATTGAACAAAGAATGGCAAGTTTAGTGGTAAATACACAGCCCACACATGAAACAACACTTACTTTTCGTGCTGCACAAAACGTTATCAGACGTAAAAAACTCAACGCTGAAACATTTGGGATCACCCTAAGCACAAGCATTTTAGATTCAACCTACGCCGAAGCTTGTAAAAGAAAGCTTCAATAACTTTGAGAATGAGGTGAAACCATGATACAAGGCCCCCCGCAAAACCCTAATGTAATTCGTTTTACTCAAGAAACTATCTCTCCTACGCTCTCAAAGCCCAAACCTGGTGAAACCACAGCACCCCATCTTGATGCACTGGCAGCACTGATTGAGCGTGGCCAGCAAAACATGACCGATTTCCCTGCCTGTGAAGTGTTTGGCATATTTGATAAAGAAGAAGGCCAAACCGCCTGGTATTCTTTAAATAACAGAAAGCTCTACTTAGCCAAAAAATCACATTCACAAGCAATGAATACTCGTCTTGCAACTTTTGACGAAATTGTTGAGGGGACATGGAAAATGTCTAGCTCATCAGATGGGCATCAATATCCACGCCTCACCTCACAAAATGACAAGGATTGCCAACCTGCTGGGCTTTTAGGGCAATTTAGAGCGTTTGTTCAACTTCGAAATACACTTTTCCCGCTAAATATGAAAGAAAGTGATCCAGAAACGCCAAGAGATCGTTTATTTAGAGAAACAAGCGCTGAATTTCAGTTGATTTGTAACCCCTGACAACGCTTTATCTGCCTATGATGACCGTTTGTCGGTCATCATATTTCCTCAATTTATCAGCACTTTTACACATTACCACTTATCGGCTTTTTTCCCAGCCTTATCTGTAAAGACAACCAACTTGAACTTCATTATGTTAATTTAATCTCATAAATATTAAATATTATTTTTATGGGGATATAAATTATGCTTATGCAATTACAACAAGTGCAACAGCAACTTCAAGGTCTTAATCTTGGCGAGCAACATCAAGATCCATCACAGATTTTGTTTTTACAAGAATCAGTGTCATCGAGCTTTTCTCAAGGTGCACCAAATCCTAAAAAACCAGGTGAAAATTTGCCTGGTGAAAAAATTAAAGCCGTTTCTGCAAAATTAGAAAAAAAGCCAACGGATGCCTTGAAATTCCCGGCTTTAAAAGTGTTTACGGTTGACGATCCTGATACGCAAGATACACTTACTTTTTCTTTAGATACACGTCGCTTGTTGGCTTTTAAATTAGGTAAAGTTCATGAGGTGAGAACAAAACCGGCCCCAATTCGCGAACTACGTGGGTCGCATTGGAAAATGACGGCACAAGATGGTGGCTACAATCCGCCACAAATTACCGATTTGGGTGCGAAAAAAGATATTGATCCACCTACTTATACAACGTTGTTTAAATTGAAGCAGGCAATTTTAAATACAGCGCGAGCTGAAGATGCACTTTGCACTCAGCAACATGTTGTGGGCGAAGCAAGAGAACTACGTCTTGATCAAGCTGTGCAAAATGAATTGGTACAAACCTTTCATTTACGTTAATTAGCCATTCTCACTTTCGTGAGAACAACCTAACATGGGGCCAAGTATTACTTGGCCTTTTTTTGCGCTTTATCAAACACTTTAAGAAAGAACGCGCGTTGCTTTTCAAGCGCGGTAATTCTATTTTCCGCTTTCCTAAACCCATGCTGCTCGCCTTTAAACAACCAATATTCACTCTCAATGCCTTTCTTAACCAAGGCGTCATACATCATTTGTGCTTGATTAGGGAGCACAATTTTATCTTCATCACCTTGAAAGAAAATCACTGGGCTATTGAGTTTATCAATATGATATAAAGGCGATCTGTCGTGATAAACTTGCTTATCTTGCGGGTAAGGTCCAATCAGATTATCTAAATAGCGCGCTTCAAATTTATGGGTATCGTGCACAAGCGCTGCCAATTCGCTCACCCCATAATGGCTTGCGCCCACAGCAAAAGTATCGCTAAAAACCAGTGCTGCTAACGTAGTATATCCACCCGCACTGCCACCAGTAATGGCGAGCTTATGCTTATCTACGATACCTTTATTGGCTAAATATTGCGCCACATTGACGCAATCTTGCACATCAAAAATACCCCATTGACGATTTAAACTATGGCGATATTCTCTGCCATAACCTGTTGAGCCCGCATAGTTGACATCAACAAAAGCAAAACCACGACTGGTCCAGTATTGAACGTCTAAGTTCAAATTAGCACCACTGTTCGCTGTTGGTCCACCATGACTTCTCACAATAAGGGGCGGCAATTCACCTTTGGGGCCTTTATATTCTTTATTTTTGGGAAGATACAAATAAGCATGGGACTCACGGTTTTCACTTGGATAGGTAATATGCTCTGGCACACTCACATAGTCTGCCTCAATTTTTTGCATATTCTCTTTGACGATATTAAGTTGCTCGTTTTCTAATAAAACAATCGCGCTTGGTTTATCGGAGGCACCCGCAATAAAAGCCACTTTATTTCCATCAACCCGGATTTGAGAAAAACTACGATAGGGCAAGCTAAGATCTTTTAACTCACCATCGAAATAAAACAAACGGTTTTTACCTTCTTTAAAAAAGCTACAAATAATACCCTTTTGATAAAATCCCCAGGTGGAAGCACCAAAATTCCATAAAGGTTGCCCAATTTCGCTCTCTACACTTAACAGCGATTTTAAGGTGTTACCTTCTACTTGATACAAATTCCACCAATTAGATTTATCGCTTGCCACAACTAATTGATTGTTTGCGCCCCATTGCGGTTGAAAAAAAGATTGTTCAATCGTTTCAGCGTCTACTTGATATGCTTTACTAAGGCCTTTTGCGCTAATATCTGCGACCCATAATTGGGTATTATCCCAAGGCATATTGGGATGATTCCAGCTTATCCAGGCAATTTTTGTTTTATCTTTATTTAATGCAGGAGATGAATAAAAATCATTACCAGAGGCAAGTTCGGTGATGTTGCCATTTTCTGTATTAATCAGGCTTAAGAAATTTTTAGGCTCTTTATCGTTTTGGCTATGTGATTCTGCAATCGCAACAATGCCATAGGGTGTCACTTGCATGTCGGCAAAACGCACACCCTCGACGGTTAAGGGTATAGGTCTTTCATTTGGCTTTAAGCGATATAATCGCTGATCTTGAAAATTGATAAAATAGATTGTGCCATTAAAAACAGCAAATGCCGCACCACCATACTCATGCACCCTTGTTCTGGCATTAAAGCCTTGAGGCAAGACATCCTCTGTTTTGCCATTAGCGTGCTTAACAATAACATATCGCCCGCCATCGGTTGGGCGCATTTCGCTCCAGTACAACACATCATTATCGAGCGCGACATCTTGAAATGACACAATGGCAGACGAGGCTAATTCCGCTGTGATAGGTGAATCCCAAGTACCATAAGGGGCGTCAAACATGATTTAGTCCTTTAAGCAAATAAAGAAATACTATCACGGCGAGCATGCCAACTGTAGGGGTGAATTTTGTTTTGCATCTAGATTAAAAGGGCGCATGCTGGATGCGCCCCTTAGACAGAGAAGAGAATTATTTTTTTCTCAAACTCATTTTATGACGTGAAGCAACAGACTCTTGTGCAGGGTTAGGAGCATTGCGCCCTCGTGCTCGTGCTTGCTGTTGATTCAGAATAGGCGCACCGCCTCGCGCTGCTTGAGCAACAATAGGACGTTCTTGAGCATCGATGGTAGGTGAAACATAACCTGTTCCATCAGGACCTATCACGTCATAACGCTTATCTGCAGGTATAGCATCAAACAACTGGCGATTTGCTTCTTTGTGTTGATCAGCAATAACTCTTGCTTGTGCGGTGGTCGCATTTGCCAACGAAATTTGCTGATTAACCAAATCTTTGACATTGGGTCGAATATAAACTTTCTCATTGGTCGCACGAGGCTTTTGTTTATTCAATTCGCGGATATAGAAAATAAACTCACCAACGGCTACATCTAAAGCGCTTAAAAGACGCGAACCTGTTTTATCATATTCTTCAAGCTCGTTTCTATCTACCCAATCAGCAAACGGACGAATAATAAAACTTAAGAAACCTGTATAAGGCGCTCTTGTTTGTTTTTCTTGTTTTTTAGCCCTAATTTCAGCAATGGTTGGTGGCTGTTCGAGAAAGGGATTCACGCCACAATCAATTGCGGGTGATAAGTCAGGACCACGAAAGCATTGAATAACATGACCTGTGGCTTCATATTCAAAGGATCGATTAATCGCCTTTTCCAATAAAAGAACATACTGTATAGGGCCAGTGAGAAAACCAATGGCACGGAATAATAAATTATCCGATGTGCTCAGCATGTTTAGGGTATTGGCTAAAGTAGTTCCCATATTGACAATTGTGCGGAAGAAACCACGATTTAAATAAATTTTAACCACTTCTTTTTCAACTAAAGCGGCGAGCTTTCTTTGATTGAGATTGTTTGCTGAAAAATTAAATACCTCTACAGGGAAAAACAACCCAGATTTACCCGGATTTCTACCAAAATTGGAGATTTCGATTTCTTTGGTATTGTTGTTATAAGTAAAGATACTAGGCACAGGAATAGGCTTGTGCTTATCGCCTAATGTCTGTCTGAAATGTTCATTTACCTCTGCGGTAATATGTTCTACCAAACGATAAAGTTGAGTAGGATTAGTCTTTTGTGAATAAACAAACGTTGAGCTGTCATCACGTGTGCTTAAAATTGCTCGGTTAATATCACGGCTAAACCAAAAATTGACCGCGGTAACGCCTAACAACCAAACCACCGATTCAGAAAGAATTGGCAAGAAGGCAGCCGCTTTGGCAAAGGCGCCAGCCCAGATAGCGGTTCCTATCCACACAGTGCCTGCCATGCTTAGCGCAGCAAGCAACAACATTGCCATGGTGGCAACGGTCGGTAAAATGCCCCACTTCCAAGGTGCTCGGGAAGTACTTATTTCCGCCAACCAGGAAAAGTTTGCCTTTTTATAAACTTGGTCTTTAAACCAATCTGATATTTCCTTGAACCAAGCAAGTAACGACATGATTCACACCCCATGTATTTATAGTTTAAACAGCCATCATGCTAAGCATGACGATTAATGCCCATAAAATACCATCGCTGATATTGATTACTTCCCTATAGGGCGCGTCTCTTCCTATAAACGCTTAAAAATCGCAATGAAATCTTCTTTAGCCATTCCTTGCTGGTGTGCATGTTGCGTTAATGCTTCTTTGAGTCCATTCCTCATTAAAAATTGTATATTGTCAGTTAATTTGATGTTTGATTCTTTTGGCTTGCCCGCTATCCACACGCCCCACGTTTCTTTTTCTTGTGAATCGTTGAGCTGTACGCCGCGCAAAGTAATAGCAATTATTTCATTGGTGGGCGATTTAACAAGATAGGTAGCGCCGATGTTTTCAAGCGGAAAAACTTTTGAACGGATAGGTAATACGATAATTTGTTTAGGAAATTCTTTTTTTAGCGTGTCAAAAATTGCCATTTGTTGGGGCGTTCGAGCAACTGCGCTATCGCTATTTTCATGGTAACTAACAACTAATATGCCGCCTTTAGCTAAATACCGACGCATCAAGGCTGCACGTTTAGAAACAATCTGAAGACTGGTTTTATCTTTTAGGTTTTTATCTGACATTAATTTTGAGTCTACTTTTCCATTGGTAACTAAGGGTGTTGCAATGGTGGGCGTATGAACCACCCAAAAGCTTGTGCCCATGGGAAAAGTTTCATTGATAGCGAAAAGTTGTTCTTCGAGGTGATATTGAATTTGGCTAAAAACGGGTCGCAAAACCTTATCGCTTGATTCACGAACACAATAGCCTTTAACCGCCATATCATGCCATACCCTGCGCGCCATTTTGTTTACCGGCGTGTCATCGTGTTTTTCAAGGAAAGGGGGCGTTTTTTGAAACAAATGAGCTACAAAAGAAGTATCTACACTACTTCTCAGAAGAGGAGCGAATAAGATGAGGCAAAGCCCCCAACATATCGTAAAAAACCTTAGATTAGATCGCAAGAGAATGCCTTTCTTGTAACCTTTAAGGCGACAAAGTATACCATAGCCAAATCGTTATCGCAGCAATTAATAGGTAGCGGTAAGACAGGTAAGGGGGTCGCCCAATGAGCTAATGCTTCAACTGTGTCTTCTAATGACACGGTACTATTTGGAGTCTCACTGACGACCACTGCCTTTACCGGGATTTGTTGATTTGCTAAAGCAGCCAGTGCCGTCAAGGTATGACTGAGGGCACCTAAGTAAGAGCCTGTTACTAAGATACAGGCACAATCAAGTTGCTTAAGCCAAGACAAGCAAGTCATCTGTGATGAGATTGGTGCCATGATACCACCCACGCCTTCTAACAAATGAATTTTGTGATTTTTTACTGCGAGGGCTATCTTTTGTCGACAATGTGAAACTAGTGCGCTGTCATCAATTGGATTACCCTCTTTTTTAGCCGCCATGCTAGGGGTCAAAGGAGCGCGATAGCGCCAAGGCGAACAGTCCTGTATATGCTCATCTGTTAAGGGCAGCTGTTGCGCACGCAAGATAATGCCGGTATCAGTATGTTGAATATCTTCTTTATTTTGAGGCCAGCCAGAAATAATAGGCTTACTAGCGGTTAAACATTGCTCATGAGCGCTATCAAAGCGTAATAATTGTTCGGTAAGGTAGGTTTTACCAATACCTGTGCCCGTGGCGCTAATGAAGATCCCAGCCATTATGGTATGATCCCGCAAAAATTCGAGATGGTACAAAACCATGACGCAAAATGCTACCGTGTGGCTGCCCTACGCCCAAATGCAAACCATACACTCTCCCTTTGAAGTAAGCGCAACACAGGGCTCTGTCCTGACATTAAAAGACGGACGCCGTTTAGTCGATGGTGTGGCCTCTTGGTGGACAAGCTGCCATGGCTATAATCATCCGCATCTATTGCAAGCACTGCAAAAGCAAAGCACTAAACTCATGCATGTGATGCTGGGTGGCTTAATTCATGAGCAAGCAATCAGCCTCGCTTCTCGATTAGCAAACCTCTTACCACCCTCACTAGAGTATGTTTTTTATAGTGAGTCTGGCTCTGTTGCCGTAGAAGTTGCCATGAAAATGGCGCTTCAATACTGGATAAACAAGGGCGAAAATCAAAGACAACAATTTATCTATTTTGAACATGGTTATCATGGCGATACTTTTTTCACCATGTCGGTATCAGATCCTCAAGATGGTATTCATCCACCGCTGGCACATTTACTACCTAAACAATTAATACAAAAGATACCTCAAAATGAAATTGAATTAGCTGCTTTTGAAGCGTGGCTTTTGCAGCATCAAACAACCATTGCGGGGATGATCATCGAGCCATTAGTGCAAGGTGCTGGCGGCATGAAAATGGTTGAGAGTAAAGATTTAAATGCACTTATTACGCTTTGTCAAAAATATCACGTGCTGGTTATTGTAGATGAAATCTTCACGGGTTTTGGCAGAACAGGCAGCATGTTTGCTATCGAACAAGCGCATGTTGAACCTGATATTATTTGTCTATCAAAAGCATTGACTGCCGGGACAATCCCCTTAGCAGCCACCATTGCAAATAAGAAAGTGTATGATGCCTTTTTGGATACTGATTTCTCCAAAGCACTGATGCATGGCACAACATTTATGGGCAATGCATTAGCCTGTGCTTGCGCAAATGCCTCTTTGGATTTATTTGAACAAGAGCCGCGCCTTGCCCAAGTCGCCGATATCGAAGGGATCTTAAAAAGTGAACTGCTACCCTTACAAGATGTTCATGGCGTCAAAGAGGTGCGCGTCAAAGGTGCTATCGGCACCGTGCAACTTGAACGGCATTTAGATAGCGATTTAAATTGGTTTAAGCACCGCTTTATTGATGAAGGTGTATGGTGTCGCCCCTTTGGCGATATTGTGTATACAACCCCGGCGCTTAACATCTCTATTGATGAATTATTGCAAATCACCAAAGCCATGGCTAAATTGATTAAAATTTGGTCAGATCAGCGGTACAATAAATAACTGTTGTCTGGCTGTCAGAATTTTCTTATGCTAGCCCATTTTCCGTTAGATTTTATCAACCATTGAATAGGAAGTCCTATGCTCACAATAGAAGAGCGCATTGCTACTGAACTGAACGTTGCACCTAGCCAAGTAAAGGCAGCTGTCTTGCTTTTAGATGAAGGCGCCACAGTTCCCTTTATTGCTCGTTACCGCAAAGAAGCAACCAATGGTCTTGATGACGTCCAATTACGTCTTCTACAAGAAAGACTTATTTACATTCGTGAGCTTGAAGAACGCCGCGTCACCATTTTAAAAAGCATTGAAGAACAAAATAAACTCACCCCCGAATTACAAGCCGATATTTTGGCAGCTGATACTAAAATTCGCTTGGAAGATTTGTATCGCCCTTACAAACCAAAGCGCCGCACCAAGGGGCAAATTGCAATTGAAGCAGGCTTACAACCTTTAAGCGATGCGTTAATGAGTGATCCTACGCTTAATCCTGAGACCGCAGCGCTTGCCTACGTTGATGCTGAAAAAGGCGTTGCTGATGTGAAGGCAGCACTCGAAGGCGCTCGCTATATTTTAATGGAACAGTTTGCTGAAGATGCACAATTACTTGGCAAAATTAGAACTTATCTACAAGACAAAGCGCACCTACAAAGCAAAGTTGTTCCTGAAAAACAAGGTGAAGCCCAAAAATTCCAAGATTACTTTGATCATATGGAACCTTGGAACAAGGTCCCCTCCCATCGCTGCTTAGCCATGCTACGCGGACGTAAAGAAGGCATGTTGCAACTTGCTTTAGTGCTACCAGAAGAGCTAGAAAATCCCAACGAAAGTTTAGTGCAATCCATGATTGCACAACATTTTTCCATTACAAATAAAAATCGTGCGGCAGATGCCTGGTTACAAGAAGTCGTTAAATGGACCTGGCGCATTAAAATTCAGCCACACATGGAAACTGAATTGTTAGGTATTTTACGCGATGCTGCAGAAGAAGAGGCGATACAAGTCTTCAAATGCAATTTACATGATTTGCTGATGGCAGCACCTGCAGGCCATATTACCACCCTTGGTTTAGATCCCGGGTTAAGAACTGGCGTCAAAGTGGCCGTGGTTGACAACACTGGAAAACTTCTTGCAACTGATACGATTTATCCCCATGTACCTCATAAAAAATGGGAAGAGTCGATGGCCAAGCTTAAAGTGTTGATCATGCAACATGATGTAAAACTCATTAGCATCGGCAATGGCACGGCTTCTCGTGAAACAGAAAAATTAGTCGAGGAATTAATGAAGTTGAGCCCTGAGCTCAAACTCACTAAAGTCGTTACTTCTGAAGCTGGCGCTTCTGTTTATTCTGCATCAGAATTAGCCAGCCAAGAATTTCCACATCTGGATGTATCTTTGCGGGGTGCTGTGTCTATCGCAAGACGTGTACAAGATCCACTTGCTGAATTAGTGAAGATAGAACCCAAAGCCATTGGTGTGGGTCAGTATCAGCATGATGTGAATCAAACTGTGTTAGCGCGTACCCTCGATGCCGTTGTAGAAGATGCGGTGAACGCGGTAGGTGTTGATGTAAATATGGCTTCAGCCCCATTATTGACGCATATTGCAGGGTTAAACCAACAAATTGCCAATAACATTATCGAGTTTCGCGAAAAGAATGGTCCGTTTAAAAATCGACCTGCGCTGAAAAAAGTACCTCGTCTTGGCGAAAAAGCGTTTGAACAAGCCGCTGGCTTTTTACGCATTACCAATGGCGATAACCCACTTGATGCTTCCAGTGTTCACCCTGAAGCTTACCCTGTAATTGAAAACATTATAGCCAAATCACAATGTCCAATTGATAAATTAATTGGTAATAGTGAATTCCTTCGCAAGGTTGATCCTAAAGATTTTGTAAATGATAAATTCGGTTTGCCGACCATTAAAGACATTCTAAAAGAATTAGAAATAAATGGCGAAATGTTCCCTACGATGTAGAAACAGAAAATCCATCTAACTTAAATCTTAATATAACACTATTTGTTAAAGAAGAATTTTTAAACTCTCAATATACACTATACTTTAATTACTCTTTGCCTAAAAATAAATTAACATTAATCAGAAGAGACGAAAGTCATAAATCTA
>CAZSGE010000077.1:0-11546 GCA_964606325.1 Uncultured Candidatus Berkiella sp.
CTTGGCTGTTTCTCTCGAAACACCCACACAAATAACATGGTTTCAATTTGTTAAAGAACGACTTGCTCAATGCAAGGTCGCCCATTCTATCGTTTTTGGGATGGCTGTCAACTTAGAATTGAAAATAATTTTTACCCCACCCAAAATGGGCGGGGTATCGACTGGCCCCGCTAGTTGAATCTAGGGGGATGGGGCGCGCGGGAGGCTTCCAATTTGAGATTCATCAAAGCTTCACACAAATCTTGTTCTCCGGCTCGTCTGGGGCCGCGAGAGGGCAGGTAAAGCACCTGCCCCACCTGCTGCTCCACACTATCTGGGATCACGAATATTTCGGGCGTCCCAAATTGTGGAAAAAATTGACGACTAAGCTGCCAACGCAACCGCGCAATTTCTTTGTAAACTTTGTCTTGTTGATGTTGTGATAAGATCGCCGTCACTTCCAAAGGAAGCACAATAGCTTCTTCAAAAATCTTGAGTCCAAGCTCATCGACCTTTTCTTGTGATAGCCATGCCGTAAAGTCAGCCATGTTTTCTTCAACTATCACTTTTATCATGTCATCACCTAGCAAGTGATGGCGTCTAACGGCGCCCACTACCGCACTCGCTACTTTGCTCGTGTCATTGATAGCAGCATACCCCGTCGCTATCACCAAGGCCCCCATTGCAAGATAAGCCGCCATTGGGGATAAGGCATTCAGTAACGTCCCTCTTGATTTCTCATCCGCCATCAACAGTTGATAGAGCTCATACGCCCCCAAGCCCGCAACATCCATATAAGGCGAAAATCTTTTTAAAATGCTAATCGCAGAACCCACTATGGGTACTTCTTGGTAACTTGCCTGCACAGAAAGTAGTTGCAACCCTAACCATTCATGTGCAAACCGTCGGCATTGTTGAATTTTAACAAGCGGAAAAAGGGCCGCTTTGGCGGCAATACTCTTGCTCGTGCGATATAAACTACTGAATCCTTGCCACAGGGTGGCCGGATAGCGATTAAGCCCTTTCAAAGCCAATTCAATATTTTGATCCTTTGCATCAAAAGCCCTGCCGCCATAGTATTGACTATGATCTGTGTTCTCAAAAAACCCATTCAGTCGCTGATGATTGTTAGCAGCTTTTAACAGTCGAAAATGAATACGATCTTGTGTGCTAAAAGAACATTGGCTCAAAATGTATTCTTGTAATGTTTCTTTTAATTGTTGACTTGTCGCCTCATAACCTTTAGCCATGAGATATTGATTGAGCTGCGCATAATCTTTAGCAGTAAATTGATCAAGCAATGTGATGGCATTAAAACTCAGCACAATATGAACCATGCGACCATAAGCGACAAAGGCTTTGAAAGGATCATTATCTAGTTTGTTGGGATCATCAAATTGCGATTGAACACTCACATGAAGCTCTTGAATATATTCTGGTGCTTTATCAAGCAAGCTTTTAATGGTTTGTGTTAGCTCCGTCGGAGGAGGATTGTTCACATTACAGATATATTCAAAAATATCGATTACTTGAGTTGCTTTGGTGACATTATCATCCCAGGCGCCATTCAACGTTAAAGCATCAATGTCTAACGCTGAGCGAATTTTGGTTTCAAAGAAATTATTTTGCCAACCCATGGGTGTAACGACAGCAACACGTGGGTCAACTTGTCTTGCTTCACGATTGGCAGCAAGCTCGAGTAGGTTAGTAGCACAATCTGGTGCAATAGCATCAAGCAAAGGCTGAGCAAGAGATTTTATATCTTTTTTCGGACCTGGTACGGACATACGGTGATTCCTAGCCGACATATGGTAGGCAGGATGCTAACACAAGTAAGTTTGGAGAATAAAGTATAATTACGCTACAGTGTCATTTATTAGCAGTAGCTACACCCATTCTTGAGGTTTTAAAAACTTATCATAGAGTTTTGCTTCTGGTGATTTAGGCTGCGGCTCCCATTGATATTCCCAGCTCACTTTGGGTGGCAGCGACATTAAAATAGATTCCGTGCGCCCACCTGACTGCAAACCAAACAACGTGCCCCTATCATAGACCAAATTAAATTCAACATATCGACCACGCCGATACAACTGAAACTCTCGCATCGCCGGCGTAAAGGGTTGTTGAAAGCGATTTTGTATTATAGGCCCGTAAGCGGGCCAAAAATGTGTGCCTACGCTTTGCATAAAGGCAAAACACTCTTCAAAATCCCATCCCCAGGTAGCAGTATTTAAATCATCAAAAAATAAACCACCAATACCGCGCGTTTCTTGTCGGTGAGGCAAGAAGAAATAGTCATCTGCCCATTTTTTATATTTAGGATAAATACTTTCGCCAAACGGTTGGCAGGCTTTTTTGGCAATGGTATGCCAATAAATGGCATCTTCTTCATAAGGGTAATAAGGGGTTAAATCAAAACCGCCTCCAAACCACCAAATAGGCGCTTCGTTTTCTTTGTGCGCTATAAAAAAACGCACATTCAAATGTGCTGTTGGGCAATGTGGGTTTTGTGGATGAATAACGGATGATATTCCCAAAGCTTCAAAACGTCTTCCTGCTAGCTCTGGACGATGCGCCGTGGCAGAGGGAGGCATACTGTTACCTGTGACATGGGAAAAATTCACCCCTGCACTTTCAAAGACATCCCCATGGCGCAACAAACACGTAATGCCGCTGCCGCTAATGCCTGTTTCGCTTTGCGGGCGCGTCCACTTGTCGACCAAAAAAGTTTTACTTTCAAAAACCTGCAAGGATTGTATTAAACTTTCTTGCTGATTTAATAAATACTCTTTAACAAAAGCGGTTTGTTGTTTCATTCGCGATAAACCTTACCCGTGATAGCATCAATAATTGTCGTCGGTTTAGAGAGCGCTCCCACTTCTCCTTGCACCACGCCTGCAATGGCGTCTTGAAAAAGAGCAGCCACTTCATGATCTTTTTTTAAAGGCTCATTACTTGAGATATTAGCGCTCGTTGAAATAAAAGCACCAAAAGCTTCACTCAAAGCTCTTGCTTCTGGATGCGCAGTGACTCTCACCGCGACTGTTGTAAATTGTCCAGTAACCAAACTGTTAAGATCTTTAGAGGCAGGAAAAACCCAGGTAAACGGGCCTGGCCAAGATTGCTCAATTTGTTTTAAATTTTCTAACGGAACGCTTTGCAAATCAATATAAGGCAAAAGTTGTTCAAAGCGGCTGGCAATAATAATCATACCCTTTTGGGTGCTGCGTTCTTTTAGCTTCACCAACGCGCCAAGGGCATCATTATTTTGAGGGCAACACCCCAAGCCAAAAACCGCTTCGGTTGGATAGGCGATAATTTGACCTTTCTTGAGTGCTGCTACACCTTGCGCTACCGACAACAATTTTGTCATTAAACAGCGGCCTGCTTTAATTTTTCTTGCAACGCTTCATCTTTTTGCGCAATTTTATTTGCATTCTCAATGCGTTGCTCTTTCAAACGGATAGCCAACGCAGCATCTTTGAGTGCTAATATTTGTGCACTTAAAAAAGCGGCATTTTGAGCGCCGGCTTTACCAATGGCAACACAACCAACCGGGATCCCTGCTGGCATTTGCACGGTAGACAATAAAGAATCCATGCCTTGCAAACTTCCTTCTAGCGGAACCCCAATCACAGGCTTGACTGTATGCGCTGCGACGGTGCCTGCTAAATGCGCTGCCATGCCTGCTGCACAAATAAAAACTTCACAACCTCGACTCTCAGCATCTTTGACATAAGCCAGAGTACGCTCAGGTGTGCGGTGCGCAGAAGAAACTTTCATTTCGAAGGGGATTTGAAATTGCGCTAAAACCTGTGTAGTTAATTGCATTACAGGCAAATCACTGTCTGATCCCATCAAGATGGCTACAAAAGGCTTCGTCATGGCAAGGCGCTCTCTTTAAATGATTAAGGGCTGCAAGTATACCGTTTTTTAAATTTTTCGTACAAGAAATCTGACTTGCAAACCACCATTGGCTTGCTTTTCGACGATCTATTAGGCATTGAATCGCATGTCATCCTCAGCTTGATCGTTAAATACACCACCTTTGCACATAGATCTTAAACATCCTATTTAGTGTGATATCTTTCATGTTAGCTGATTTGCTAACCTCTAAAGCAAATACACTTAAGAGGTTTATGATGAAACGTGGCGCAACCCTTTCTTCTCGCAACGAAAAACAATCTATTCAAGAGAGTCCTTTTGCTGAGCTCTTACCGGAATTAATAGGCGTAGTTGCCTCATTTTTACCTGCATATTCGTTTATAGATGAACAATCTGTGAAGTTTATCAATAAGAAATGGCTATCGCAGCTACATAATCATCAACCTTCCTTGCAAAGTTTAATGGCATCATGTCAAACAAGTGATGACAGCTTGAACATCTTAAAAAATACAACGTTGTTAAATAAAATTCCTTATAAAGAACTCCTTATCATTACCAGCAAGCATCCTCTTCTACTTAAATCCATTTTACCGATGCTCAATAGCGAAGAGTTATGCTTAGTTGGCAAGCAGAGTATCGAAACGGCGAGGCATATTTTAACAACACAAGCATTAGCAAGAAAAATTCGTGTTTCAGACGCTTGTGATTTAAGAGGGTATCACCTTGAACTTGCAACAGAATTTTTATCACAATTAACGCCAACAAGGATATCTTCTCTTTGCAGCCATGATTTGGCTTTACTTGGGCAACATCCGAGCACTGCCATGTATATATTGCTTATGCCTGATTTATTTAACAAATTAAGCGAATTTGACTTAGGCAAGCTGTGTGTCAATCATATTGAAGCGGCCTTTTTGTTCCTCAAATCAGAAAAGATGAATGCTAAAGCTTTGCGCGGAATATTATTCAATGTACATAGATATCTTCGTGACGGACATAAGCCAGGTTTAGTTGTAGATATTGTATATCGTTTTTTTGAGGACGATCTAAGCTATTGTTTAACGGCAAATGAATTAAATATATTTGCGCTAAATTATCCTGAATTGGCCCAGCGCATCATTAAAAACAAAAATCTCTCTAACAAGCTTTCAGGCCAAAATTTAACAAACATTGCTCTAACTAACCTCTCTTTTATGCAAGCCCTGTGCAAAGACAGCGACTTATTGGCAAGATTAACTGATAACAATCTAACAGCGCTTGCGCAGCAATATTTATTTTTTGCTCAATATATATTTGCAAATCAACGCTGGTTTGGCAAACTATCTCAAGAACAGGTGACTTCAATAGCTATTGCACAATTACCTATAGCACAACACATTCTCGCAAACAGGCCGTTATTTACTTTGAATGAAGCCCATTTTTTTACCATTCAATTCGCACACCCCGCATTACGGGCGACTATGTATAGCAAAGGCGATTATCTCTCAACACTGCCACAGCTAGAGATGACTCCTCAAGAGCAAAAAATGTATCTAAGCCCCCAAATGCAGGCTTTAGTGGCTGACGAAACTGCAACGGATGAAGATTTTGATGTGTTAATATTACAGCACAGCCTTGTAACACAAGGCTTTCCAAGCTCAATTCGTTTTGATGAAATTTCAAAAAACAACAGAACTCTTCCAGCAATATTAGCGTTATTAATCTCGCCTTTAAAAGATATGCTTTACCCAGATGATCTAAAAGATTTATGCTTATTTTCAGAGAAAGCTGGGTTAATTATTTTAAATGATCCCACGCTCTACAAAAAATTAAACATTTATCACCTAAAGGATATTGCGCAGCATAGCTTAACTTATGCGCAATTGATTTTAAGCAATCTAGAAATGCGCGATGATTTCTCCATAGAGGCATTAACAAAATTATGTGCGCGTTGGGCTGGCGTTGAAAAATTACTGGCACAAGATCCTATATTAAAAAATAGAATCCAGATTAATTTTAAACTAAGGCCCTTTATACAAGAACAGGCACAATATTATGCTAAGAATGATCTCATTTCCGACAGCGTAAAAAAGCGCTCTCGCAAGAAATATTAGACTTTGGTTTTTTCCTATAAATATTTTTCAGCATTATCTTTTGTTATAAATACAGCTTCATTGGCACCAGGGAAAGTTTCATAAAAATGCTTCAACGCTTTTTCATGACGAGCATTGGGCTTTTCCCAAGTAATTTGATAGGGTGTTATCGATTGCCCTTTTACGGCGACAAAATCAACTTCACCACGATGTATTTCTTGCCAATAATACACTTTCTCATGTGTTTGCTTTAAGCTTAAAAAGGCTAGTAATTCTAAACTTTTTCCAAAGTCTGTACTGTTGGTGCTGACTATGGCATGTCTTAACCCGGGATCAATGGGATAATATTTCTTTTGTTTCGCCATTTGCTTTTTTTCAGAAAATGCAAAAAATGGGCATGAGAATAAAAGATATGCTTGTTCACAAGCTTCTAAATAAGCTTTTACAGTATCAACGGTTAAATCCGTAACCGCCGCTATCTTTCTGAAACTGAGCTCTGAGCCACAGCTCTCAAAAGCCATTTTTGCTACTTGCTTAATGGAATCAGGAGAGCGAGAATGAACTCGCTTAAGCACATCTCTTAAAATTATATCATTAAAGTACTCTTGTAATAATTGATGTGGTTTTTCAAACGTTAAGGGTCTTGGGAAACCTCCCGCTAACACATAATTTTCTAGAGTATGTTCAGGAAATACCTTTTTATATTCTGAAAAGGAAAAAGGATATAATTCTAACGATATATGGCGCCCTGTTAAAGCGGTGGCAAATTCACCGCTTAATAAACATGAGTTTGAGCCTGTCACAATAAAGTAATTTTTAGCAGGTCTTTCAAGCTGAGCATGCACCCACTTTTCCCACCCCTGTACATTTTGAATTTCATCGAAGAAAAAATAACAGGGTTTATCTGATGGGATTTCTTTTCTAGCAAGTTTAATGATACGGCTAAGCAGGGTATATTCAAGTTCATTCATTAGCCTTGGATCTTCAAAGTTGCAAAAGTAGCATTGCTTTAAAGGTAATTTATATTTTTTGGGCAATTGCGTGAGTAATGTGGATTTACCACTACGACGAACCCCCTGAATAATCAACACCAAATCATCATGAAGACGACCTGGAAGCTCAACCTGTCTGCTGATACCCACTCCTGGTGCGCTTTTCCAAAAGCTCCAATCAGCTAGTATCTCTGTAAGTGACTGATCTGATAACATTTTTCAGCATTGTCTTGTTTATGTTACACTACCGTCAAGTTTATTAGACACTAGCGCTAGTGTCAACTTTACTTGACAAGAGGACAATAGCCTCTTTCCTTAAGGGCATGCTGAAACCGCCACGGGTAAATAGCAACTGTAATGCTGGATACCCCATCTGCGAGGGAAAGAGGCCCGAAGAAAGGGAAACTATAAAGCAAAGCGCCATTTAAGTACTTTCTGGCTCAGGCTCAGTTTCCGTTTCTAAATCATAAGGCTCTGAGAACTTACAATCTTTTTGCGGGCACACACGTTCGGTGCCATTACGCTTTGTGGTTTTCACAGAGGTAATCGGCCATTCACAAAGCGGACAAGGCTTAGCGAGTGGCGTGTACCACAGCGCATATTTACAATCTGGGTAGCGCACACAAGAAAAGAACACTTTTCCTTGGCGTGATTTACGTTTGAGAATATTGCCCTTATGACAGCTTGGACATTCAACGCCTGTGTCTTCTGGCTTTTCTAAGGGTTCGATAAATTTACAACTAGGATAATTGCTACAGCCAATAAATTTGCCGTATTTTCCTTTTTTGATCTGCAAAGCGGCGCCATCGTCTGGACAGGTGCGCCCTTCAATTAACTCTGCGGCAGCGGCTTCGCTACCCGCTTTATCATCCAAGCTTCTGGTGTAATCACATTCTGGATAGGTAGTACAACCAATAAAACGGCCACGACGCCCTAAACGAATTGAAAGCGCAGAACCACATTGTGGACATTTTTCTTCAATCGCCTCTTGGGTCACGTCTTTGCGCTGTACGTTATCTTGAATTTCTTTCACCAGCGTTATAAAGGGACTCCAAAATTCTTTTAATAATGGTCGCCATTCTTTTTCACCAAGGGAAACTTGGTCAAGCTCATCTTCAAGGCCTGCTGTAAAACCATAATCCACGTATTTGGTAAAATAGGTAGTTAAAAAGCGATTGACCACGCGCCCAACATCGGTCGGATGAAAACGTTTATTTTCAAGTACAGCATATTCGCGCTGCTGCAAAGTGCCAATAATTGTTGCATAAGTGGAGGGGCGCCCAATGCCATATTCTTCTAACGTTTTAACAAGAGTTGCTTCAGAATAGCGTGGTGGTGGCTCGGTAAAATGTTGATGCGGTTGTATTTCTTTAATAGGCAATACATCGCCTTCCTTAAGAGGGGGCAGCATTTTGCCTTCACCATCTTTTTCTTTTTTCGCATCGTCGAGGCCTTCTTCATATACTTGTAAGAAACCTGCCTCTGAAACAATGGAACCATTGGCACGAAAGATGTGATTTGATCCGCATTCAAAATCTACCGCAACAGTATCAATTGTCGCAGGGATCATTTGGCAAGCGATAGTTCGCTTCCAAATCAAATTATAAAGCTTGTATTGATCGGCACTTAAAGCATGCTTAATATCATCTGGGAAAATCGCCGCAGAGGTTGGGCGGATCGCTTCATGTGCTTCTTGCGCATTTTTTGCTTTGGTTTTATAGGTATGCGGCGTATCTGGTAATGCATCTTTGCCATAGCGTGTGGCAATCACTTCTCTGAGTTCTTCTAAAGCAACTTGCGCCAAATTCACCGAGTCAGTACGCATATAGGTGATAAGACCCACTGCGCCTTCACCAATATCAATACCTTCATATAACTGCTGTGCAATCCGCATGGTGCGTTGAGCACCAAAACCCAGTTTGCGCGACGCTTCCTGTTGTAAGGTTGAGGTCGTAAAGGGTGCCGAAGGATTACGTTTGCGTTTCTTTTTCTCGATATGTTTAACCGTGAGCTTGCCTTTACCATCACGCTGCAAGTCACTGACCGCTTTGCTTGCGGTTGCTTCATCCGTGATAGAAAATTGTTTTAGCTTTTCGCCATTTAACTCGACCAACTTGGCTGAAAAAGCCTGCTTTTGCTTTTCAAGGTGTGCTTCAATGGTCCAATATTCTTTAGCCTCAAAGCTCTCAATTTCAAGCTCTCTTTCAACAATCATCCGAAGAGCTGGACTTTGTACTCGGCCTGCAGATAACCCAGGTCTCACTTTTCGCCATAAAAGGGGCGACAAATTAAAACCCACTAAATAATCTAAAGCTCGACGAGCTTGCTGCGCATTCACCAGATCCATCGATAAATCACGGGAATGGTTAATTGCTTCTAAGATAGCTGTTTTGGTAATTTCATGAAAAACGACGCGACGAACCGGTTTGTTTTTAAGCAATCCCTTTTCCTGCATCAATTCGCTTAAATGAAAAGCAATCGCTTCACCTTCTCTATCAGGGTCAGTCGCGAGCAAAAGTTCATCATTTTTTTTCAACATATCTGCAATAGATTTAACGTGATTCGCATTTTTATCAATGACGACATACTTCATGGCAAAGTCATTACTCGGATCTACTGCGCCTTCTTTTGGTAAAAGGTCACGCACGTGACCATAAGAAGCCATCACCGAATAGCCTTTGCCCAAGTATTTTTTAATAGTCTTGGCTTTGGCTGGCGATTCAACCACCACCAATCGATTTGTCATTGAGAATACTCCACTGTTAAGTCCTTAATGCAATATCGCTTCGGACTCATCATAAATTAAGTCTTCTATCCAAGCGTGTAATTCACCCTGCTTGGGGCTGTTAAGCATCACTAAGCCTACAATACGTTTAAACTGGGTCAAACTTAAAGTTTGGCAATCAATAGCCATCGCTCTATCGATGATCATTTCTCGCGAGGCACTATTAATTAATCCCATATTTTCAAGCTGATGTAAAAAGCCTTGGCATGAGACATCCAACTTAAGTTGCTCTTGGGGCAGATACACCCGTATCGCCTTGCTTGAAAATTGCACAACGGCTAAGTCCGCTTGTTTAATATCAGCAAGCTCCCCCAGCCAATCAAATGCCTTGTTAATATTATTTGTTTCAAAACCTGCTTCTTCCAATTCACAGGCCAAAGTTATTTCATCAGTTGGCATACCTTCTTCTAAACTCAGGTAGTTATCAAATAGAAACATAAGAACATCTACGGCATTCTCTTTCATAATTTATCTACCCCTGTTCCAACACGGATGTAACCGCCTGGTACGCAAGTAACCCTTCCTTCTATTTCAAGCTGCAATAACATCTGGGAAACTTCCGTTACGGTTAATCCAGTCCTATCCACCACAGTATCTATTGGAGTGCACACGTCCGATATGTGCGCTAAGAACTGCTTGTTCTGTGAAGGTAACTCCTCCTTTAATTGGGATTGCTGTATAAGAGAAGCGTCGTTCAAACTCTCCTTGTTTGGTTGAAATACTTGGTTTGAGCAATGTGGAAACTCTTCGATGATATGTTCGATGCTTTCGACACATTTTGCCCCTTGGCGTATCAACTGGTGACATCCTTTAGCCATCGGATTGTGTATAGAGCCAGGGAGCGCAAAAATCTCTCTCCCTTGATCCAAAGCATAGTTGGCAGTTATCAAAGAGCCACTCTTTAATGCTGATTCCACAACCAGCACCCCCATAGATAGCCCGCTAATAATACGATTTCGCTGCGGAAAATTTTCTTTTTTAGCAGGGGTACCAACAGGAAACTCAGACACTAAGGCGCCTCTTTCACTGATTTTCGATCCAAGGGTATGATGCTTAGCGGGGTAAATGGTATCTAGACCATTACCTAATACAGCTATGGTGTGTCCATTCTTGCTTAAGGCTCCCTCATGACTCGCACCATCAATGCCTAAAGCGAGCCCACTGGTAATGGTAAAACCCACTTGGGCAAGCTGTGATGCAAAAGCATAAGCATTCTTTTGTCCTTCTTGAGAAGGATTGCGTGTGCCTACTATGGCCATTTGCTGTGTCTTGAGTAAATCGAGATTACCTTTGATAAACAACACTGGGGGAAATTGGGGAATTTGTTTTAGTTGCTCTGGATAAGCTTCATCTTGAAAGGTCACAATGTGATGAGATGGGTTTTGTGCCCATGCTAAATCTTTCTCTACGCCTTTCCAGTCTAAGGTAATTTTATTCAAACCCTTTTGTTGGCACCATTGAATAAAATGGCTTCTAGGTTCGCTGCCATTAAAGCAATTCGACAAACTTTCCTCTACGCCCAGCAGCTCAGCAAAACGGCGCGGCCCAAATCCCATGATTCGTCTTAGGACCAACCAAAGGCTAAGTTCATTATTGGATTGTCGTGTCGTCACGCTGTTTGGGTCCATAAAACTACATATAACAGGAATAACAAACTAAGTCAGACCTTCAAAACGGGCTATCTTATGTCCTGCCGACCTCATCAAGCAAATATATTGGTCTAATGGCATCCATCACTAGGACATAGCTAACCTTCTCAAAAACACGAAAAACAACACAAGTACCTATATTGAGTGGAGGGAAATTGTAATGTCTTTGTTTGTTAACCGTTAA
>CAZSGE010000078.1:0-11398 GCA_964606325.1 Uncultured Candidatus Berkiella sp.
ATTTGGAAATCTTCCATTGCTGGATAAAGCACTTCTTCTACAATCGGTGATAACCGATGAATTTCATCGATAAACAGCACGTCCCCTGCTTGCAAGTTGGTTAAAATCGCCGCTAAATCGCCCGCTCTTTCAATCACAGGGCCTGAGGTTTGCTTAATATTGACACCCAGTTCATTAGCCACAATATTCGCCAAAGTGGTTTTGCCTAAACCTGGCGGACCAAAAATCAGCAGATGATCCATGGATTCTTGACGCTGCTTTGTCGCTTGTATAAAAATCTGTAATTGTTCGCAAGCGGCGCTTTGCCCGGTGTAATCTGTTAATCGCTGTGGCCGAATAACAGCTTCCGACATGGATTCAACGTGGTTACCCGTTGTGGAAACAACGCGATCGGTGACTTCACTTGTCATACTTTAGCCAATCCTTGTAACGCTTCTTTGATAATATGCTCACAGCTTTGCGTTTGATCTTGCACTCTTGCAACGGCTTTAGTGGCCTCAGCGGGTTTATAGCCTAATGAGACTAACGCGCCAATCGCCTCAGAGACAGGATCAGAATTGTCTTTTCTAGAGAGCACCATCGCGGTGTGAGCGCTTGATAATCCCAGATCTAATTTGGCCAATTTATCCTGCATTTCAACTAAAATGCGTTGCGCTGTTTTTGCGCCGATACCTGGTAATTTTTGCAAACGCGCCACTTCTTGATTCATCACAACTTGTGCAAATTCATTCGGTGATAAGCCAGAAAGTATCGCTAATCCTACTTTAGGCCCCACCCCATTAATTTTGATAATTTCTTGGAAAAGTCGGCATTCTTGTTGTGTAACAAAGCCATACAACACATGTGCGTCTTCTCGCACAATAAAATGGGTTCGCAAAGTGAGTTCTTGCCCTATCTCAGGCAAACTGAAAAAAGTGGATAAAGGGGCCTGGAGTAAATAGCCTATGCCGCCCACATCTATCATTAAGAAGGGGGGCTGCTTTTCAATTAACTTACCGCGGAGTTGTCCTATCATATTTAGTCCATGCTTTTGATCGTGAGGTACGCCTTTTTCTGCTTGGCTCTAGTCTTAACGGCGAGCTCATCATATGACTATGACATAAAGCCACAGCTAAAGCATCTGCCGCATCGGCCTGCGGAGAGTGCGTTAAATTCAACAAAATTTGAATCATATGCTGGATTTGGCTTTTATCTGCATTGCCTTTACCAACTATAGCTAACTTTACTTGTCTTGCTGCATATTCGTAAACGGGAATACTCGCTGACATTACCGCCGCAATCGCCACGCCACGTGCTTGACCTAACTTTAAGGCGCTGGCCACATTCTTTTGCACAAAGACTTGCTCAATAGCTAATTCAGTGGGTTTAAATTGCTTCACTATATCCTGAATTTCGGCAAATAATCTCGCAAGTCTTGAGGGCATATCGGTAGAGGTTAGCCTAACGCAGCCCCCCGTCAGACAAACCGGTTTGTGGTTGTCTTTGAGCTCAATGATACCAAATCCTGTGATTCTTGAGCCCGGATCAATTCCCAAAATCCTTTTTGTTGGCACGCTATTATCCTAATTGACGACCAATTTCTTCTGTAATATCTGCATTGGAATAGACTTCTTGCACATCATCCAGATCTTCAAGCATGTCTACCATTTTCATAAATTGTGTAGCGTCTTCTAAACCAAGTGTCACGTTCATTGAGGCCGTCATCGTCACTTCAGCGTTCTCTGGGGTAAAACCATTAGCTTTTAATGACGCAACCACATCGCTGAAAGCTTCTGGTGTGGTATTCACGAGAAAACTGCCGTCATCTTGTTTAACGACATCATCAGCGCCTGCTTCAATCGCCGCTTCCATCAGTTTGTCTTCGTTGGTTTTGCTATCAAATGAAATCTGACCAATTTTAGTAAACAAATAAGAAACTGATCCATCTGTGCCTAAATTGCCACCCATTTTGGTAAAGGCATGGCGAACTTCAGAGACAGTTCGATTACGATTGTCGGTTAAGCAATCTACCATGACAGCAACGCCATTTGGGCCATAGCCTTCATAACGGATGGATTCTAAATTGGTTTCATCGCCCCCGCCCATACCGCGTTTAATGGCTCTGTCGATGGTATCGCGCGTCATATTTTGCGCTAGCGCTTTATCGACTGCGATACGTAACCTGGGGTTATTAATGTCTGAACTTAGCTTTGCTGCGGTGGTAATTTCGCGGATTAATTTGGTAAAAATTTTGCCGCGTTTGGCATCTTGAGCACCTTTGCGGTGCTTAATGTTTGCCCATTTACTATGCCCTGCCATTTTTCCTCCTAAGGAACATATTTTCGGATGGCGTCTTTATTGGTTGACGAAATAATCATTGCCAATGCTTCTTCTTTAGTTACCCAACAACAGCTTTTATGCTCTTGGCTAATTGCTATTTCAGTGGGTTTATCTAATACAAAACAAAATACATGTTCTAAATTTTGCGTTACGCCTTTTGCATAACGATGTAAAAACTCAGGGTAAATATCAAACCAGTGTGATTCCCCAACCTCTTGCATCATACCCTCAAGAGCGGCTAACCCTGTTTCTTCTTTGAGTTCCCGCCTTGCTGCTTGCAAGGGCGTTTCATCAATATCTAAGCTTCCTGTCACTGATTGCCAAAAATCTGGCCAATCATTTCGTTGCAGTAAAAGCACTTGGCCATCTAGTGTATACACAACGACCAGCACCGATTCGGGTCTCTTAAATTCGGGCATTTGGCTTTTCATACTAAAGAGTGGGATGACAAAAAATTGTAACAATTATAACATGGTCAGCTTTAAGACAAAATGCGTATGCTAAGGCAACGATTAATTGTTGAAAAACTTAATCCACACATTAGTTATGTGGTACACTAATCAGTTCTTGCAGCAAAGTGGAAAGACGGCACCATGATTCGATTTTTAATGACTCTTTGTATTATTTACGCGCTATTTTGGTGTGCCAAAAAGCTTTTTCGCTATTTTTTAGCAAAATGGCTTATGTCATCACTTCAACAACATACGCACGCTGCAAACGATAACCAGGTAAGAGACTTAAGCGAAAAGTTAGTGCAATGTGAAAATTGCCGCACCTTTGTTCCGCAAGACCAAGCCTTTATGAGCGCGAAAAGATTTTATTGTAGCCCAGAACACGCCAAGCTATAGTATTTCATGAGTGTTCCTAGGCCCATGGATGGGTTTAACGTTGCATCAAAAACAAGCCATCGGCAAAACATCAAGCTACCACTGGCAAGCGCTAAGATTATTTAATCTTTATCGCATCATTCTTTCGTTGGGTTTTTTAGCCGTCATCCTCTTTGATGTGGATATCAGCTTATTAGGCGTATTTAACGATGCGCTCTATCAAAAAATCTCCCTTTCCTACTGCCTATTGAGTCTGCTCATTTTATTGATCTCTGTTAGCACCAAAAAATACTACGCTTGGCAGGCTAATACTCCGATTTTTATAGATATCATTGCTATCGTGATGTTAATGCACGCTAGCGGTGGCCTTATCACCGGCATCGGAATTTTACTGATCGTGATCGTTGCGGCACATAGCTTGCTGGTGCCGGGCAAGCTTTCTTTGTTGAGTGCAGCGACTGCCGTCATTGCACTACTGCTTGAACAAAGTTACACCGTGATTGTGCAAAACAATCCCATTAGTGTTTACACCCAAGTTGGCCTTTTGGGTATTGGTATCTTTGCCACCTCTATTTTCACTAATTTACTTTCTTTGCGAGCCAGAAAAAGCCAAATTATTGTTGAGAGTCAAGCACAAATGCTTGCGACTTCTCAACAATTAAATGCCTATATTGTGTCAGCGATGCACGCCGGCGTGTTGGTGCTTGATAATCATCTTCATATTCGGCTGATGAACCAAGCAGCTAAAAAATTGCTGGGACTGACCCATGACTTCCCCCTTACTAATATTGATTCACTTCCTGCCTTATTTAAAGATTGTCTTATCGCCTGGCAACGCCAAGGCAAACAATTTACAGCGCAGGAAATAGCACCCAATGGCCCACAAGTCCGGCTAACCTTTCACCCTTTAGGTAAGCCCCTTCCCGTCGGTACATTAATTTTTATTTACAATGCCACCGAAGAAGCGAGAGAAGCTCAAAATCTTAAATTGGCTTCGTTGGGGCATTTAACGGCAAACATTGCGCATGAATTACGCAATCCTTTAGGTGCAGCCAGTCATGCAGCACAACTGGTGGCTGAATCTCAACACTTATCAGAAGATGATGCGCATTTAGTCAAAATGATTAAAGATTCTTGTGACAGAATGAATGTGGTCATTCAAAACGTGATGTCGTTATCTGGGAGAAAACCCTCCAAAACACAAGAAATAAAACTTATCCCTTGGCTTGAGCAATTTATTAAAGAGCAAGTTTTTCCGCAATTTCCACGCCCACAGGTCACATTAGAATATGACAAGGATAACATCACTATTTTTGCAGATCCCAGCCAGTTAACACAAATTCTTATTATTTTATGTGAGAATGGTTTACGCTATAGCTTGAGAAAAACAGGTTTTGCCAGTCTAAAGCTGCGCATCAAAGCACCCGATAATACCGAAGCCATTTATATCGATATCATCGATAAAGGAGAAGGCATTCCTGAAAATGCAGTTAGACACATTTTTGAACCTTTTTTTACCACTGAAAACACGGGCTCAGGTCTTGGTTTATATATTGCTAAAGAACTCAGTGAAATGAATGGTGCCAGACTCACCTATATGCCAGTAGTTGAGGGTTGCCAGTTTCGCATCACCGTACCTAATCAGGAGGGAACATGGCACAACCAACAGCCCTTGTAATTGATGATGAACCAGATATCTGCAAACTGCTTGAAATTACGTTAAACAGAATGTCCATCAACACATTGAGCGCTCATAATTTAAGCCAAGCAAAAGAAATTATCAAAACCAAATCCATCAATCTATGCTTAACCGATATGCGCTTACCTGATGGCGATGGCTTAGATCTGGTCGCTTTTGTTCAAGAGAACTATCCCAACTTACCCATTGCCGTCATCACAGCACATGGCAATATGGAAACCGCCATCCGTGCACTCAAATATGGGGCCTTTGATTTTATTTCTAAACCGATTGATTTAAATAATTTGCGCGACATCATTTTAGTTGCATTGAAAATGAACAACGTACCTGAACACACGACAGACGCTATTATTGGTGATTCCATCGAGGTTCAATCGATGCGGCAAAAAATTGCCAAATTAGCGCGAAGTCAGGCCCCCATTTACATCAGTGGTGCCTCAGGGACCGGCAAAGAATTAGTCGCTAAAATAATTCATCAAAGTGGCCCAAGAAATGATGGCCCCTTTATTCCCGTGAACTGTGGCGCTATTTCGGCAGAGCTCATGGAAAGTGAATTTTTTGGCCATTTAAAGGGGAGTTTTACCGGCGCAACGCATGATAAGCTTGGTTTTTTTCAAGCAGCGAACAAGGGAACCTTATTTCTCGATGAAGTTGCCGATCTCCCCTTGTCCATGCAAGTGAAATTATTGCGTGCAATTCAGGAAAAAGCGATCAGACCCATTGGTAGTACGACAGAAATCAGTGTGGATGTGCGCATATTGTGTGCAACCCACAAAGATCTGCATGCTTTAGTACAGCAGCATTTGTTTAGACAAGATTTATTCTATCGCCTGAATGTCATTGAGCTTGCCGTGCCAACCCTAAGAGAGCGACTCACCGATATTCCCTTACTCACGCATCATATTTTAGCTAAAATTGCCTTGGCGAATAACAAACCTGTTCCGACGATTGAAGAAGCGGCACTCAAATCACTGATGCTCTACCCCTTTCCTGGCAATATACGTGAACTTGAAAATATTCTTGAACGTGCCTTTACCTTAAGTGATGGCAAAATTATTTCATTAGAAGATTTACAATTACCCTCTAAAAAAATCGAAAATAATCAAAGAAATCAGAAATTACCCTTGGATGATTATTTATTAGATGTGCAAAAACAAACCATTTTAGATGCGCTTGCCAAAACACATGGCAACAAAACCAAAGCGGCCAAATTATTAGGGGTAAGCTTTAGAACCTTACGCTACCGCTTAAAAAAGCTTGAGTTAGACAATGACGAAGAGGCTTAAAGGATTTACCTTCTTTGAGCTTCTGATGGTGCTCGCCATTGTTAGCACACTTGTCATGTTAAGCCAATCTGATTTTTTTTCATTGATCGAGCGCCAAAAATCCCAAAGTACTTGCTCTCAACTACTGTCCAGTTTAGCCTTTGCAAAAAGTGAAGCGGTGAAACGTCAAACGCTGGTTTATATTTGCGGCTTATCAAAAGAACAAGGTTGCAGTAGTGACTGGTCACAGGGGTATCACATTTTTTACATCAATCAAAATAAAAATGCACTGATTCGCACTTTTTCAGTACCCGAAAACATTTCAATAAATTCACGAAATCAACCGATGATTTCTTTTAGTCCCGATGGTCGCAGCTCGCGGGCCACGCTTTTTGTAAAAGATAAATCAAGCACGCAAAAGATTGTCATTTATGACAGTGGCCGCGCCAGAATAGAGTCTATGGCCTAATAACATCCTTGCTCCTTAGCGTAAATTGCACTATTAAAATAGTATGATGCACATCAAACGTGGTTTTACGCTCATCGAGTTAATGGTTACTATTTCGATATTAGCCATTGTGATGCTTTTGGCTATTCCAGAATTCACTTCCATGATAAGAAATAACTCTATCGCTTCGATGAGTAACAATTTGTTAGCGTCTTTAAATTTTGCAAGAACAGAAGCCGTCAAGCGTGGCGTGCCTGTCTCCGTTTGTGCGACAGCCAATTCAAGTTTTGCTGCTTGTGGTAGTGCTTGGAATTTAGGGTGGTTAATTTTTGTGAACCCGACCGCAGGTGCTAATTTATCGAACACAGCGACAGCGCCTTTGCTCAAAGTTGAAAGAATCACTGATCAAAGCGCCACTATTTCAGTTGCTCCCAATGTTGGGATTGCAACTTATACGAGTACCGGCTTCCCTACCGCAGCAAGTAGCAATGTTAGCTTTACAATTAAATCTACAGGCTGCACTGGCGATGCCGGTCGGATTGTGACCATTTCTGTCACAGGACGCCCAAGCGCAACCGCTACTAATTGTCCATAAGTCTCCTTTCATCAAATAATATGTGCAAGATGAATTCTAGACAGTAAACTAATAGTATCTTTGACTATTTATATATGGTATCCACCGTGAATAAACATACAGTGGGTTCTTTAAGGATCACAAGCAAGGGATTTACTTTGTTAGAAGTTTTAGTAGCCCTCGTGATCTTTTCGATTGGACTGCTAGGTTTAGCTGGTTTACAAATATTATCGTTGCGTTTAACCGGCGACTCTCTACTGCGAACCACGGCGGCTATTTTAGCCAATGATATGATCGACAGAATGCGTGCCAATCCAACAGCAAGTAATTTAGGGACAACCAGTCCTTACAACAATCCTTCCAAAACGTCGACAGGCAATCCAAATTGTATTGGCAAAAACGGTTCAGGCGTTGCAACAAACACTCAATGTGATGCAACTCAAATGGCCGCGCATGATTTTTATGAGTGGTATGCCAATATCGCTGGCGCACCAGCAACCGCCTGGCATCCGTTGATCGCTGCTTCTTTACCTTCAGGGGGCGGTGTTGTGTGCGTTGATAGCACACCCAATGACGGTACTACCGCTGCGACGGGTTGTGACAATAATGTCGCCGTTGCTGGCAAACCGATTTTTGCAATTAAGATTTGGTGGACAGAACGTAAAGATGCCAATAGCCCAGGTGTCACTCGCAACTATATTACGACGTTTTCATTATGAATAAGGATTCAAGGTAGTGCGTAAACATAACGTACTCATAATAGCAAAACACCAAAGAGGATTTACCTTATTAGAGATTTTTGTTGCCATCACTATCAGTTTGATTTTACTTGCCGGTGTATTACAAATATTTTTACATGCTAAAACCACCTATAATTTATCAACCAGCCTTGCACAATTGCAAGAAAACGCCCGTTTTGTTGAAAACTATTTAGTGAGAATCATCCGATTAGCAGGCTATCGCTCTCAGCCTCCTGTCCGAAGTGATTTCACCCCCATGACCAATGTTTTCACGAGCGCAAACCCTTATATATCTGGGACACATGGAGCAGGCATTAATGGTAGCGACACGCTCACAGTTCGCTATCAAGGCAGTGGCAATGGTACCGGCACACCCGATGGCAGCGTGCTTGATTGCTTAAATGTAGCCGTTGATGCGAATACCGTTGCGACCAATGTTTTTTCGTTGACCAATAATTACGAATTGCAATGCCAAGCGCTCAATGCCGACTCTCCTACTCCCAACAACACTCAAATCCTTATTTCAGGTGTTGAAAATTTTCAAGTGCTTTATGGCGAAGATTTGGATGGTGATTATAGTGCCGATAGATATGTACCAGCAAACTATGCCTTTTTGAATTGGGCCGATGTTGTCAGCGTACGCTTATGTTTGCTTATGCGATCTGATGCTCCATCTAACCCCTTCAAACAACAGCAAACTTTTTATCTTATTGGCACATCGTTTACGCCTGCAGCAGCAGATAATTACTTAAGAACACCTTTAACCTTCACAATATTGTTACGTAATTTAATGACGAGGACAGGGTGATGAAGCACATACCCACTGTAAAATCTCAAGACGGTGTTGTCCTTATCACAGGATTAATTTTCTTGCTGGTGTTAACCATGATTGGGATCTCCACCATGGGAAATAGTGCGCTAACAGAAAGAATGACACAAAATTTTCGCGACACCTCAAATGCGTTTGTGGCAGCCGAAGCGGCCTTAGCTGACGGAGAATCTTGGTTAAGAACACAAGTTACCCCGACCACTAACGTGACGACTTGCTCTACTCCTCCTTGTAAAATATGGGCTTATAATGCTTCCACGAATTTTGTGCAATTAGCAGATTCGTGGTGGCAAACCCAAGGTGTCCCCTTTTCAAGTTCACTATATGGTGTGGCATCACAGCCAGTTTATGTGATGGAAGAATATTCTTTTGTTCCGTATGAACTCTCACCTGATGCCATTAGCAAAGGGCGTGGATATTATTATTATCGCGTAACCGCAAGAGGAACTGGCGCTACAAGCACCTCTCGCGCTTTTATTCAATCTATGTATGCTACCCAATACAACTAGGTGGTAAAAATGAAAAGTACAACCCTACTTTCTGCAACACTACTCATTGGGTTGAGCTCCCCCCACTGCATGGGTGCTTTACTTAATTTAAGTCAAACCCCCATTTTCTTGGGCGGCAACGTACCACCGAATGTGTTCATTCAATTGGATGATTCCGGCTCAATGGATTGGGAATTTATGCAAGGTGGCTACTGGGAAGCTTGCGCATACGATCGCAACATCACCGGCGTACCTTCCTTAACCACCAGTTGCGGTACCTTCTGGGAAGGCGATAATGGCTTGCGCAGCTACGGCAATGGTGCCTTTAGAAATTTTAATTATATATTTAAAAATGCGAATAATGTCTATAACGATTTAAATGGTAATGGTTGTGATAGTACCTGGATAGTGAATGAAATCGAAGCTTGCCCTGAAGCAGGCGTGAAAGATTGGCGCGCAGTTTCCTCAGGTTTAAATCAGATGTATTACAATCCAGCGATCTCTTACAGCCCGTGGCTTTATAATTGTACCACGGGGGTTGCGTGCGCAAATGCCAGCCTAACTGCCGCCCGTTCCTATCCAGTTTCAGGCGTCACAGGTTATACCTCAACGCGCGACCTGCGTGGTTGGACATATGAAGTGTGGATAGATGATAAGGGTTATTCGGGCACACGTCCTTTGCGAGGCGTTCTTACTAATGCAACCACAGGCGCAAATGGACAAGTCGATTTGTGGGATAGCCATGTTACCGTTGAAATGGATAACACGAATATCATTAAAGTATCATCTACAACCTATAATCCTAATTTGTTGTCTATCAACCCAACAACTGTTTTGCAAGCCACACTCACCGACACCACTGCTTGTTATAATGTATTAGGCTCTCCCGATTTAGTCGCTAGCATTTTTAATGGCACTTATAGTTATACCAGTACCGGCGCAGATGGCTGTAAAACCATTGGGCAAGCCCAACAAGATTTTGCAAATTGGTATCAGTATAATCGTCGCCGCTCACTGGCAGCCAGAGGGGCGATTGCTTATGTCATCACACAATATCCCTTCTTTAGATATTCGTTTAACACGATTAATAATGCATTTTTTGTCGTAGCACCCGCCGCAGGGGTCACTGACTACACGGCACAAAACAATTCCATTTTAAACCAGTTAATGACCATGACTTGGAAACAGGAAGACACGCCTTTACGAATAGGATTAGATAGAACAGGGCAATATTATTTTAATAAACTCTCAGGTTCTGGCAAACCTACCCCGATTGTCGAAGCCTGCCAAAGTAATTATGCGATTTTAATGACCGACGGATTTTGGAACGATTCTAGCAGTTCCTTAAGTAGTGGTATTAGTGATAATGATGGTGATGGCATATCTAAAACACTAGCCGATGTGGCTTATTATTATTATAAAACGGATTTGAGCACACTTTCGAATGTGGTTGTCCCAACTGCCTATGATCCTGCGACCTGGCAACATATGGTTACTTTTACCATGGCCTATGGTTTAAGGGGTAATTTGGTGGCAGGCAGTGATGGTTGGCCAACGCCTGCACTTGGCATTAATGGTAATTGGGGAAATCCATTTAGTGATGATTTAGCAAAAGTAGATGATTTATGGCATGCCGCTTTTAATACCAAAGGAAATTATTTTGGTTCGCAAGATCCAGCAACTTCAGGCACAGCACTTGCGTCTATTTTTTCGAACATCGCCTTACGTAACGCCTCAAACACCAGTGCCGCGCAAAATTCAACGGTGTTAAACACAAATTCTCAGGTCTATCAAGCCACTTTTAATACCGCCAATTGGCAAGGCGATGTTTTAGCTTTCCCACTTAGCACTGCTGGGGTTTTAAATACAACACCTTTATGGAGCGCTAATTGTAAATTAACCGGGGGAAGATGTTTAAATCCTGTGGGCACCAATACAGCACACGATCCCAATAGCCGTGTGATCATTACGCGTAATTGGACCGGCGCGAACAATGGAATTGCCTTTCGCTGGCCAGCCAATTACTCAACCTTCAAAGTGAGTGGAAGCTTGCCAACCAATATGGCCAATTTTCTCGCAAGTGCGCCTTACTCAGCCAATACCTCAAATGGATCGCAAATTTCTGCAAATCAAGCCTATGGTGCAGCATTAGTCAATTACTTAAGAGGCGTACGCGGCAATGAAGTACAAAATGGGGGCAGCTATGGTT
>CAZSGE010000079.1:0-11352 GCA_964606325.1 Uncultured Candidatus Berkiella sp.
CTGCTTGCTCAGCAGCTTGCTTGTCAGCCAATTCTTGGGCAGCTTGTTCTGCGGCCAGTTTGTCCGCTAATGCTTTAGCCGCTTGTTCAGCCGCGATTTTATCCGCTAATTCTTTAGCCGCTTGTTCTTTTGCGAGTTTATCGGCAATCTCTTGCGCTTTTTGCTCAGCTTCTTTCTTTTGTTGCTCTTGCGTTTTAGTTGCTATCTCCGCCATTTCTTCAACATTGCTTTGCTTATCCGCAGCAGTTTCTGCTTTACCAAGTAGCGCATCTTTAGCAGCACGAATTAAATTAATAGGATTCCATAAGCTAGGCGCAGGCTCTTTTATAGGCTCTGCGGCTGCTTGCTCAGCAGCTTGCTTGTCAGCCAATTCTTGGGCAGCTTGTTCTGCGGCAAGTTTGTCCGCTAATGCTTGAGCCTCTTCTTCCGCAGCTTGTTTGTCAGCCAATGCTTTAGCTGCTTGATCTGAAGCTTTTTGGTCTGCGGCAATTTTATCAGCAGCTACTTTAGGATCTACTTTTAAATCAGATTTTGCTAGAGCTGGGGTGGTTTTTTTCCTAAATTCGGCACCATGTGTTTGAGTTACAAAAGGGGCGGTGGCCATTTCAATTTTTTTGCTGGATTCTAAACTATAATTTCCTTTGGTTTTATTTCCAATTTTATCAACTTGTAAAGCTGCATGTTTGAAAGCAGCATCAAGAAGTTTGTTAATAGCGATTGCCTGTGTTGTGGTTACAGCACTGCTCTGATGGAGTTGAATAGAGGTTTTATCGGCATGATTTGTATGTGTCACTCTATTTAATGCATGGCTAAAACCTTCGTTCAATAACTCTTCTTCTATCACTGCTTCATCCATGGCAGATTTAATTGGAGTTAATTCATCTTCTGCCTCATCTTGGGGTATTAATTCAGCAGGTACTTTTGCATTGGCGTCTTTAATGATGCTGTTTGTAAATCCTTCAATCGCATCATGAATGCTATCAGCCACGCGTTGCAGCGTTGATACTTTGGATTCATCAATTTCTTTTGGCGATGAAGGTTTGTTACTCATAGAGCAGATCCTCGTGACGATACATCAATTGGTGTGTTTAATAACTAACCGAATGTTACCTAGCGTCTTGAGAAGAGTCAAACCTTATGGGTTTGATTTAAATGGGGAATGTTGACATTACGACTAATGGTAGATTGCGAAAGATGAACAGTTTAGAGTTCGCTGCTCTTTATTTTGCATCAATCAAAGGAGACAGATACGGCCATACATTCTCAAGAATGATGGGTTGAGCCTCTTTGGTGGGATGAATTCTGTCTTCAAACATCAGTTTAGGGTGCAGCGCTATATTTTCTAAGATAAAAGGAACCAAAGTAATTTTATGGCTTTCACTTAATGTCGTGTAATTTGCATAAAATTCTTTAGCGTATTTACCACCATAGTTGGGGGGTAGCTTGATACCCATTAGTATTACTTGCGCATTAGATTGCGTGGATAAGATGATCATTTTATTAAGATTTTCTCTAATAGCTTGTACCGGGATCCCTCTTAATCCATCGTTACCACCCAGTTCTATAATAACAATAGTTGGATGATATTTGGCTAATAAGCCTGGTAATCGTGCTAATCCATTTGCTGTTGTATCACCGACAATACTACTATTAATCACCACAGCATCGGGGTTGGTTGTTTTGAGTTTCTTATCTAATAAAGCAACCCAGCCGTCTTCAGGGGGAATTTGATAAGCCGCGCTCAAACTATCTCCCAATACCAATAGTATTGGGTTAGCATGACAGGGTAGATTGAAAAAAAGAAAAGCAAAGCTAATAAGTGCAATTCTTTTAATGAGGGTTTTTATCATGTTCTCGCTTTTAGGATGAAAGATGACCATTATCAATGCCTTAGATATAGAGAAAACGATTACAACCTTAGCAAGTCCAATAGATATTCTAAAAGGAGTAAACCTTACCGTCAATGAAGGAGAATCCATAGCCATTTTAGGTGCATCTGGCTCAGGTAAAACAACCCTACTCAGTTTACTAGCGGGTCTGGATGTTGCCAGTAAAGGTGAAATGATAGTCGATGGACAGAATTTATCCAAGCTTACTGAAGATAAAAGAACACAGTGGCGTTTGGGGCGAATAGGGTTTGTTTTTCAGAACTTTGAGTTACTACCAGCCTTAACGGCATTAGAGAACGTGATGTTGCCTTTGGAGCTGTGCGAACGCCCAAATGCTAAGCAAGAAGCGCAAAGTATTTTAACACAGGTAGGTTTGCAAAATCGTCTTTCTCATTATCCTCATCAACTTTCAGGTGGAGAGCAGCAACGTGTTGCAATCGCACGGGCTTATGCTATCTCACCTAAAATATTATTTGCTGATGAACCAACCGGTAGTTTAGATGTGAAAACAGGTGATGCAATCATTACGCTATTATTTACTTTACAAAAACAATTTAAAACTACCCTCATTTTTGTCACGCATGATTTTAATCTAGCCAAAAGATGTGATCGTGTTTTTGTATTAGAAGCAGGGAAGCTCAACATAAAACAGGAAAATTAATGTTAATCAAATTGTCTTTTTTACATATGTGGCGAGAAAAGCATTATCCCGAATTCAAAATAATGGCAGCGGCATTATTTTTGGCGGTTTTTGCTATAACAACACTACTCGTGCTTTCGCAAGCTCTGCGTCAATCAATTCTCGGCGATGCCTCGACGATGTTGGGCGCGGATCTGATTCTTGAATCCCCGGACGTCATCCCCGATGTTTATCAGGAATATGCTAACCAACATAATTTAAAAACAGCGACAGTGGTTGATTTTTTTAGCATGATGCAGGCTAAAGACAATGCACAGCTTACTGCCGTCAGTGCCATATCGGGGGAGCAATTTCCTTTAAGAGGCCAAGTTAAGATTAATGAAAACAATCAAAGCAATCCAAAACAAGGTCCGCCGCCATCAGGTCATGTATGGCTAGAAGAAAGTTTAGCGCTAAAATTAAATGTTCACGAACATGAAGAAGTGACGATTGGAGATGCTACCCTCATCATTGATGGGTTGCTCGGCCAGCGTCCCATGGCGCTATCTGATAGCACGGCTTTGGCGCCTGTCGCGTATGTCAATGCTTTGGACTTGGCAAAAATGAATGTATTGCAGCCAGGAAGTCGTGCCACATATCGATTGCTGCTAAGTGGCTCTGATATTCAATTAATTGAATTTAAAAATCATTTTGCGCAAGCATCCAATATTACATGGATTACGGCTACTGAAGGACGGCCAGCTATTAACCGCATGATAATGTATTCTCAACGTTATCTTGCTGTGATTTTGTTAATACAAGTTATCTTAGCTGGAACGGCAATAGCTTTATGTGCACATCAATACAGTTTAAGACAACAACGCAATATGGCACTTTGGAAAAGTCTTGGCGCTTCTAACAAAATCATCGTAGGGTTGCAATTTTTATCATTAAATTTATTGGCGTCAATAGTATTAGCGCTTGCAATTGCAACAGGTTATGGCGTTGCTATTGTTCTATTGCAGCTTAGTGATTACTCATATGCGCTGTCACAGATAAATTGGCAAGGTGCTCAATATGGTGGGCTCACGGGTTTATTAATTTTGATTGGATTTGCTTTGGGCCCTCTGTGGGAGCTTAGAGAAGTGAGCACTTTGCAATTGTTGCAAAGAAGAGAATTAAATAGCCGTTTAAGTATATTAACAGCCGTCTTAGCTGTTTTATGTTTGATGCTTTTATTTTATTTCTTTTTGCAAGAGCCGGAGGTTGCCCTCAGATTGGGTATGCAAATAGCCGGGTTTAGTGCCTTGGCTTTTGCAATCGGTTATGTCGTTTGGCAGGGTTTTGGGGTGGTGTGTCAACATGGTTCAATTCCTTGGCGTTTTGGTATGTCATATATGGTAAGACACAAATCGAGCAGTATTACTCAATGGTTTGTATTTATGTTAGTTATTATGATGCTGCTGCTGGTGCAGATTATACAAAAGGATTTTATAAGTTCGTGGAAAGCACAGTTATCAGGCAATACGCCAAATTATTTTTTACTCAATATTCAGTTAAGTCAACTTGAAGAATTACAAAAATGGTTTAGCGAAAATCATATTCAAGATGTTCAGTTTTATCCTATCGTACGTGGACGGATGAGTAGTGTAAATGGAATACCTGTCGAGGAAATTAATAAAAATGCAACCGAAAAGAGAGGTTTGCAACGTTCTATCAATTTAACCTGGATGAAAAACTTGCCTAAGGATAATCACGTGGAGCAGGGGCTAGAATGGGAGAGCGTTAAGGGGGGTCAGCTAGCCATTTCAATCGAAGAGCGGTTTGCTCAGAGGCAAGGTGTTAAAGTGGGAGATACCTTAGGTTTTTCAATTGCTGACAAAGAAATTAGCGCTAAAATTGTACAAGTGCGCACAGTTCAATGGGAAAGTTTCAAACCCAATTTCTTTGTGATATTTCCGCCAAACGTACTTGATGACTTTCCGCATTCTTACATTACGAGTGTTTATTTGCCTGCCGATCAAAAAAATGCCCTGATCTCATTGACAAAACAATATGTGGAAATTTCCGTCATAGATATCGATGCGCTACTTGCAAAAGCAAGAGAGGTTGTTGATAAAATCGCGAGTGCTGTACAATTGTTGTTGATGCTGGTATTTATTTTCGGAGTCTTTATTATGTATGCCAGTATTTTGTCTTCCCTTAAAGAAAGATTAACGGAAGGGGCAATGTTGCAAATTCTTGGTGCAAATAAAAAATTTGTATTAAAAGTATTGCTGATAGAATTCGGTGTTTTAGGTTCCCTTGCAGGTTTAGCTGGCAGCGTGATGGCGTTTTTTATCGCTCATGATTTAGCACATCGCTTTTTTGATCTCTCGTTAGCGATTAACGCAGCTTGGTTTCTTTGGTGTATGCTAGGTAGCGTTTTGGCTGTGGTGGTATTTGGACTTGTTGGCGCAAGAAAAGTATTTCAAGTATCGCCATTATGGCTTTTAAGACAAACAGCATAATAAGTCGGAGTTAAGAAATGTTACAAGACATCATGGGAAAACATAAAACGAGATGGCACGCATTTTATACTTGGTGTTTGGGTGGCTTCAATATTGGATGGGATCTTGGTCAAGGTTTATTAAATTTTTTACCCCAAGGCTTTTTGGGTTTATTACTCCCTATCGAGAAAGATTCAAAATTATTTGAGCTCCCTTTACTATTGAATAAATTGGTAGGGCCAATAGTGGGTAGCGTTTTTGCTGTCATTGCCCTCATTCCCGCAATCATCGAGGGGTTACTTTTTAAGCGTCCTTACAAAAAGTTCAACGATCAATGGTCAACCGCCTTAGTTGACAAATATGGCGTGAGAATGTTTTGGGGTGCGATGGCGGTAAGTGTCGCTGCTTTAATTGGTCTTTTCGCAGGATATCTTCCTATTGCTGTAAACACAGCGCTGATACTTCCAATAACATTAAGTTATATTGCTATTGCCCTAGCCGGAGTTAGTAGTGCTTTATTTAATTTGTATGGCTCTATGACGAAACTCTATGTTTATCGTACTAAGTCTATAGATTGGCAATACACTTTAAAGGGATTGGTCAATATCCAATTAGACAAGGCTGATGAAGTTAAGGATCCTCTTAATAAAGAATTTATTTATGAAACTGAAAAAATGTCAGCATTATACGATGAAGCCTATGCGCAAATAGTACAACAAACGAACCAGGCTCCCACCCTGTCTAGTATCAATCGTTTAGGGGTCTTAAGTTATTATGAGCTTCAAAAAGATCAGTCAGATTTTTTAACCCGCATTACTCATGATAAAAAATACGCGTCTAATGGATCCAAACTCATAGCTATAGAAGAGCGACACAGAACATTTGAAACAAAATATAAGGCATTAACATGATTGGGAAAATATTTTGGAATGGTATCAAAGTCTTTGTGCCTATCGCACTGACGATATCAATCGTTTTATGGTTATTTACAACAATTGAAACTTATTTTGGACGAGTTTTGAAGCAATATATTCCCCCTGAATATTATTTTGAGGGAATGGGTGTTTTACTGGGCGTGGTTTTAATTTTCATCATCGGGTTGCTTGTGAATGCTTGGATCCTTAGAAGCATTTATCGACAAGCCGACATCATCGTTAAAAAAATCCCATTTATTAAAACCATTTACAATGCGATTCAGGATTTACTTAACTTTTTTGATAAAAGTAATCAATCCGCACAACAGGCTGTGATGGTTAAAACACGCATGGGCAGACTGATGGGTTTTGTGACACAAGATAAACTAACTAAATTAACACCCGTGCTTGGGGATGAAGATGAGGTATTAGTTTATATTCCCTTAAGCTATATGGTTGGTGGTATCACTAGCGTTGTCAAACGTAAGGACATTACACCATTAGATTGGCCAGTGAATGAGGCTATGAGCTTTATTATCACAGCAGGTATGACAGGGCATAAGAAAGAAGCCAAGAAAATGTCATAAAAATTATGACATTTTCTTGACCCTGCTCTTAAAATTCATTAGTGTTAGCCTACTAAAAACTATATATTAAATATAGGTGACTAACATGAGCACTGATGGCGCACAAAGATCCCAATCACAAAAACTAAAAGAAAAACTCACAAGCCCTTTAGAAAATTATACGTTTAGTTCAAGACCAACCAATAAACTGGTTGAGCAATTACGTGAAAAAAAAGAAGTCGCCGCGCAAAGCTTAATGAAGTCCAACCCAACGTTATTGCACCAAGCGCACGGTGATACACGCGTATATCCATTGCATGTGGCTGCAGAAAAATCTCTCACGCAAACTTTCTTAATGATGCTTGAGCTCGGTGCTAATCCTTTTGAAGTTGATTTTAAGGGGCAATCGGTTTACTTCGTTGCTCACAAGAGCGCAAGCACAAAAATCCTTGAATGGTGCAAGAGCTTTTTTACAGATTTGTCATGGGTAGAGACAGAATCTGAAGGCGAATCATTGGATGAAATGCTGCTAAAGCATGGCTTTCATACTTATATTATTAATGAATTTAATGATTTAGAAGACAGTGATGATGATAAGCCAGAATTAACGAGTCAAGAAAAATTGCTTAAATTTTTCAAAGAATTATTCCAAAAAGGGTCATTGCCACCCTTTTTGGAAAATTGTTCTCCGCAGTCTAGGTGGAATAAAATACCTGATGGGCAGCAAGTAATAGAGCCGGTTACTTTGAAAAATATAGCTTGGGGATTAGTGGATAGTAACTGCTCCGGTGTCCAAATTATCCACATGCTAACGACCTTATTTCCAACGCTTGATTATAATCAGCAATTAGCTTGCATTTTCTTGATCAAAGAGTATATGAAAAGTGATTATGCGCATGAATGGATTGTCAGACAAGATTTTCGTCAGGCCTTTGAAGCTTTTTTAGAAAAAATGGGTAACAAGCCAGCTTGGTTTAAAAGTATACAGAGAAAACTTCAGCGGCATTATCTTTCCTTGTTACCAAATAGCCATTTATTGAGTGCTGCGGATTTGACTTTTGATTTAACCAAAGCCTTTCGCAGTTTGATCATACAATTTACCCCAACGAGTTTTTCACAAGGTTTATTGCAGATAAAAAACAAAGATAAAAACAAGTCATTAGTCGCTTTGTCCGATTTTCATAACAGTGTCACTGCCATGGTACGTCTTGATATTGCTAGTGCAAAAACACCTCAAGAAATTGTTGAGCGTATTCAATTATATATCGACGTGATAACAATGTGCTTAAAACATGATCCATTCCATGAAAACGATCAAATTATTTATAATTACCCTGCAGCAGTTGCGGTTTATACCGGATTAGCTGTTTCCCATTACCCACATTTTAATCAATTTTTTGATCGTCTCAAAGGATCCTACTTAGAGCGTTATAAAACATATAAAGAGCATTATTTCAATGGCGATCAAAACGTGAACCAAGCGATTACAGAGCATCCTAAATGTATACCCTTACTGAATATGCTCTCTAATCGAAAAGATTCTGCGGGTAATGTTGCTTTTAGCCAACAAATTCCAGCACTTGGCAGAATGAATCAAGGTTTTAATAAGAAAATAGCTTATTTGTCTTCTTTGCACCATTTTGATGCTACGCCTTATAAAACAGATTTTATGGTAAAGGTGGCACATTCAAATTTAGATGAGGACTATGCAAAAGCATGTTCTTTTCAACTGGTGCCTTTCGCTATCATTGATCTAGATGCGAAACCCTCTTTAGATAATATTATTTTACTGCTTGAGGCGATGCACAAGGAAAAGGCAGATTTAGTAGTATTAAGAAATAAGAAAAGACACCTTCACGAGTATGCATTTGAACAATTGTCAACCTTTTTAAAGAAACACTATCCCAATAGGGCTCACATCAAGACAGATTCAATGGATGTTGAGCAGCCAAAACAATCTTCTGATAGTTCTGCTGATCCAAGTTTAGAAAAGGTTTTAGATCCAGCTGATATCGCATCTAAGAAAAGAAAAATTTCCAAACTTTCCAAAGAGATTTTGGCAAATTATGACGAAATAATTTCACCCCGAACTCAAGATCAAAAGGAGGTTGATGAAATAACGTTGGAGTTAGAGAAAGTGACATTTCAGTCGCGAGACCGCTCTAGCACGACAACAGCATCTCCCCGTGATGCAATCTTAGAGCAGGAAACGACAAGGAAAAGATCGGCAACGCATATCCCTGAAATGCCTGGTACTAGCGTAGATATTATAAAAGACAATGAGAAAACACGTAGAGACAGTTCCAGCAAAAAAATGTCGATTTTTAAAGATTCAAGTTATCGAGAAACTAAAAAACTACTTTCCTCTCCCAGAACGAGTAGCCCAAGTGCACAAGCCTCATCGAGTACATCTCAAGAGAGCCCCCGTACATTTACACCAAACATGGATAGGCTGGCTGCATCAAGTTCTTCTCCAATCCTTGCCTTACCTTCAAGTGCTGCAACCCATCAACAGGATAGTGTAGTGGAAATTGAAGTTAAGCGCGGCGAGAAAAAGAAGAAGCGTCATCAAACGGCTTTGCCTGGTGATAGGAAGAAGAAGTAGATTTTACGTTTTTGTGTAAGGGCAGGGCCTGTCTTGCCCTTACAACAAATATACCTACTATCTCGTTGAAATGGTTTCTATCCCATGCTCACTTGCTATCAGCACTTTATCCGCGCCTCGCTTAGCAAATAAACCATTGGTGACCACGCCCGTGATGTTATTAATGGTTTCTTCTAATGCAATCGGCTGCATGATATTTAAGCCATGCACATCAAGAATTTGGTTGCCATTGTCTGTCACAAATCCTTCTCGGTAGACAGGATCGCCACCTAGTTTTACGATCTCGCGCGCGACATAACTGCGTGCTAGCGGAATGACTTCAACAGGTAGTGGAAATTCACCAAGCTGCAAAACATATTTGGATTTGTCGATAATACAAACAAACTTCTTGGCAACGGCCGCAATGATTTTTTCGCCAGTTAAAGCGCCACCGCCGCCTTTAATCAATTGACAATGATGGTTGCATTCATCAGCCCCGTCGACGTACACACTAATCGGACCTTCGTTGATACCCAAAACCGGGATACCAAGTTCTTTTAATAATTTTTCTGAAGCTTTAGAGCTTGATACCGCACCTAGGACTTTGTCCTTTTGTGTGGCAAGGGCTTTAATAAAGAAATTAACCGTGCTTCCTGTGCCAATGCCAATAATGGTATCGGGAACAATTTCTTTTAAAGCAGCCTGCGCTGCAGCCATCTTTAACTCATCTTGGGATGCCATAGTTTTCCTTATCGATTAGATCATTGCTAAAATGGATTTCCAGTAGAGCGCGTCAACAGGCAAAATCGAAAGCCGATTGCCTTTGTTTAACAGCTTAAACCCTGTTAGTTTAGGATTGGATTTCAGTGACTCAAGAGAAAGTGTCTCGTCGAACTTTTGTTTAAATTTCACATCAACTAAAAACCAGCGAGGGTTTTCAGGCGTGCTTTTAGGATCGTAATAAGGTGATTTTGGGTTAAATGCTGTCACATCTGCATAGGGGGCTTTGACGATTTCCATCATGCCGACAATACCTGGTACTTTACAGCTAGAGTGGTAAAAAAAGGCTAAGTCTCCAATTTTCATTTCATCTCTGATATAGTTGCGCGCTTGGAAATTGCGAACCCCATCCCAGGGGGCAATTTGGTTCTTAGAGGCTTTGAGATCGTCAATGCTAAATGCATCGGGCTCTGACTTCATTAACCAGTAACTGGCTTGCTTTTTAACTGTCATGATTCCCTCTTTTTAGGGGGAGTTTATGTAAATTCAGTTTAAAAAGAAAGAAGTTGTCATCACAATCAAAAAAGGTGTTCTACACTAAAGTAAAGTCTTAGTTTTTGTATGAGGGGAATATGGCGCGTAAAGGTATCGATTCAATTTGGTTGCTGGCCATTATTGTCAGTGTGGGAATAGGTGTAAGCAGTTTCTGGATTGTTTCACCGCTTTTTTAAATCGATAGGGGGCGATAACGGCGTTTTTCTGTGATCACCTCGTCAAGTAATAAATCTAACCCACTTGTTGGGATTCTTGAAACTCTCTGAAAATCATAGGCTAGTCCAATCAACTTAGGCTTAAGTGTTCTTTTTTTGAAAGCAAAAGTTTTATCATAAAAACCCCCTCCCATACCAAGACGATGACAGTGATGGTCAAAACCTACCATCGGTACAATAACAATATCAAACTGTGCAGGTGGTATTTGTTTCATCAAAGGGTAATGAGGCTCAACAATCCCGAAGCGATTTGCTCTTAGTGGTGTATCTAAAGAGATTTTGACAAACTTAAGAGAGTTACTAGCCACAACAGGAGCATAAACAGCCTTCTGTCGAAGCAAAGCTGTTTGTAAAATGATATGCGTAGGGACTTCGCCGTCAAAAGGTAAGTAAATTGCCATTTTTTGAGCTTGTTTAAAAAGGGAACTTTGAAATAGATGCTGAGCAATTTCTTGCTCAGCATCACTTCGTTCTTTTGCCGTGATGTTTTGCCGATGATGGCGAAGGCGCTTTCGAAGTGCTTCTTTTAATACACGCATATACCATTCACATATGACATCAGCGCCACCACATGAAAAAAGAGGCTTTCCCCAGTCTGCCGCTGCACCATTTGCCCTTGAACCCTTTAAGTTCAAGTGGGTTCCTCAGCTTCACATCAGGCTTCCCACCTAGGTGGACATGCGCAACAGTAAAGACAATCTGGATCCCGGCAGTGTTAACATCGGCTCAAAAGACACCGGCACTGGCAAACAGACCAGGAAAAAGCCATTTCTATACGGTTTCTTCTAGCGCATCCACTTC
>CAZSGE010000080.1:0-10803 GCA_964606325.1 Uncultured Candidatus Berkiella sp.
AGATGGATTGCCACACAAAAGACGTTCTCGTTTATCACTTTTACCACCTCTTTTCAGCGTCTTTTGCTCGCAATGACAACGAAAAAGTTATGGGGATCTATCAGGGGCCGCCCCTCGGTCTGTTTCTATTGAAGAAATACAACCATTCACTAAGTAATAAATTAATGTCAATTATTAATCTACGATTTTTTCGATGGCATAACATCATCTCTGTAAATCTACACTTTGTCGCTTTAAAAATTATTACTACATATATTTTTTATATGGGTGAGTAAAATTCAGTTTGATTTATCAATTTATTATATTTTTGAATGACATTGAGCCCAAAAGCTCAAACTATGCTCAAAAATGCATATTTAATCCGAGGTCGTTAATGCTGAATATTACAATGCTCCCTTTAGACGTTTTAATATACTTAAACGATTTTTTAGATTTGAGCGGACTGAAGTCGCTCAGGCTAGTCAATAAATTATTTAAAAAGACTGTTGATAGAGCATACCCAACATACGTGAGATTATATCAGCGTTTACATAGAATGGCCCCATTCCTTCCCGCAGAGCTCCCTAGAGAAAATTTCCTTAAAAAATATAATGATGCCTTGCGTGCTGTTAATGAATTGCACAGACAGGAATTCGAAAGCCTGGATCATAGCCTGCTCGATGGCCTGGAATGCGGCGCTCCTATAATAGCAATGATTAATCTCCCTTATAAATTGAGTTATCTTGAGAGACTAGTATCCCAACATGAGATTATGGAATTGTATAATGCTAGTATTATAGAAAAATATATTGATCCTAATTCGACAATTTTAGATGTCAGTTTAATTCACGAACCAATAACTCGCTTTCCAAACAACCTGTTTACAATGCCAAAATATGTAGATTATTTTAAAAAATTAACTGCCATTGATATTAGCAACAATCATGTTTACTTTATACCATCAGAAATTGAGAAATGCCAAGCGTTAGAATATTTATATTGTGAATATAGCCATGTTTCAAAACTACCAGCAACGTTGGGTAATTGTCCTGAGCTTACAAAAGTAGATTGCAAGTATGGTGAACTAAACTCTCTACCTGAATCTTTAGCTGATTGCCAGTTCCTGGAAACTGTTGATTGTAAGGGGAACCATTTAACTGAATTGCCACAAAGGCTAGTAGACAAGCTAGGGAAAGAATGGGAAAAAGAAATGCTTTTAAATCAAATCATTCCTATTCCTAGTAAAGCACCATCACTTCAAGCTCATCAATATACACCAGTTCACAATATCAAGAGACAGATGGACTACGATTCTGAGGATGAAAACACACCGCAATCAGCTCATGATGTTAAAAGAAAAAAGCTGTAAACCATAGTATCTATCAGAATCAGAAGGTGATCTATCAGGGGCAGCCACCTCAGTTGATTAAATTGGGGGGCTGACCCCTGGTTCTGTTCATATTAATTATGAAGGAGGATATGCATTTAAATAAATGCTTTGATTAGAGCTCTCCCTTAATTAGTCTCATCATTTTCTTTCTTTCTGTAAACGACAATCCCGATTCTTCATCATAGTATTGATATATTTTGCGCAAGCATTGGCAGCCTCTTGAGGATTTCGATAAAAATCCAGTTGTCCATCAATCCCGTCAAATGTTGCATCTTCCGTACTGATACTCGGCGTTTTATAGCTTACAGCTACGCAAGAATAAGTCCCTAATCTATCAAACGTGGCAAGAAGTCCGTACCGCTTACTCCATGTTCCTTTGAAGTTCCAATCCACGCTAAATCTAACAAGATGATTATAATCTGTCCAACTGTCACATCCAGTGAATATTGCATCCGATGGGATTGGAGGAAAATTGAAAGCTTTGTTATCAAGCCAAAAAGCCACACATTCGCATTTGTCTTTATCATGAGGCTTATCTGGGGATTTATCTTGAGCGCACACTACAGAAGATAAGAGCATGAGAATGGTTATGATCGTTTTATTCAAATGGCACCTATGATTTGTTCAAGAGAGTACTCACATTGTCTATTGAATATAATCTAAGGTGAATGCTAAGGAAATGGAAGAGCCGGGGTAAGCCCCCTGAGTTGTGCAGATAATTTTTCTGGTTGCGGCAGTAACCAGTGTTGCTAGCCCCAGGAGGGGCGCAAGATTTGTCATCCTGAGCGTAGCGAAGGATCTCTCTTCATATGAGATTCTTCGCTACGCTCAGAATGACAGAGAATTATATGAGCCGGTCTTTTTGTTCTGCGTAGCTCAACGAGCGAAGCAGGTGTAGAGGGCATGAGAATGAATGAGAAAATTAAATGCAAATTGCCAAATGCCAAGCATAAATACCAAGAATATTAAATTTTATTACTATTTTTTTCGTGCATTGTTAGAGTTTGAGTATATAGCTTGGTGCTAATAGATTTGGCAATAAACTCCCGGAGCTCTTGAGTTGCGAGAACTTCAGCTGTTGTGAGAGGAGCTGGCGCAAGTCTGACTAACTTCCAAGTTTCAAAGGGCTCATCCTCAGTTCCCAATATACCATGTTCGACATGAAATAATGGTTGAAGTTCACGACAGAAATGATTCTCAAACTCCTTATTAAGAAACTCCGTAGCTTGTTCAATCGTTAGATTTTTGAAAATTTGTTGTGTCTTAGAAGAATGATGAGCAAAATGCTCATTTAAGAGAGCATCAATCAATAGTTTTTTGGCTACAGCAATATCAACTGTTTTACCCAAAAATACCATTTTTTTCTGACAATCATCCACGTGTACTTCTTCTTTTACGACAACGAGATGCTTTCCTAACCAACTGGGTTGAATTGACACGCGATCATAGGTCTGACCATAAGTTGTTTCGCGATGGGTTCCAGGGATCACTGCTGCTGCAACAATAGTATTTGTGTAGTCTTGAGGGCGCTCACCTTTGGATTTTTCACCCTGCCATAATTTACTTAAAGTCATATGTTGATCTCTAATAGATTCAAAAACATTCAGTGTTTGAATTGCATGATTCACATTGGTGGGTGTTTTTACAAAAACCTGCTCTGGGTGTTCTTTCAGCGCCTGAGCAAAGATTTGGTGTGGATCTGAGGATGTTTTCTGCGAAAAAGCGTGTAATAGCATTATTATGTGCTCCAATAATCAATAATTTTGAATGATTGATGCTATAATATTCTTGATGTTTTATTTAAGATACTAAATTAATTTGACGGATTAATTCAAAATATTTGAACATGAAAATTACCTTGGATGGCCTCAAAGTGCTTGAAACAATACATCGATGTGGCTCGTTTGCATTAGCAGCGAAAGAGCTTCATCGGGTTCCCTCTGCGCTGTCCTATACAATATCTACCTTAGAAAGCCAATTTGACTCAAAAATATTTGATCGTACAGGTCATCGCGCAAAGTTAACGCCTTTTGGTATGCGTTTATTTGAAGAAGGGAAACGCCTTCTTAGTGCTGCGCTTCAATTGGAAAAGAACGTCACTATGTTCAAGTCTGGCTGGGAAGAATCAATTACAATAGCTTATGATCAGATTATTCCCTTTAAAAACTTTCTCTTTCTTATTGAGGAGTTTTACAAGCAATGTCCGGGTGTAGCATTAAAGTGGTCCGGTGAGGTTTTGGGTGGATGTTGGGATGCGCTTATCTATGATAGAGCAATGCTATCAATCGGAGTTAGTGGTGATCCACCAGTACGAGAAAATGTCGCCATTATAAATTTAGGACAAGTTGAGTTTGTTTTTTTAGTATCAGCGCATCACCCGCTCGCCAAAAAGGGGAAAGTGATTAGCAATGACGATGTAAGGTTATATCGCAGTATTGCCGTTGCAGACACTGCTAGGGGTTATTCCCCTCGAACTACCGGTATTTTACCTGGCCAAAATATTCTAACCGTTTCTACATTTTCTGAAAAAATCGACGCTATGATTGCCGGTATAGGGATTGGCTATTTACCATTACATATGGCGCAAAGTTATATTGATTCTGGTGAATTGATTCAAAAACAAGTTGAAAAATTGAAATCAAAGCATACCTTATCTACTGCTTGGCGACCAAACGGTGTTGGCAAAGGGCTGGAATGGCTCATTGCCAGGCTTTCTGATGAGGGTGTTTGTCAAAGAATATTAGGAAATAATTTAAGTTTTTAAGCATGATCCCATCTTTTTCTTTCAACCGGGGATTGATCCCTTTCATGATGATCTATTCTAGGTGGTCCCTGATTAGGACTCAAATCGATAAAATGTCAGATGAATAGAGGTGTTAGATATATCAGTTATAGAACTTTTAAAGTTATATTTAACCTATGGAAAATATTCTGAAGGAGCAGATGCAACAATAGCCTTTAAGGTTGTTATATGAAACGCTCATCCAATTTACATACATACCGACTACGCCCTGCTAAAAGCAGAGTGATTAGCACTGATCTCACGCCCCCGACTTTATAATCACCCATTTTTAATTATTACTTTTCATTACTTTGGCAAGATGTCTTTTGCTAAGGTTAATTTTTCATCTATTTGAGGTGCGTTATGCCATTATGTAAATTACCAAATCATTTAACCGTATGCAGCTTTTACGATAATAAAGATATGCCCTGGTATGGGCTGGCTAATTATTCTATAGATAAAATCCTTCTCAGAGATCCGCTGCTTGGGCAATCAATCCTTTGGCCCACTGCTGAGCATTATTTTCAAGCCCAAAAAATTAGCCATCCGCTGATACGCGCTAAATTCATTAAGGACATGGCAGCCAAAGGCCCTGATGAATGTAAAAGGAAGTCAATAAATATACGCCCCATTATCCGGATTGGCATATCAGAAAAACGCAAGTCATGTTGGATGTATTAAAAGCGAAATACGATCAACATGCGCACATTCGGCGCTTAGTCAATTCCACAGGTAATATGCCTATTGTTGAAGATACAGCGGGTGCATCATACCAAGATAATGAGTGGGGATGTGGCTGGGATGGCAAAGGAAAAAATTTATTAGGCGTATTGTGGATGCAGGTTCGCGCTCAAAAGCGAGATGGTAAAAGTGCACAAGATGCTGCAACTATTGCCGCAACGTTGCAAAAGCAATCTTATGCTGCATTAAGTGCCCTGCCACATAGACAAGGTCTGTTACTGCAAAACGCCCCTGGGGTGACACGGGTTACTAACACAGGTCATGTATCTACGAATAGCGCTTCACCTAGATCTACTCACGTAACCATGCCTTTTACGCCGAGCTTTGCATTGCAAACTGCAAATACTGGTTTGCAAGCATTAGCGAATCAGGCTCATTTAGTGATCCCCCGTGGTTGCTCATATACTATCCCTCATTTTTCAGGAGATATTACTTATGGAATTAGCGGTCAATTTAATAGTTTTTATATAAATGGCACTGGGAGAAGTGGTCAAAATATGACTGTCTATTTGAAAAACGGACAAATTTATGAAAACCACAAAGCGGTCGCTCCAGGCGGCTGGAATGCTTGGGCCTACAATGAAGTTGCACGGGATTTTTCAGCACGCTTTAGATCTAGAGTAGTAGCAAAACCTAGGTAATAATCTACCGAGGATATTAGAGAACTATCAAGATTTTGATGAGCGCATGGGGAGCAGGCTTCCCCTTCACCAAAGGAGGAATACTATGTTCGTGAACACTTGTGTACCATGTAGTCTAAAAAGAGATTGGCATTGCCCCCTCAGTTGCATATGGATGTAATAGAATGAAATATAGTGAATTTTATAAAGCATCATTTCCTACATATCTAGGAGCTGATATAGATTTGGTTCTTAAAAACCTCTCTTTAGAGATTTTGCCGCACATGCAAGAGCATCAGTTTGTGATGAACAAAGTTGCGGTAACAGTAGATAACCAACAGTTACATATTCCTTATAGAATCTATATTGAAAAAATCAGTGGAATAAATAATAATTTTTCACCAACAGAAACCCAAAAATTAATTATCCATTGTTTGTTATCTAGACATTATGATGGCTTTACAAGAGAAAACCATCTCAGAGATATAATTACTGCCAATGTAAGCTGGGGTGTTCCCTATGTTTTTCAAATTTTAGGTGAATATGTTATTGAGCTATTACAAATAATTTATAAAGAATTGGATCAACTCGATATGAATATCTATCTTAAATTCATTGAAGAGAATAGTGAATTTTATGAGCAGACCAGAGCGAGAATGATAAGTTATTGGAACTGTTATTATCGAAGGTTGTACAAATATAAGAAAGATTATGTTGGATTTAAAATATTTGAATATTTTGATTCGCAGCTAAAGAGCCGGTGTCAGTCCCCTGAGTTGATTAAATTAGGGGGCTGACACCTAGGTCTGTTTGTTCTCTTAACTCATCATGATGAGAAATGGGCATTAAATTTCTGCAATAATTTTTCAGCTTGTTCGATACATTCTCTCACAGTGCTTTCAGGAACAATATCGCCAGAGTAATCGGCAATATTACGTTGTTTTCGCATAGCATCTAATAAGATCATCGTTTGGTTATCAATTCCCAAAGTGCTTGTTAAAAGTTGAATCATCGTTTGATGATGCCCTGGTTTACTTGTTAAAGTGCGATATCCATGACGATGCAATGATGCGTTGGCAATTTGCATTATTGCCTTATAAGCTGCATCGAAGCGATTCTCAGCACTTACAGCAGTCACTTTAGCATCTGAAATATTTCTTTTTGCTGCCGTTATAAGACGATTGATTGTATCTTGATGCGGCGGTATTTTTTCAATACTCTTGCCAACAAGGTTATCCAAGTTCATTGGCAGCTCCAATAATAAACATCTTTGGATTATTCATTATTTCTTGATAAAAAGCATCCTTTTTACTAATGAATTTCTTCCATTCCTTTTTTGAATACACCTTGGGGTTTATTTCTCGCCCAAGAATATCCTGTGAAGGATAAAGTGTACTAACAGCGTCTTGGAAAGAAACGTCGCCAATAATTAAAACATCAATATCGCTTACACTACTTTCGGTGCCACGCGCTAAAGAACCATAAATAAATGCGACTTCGATTTTATCAACCATAGGCGCTAATGCATTTGCTAAAACATCAACAAGACCAGACGTTTTCTTTAAGATGCTAACAAGTTCATCAAAAATTGGTAGAGCACGATTAGCTGAATAATACACCTGCTTTCCGCTCACTTCACGATTGAGGATTTCTACTTTTGCAAGTTTTGCTAATTCACGATTTAGCGTACCTGGCGTAGTGCTTGTTAGGCGGGCGATTTCGCGAACATGATACTGTGATTGCGGATGCAGTAATAGCAATCCAAGTACGCGGCGACGGTATTCTGGAAAAAGTAGAGATGATAAAGACATAATAAATCTTAATTGTTGCCTAATTAGCTACAATTGTAGCCCAAAAGGCTTCAACGTTCAATCTAAGGATAATATTTATATAAATATCAATCAATTGATAGGTGGCAGCCCCGAGTTGTGCAGATAATTTTCTGGGTTGCACCAGCGACCAGTGTTGCTAGCCCCTTATGGAGCGCAGCGGAATGTGGGGTAAAGAATCATTCACACGAGTGTGCCCCCTAAGAGTGCGCAAGAATTGTGGCAAAACTAGACATAGGATCTAGTTTGTGAGATAGGGGTCAGACCCCTGAGTTGATTAAATTAGGGGGCTTACCCCTAGTAAATTAGTGCAATTCCCCAGAAAGTCACTTTTTAAATTGAACTATTTCCCCCCCAAGATAAGGACTAACAGTTAGAAACTTTACACTTTTAGAGGTATTTCAGATGGGAAAGCCTGAAGAAGATATTGAAGTAAGAAAAAGACTCAATTTAAAACATTTGGCCTATTTAGAGAGTTTTATTGACGCTTATCTTAAAAATAGTAATAAAAAACAATTTCTAGCAGGGTTACAAAGATATCGCGAATGGCCTGATAATGATATTAAAAATATAGCCAATAAATTATTTAACATTCACCAGGAATATCTCAATTATACTTATCCCAGAGAAGTACCTCTAGCTGCGCGCCAAGAGATCACTGATTTAATTAAAGAAGTTAAAAAGAAAAATGAACCTGCCCCTGCTGCGCCAGCAGTTGCCGCTCCTGCAACAAAACCAGCACCGGTTTTGTTATCCACTTCCACCTCTGCGCCAAAACAAGAGCTAGATCCTGACATTAAAGGTCGAATGGAAAACAAATTTCGTGTAGCTAAAGTTGCCTCCTTAGATAACACAATCGCAAAAGTTCAAGCAGAAATTAAAAAACTTGAAAAATCAGACACAAGAGTTACTAAAACCATTTTGAAAAAAATGCGCGCGAAAACTTTATTTTCTATTCGCGGTAAAAACCATCAGCATCTTAGCAAACTAGATGTTGCCAGAGAGTTACTCAAAGAATTACAAAATGTCAAAAAAGCATCTGAAAAAACTGCGCCTGTATTATCCGCAGAAGCTTTATCAGATAAAATTGAACATGTAGTGACTAATATCAACAAGTTAGAAAATACGAGAAGGGAATTAGGTGGAAATAAAAGTAGTTCTTATCAAGGTCTGTTAGCAGATGTTTCAACAACTTTTCAACTAGACTCTAAAGAAATGGTCAATGACGCCTTTAACAAACTTAAACAAATCGTTAATAGTAAATTTGATGGTGAAGAGTTATTTAGAAGCAGTATTGACGATCTAAAATCGACCCCAAAATTTAATAAAGATCCAATGTATATGGAAAAACCTCCTCCCGAATACAAAGGCCGAAGAACGAATGCCTATGAAAAATTAGGGTCTGCAGATTTTATAGCGCTCTTTTACCCGCTGGCCAGTGATGAAAGAGATCAACTCGTGATAGATTCAGTTGGAAAGGCTATGTTAGACAAAAAAGAACATCCTTCTTATCCCTATTATGAATTAATATGTGAATTGAACAAATTGAAACAATTACCTGAAAATATTTTAGAATGCATTCAAAAAGGGGTAGAAGTACATGATTATGTCAACTTAAACTTGGACCAAATTGATGCCACAATGGAAAAAATCCAGAAACATGCGGAATCTATGCGGAATGAAGAAGTAAATCAGATAGTAAAAGGCCTTGAATCATTCAAAAGCACAGTTATTAATCAACTACCTGATAAATACAAGCCTAGATCTGCACCTGAGCTTTCATGAGACTTTGCGATCTCACCATAGTCACTTGCACCCTAGGTCCGGATTCAGCAATAAAACCAATAAAACTGATAATATCATTATAAAAAACCATGTCATTATTATTATGACAAATTAGCTCGGTTAACGCAGGTGTGCAGAATCTAGCTCTTATTCGTTACGCTTATCTCATTTCTTCGCTTGCTCATCTCATTTATCTTTCTCTGATATTGATAATTATTATAATGAAGGCTCATTCCAACAGGATTCATCAACAATGAAAATTGTTTATAAGACAGTGCAGAGCCAACGTAGAAAAATCAATTTTTCTTGCGTGTTTGCGTCTATAAATAATTTCAATCATAACGTCCAATTATTTGCCGGCTACAGCTAATTCTTCTTTAAATAAATATTGAATTTTTAAATTAAAGCGAATGAGCCAGACGTTCATTTGCGGGTTGAAAATTCAAATCTTAAGTCTGACACCCAATTAAAGAAACCAAGGAGCAAAGCATGAAACGCGGCCCAAAAACTAATATTAAAAAATTAGACCATAAACCTAAAAGAGCAAAGTCTATTACTTATGATGATTTTATTGACGCTTGTGAAACTGGAAATTTAGAAGTAGTTGAGAAAGGGATTATAGCACTCACTGTCGAAGTTATTACCTCAAATCGCAACCGAGCACTACGCCGGGCGGCTAAGAATGGTCATCTTGAGATCGTGACACGTTTGCTTAGGATAGATGAGGTTAGTCAGACTGCGCCATCTCTGTCCATGAATTTGTATGAAGGTAGGGAGTTACATCCACACCATAGGGCGCTAATCCTTTTGCTTATCAGTATGAATAGGAGGATTAAAGATTCTGAACAGGCTTTGGCAGCAGAAGGGCTAGACACAACAGCACTACGTTGGTTGGCCCATTATGGTTATCCGGTGATGAATCGTTTGCTTGAAATTGATGCATTTAGAGAGGAAGCAGAGCGTAATCAATGTGAACTACTATGCGTAGCGGCCTTCCATGGTGATCTTTTGTTTTTAAATCGTTTGCTTGAAATTGATGCGATTAGAAAATATGCAGCAGGTTTGACCCTCTGTAACAGAGTTCGAAAGAACTATCCACTATTCTTCGCGGCCCAAGAAGGTCATCTTTCAGTGGTAAAACGTTTGCTTGAAATAGATGAGTTTAGAGACTATGAAGAAGATCTATTAGATGTGCTAAAGTGGGACTTTTTGTTAAAGTTTTTTTATACAGGTTTAGGACATGTTTTTAGTGTGGCAAGAAATCTTGTATTAGGCAATGCTCAGATTGATCCAATTGAAACTGTGCTTAAAAAGCTTGCTGAAAAATACCCAGATTTAAAAATAAACTTAGAAAAAGAAAATAGAAAAAATGAGGCCAGGGCTCTTTATTTTGCCTATAGAGCTGCAAAAAGTAAGCCGGCGTGTTCACAAAGTATGTTAAAAAAATACGGACAAAGAGATACCGTTGTAAAGATTATGCAAATGGTATTAAACAGTCCGCCGCCCGCGCAGCAATTGGATGAACCATTAACGAAGAAACTTCGCTAAAGGTGGGGTCAGCCCCCTGAGTTGTGCAGATAATTTTCCTGGTTGCGGCAGCAACCGACGTCGCTAGCCCCGCATGGAGCGCAGCGGAATGTGGGGTGAAGAAGCACACCCCACACCAACCAGCCCCAG
>CAZSGE010000081.1:0-10690 GCA_964606325.1 Uncultured Candidatus Berkiella sp.
CAATTTAGCTTTAAAACTTAAGACAGAGGTCAAAGCTAATTAAACTTTCTTCGCAACCACAATATTATCTAAATACAAATCCTGATTATCCGGAAAGAGCTTGCCAAAGCCTAACCCCAGCAATGTGATGGGCGACATCACAAACAAACACACTAGCTGATTCCAGTAGCCATTTTTGGTGAAGAGCTTTTTATAAAGATAAGCATTCAGCAGTTGAAAAATCAGCGCCAAGTTAGCGACAGATTTTTTAAAGGCAATGATTTCAAAACCATGTTCTTTTAATAGCGCATTTAAAGCAAAAGAGGAGTAGCGAGCAAAATCAAAAGGTTGCTCATGTTCATCCCACACAAAGGGCACGCTGAGCATCACGGTGCCGTTGGATTTTAATACCCGGTGAATTTCTTGCAAAAAGGCTTGAGGGTGAAAAATATGCTCAAACACTTGATGGGCAACCACGCTGTCCATCACGCCGTTTTCAAAGGGCAATGTTTTGCCATCATAAAAAACATCGGCCCGTTTAAATTCACGATTTTCAGGTGTATCAAGCTCTAAGCCGATATACTCTGTCGCATCGCACAGCGTTTGATAAGGTTTTTGGCCACAGCCAATATCAAGTGTTTTACCTTGCACATAACTGCCCAAAGCGCTAATCGCTTGGTATAAGCCCGTTCTGGCGATGAAATAAGGATTAACAAAAACCCCCAAAAGGGATGGTTTAAATTGCTGAGAAAGTAACAATTTAACAGCAAACGATTTACATTTTTTGAGGATCACGCGTTTAGGTTCTTAATGTCATTAACAACAAAGAGAGATTCTTTTTCACGGTGGTGCACGATATCTTTTAAATCATCTGAAATCAATGCCGCCCATTTTTCATGCCCTTGTGGCGTGAGATGAATGTCATCGTGAAAGTATTGTTGGATATCCTCTTTAGAAAGGTTGCCGAGCTTGTCTTTTAGGTAAATAACATGTAATCCATATTTAGCCAGCGCATTTTTGATGAAGTCATCTTGTTTGGTGAAGCCTAGCAATTCTTGGCGACTAGGCGTGATATAAATAATATGATCGCGCTGGTTGTCTTTGAGATATCTATCGAGATCTTTTAAGTTGCGTGCCGCAATATCTGCAATTAAACTTTTTTCGCTATCACTGGCGCGATTAATGTTAAAAGTTGCCCCTTTTTTAAGCTGTAGTTCATAGACAATATATTGAAAAAGTTCTTCTAAGGGATATTTGGGTTTTCTTGTCCAAAAGGGCTGGCCACCAATCCGGTTTAACCCGCGATAAAAATCACCCTCGGGGAAAACGCTGACATAAACCTGCGCAGGAAGAAAATGCAATTCTTTAATAAAAGCATGCACATTATTCACGCCCCATCCATTCACGCCTGCATTACCAGTGGTAAATTTTGGAAAATTTTTGCCAACTAAATGAGAAAAAAGCTGTTGGTTGTCAATGTAGCTACCACCATAGGTGACAGAATCCCCTAAGAATAATATTTTGTGGGCAAAGTCTTGGATATCCCAATCGGTTTGCGCCCTTAAACCAAGATTGTTTATTTGAACGTAACGGTTAGCTTGTCGAGAGACTTTTTGCTCAGGAAGCGGCCTGTAACCATATATGGGGCTTGCTTCATAAACAACCACATCACCTAAGCCAAATAAACTGCTAGCGAGTTTGTTGGCAACAAAGATCCCTCCTAAGAACAAAAGAGAAACTAAGACAAGCAATGTTGTTTTAGGGAAACGTTCAAATAATGATGTTTTCATAATCTTAGAATAAAGTATAAATAAACGGCGCTACCGCAGAGCCTTGTGTAAACACAATCAGCGCGCCTAGTAACACTAATGCACCCATCACTGGCGCTAGCCAGAACTTTTTGCGTACACGCATAAATTGCCAGAGATCAACGAGTATGTCTTTCATTAGAATGGTTTCTCCATATGTGAGGGAGATTGCTGAATGGATATTTTGCGATAAGTTGTCGCATTTTTTGAAAAAGTGCGGCACATAGGATCTTTACCCAGCAAACGCATAACAATGGCCATGGGGGTTATTAATCCAAAGAAAATAACGCCTAAAATGATACGTGTGTTTACCCAACCTAAACAATGGCCGATTTTCATCCACGGCCCATACAGCACTTTTAGCCATTGGGGTCTGATGATGGTTGGGACAAGTAAAACGGTGCCAAAAGTATATGGCCACATGGGTAGTGGATTATCTTTTAGCAGTGGGAATAAAAGTCCAAATATCGCTATCATCCCTAATGCTAAGATGAGGCCAAATTTTCTTAATTGTGTGCTATCAACTACTGATTCCATGTTGTTTCCTAATCTAAAGCAAATTCTTCGCGCCAGTTGGCTTGTTCTTTCCAAGCTGGCTGTTCGTCTTTTTTAATCACAATATTTTCTAATATCAAGTAATCCATTTCGGTGCGCATAAAGCAGCGATACGCATCTTCTGCTGTGCAGACAATGGGTTCGCCGCGTACATTAAAGGAAGTATTGATGAGCACAGGACAACCACTTAGCTGTTCAAAATCATCGAGCAGTTGATAAAACCGCGGATTGGTGTCTTTGTGCACGGTTTGGAGTCGCGCAGAATAATCCACATGGGTGATTGCTGGCAATGTTGAACGGGGTACATTTAATTTATCGATACCAAATAAAGCTTCATCTTTTTCTGACATTGGCAATTTGTGCTGTTCAGCAATAGGGGCCACCATCAACATGTAGGGGCTCCTACCTTCAAAATCAAACCATTCACTCACTTTGTCGCTTTTGACTACAGGTGCGAATGGGCGAAATGATTCACGATATTTAATTTTTAAATTCATCACGGATTGCATTTTGGGGCTACGGGCGTCGCCAATGATGGAGCGCCCACCTAATGCACGTGGTCCAAATTCCATTTTCCCTTGAAACCAGCCAATCACATTTTCATTGGCAAGTAACTTGGCCACTTCTTTGGTTAACTGCTTGTCGTCATATTCAACAAAAGGGGCATTGATGCTATTCAAATATTGCTTAATTTCAAGATTGGTGTGCCGTGGGCCCAAATAACTGCCTGCCATGGAATCTGTTGCAACAGCAGTACGCTTGTTACCAAAATACTCATACCAACCACTTAATGCTGCACCTAAGGCGCCACCAGCATCACCGGCTGCAGGTTGTACCCAAATATCTTTGAAAATTTTCTTTTTGTGAAGTTTGCCATTAGCCACGCAATTAAGGGCCACACCACCAGCAAGGCAAAGATTTTCTACTTGCAGCTCATTTTTGGCAGCCGTCGCCAGTTTAATCACGATGTCTTCTGTAACCACTTGAATGGAGCTGGCAAGATCCATTTCTCTTTGTGTTATAGGAGATTCCGGTTTTCTAGGTGGGCCACCAAAGAGATCATGAAAACGCTGCGTTGTCATGGTGAGGCCGGTAGGATAGTTAAAATAATCTAGATTGAGGCGAAAGGTGCCATCATCTTTTAAATCGAGTAAATGTTCATAAATGGTATCAACAAATTTGGGTTGGCCATAAGGCGCAAGCCCCATTAATTTATATTCGCCAGAATTTACTTTAAAACCTGTGTAATAAGTAAAGGCAGAATATAAAAGGCCTAAGGAATGAGGAAAATCTAATTCCCATTGTGCTTTTAAGGAATTGCCTTCGCCTAGCCAAACAGAGCTGGTCGCCCATTCTCCCACACCATCTAGACACATCACCGCTGCGCGATCAAAGGGGCTTGGGAAAAAAGCGGAAGCCGCGTGTGCTTGGTGATGCTCTGTGAATAAAAGCGCTGGAAGTTGATTTACCTTTAAGCCGCTCATTTTAGCAAAAGACTTTTTAAGTAAATCTTTTAAAAAGAATTTTTCTTTCATCCAGACTGGCATAGATTGCAAAAATGAAACAAAACCTTTAGGAGCAAAAGCTAGGTAGGTTTCTAAAAGGCGTTCGAATTTAACAAATGGTTTATCATAAAATACGATGGCATCAACTGATTTTAGAGAGACACCCGCTGCATGCAAGCAGTAGCGGATCGCCTTTTCAGGAAAGTTTGCATCATGCTTTTTGCGAGTGAATCGCTCTTCTTGGGCTGCAGCGATGATGTTGCCATCGACGATAATGGCTGCCGCACTATCATGATAAAAGGCCGAAATGCCCAGAATTACCTTATTCAACTCAAACTCCCTAATAATATTTGTAACTTGTTACTCTCTCTACTTACCGCGCTTTATGCGCGGTATCCAGTCATTTGGATATCCCTGGACCCCGCGAACAAGTCGCGGGGAGTAGAGATGTTGAGTAGTTACCAACCTTTTAATTTAGAGGGGAGTTTATCGAAATTAGCTATGCCTTGCCATAGTAGTGGGGCATGTTTGCGCCATAGGGCTTGATACGGCACAATACCTTCAATTTAAAGCCGGAATGATTGTAGATTGATGAGCACCAAAATTAAGTTTGAAAATATACTTAAATGCCCGATTACTGAGCTGCCACTTGCTTTGTTAACAGCGCAAGCGGCAGACGAGCTGAATGCACGTATTGCTTCTGGTGAAATTAAAGAGCGTTGCGGAGATGTTTATCAGCGATCGGTGAAAAGTGCCTTAAAAGCGGATGGTGCTGATCTCTTCTATCCGATAGAAGAAGATATTTATTGTTTGTTGCCAGAGTGTGCTTTGTTGGGTAAATATCAAGAATCCCATTCAAACCAAGCACAGGTAACCAAATCACAAGTGAAAAAATTCTATGATGAATTTGGTTGGCAAGCAGAAAATGGCGTGTTTCAAGATGCGAAAGATTCAGAAGATTTAAGAGCGGTTTCTCAAGAATACATAGAGCGCTGCCATCTTCGATTAAATCAATTTTTGCCATCAAAAGGCACTTATTTATTAGATGTGGCATCAGGCCCTGTGCAATATCCAGCTTATTTAACCTATTCTCAAAATTATGATTATCGCATTTGCGCAGATATTTCTATTTTAGCGTTAAAAGAAGCTAAGAAAAAATTAGGCGAAAAAGGCATTTATTTATTATGCGATGTGACGCGTCTACCGATTCAAAGTGATACGATTGATGCCGGTATATCCTTGCATACGTTATACCATGTTCCTGCCAATGAGCAGGCCAAAGCTTTCCAAGAAATTTATCGGGTAATAAAGCCAGGTGGTAGCTCTGTGATAGTGTATAGCTGGGGATCAAAATCGTTATTGATGAATATCTTGATGTTCCCACAAAAAGTATTATCTTTGGCAAAGCGCAAATTATTTAGCGCTAACGCTGGGCAAACCTTATATTTTCATGCGCATAGCTATGCTTGGTTTTGTGAGCAAATCCAAAGTCAATATCAAACAAAACTGTATTCATGGCGCAGCGTGAATGTGCCCTTTTTGAAATGGTTTATTCACCCCTTTTTAGGTGGGCGTACTATTTTAAAATTTTTCTATTGGTTAGAAGAAAAAGCGCCCCAGTTAATGGGCAAAGTGGGTGCGTATCCCTTGTTTGTTAGCAAAAAATAACCGGCTATGAAACAGCGATACGATTTGCTTTTTATTACACACTTGCCTGCTTTTTATAAGGTAAATCTTTATAATAAAATAGCGCGTAACCAGCGGGTTTTTGTTATTTTTGTGAGCCAGGCTTCCAGTATCAGAACGTCTGATTTCACTCAAGGTGACATCAATTTTGATTATTGCGTTTTAAACCAAGTCGCCTTTGAAAAACGGAATGTGATTTTTAGTTTAGTGCAACTTTATAAACGCCTTCAAAGCTTATCTTATAAAAAATTAATTGTTGGCGGATGGGAGCTCCCGGAATTTTGGCTTGCGATTTTTTGCTCTAAATTTGAGCAAAATCAACTTGCACTAGAGTCATCTGTTTTTGAAAGTGCAGTGAGCGGATTTCGCGCTTGGATCAAAAAATTGTTTTTATCACGCATAAGTTTAGCTTATCCTTCGGGCGCGCCTCATCAAGCCTTGTTGTCAGCGTTGAAATTTCAAGGAAAGAGCAAAACAACGCTAGGTGTCGGCATTTTTAACTATCAAACTCGAACGCTTTTAAAAAAATCATTTTCAGGCAAGTTTTTATATGTTGGTCGTTTGGCGCCAGAAAAAAACCTGGAGATGTTGCTCAATGTTTTTGCGCAATTGCCTCATTTTACTTTAACACTGGTTGGACAAGGCCCCTTAGAGAGCGAGTTGCGAAACAAAGCTAGCACGAATGTTAAGATGCTTGGGCATATTTCTAATCATGAATTAGCAGCATTATATGAATCGCATGATGTACTTGTGTTGCCCTCTAAACGTGAACCATGGGGATTGGTTGTTGAAGAAGCGCTTTTCCATGGTTTGCCTGTGATAGTTTCAGATAAAGTAGGCTGTGCTCAAGACCTAGTAGTTGCACAACGTGTTGGCACATCATTTGAAGCTGAGAATCCTTATGCATTGACGAGCGCCTTACATTGGATGCGTCAGCACTTTGATGATTGTGTAAATCATATTCATCAACTGGATTTTGCTCAAAAAGAGGCGCATCAAATCAAGCAATATATTGAGGCACTTTCATGAAAGTGCTTGTTGCGCACAATGCTTATCAATCGCATCACATTGGCGGTGAAGATGTTGTTGTTCAAAAAGAGTTGATAGCCCTTAAAAAAGCATTAGGGGAAGAAAATGTTTTTGAATATAGGGTGAGCAACGATGATATACGCCCGCTGAATTTGGTGGCGACATTATGGGGCTCTAACATTCACTTCAAGCAAGTGGTCGCATTGGTTAAAAAACATAGCATTGATATTGTTCATGTGCATAATTTTTTTCCACTGTTAACGCCCAGCGTTTTTGCAGGGGCAAAATATGCTGGCGCGAAAGTGGTTCATACCTTACACAATTTTAGATGGTGGTGTAGCTCTGGAATACTCTACCGTAACAACAAGGCTTGTGAAAAGTGTTTTGGAAAAGCCTTTGGATGGCCTGGCATAGTACATAAATGTTATCGAGATTCATATCCGCAAAGTTTCGCTGCCACAATGGCTTTTGCCTGGTATCGCCTAAAAGACTATGCCAAATATATTGATGTTTATTTTGTTTTAACCCGTTTTCAACAAGATAAGTTAAAAGAATATATTGCACCCCATAAATTGTGGTTAAAGCCAAATGGTATTGAGCCAACACAACAGTTAATTGCCACTGAAAATAAAAAAGATTATTTGTTTGTGGGGCGTTTGGAATCAGCCAAAGGCATCGAATTGCTACTCTCTACCTGGGAGGCGCTACCAGCAGATTTTTGCTTGAAAATTATAGGCACAGGCCCTAATGAAGATGCTTTACGTCAGCGCTATGCAAGTTCAAGAATTGCGTTTTTAGGTCAACTTCCCCATCGTGAAGTGTTAGGCTTTATGCGGGGCGCAAAATATCTTATCCATGCGTCACTTACTTATGAAACCTTTGGTTTAACACTATTAGAAGCTTTAAGCGTTGGCACACCGGTGATTGCGATGGATGTTGGGCCAAGAAAAGAGTTTATTCAATCAGGCGTTAATGGTTTTCTTTGCGCAAAGGATGATTTGGCTAAAACAATTTTAACTGCGCATGACTATGTTAATTATGCTTCTTTATGCGAGCAAGCGTTTAAGAGCGCACAGCCCTTTTATATGGATAATATTATTTCAAAGCAATTAAGTTATTATAAAAATTTGTTACGCAATGAGGTGCCTCATGCAAGCACCACTTAAGATCACGATTATTACCGTTTGCTATAACAGTGCCAAAACAATTGAGCAAACTATTCAATCAGTGCTCAACCAACATTACCCCAATCTGGAATATATAATTATTGATGGTGCCTCAACAGATGGTACGCAAAACATTGTCAAAAAATATGCCGACAAAATAACGCTATTTAAATCAGAGCCTGACAAGGGCATTTATGATGCTATGAATAAAGGCCTTACCCTTGCAACAGGCGACATTGTTGGTTTATTGAATGCAGATGATCTTTATGCCCATGCTCATGTTTTGGCGAAAGTGAATACCACATTTGAGCGCGATATTGACGCTTGTTATGGTGATTTAATTTATTTTTCAGGAAACGACCAAAGCAAGGTGCTGCGCTATTGGAAATCAAATGAATTTAAAGCAGGATTATTTGCAAAAGGTTGGTGCCCCCCGCATCCCACTTTTTTTGTGAAGCGCACCATTTATGCGCAGCAGGGTTTGTTTAATACAACTTATCGTATGGGAAATGATGTTGAACTTATGATGCGCTTTTTAGAAAAAGCTAAAATAAAATCGGCTTATATTCCTCAAGTGCTTGTTCATATGAGAGCAGGTGGCGTTTCCAACCGTGGCTTTAAAAATATCTTGATACAAAACAAATGCATTCTACAAGCTGCGCGTGCTTTAGAGATCCCTTTTTCAACTTATGGTTTTGTGTTTGGAAAACTGAAAAGTAGGCTTTTACAATTTATTTTCAAACCCACAAGAGATGAACAATATGTATAATGATATTAACGTCTTGGTAACGGGTGCAACAGGCTTTGTTGGCGAACACTTATGCCAACATTTGTTATCACAAGGTTACGGTGTAACTGCAGTTGGCAGAAAAGAGAGCTTTCCCATTGAGCATGAACGTCTTCGTTATGTTGTCATAGCCCACATTGATGGGGATACCGACTGGAAAGATTGCTTGCAAGGCGTGCACGTTGTCATTCATTTGGCAGCAAGGGTGCACCATATGAACGATAAAGGCTTAGCTGCTTTGGCGCAATATCAAGAAGTGAATGTGAAAGGCACAAAGCAGTTGGCTAAAGCTGCGATTGCTAACCAAGTGAAGCGTTTTATATACATTAGTACCATTAAAGTGATTGGTGAAAAAACAATAGAAATGCCACTGCGCGCCGAAGATCAACCCAGGCCAACAGACGCCTATAGCTTATCAAAATTACAAGCAGAGCTCATTTTGCAAGAAGAAGCAAAACGAAGCGGCATGGAATGGGTTATCATCAGGCCGCCATTGGTGTATGGCCCTGGTGTTAAGGGAAATTTTGGACGCTTAATTAAATTAGCCAAAACAAAATTGCCTTTACCTTTTGGTGCGCTTAAAAATCGCCGCAGTTTGGTCAGTATTTATAACCTATGTAGTTTTATTGAATGCACAGTGTCTCATCCCAATGCTGCTAGCCAAGTTTTTTTGGTGTCTGATAATGAAGATCTCTCAACTTCACAATTATTACGTGCACTTCGGCACGCTCTTGGTAAAAGAGGCAACTTGTTACCATTGCCTCGTTTTGTTTTGAAGTTGATAGGGCTGATTTTAGGCAAACGCCGCGAAGTTGCACGTGTTGTGGATTCATTACAAGTGAATATTGAGAAGTCGATGCGGTTACTAAGTTGGCGCCCACCAATGAGCGTGCAAAGATCGATTGAGGAATTGCTAAACCCCAAAACGCCCTCTTAGCTTTAAGAGAGCTCCGCACCAAGCGGTAGAGGGGGTAGGGTGAGGGTCTTTAAAATTCAAACTTTGGTACCTACATGGTACTTTCCACTTTGTTTCCCTATAATGACCAGTTCTCGGGTTTTATCTGTGCAAAAGTGAATATCACAATTGACTTATATAATTGACTTACAACATCTTTGGGAAGGCAGTAACCCTGATACAACGGGAGCACAAGCAGATGTAGCCGCACGTAAAAATGTGGTGTCCGTTATTGTAGTCGCTTCAAGAAGCGAATCGTTGTTGATCCAGACCTTACAATCCGTGCTAGCACAGCAATTTGTTCGTGAAGTCATTATTGTGAATTGCGAAGAGCAACCTTCATTAGAGAAGGCGCTTGCAAAGTTCGTTAGAAACCATCCCAAATGCTACCACGTCAGAGGGCATAAAAACGCAGGACTTGCTGCGGCCTATAATCTGGGAGCACAACATGCTTCTGGGCAATTTCTGCTTTTTATCAAAGGAAATTGTATTTTGGCTAAAAATGCCACGGCAAAATTATTATCAACTGGGATGTTAAAACCAGCGCCTTGGGTTGTTGGGGCAGCTGAAAAGCCCTCAGAAGATGCTTTTAAACCACTGGGCATGTTAAGCAAGCTTTTTGCAAATTCATTTGATGCTTTGAAATATGAAGGCAACCAGCATCAAGCAATACCTGAAGTCTCGTTGCCTGGTGGTGGATTTCATGCTGCTAATATTGGCCCAGACTGTCTGTTTTTATCAACACAATCTTTTTTAGAATTAAAGGGTTTAGATAAAAAGTGTTTTCACAGCACTTTTCATATGGATTTATGTTTACGCATTCATTACGCTGGTGGCGGTGTGTATAGAGCGCGTGAATTTGATGTCGTTGCTTTTAAAGGTACTAAGCAACCTTTTAGAGCGGCCATGAGAAATGAGTGGCAGGCTTTTTGTGGCCGATTTCACTTCTATCAAAAATATGTTAGTAGAAATACAAATAAATTTTTAATGGTGTTTATTTACGGCGCTTTAGCTGGTGGTTTTATGGTTCGCTGCCTTGGCCGCTTGTTTAGTGCCTTTATACCTGATAAACCGAAAAATAAATTATCAAAGCAAACTAGCTTTAACTAGGGTTTGGCCTAGCATCGATACGCGTTTCTTGGTAACATCCCACTGCGCCCTTAAGCGGTATATTTCTTAAGGCAAAACATATGGTGGCCTGTCGGTCCCCTCGCAATGAT
>CAZSGE010000082.1:0-10534 GCA_964606325.1 Uncultured Candidatus Berkiella sp.
TCAATATTTATCAGGAAATTATGAATAGTAAATTAACCACCTTACTATCAATTGCTTGTTCCTTAGGGATCGTAAACACCTGCCAAGCTGAACCAGGATACTTCCTACTTGGAGTCGCGGGAGGTTACTCTTCTGCTCGCAGTAATGTAGATGCCACAGTAAGATATCTACACCCAGATGTACAATTCACCGACATTCCCCCATCTACAGCAATTGTGAACTATACCGATGGTGGTTTTGTGGGGAGTGTAATAACCGGATATGAGGCCCGCTGTGAAAATTGGCTTTTAGGTGGAGAGCTAAGTTTTAGTTGGGATAACTATAACAATGTTCAGACTTTTGCATTTTCTGATGTGAGCGCAGCCGGTGGAGGCCCAGGATTTGGCTGGAATGGAAGTTACCGCTACCATCGAGATGTTGCTGCAGAATTTGCTTTGCGCTTTGGGTATGAACTTGAATCTTTAATGCTCTTTTTCCCTCCCGTGTTTATACCTTATGTTCGTTTTGGGGTACAAACTAGTAAGGATATTATCGAAGCTACTTATTATGGAGATCCTGCTGTATACCCTTTTAGCACTTCAAGCACCTTTAGACGCTGGCCCTATCGCTTTGTAGCTGGTGTTGGCACGGAGTTTCCACTCATACCTGAGCTTGCTGTTAGATTTGAATATAATTATCGATCGGCGGGGCAAAATCTAGAGACAACCGGATATATTAATGATGGACTGATAGTCAACCCCTCTTTTACAACCGCTATCAATCCTATTATACAATCAGGCACGATGGCACTGATTTGGTATTTTAAATAGGTTTAGTCGAAAGGCGAAGGTAAAATTACCTCTTCTTGAGCGTGGTGCTGTTGTTTTTTAACAGGTTTTGCGTAGTAATCACTTTCGCTCAAGGGAGGGGGAGTAACGGGCTCATCAACAAAATATTGCTCTAAAACATCATATGATTCCAATTGTGTTTGACGTGTTTGCTCATATTTCTGTGTACTGATTCTTTGCCCCTCATTATTATCATAAATAATTTTAGGTCTTAAAAAGATCATCAGGTTTCTTTTCACCAATTCTTTACTATCGCTTTTAAATAGATTACCTACCCAAGGAATTCTGCTGATAAATGGTACGGCTGATTTGTTTTCCTGCCAAACATCTTGAATCAGACCACCTAATACTAAAATTTTACCTTCGTTAACCAATACATTGGTGACAATCGTTCTTTCATTGGTTGTAGGATTGCCACCCGTATTTGGATTAGCACTATTAGCCACAACGTTTGATAAAATATTTTCAATTTGGAGCTTAATTTCACCCGTATTAATAATTTGCGGCTTAATAGTTAATGACAAGCCTACTTCTTCTCTGTCAAAAGAGGTAAAGGGATTTCCACCAACATTCTGGTTATTAGTTTGACCTACGGCAAAAGGAACTTTTTGCCCTACTTTAATTAATGCGGTTTGATTATCCAAAGTTACCAGCGTTGGGGTGGATAAAATATTTGCAGAAGTATCAGAAGCTAATGCTTTAATTAATGCTCGTAAATTTCCATGACGGAATATGCCAACAGAAAGGCCTTCTCCTAATTGAGATACAACGCCGCCAGCAAATCCACCAACTATGCCACCAGATGTACCATTTGGATTGGTGGCGTTCTGAGAAAATCTTGTTGCAAATTTTACAGATGCATTTGGTGAGGGATCCCACTCAACGCCATATTGTTCCATTCTCTCTAGTTGAACTTCAGCGATGATAACCTCAATAATGACCTGAGGGCGGCGAATATCTAATTTCGCAACAATCGATTTGATAGCCTGCATAATAATGGGTGGCGCTTTAACAATAATAGAGTTAGTTGTTTCTTCCCATTGCACAAAGCGATTAATGATACCACTTTGGGGTTTGTTCTCATTACTTGTAAATAAGGAACCTTGTTGACCACCTGTTACATCATTATCTTTAAGTGCACGTAAGTGATTTGGAAAAGATGCTGCAGCATTGTTTTGATTATTTTGTGGCATCGTAATATTAAGGGTTTCTTTAGTATCTTTACCTTGAGATCTGGTTTTTTCATCTTTGCTTGTATCGAGTGCTTCTTCCAAAAAAGCAGCGATAATGGGCGCAATATTACTTGCTTGCACATATTTCAAATAAATTACTTCTGAACTGGCGCCATTTTCCATGGGCTCATCTAGCTTTCTGATTAGCGTATTCATGTAAGCGCGTTGCTCTTTAGTACCACTTGAAATTATGAGGCTATTTGTTCGCTCATCTGCAACAACATTAACAGATTTTGCACCGGGTGATTTATCTTTTAATAGCGATGCTAATGTCTTTGCAAGCTCAGACGCCGCCGCATGCCTTACAGCAACCACTTCAACAGCTTGAGATTGCTGACTATCGACTTGACTAATAATTTTCTCAACTTTAGCTATGTTGCTCTCAGTGTCTGCAATGATGAGATGATTGCTCGAATTGAGAGAAGAAATATGGCTTGTCCTTGGCACCATTTCTCTTATTACATTCACCATTTCAGCTGGTGAAATATATTTTAAAGCAATCACTTTAATAATTTGCTGATCATTATTTGAAATAGCAGAACGAGTAATAACATTACCTTTATCATTATTCGCAGAATCTTGGGGAATAATTTTAACAACATTATTTGCTTCTATCGCTTTAAAGCCATGAACTCTTAAAACAGATAAAAAGAGTTGATATACCTCGCTAGGCGAAAGTGGCTGTTGCGAAATAATGGTAACTTTACCTTGCACCCTTGGATCAATAACAAAATTCTTTTTCGTTTCATCGGCCACTCTTTTAACAACCGTTTCAATATCGGCATTGTCGAAATTCCACAACTCTTTATTTTTGTCAGGTGTGGCAGCATGTAGCGAAACAATAAATAAGGACATTAACAATGCTAAAGTTATTTTTTGAATTAGGACTTTTTTCAAAAATAAAAGCATAATGTTAGTTTATCCAGTTCTGAATGATTTATACCTAGTTAAAGAAAAGTTCATTATTGGTTCATAGTCAACTGATTTAGAAAACTGAGAACAATCATTTAAGATAAACTATCCCAAAATTGCCCACCCATAATAAAGGGAGGATCTTCTTCAGAGATATTAGCTTTTAAACTGATGGGATTTTCTCTACAAAAATGATTTCCAGTAATCACAGGTGCAGTCAAAGTGGCTGTTAGCTTATCTTGAGGCTTATTATTTTCTTTTAAGGCAAATGCTTTATCTTGTAACTTAATATCTTTACGTACAATCACATCCCTTAGACCATATTTTTTATCTATCTTATCAAGCAATTTAACTAAAGACTGTTTGGAGTCGACAGGCCCAAGAAAAACAATTGTAAGATTTTTATTGTTACCCATATTATGTTTAGCAAACACAGGCAAATTTTTATTTTTAAGATTGTTAACAAAGGTCGTTGCATTCTCTTTTACTGAAAAAGTAAAAAGTTGAGCTAGCCATTGATACTCAGATGAGCTTTTACTTATTTCACTATTTGCTTTCTTTATTGTAACGGGCGTCGAATCAATTGTAGAAATACTTTTAGGTTCATCTGTAATATCATTTAGTTTTTCAACCAGGCTTTCTTTAGGATCATCATTGAGATTATGTTCAATATTGAAAACTGCAGCCGGAGTGGTTTCAATTTTCTTTTCAACAAATTCATTATTTAGGTGGATCTTTTCTGGTTCAGAAAATATTTGATTCTTGGCAAGAAATTCCGATTCATCACCAATCACATTTTTAGGTTTATCATCAATGTTTTCACTAATGCCTTCAATGAGCTTAGGTTCAATGGAAGCAGCCTCCATCGTGCGATTTAGAGATTTATTCTGAAGATTATCATTTTCAGCAAGGGCGTTCATAAATTCTTCAAGTTTGTTTTTAGCAACAATAGCTTTACTATTTCCATTTTCAGCTGACAATTTGATTAAACTCATCCCTAATTCTTTATTTTGGGCTATCCCTTTTCCATAATAATACATATACCCCAAAGTATATTGCGCATTTTTATCGCCCATCAATGCCAACTTATTAAGGTCCTGCGCAGAATTTTCAGTTCCCGGAGAAATTTCCGCATGGTTGTTTTCTGGTTCTTTTTGGGAAAACGCTAAAGGATCCCGATTGATTTTTTTGATAGCAAATACAGCAGGTGGATAACCTTTTAAAGCGGCTTCTTTAATCCAAGCCATACCTAACGGCTTATTTTCAGGCGCACCAATTCCATAGTAATACATGTACCCTAGGCTATATTCCGCTTTGACATCACCTTCATAGGCCATTGCTTCAGTCAAACGAAACGAGCGTGCAAAATTACCGCTGTAATAACTCTCTTTAGCTTCATGCCTGGTTAAGCTACGATTTATCTCACGCATACATCCCGCATTAAATAACGTGGACATAATAAGAAGCATACAAAGCTTTTGTTTCGACATGTCTTAATTCACCTGTTTGGTTTCAGGTCGCCCCAATGATTAAATAAGCAAGCTATATATTCATCAGACTATATTTCGCATATTTTATTAAGTTACCATAAAGGTACCTTATAGAGTTCTCGCTACATATAGAAGTATAAGTGAAAACGATGAAGATGCACGAAAAACTAATGAAAATGTATACAGATCATAAAAGCTATACTCTTGCTGGCTTAGCGATTGTTTTCTATGTAGCGCTTTTGGGCATTTTTACGCTAATGCCATCAGCATCACCTTTTGAATCTAATGAAGTAGATGTCAGACCGGTACACAAATTTACAGCTATAGATACGGATTTAAGCATTATCAGTAAATGGCATTTATTTGGTAAAAATGATCTAGAAAAGTTCAACAATAACAATATCAAACTAATAGGTATTATTTTTCAAGACAATGCTAGCAAAGCCATTATGCTCGTTAATTCAGAGGAGCGTATTTTTAAAAGTGGTGATAAAATAAACAGTATTTATAGTGTTCAGAAAATTGAGCCATCACGCGTAGTCATCACTACCACTGAAGGCCCGCAACAATTAGGTCTTTTTGAAGCTATGGACAGCGAGAATCAAACGATAAATGAAGTTAATGGCTTACCAGCTCCTGCCGCCGATATCTCAAACAATAACCAGAGTCAAGACTATAATATAAATAGTGAAAATAACCAGTTAGCTCAAGATCAAGAGAGCCAAGTAGTTGAGCAGCCTCAGATCGATGAAAGTAGCAATGAAAACCAGGTTATGGAAAATCTAAACCAGACTAATGTATATAAAAACATGAGAAGGTCTCGTAATGAATAATGGAAGATAATAAATTCATTCATTTTAGCTACGCTAAAAAACATAAAATCTTTGTTGATTCCTACCAAGGCAATCAAGCCAGACTTATTTGCTCAAAGCCAAGTGCTGAATCACTTCTAGAAGTCAGACGTGCGCTCGAATGCCCTATTCTCATAAATGAAGTTGATGAACATGAGTTTTATCAGCGATTAAATGATTACTATGAAAAAAAGGACTCAGGTGCAAATCTTGCACAAAATATTGAAGATAACTTAGATCTCAATTCATTACTAGAAACAATGCCTGACATCGAAGATTTATTAGAGTCTCAAGAAGAAGCACCCGTCATAAAACTCATCAATGCATTGTTAAGCGAAGCTATTAATATGAATGCGTCTGATATCCATTTTGAGGTCTTCAAAAATGAATTTTCTGTTCGATTTAGAATTGATGGTGTATTACATGAGATCTTCAAACCATCAAAAAATCTATCCAGCATTATCGTTTCTCGCATAAAAGTAATGTCAAAATTAGATATAGCTGAAAAGAAGACCCCGCAAGATGGTCGCATCAGTTTAAAGATCGCAGGTAGAATGATTGATGTCCGAGTATCCGTTTTGCCATCTAATCACGGCGAGCGAGTCGTCCTTCGAATTTTAGATCAAAAAAACGCCAAATTAGAATTAGATGATTTAATTCCTCGAGCGCAGGTTCGAGATAAATTAAAAGGACTCATTGGTCACTCACATGGAATTATTTTAGTTACAGGACCAACCGGTTCTGGAAAAACAACAACCTTATATGGCGCGATTAACCATCTAAATGAAGTACAAAGAAATATTATCACCGTTGAAGATCCAATAGAATATGATTTACCTGGCATTGGCCAAACACAGGTTAATCCAAAAGTTGGGATGACCTTTGCCAAAGGATTACGAGCTATTTTAAGACAAGATCCAGATGTCATTATGGTTGGTGAAATTCGAGATAAAGAAACAGCAGACATTTCGATTGAAGCAAGCTTAACGGGTCACTTAGTTTTATCCACTTTACATACAAATAGTGCTCTGGGTGCGATTACTCGCTTACAGGATATGGAAGTACAATCTTTTTTACTATCGTCCAGTTTATTAGGCGTCATTGCCCAACGCTTAGTTCGAAAAGTGTGTAACGATTGCAAACAACCCTACACCCCTACTGAAAAAGAACAAGAACTTTATCCACTGTTTAAGGGTAATGTAACGCTCTATCACGCAACAGGATGCAAAATCTGCAAGAATGTTGGTTATATTGGGCGGATAGCCATATATGAAATTATTGAAATTGATGATGTGCTCAAAGAAATGATCCATGAAAGAGCATCTGAGTTAGATATGAAAAACTATGTAATGAAAAAGTCGGATGATTTGCTTACTGACGGTCTAAAACGCGTGTTAGAGGGAGAAACAACGTTAGAAGAAGTATTTCGTGTAATCACTGGCCAAAAAGTGATGTCGAGTTAATTATGGCATTATTTCAATATAAAGCGATGGATGAAACTGGCGATGAAAAAAACGGCTCCATTCAAGCTGACAGTGAAAAACTTGCAAGAAATAAATTAAGATCTCAAGGGCTTATTCCTGTTGAGGTCGTTGCAATTACCAAACAAATACTTGTCAACGATAAAAAAATTAAAATAATCGATAAAAGAATTTCCCTTGGTGATCTCTCACTTTTCACCAGGGAACTATGTGCCTTAGTTTCGGCGGGATTAGAAATTGAACAAAGCGTCAGTGCTGTTGCTGAGCAAATAGACAAAAAAGTATTCAAGCAAATAATCGAAGCTGTGCATACAAGAATATTAGAAGGCTATTCACTTTCTGCTGGTTTGAGTGAATTTCCGCACGCATTTCCAAAGGTATACATTGCGACCATTAAATCAGGTGAAGAGGCTGGGCATTTAGCTAAAGTATTGAATCATTTAGCAGATTATTTAGATAGACAAGAGCAAATGCGACAAAAAGTACTTCAGGCGATTATCTATCCTACCATCCTAACCCTGATGTCACTTGCGATAGTTACATTTTTACTCACTTATGTTACCCCGAAAATCATTAGCATTTTTGAAGAGTCAAAAGAATCATTACCCGTTGCTACCAAAATACTACTTGCTGTAAGTAATTTTCTTCAGCAATATGGCATCATTTTTCTTGTAACTCTCATTATATTTATTTTTGCAAGCAAAAGATTACTCAAAATTGATAGATTTAAGGAACGCTTTGACACATTTATGCTTAAAGTACCTTTAGTCGGAAAGTTAATAAATCAAGTTGAAACATCAAGATTTTTGCGCACACTTGCTATTTTGACTCAAGCTACTGTTCCTATTTTACAAGCATTTCAAGTTGCATCTGACTTAGTAACCTCTCTTCCCATCAAAAGAGAAATTTTAATTGCAAAGGATAGAATCAAAGAAGGTTCGACTATCTCTTTGGCCTTAAAGCGTTCGCATTATTTTAGCCCTAGTAGCTTGCAATTTATTGCCAGCGGAGAAAACTCTGGTAATCTCGAAGAAATGCTAATGCGCGCCGCACAAAATCAAGAAAGGCATGTTGAATTTACGGTTAACACAGTTTTAGCTGTTTTTGAACCATTACTTATCATTGTTATGGGCGCAATTGTGTTATTTATTGTTTTGGCAACGTTGATGCCAATTTTTCAACTTTCCAATATGGTTGGATAGGAACTTCGGACTATGAAATATAAAAATTCAGGTTTTACATTGATTGAAGTCATGGTAGTAGTTGTAATCCTTGGCGTTTTGGCTGCGATGATTGTCCCAAATGTTATTGGACGAGCCGATGACGCTAAAATTGTCAAAGCAAAACAAGATGTGCAAGCAATAGAAAATGCTTTAGAAATGTATCGTCTTGACAATGGATTTTACCCATCAACAGATCAAGGCTTGCAAGCTTTAGTTAAAAAACCTGAAAATGAACCTAGACCTGCTCAATGGCGCGATGGCGGATATATAAAGCAATTAAGAGAAGATCCCTGGGGACATCCTTATCAATATTTAAACCCAGGTTCACATCGTGAAATAGACGTTTATAGTAACGGTAAACCAGGCAAACAAAATGATGAATCCAATCTCATTGGCAATTGGAACACAGATGAAAAGAAGTGATACTTCAGGCTTCACGCTTATAGAAGTCATGATGGTCGTGCTAATTTTTAGCATTATGCTTTCATTTATTGCCATCAATAGTAATTTCAGTTTAAATGAAAAAACAAAGTTAAAAAACGATGCATCTAATTTATATGCAAAAATAAAACTCGCAAAACAAGAAGCAATTTTTCAGCATACCACTTTAAAACTTGAATATACTAATCATTCCTTTAATTTTTCACGGCTGCAAACAGTTAACAATAAACATGAATGGAAAGCACTAACAAATAACTCTTTGCTAAATGATACTCAAATTGACAAAAGCATCTTGGTTGAGCAAAACAAACCGCTTATGTTATATCCAAATGGCACATTTTCAGAGTTTACCATTCTTCTAAAAACAAAAGACAACAAAAGTGGTTTCACCATTTCAAGTAGTGACGGAACCAATATAAGGTTTTTACAAAATGGCAAACCTTAAAGGATTTACTTTAGTCGAAGTGCTCGTTGCTTTACTTATCGTAAGTCTTGTCTTTCTTTCAAGTATATTATCATTAAGCGAGATGACTCGAAATAGCGGTTATCTTCAGGAAAAAACACTAGCCTCTTTGGTTGCATCCAACTTAATAACACAAATCCAAATTGGGTTAATAAAAGCCGACTCTGTGCGAGACAACCGAGTTGAAATGGCAGGTATCAACTTTTATTGGAGCCTTAATAAAGGCTCCTCCCCTTTACAAGATATTGAAGAAATTAATATTGAGATAAAAAATATTTCAGGCAAATTAATTTATACCTCTAAAGGATATTTTCCCAAAGCAGATCGATTTTCTCCTAGGCGCCAAGTGTCGCAATCCTCTGAATCCTACGGTTTCGTTCATGCCCCTACTTCTTTCCGAAACTTCGAAAGGCATAACGGAGAAATAGCGCAGTTAACTTTGCCGAAATATCATCAGGAAAAGGTAAATTAATGTTAAACCGAAATCATGATGGTTATACTTTAATCGAAGTGCTAGCGTCTTTGGCTATATTCGTCATTGTTGTTGCCATTATTTCTTTTACCTTTATTCAGATATTAAAAAATGTCGATATTGTTAAAAGAAAGGAAGAACGTATTAGCGATATTCAAGCAATGCTCACCGTACTGCAATTTGATTTTAGTCAAGTGATTGCTAAAACAATTATTCAAAAGTCAAACAAAGAACCTAAAGGTTCTTTTTATACCCAAAACAATTTGTTGCACTTTTGCAAGTCAGGAAATATAAATCCGAATTATGAATTTAAACGTTCATCACTAGAGGAAGTTGAGTACGCAGTTGAAAAGGGACAGTTAATTAAAAGCTTTAAAAATGACCAGGATAATAGCTATAAAAAACAAATACTATTGGATAATGTACAAAATATTCAATGGGTATTTTATGACACAAATCTAGGACAATATACTAACTGGCCCCCTACTCAAGACTGGGCATATACTACCCCGATTGCAATTAAACTTACACTTAAATTGAACGATTTTGGCACTATTGAAAAGACTATAGATATGGCGAATCATGAATAAACCATTTCAAAGCATTAGACCTACGAAATGCCAACGAGGAACCATACTCATTGTTGCGCTCTTTATAGTCACTTTGGTTGAAATCGTTATCGTTGGGTTGGTTACATTTCATCGAATATCAATACATCACAGTAGAAACTACTTTTCCAGTATTGAGGCAACAAATATCCTTCTCGCAGGTGAAGACTGGTCTAAAAAACGTATTTTAGAAAGTTTTATGAAAAATGAAAACATTACAGCAGCCACATTGGTTCCAACAAAAATGAATGGTGGCGAGCTACAAGGTGAGCTGAGTGATGCACAAGGTAAATTTAATGTAAATAACGTGATGATACCGGATAGCACTGCGGCATTTAATAACTTTTTATCGGTATTACTTTCAAACAAACACGCTAACATTCAGCCTATTTTAAATGATATTGAAGATAAAATAAAAATTTACACATTATTACAGGAAAAAAACAACACAATTTTGCCATATGCGAATGTATCTGAATTAAGAACACTTCCTGGAATAAACGAAAAAAACTATCAACTCATCAATGATAACAT
>CAZSGE010000083.1:0-10304 GCA_964606325.1 Uncultured Candidatus Berkiella sp.
GAACTTTTAGAAAAACACCAAACACCCTTCAGTAACGTATAGTTATAATTAGATTATAGGGTACATAAAAGAACCAAAAAAAAAGAGCAGCTTAAGCTGCTCTTTTTTTATTCATAATTTACCATGGACGAGGGCGGGAATAATCCATTCTTGGAACATAACTTGGATTGAGTCTATGGTGAAATTTTGCAGCCGCATAAGCATCATTTTCATTTTTATGTGATTTGTATAATTGATACAAACCAAAACCTAACATGGGTAGAGCATATTTTAAACCACCCATGGCACATACAGGCAAAGCACCAGCCACTAATGATAAACCACCCATTTGTTGAGCATGAGCTTGTTTAAGCTTTTCTTGTTCATAGCCATAAGCTAATTGCTCAGCAAGCTTTTTTAACATTGAGGACATAGTTTTCTCCACTAAAATAATATACCACTTTTCTTGGTTCTATTTTAAGAAATCACAGCAAAAGTTAAAAGTTAATACCGATAAAGCACTCAAATTGACAGACAAAACATAGTGAAAATACACGCTTTCTAATCAATCACCTGAAAATTTTGAACTATCTTAATAATCCTTTGTCTTAACGGTATAGGTTATAAAAAGGTAAGATGATATATGCCAGAACCTATTCCAACACACACATTGAACGACAATAAGTTGCTACAACAAAATTCGCAACAAATTATGAATGCATTTTCTAAATATGGCATCAAAATAGACCCACAAATTCTTGCTTTAAATCAAAACAAAGAAAATGCTATTAGCCAAATTTTAATACAGTTGGAGTCTGCATTAACACGCGACAAAGACTTTCAAAACATCAGAGTTTTTACATTTATGCGCTGCATGCTTCTGAACGCACTGGCACAAGAAGCGAATGCACATTATTTCAAATCAATTGAAATGAAACAGCTGCTTCATGACCTAAGAGAGCTTATTTTAAAAATGGCTAGTGACAACTTTGACCGTCAATTACGTATAGCAGAAAATGAACGGACAAAAATGGTTGAGTGCGAACGTCAGCTACAATCAATGTACGAAAGCATGTTTAATCAAACCTTTGATACGACTATTAGCAAATTATCAGATAGCAAAAGTAATATTAACGACTATAACAACATATTAAGAGAATTAAAAAAACAAAGTAAAGAAAATAAGAAAGAACTATCACTCTACGCCAAAGACACAGCCAAAGAATTAATAGAAAAACATGGCTTAAAAGATGTAAACCCAGATTTGCTAGCAGCATTTCTTGAAAAATGCATGAAAGAAAAAGTAAAAGCACACAGTAAGACTGAAAAATATCAAAGTAAAATTGCACACTCACTTGCTTTGGATGATATTGCAAGAGCTGAATTAGAAAATATCAAAGCCACCAAAGAAGCACTTATTAACGATGCTCGACATAAGCACAAAGCGGAACAGCCTTTGTTTCCAGCACAACATCACAAATATCACATATCCTCTGTGCGCTTACCGACTGAGATTAAACTTAAGATTGAAGAGCTCGAAAAAAGACAAAAAGAAATTGATCATGAAATGGAAAAAAGAAAAATTAATAGAGAAGGAAAAATGAAAGATATTGCTGCCCTGATTTCTGATCCTGATGCCATCTTGCAAGCACAAATTGCAGCCTTTTCCAAAGATCCTGCTGCCGCAGGCGTCAGCAGTGTTGAATTAAATAGTTTAATAAGTTCATTCAACAACCCTGAGTTCACAAGCAATGTTAAAGAACACCTTTCGGTTAGTAATACCTTGGTTAAAAAATTGTTAGATGCTAAAGAAGTTAAACATAGTACAAAACTCAAGCAAAAACATGAAGTAAAATCAGCCATTAAACTATGTGAAAAGCAAACAATGCCTGTTGGCAAAATGGATATGATTTCGGCATGCCCTGCAGATATCGCTGCGAAAGCTCAAAAAATTGATGAGTTAAAAGCGCAAGTGCAAAATGCAAAATATGATTATTTAACACCAGAGCAAATGCGTAAAAAAGAAGCTAAGCGAGAACAAAAAGCAGCCGCTGCAGCTGCGCCTCCCCCTCCTAAACCTTAGCATGAAAATTAACTAATATAAGAATTCTTCAGTAATTTTCCTGCAAGACTTTAAGCTGCATAGATCCAGGTGTAGTATGGTTAGATGAAAAAAATACTCATGCTTGTTTTGATTCTAACTAATAGCGTTGCTTTTGCAACACAACATCGCCCCAAAGTTGGGCTGGTACTCAGTGGTGGCGGCGCCAGAGGCGCTGCGCATATAGGTGTCATTGAAGCGCTTGAAGAAATGCATGTGCCAATAGATTATATTGTGGGCACAAGTATGGGCGCTGTGATTGGCGGACTTTATGCTTCCGGCGTGCCCATCCAAACGATTAAAGCTGATTTTTCAGCAATAAACTGGGATGAAGTTTTTAGTCTTAATATCAAAAGAACCGATCTTTACTATCGCCGGAAATTAGACTCTGATATTTTCATTTTGAAAAATTTTATCAGTTTCTCTCGCGATCAAATCCATATTCCATCAGGGCTTATCACTGGACAAACGCTTTATGAAATATTTAATACTTATTTACTTCATGAAGAACCTATTAAAGACTTTAATCATTTAAAAATTCCATTTAAAGCCGTATCCACTGATCTTGTCACTGGAAAACCTGTGGTTTTAGATAAAGGTGATTTGGCACTTTCATTGTTAGCCAGTATGGCAGTACCTGGGATCATTTCTCCCATCGATATGAATGGCTATTTATTAGTTGATGGCGGCGTAAGTGCAAATCTGCCTATTGAAATTGCAAAACAGATGGGCGCAGACGTATTGATTGTCGTCAACGTAAGCACCCCTTTATCAACAAAAGCAGAGATCATTGATTTAACCAGCGTGTTAGGACAAATCACGAATATCCTGACGGCTATCAATGAGAATCACAGCGAAGCTTTATTAACATCGCGTGATATTTCAATTATTCCTCATTTAAATCACATCGATACTTCAGATTTTTATGAGTTTACACGTTCAATTAACCCTGGCAAATTTGCAGCATATCAGCATCGAAGTGCTTTAATGGGGCTGTCATCACCATCGTATCAGCCAATTGCTGATTACACAGGTAACGAACCTGTGAAAATTGATGAAGTCCGCATCGAAGACGAAGCCTCTCTCTTAGCGAGTACTTATTTTCATTATCTGAATTTTGATACGCAATATGTCAGCCCAGAAGATGTAAATAATAAAATAAATAAGCTCTATGGCTTAAGCATTTTTGAACGGGTTTACTATGGGGTTGAAGCCACGCCAGCAGGAAACAGCTTAACTGTTGAGCCGAAAAAATTGCCTAATGATCCTATTTATCTTCAAGCCAGCTTAATACTTGATACTAATTTCAATGCCATCAATAACTTTGGTATCGTACTTGGTGTAACCAACCAGAAAATTAATTCACTAATGGGAGAGTGGCGAGTTCTAGCCAATATTGGCTATGGTGAAAAATTATTTGCTGAGCTTTATCAGCCGTTTACCACTGATTTAACTTGGTATATCAATCCTTCAGCCTCTCTCTCGCGCACTCCTGCTACCTATTATTTTGATTACAATCCAGAAGCGATTTATCTTGATACGGTTGGCACTTTCACATTCGAATTTGGAAAGAACTTTTCAAATTGGGGCCGTCTATCCACATTTTGGGAATTTCAGAATAATGATTTAAAACGAAGAACGGGTCCAGATTTATTGCTTGGACAGGATGAACATATTAATGATGGTCAGCTTGGTCTCAATCTTGAATGGGATTCTTTGGATAATGCTTACTTTCCTCATCACGGCTTAAAAGGACACATTAGCTTATCTTCATTTAATGATGCCTTTGGTGGTGATGATGATTTTTCACAGTTAGAAGTATCGAGTCTAGGTGCATTAAGTTGTGGAAAACACTCGTTTGCTTTAGCTGGCCTTTATAACCGAACTTTGCATAACACGCCTAGCTTTACTCAGAAATTCTACTTAGGCGGCATGTATGAGCTCACTGGTCTTAACTCACAAGAACTTTTTGGGAATAATTCAGGACTAGTCTCAGCTATCTATTATTACCAATGGAAAAACCTCCACATTATCCCTAATCGTCCTTTACCAATTTATGTCGGCGCTTCATTAGAAAAAGGGAAAGTTTGGGGAGAGCCTAACCTATCTGATAATCGATTTATTGGTTCTGGTAGCGTATTTATTGCAGCTGATTCTATCTTGGGCCCAATTTACTTAGCCGTTGGTGCAACTGACACTGGCCATCAGGCTGTGCATTTAACCTTAAGACCTGTATTCAGATAGCAGCAATTCTTAAATTGAATTGCTGCAACTATCTTTAGTCAATACATTATGGCTATCCGTATCGGGGTGCTCATGGCGGTAATACTTCCAGAAACCTGGAAGCAATATAGCGCTTAATAATACCCCGAGAACACACAAACTACCGCCTGATGTAATAGCCGTGTGGGTTGAACTCACTGATGCAATAAAACCCGCATAGGTATTGCCCAGCAGCGGTCCACTCATATAGCTCACCATTTCAAGGCTTGCCATGCGTCCGCGAATTTTATCTGGAATCGTTTCATTCCAAATCGTGACTCGAAAAATTCCACTTACGCCATCAGCAGCACCGGCTAGTGCGAGGAAAAACAACATTAAAATAATATTTGGCGCGAAACCAAAGGCAAGAATCGATAGCCCCCACAGGGTTGCTGCAATAATAACTGCCGCGCCATGACGCTTTATATTTTTGGTCCAACCACTCAATAAAGTCACAACTAAAGCACCCACCGCAGGTGCTGAATATAACCAACCTAAATATTTGGTACCGCCTAAAGATTGCGCAATAGCAGGAAATAAGGCATTGGGCATGGCAAAAACCATGGCAGAAAAATCCACAACATAGGTTCCAAGTAGTTCGTGACGGCTCAAGGCATAACGCATAGCTTCGCCTATGCTCTTAAAGCTTGGTCTATCTTGTTCCCCTGTCGGTGCCATGCTTTTTATCATGGCAATCGCAAGAAGAGATATCACGAAAGTTGCTAAATCTATGGCATAAGTCCAAGGTAACCCAAAGTAAGAGATGCACAAACCTGCGATGGCAGGTCCGCCAATCATCCCAACCGTGCCACGTAATGAACCTAAAATACTTGCTGATTGAATTTCATCATGCGCAACCAAGCGTGGGAACATGGCATCCAGCGAAGGACGATGCAACCCACTTAAAGCTGACAACATGCCCGCTACGATATAAATAGCCCACATATTGGGATGCGCCAGCAATGAATTGGTGAGCAAAGCAGCACAACCCAAACTCATTCCAAGCTCAGACCATAACAACAGTTTTCTTCTATCCATCACATCGGCGAGTGCACCACCAATAAATGCAGTGAGTAACAGCGGAACAAGCTCAACGACGCCCAATAAGCCAACAGCAAAGGTAGATTGGGTCAATTCATAGATTTGAAAAGGTAAGGCAACAAAGCTCAGCATCGTGCCAATAAGCGAAATAAATTGCCCAAAATATAGGTAGCGAAAATCGCGGTTTTTAAAGAGAGGGCTTAAATCGATCCACATGGCTTGGACTCTTTCTTAGATGAAATAGCAGATTAAGGAAATTCAAAAGAAGAGTAGCATAGCCAACTAGGAGCAGCAATATGGCTTTGCGCCGCTAATCAGAGCTTTAGCAGCGCCTGGCTTCATTGTTTGAGGAGATCACAACACACTTTAAGCATCTTGATCATCTAATTCCATCTCGATATCAGGATGATTAATCAAAATACGTACAACTTCGCTCTCCCCTTCTAGGGCAGCAAGTTGTAAGGGAGTCATCTGTTCTTGATTTCGCGCATTGATTTGAATATCTTTAGCGCGACTTAACACATCCACAACCCCAACAAAACCACCGCCTGCTGCCAGATGAAGGGGAGTGTTACCATAGGCATTACATGCATTAATATCTACTTTTGGTGCATGAATAAGCATTTCGACAACTTCGGTATTCCCATTGATAGCAGCCAAATGCAGCGCCGTTAATTTGTCATGTGGTTCAACTGCGTTCAGATCAATCGGCAATTGTATGAGCAAATCCACGACGTCGCTATGACCATTAAAAGCAGCCCAATGTAAAGGTGTGTAACCATCGGCAAAATCTACAAGCGTTGGATCTGCCCCCTTTGCTAAAAGCAAAGTTACTATTTCAAGTGAACCGTTTTGAGCAGCAATGTGAAGCGGGGTATCGCCTTGTTTGTTTTGCGCGCTAACCTTTGCACCATCGTTTAGTAATATCTTGACGAGATCAAGCTTATTTTCTCTAACCGCAGTATGTAATATGGTTTCGGCATTATCATCGTGATTTTCATGTTCCATGTTTAATCTTACTCGCCGTCTTCATCTACAAAACATTCAAGCAAAAAATCATATTTATCTGTATCAATGGTTCCACCAATCACAAAGGGTTGTAAAGCACGTGCTTGGCTTGCACTAATTTCTAAAGGTCTAATTAAATAACGCACTGCAGGATCAGGATCGTTTTCGTCTATATCAAATAAATCTTGTAAAAAGCTCAATTCCATAGGCTTTAGTTCAAAATCTACTTCCAGAGCGGGATTACCATCTTCTTTTGCATATTTTTTATAACCAGCAACTGCTCTTTTAATACCTTCTAAATCTGACATGGGAAATCCTTAATTTATTGATTAATTAATTGATAAGCTAATTCACAATCTGCCAAAAACTCGATTTTTTCCATTTGGCACTTTGCATCTAATACCGTTAAACCCCAGCTATATAATCCATTACCTTGCACAATAAAAGCGCGAGCTTGATTTAGCGCTTGCCAGTGCAATTTTATGTTGTCTGCCAATAAGGCGTTGTTTTCAAAGATCAAAATGGTGCAATCATCTTGTAAAATCATCTTCTGCTGTTTTTGATTCAATCTTGAAAGCACTTGAATAGCTTTTGAATGTGATTGCAAAATACAATTTGTATAAGGAGAGAGCTGATAAATCAGGCCATGCAAATATGTTGTTGTACAGGCGTTTGAATCACCAGAAAGCAGATTGCCTTGAAAGTCACAAATGACAACATCGTGTTTTGTAAACGCGCTTTTATCTTTCTTAGCGCCGCCTATCACCAATGATTTATCGTCAATTCTTGCAGAGAAATTACCATTCGTAGCAGGCGCATATCCCTTTTTAGAGAGAAATTCACTGACTTTTACCAGTTCTTCTAACATTGCATCAACGAGCATTTGTTGCCTATTTACCGCAGAATTTATAGGCCATCATTCTATAGCAAAAGGGTTGAAGGTCAATTTTTTCAAGGCCTTAGGGCGCATTTTATTGTAATTAAACGTAATTATTGCATTAATTAGCGTATTCACAACGTAGGTTAGTTAACGTAATATTAAATTAAGTATTCCTTATTATTTGATGTAGTTATGCCAAAAACTGCGCCTATACGCAAAGCTATTGCAAACAAGGGAGTTGATATTACAACCATTCCAACGCTTGAAAAACTTGGTATCGAGCTACCATTAACTTTGAATGATGAAACTGCTCCTAGCTTTATTCGTCAAGTTGCTACCGCAGCTGGCGAACGTATGAAAAAAAATGATGATCTAACTGATGAAGTCATAAAAAAAGCGATGCTTGAAATTAAAGAAAAAATTAAAAAAAATCCGCAATATACATTATCTGAAAATGATCTCAACAAGCTTTATCAAAAGCACGCCAATAAATTTAATTTATTATATCAACAGAGCAAAGTTGATTTCATTCCAATTCACTTAGCTTCGCTGAGGCAAGAAATTACTGAAAGATATAAATATCCACCCAAAGGAGATAACGAAAATAAATTGGTGCGTGCCATTGAAAGCTCCGAATTAGAAACAGGAGCTGATTTAAATAAGAGTGCAGCGAATGCATTTAAGTCTGAATGCAAACGTTTATTTGACCAAGTTAAAAAAGATGCATTAGCAGCCCCCCCTAAAGAGAAAAAAAATAGCTCATTGCTTAGCAGCTCAATTAATGAAATTGGTGATTTTACTCAATCAATCTTAAAATCATTCAACGATACAACTCACAAGGCTAATGCATCGCTAAGAAAATTATCTGAGAGTATTTTACCAACATATAAACCTGAACAAGGGAAAAAGGAAAGAGCAAATACTTCAGAAGCATCCCAGGAAAAACAAGTAATTAACGAGTTATATGCAAGCTCTCGAGACACTGGACCTACGTCATTACCAAGTCAACGGTTTTCAACAACCACTACATCTACGTCTAGCTCAGTCGCACAATCAAACAAAGCAGTTACTTTTGGCTTTAATGCTTCACAAAGCCAAGCTCGTGAAGAACGTAAAGAACGCGCTTCTACTCCTGCTGTTAAAACTGATACAAAAACTAAACTAGCGAACTAAAGGTTTTTAAAATCGCTATCTGTATAGATCATCTTCCCTAACGGATTAGGGTGGGTAATGTTGAACATCTGCTCACCAATTTGGTGACCCAATTTTACGTAAACATCAGTGCTATCTATTATGGATGCTTGAGATGCATCTATCACAAGTGAACCATTCTCATAAACCTGAATAGCAATGCTCAGTGCTTCCACAATATTTTTAGCAGCTATTCCACCACTCACATGTTTTATGTGTTGCTCTTCTAATTCCATTTTATTAACTCCTTAATGTAAGATGTATTTCAAGGGAATTATGTTCTTGCGTAATTCCAGCTCAAAAAGATATTTTATACCAATCACAATACTCCCTCTGGGATCTTTTATTTTGCCCGACAATATACGACTAACCGTCGATTGGTTTGCGTTAATTGCATTGGCAATAGCATGTTCGGTAAATCCCAATTTCACTAAATACTGAAGCATACTTCTAATATCCATTTTCACTCCAACAATTATGGCGACCATATGGCCGCCTTTTGAAAATGCCTTAACCGCAAGGATTTAAGAAGGACTGCAATGGATGCTGAAACATCCTCATGAAGTGATTTCGTTTTTTTGGAGGGTTAATATTTAAAGCACAACCTTGGCTACCACCGGCAATTATTTTTAATACTACCTGGGATAAAACAATTGGTTCAGAGTTTTCTGAAGGGTTTTCTTTTTGATTATTCTTATTTTCAAACATACGCATAAACTACTTCCTTAATACACCATTTTTACATCCATTTAAAATATCGCATTTACTGCGATAGGCAGGATATTATTTTATGTAATTGCATAATGCAATAGAATGCACAAAATATTTGCAATATACCAAGTTGACATTGTTTTTATGGATGGCTAATTTAGCTGAATTTATAGAAGGAGTAACAATATGCTTAGTTGGGCCAGTGACGATTCGAGCAACAATTCCAGCAATGAATCAAGCGAAGAATTGGAAGACACCAAGCAATTTAAAGATTATGTGAGACGTTATACTCCAGCATTTTTACTCTCTTTAGATCCGCAAAGAAACAGTGCTGTTTATAACAGAACGCCGACGCTACAATCTGCTCCTAACCTAGCATCCCCAACTGAAAATAGAAATTGGGAAAACAAGCTGCAAAAGCACTATGATACCAAAAAAGATAAGCAGCGCTTAGGTCGTTGGTTTCCAGGTGGCAGTGTCACAGTGACGAAAAAAGTGAAAAAAGAATTGGATGCAGACAAAGCTCAGCGAAATAGGAAAAAATAATCACCGCGATAAAACCACCAATCTATACATTTAAAGCATTATTACTTTGTTAGCACTTTAAAAGGAGATCTAAAATGGGTTCAGGACAGAGCACAGTATCTGGAAGAAGTAATCAGCATGATTCCGATTCTGACAATTCATTAGTAATTAGAAGCCGATATTATATTCCGAATTATTCACAGCCACACTCAACGCCAACCTACACTCCTCAAAGAAGTGTACAAGCACCACAGCCTCAATATACACCAGGCGAAGAACCTTGGAGAACCAAAATCCAAAAACCTTATGACACCAAAAAGGATAAACAACGCTTAGGACATTGGTTCCCAGGTGGCAGTGTCACTGTTACGGAAAAAGAGAAAAGAGAATTGGATGAAAAGAGAGCGAAAAATCGGAAGAAGTAATTAAATTTCATAAAGTATGAGCGTAGTCAATCACAAAATGATAAATCCCCCGCCTGCTGCGCAGGCACCCCCTTTACGAAAGTGGGGCTTTGTTCGCTTCGCTCACTAATAACATAGCAATATTTCAACCTGTTACCTATGCGTCCGGTTTAAAGTGTTACCTATGCGCCCGGTTTGTACC
>CAZSGE010000084.1:0-10258 GCA_964606325.1 Uncultured Candidatus Berkiella sp.
ACCTACGACCTTCGGGTTATGAGCCCGACGAGCTGCCAGACTGCTCCACCCCGCGATAAGTGCAAACATGATATGTGAAACAGGCCAGATACGCAAGTAAAAAGACCGCCCGAAGCGGCTAACAAGTTGATTTAAATTGAAAAGTACGAAATTTACTTCTCTAAATCAGGCTTCTTTGCTTAAGCGGCCAATAAAAAGTTTTATAACTCACAAAATTCACAATACGCTTGATAAGACTTGTTGGCAAATAACATAAAGCGGAGCTGGCAGTATACCAAAGCCCAAAATGGCTATACCGTTCACTGATAAAGCTATTCGCATATCCATCGTGCCTGTCACTCGGTAAGGCACCTCTGGCGCATCGAAGTACATTACTTTGACAATTCTTAAGTAGTAATAAGCGCCAATCACTGAAAAAACCACAACAAATGCCGCAAGTGATGTGTAACCTGCATCAACAAGTGCACTTAACACCATCAGTTTGGCATAAAATCCAACAGTGGGTGGAACACCAGCAAGTGAGAACGCCACTAATAACATGATGAAGGCCAAAAAGGGGCTACGTTGTGCCAACCCTTTAAAATCACTGAGCTTGTCGCTTTCAAAATCCTGATGACTTAAAAAGATAATCACACCAAACGCACAAGCAGCCACAAGTGCATACACAAGAATGTAGTACATGGCAGGTGCATACCCAATCTCTGGGCCAACAAGTAATGCTAAAAATAAGAAGCCCACATGCGCAATCGTCGAATAGGCGAAAAGCCGCTTGATGTTAGTTTGAGCGATAGCTGTTATATTACCTAATGCAATCGATACGATTGCGATAACGATAAAGAATTGACTCCATTGGCTTGCTAATGACGGCAACGCATCATGCAATAAACGATAAGCCATCCCAAAAGCTGCAACTTTAGGGGCGGTACCGATTAGTAAAGTAACATTCGTTGGTGCCCCCTGATAAATATCTGGGATCCACATATGAAAAGGAACGGCGCCCAATTTAAAAGCAATGCCAGCAATCAAGAAAATTAACGCAACGATAGCAATTTGTGCATTCGTCCCTTCTAAGGCATTCACACTTGAGGAAATTTCAGGCAATAAAATGCTACCCGTTAAGCCATAGAGCAAGGAAATGCCATAAAGCAACATGCCCGACGCCAATGCGCCCATCACAAAATATTTGATCCCGGCTTCGACCGCATTAACAGAATCTTTTTGTAAAGCCACCAATGCATATAAAGGAAGTGTGAGTAATTCCAAACCTAAATAAAGCATCAACATGCTTTGTGCAGAAACCAAGCACATCATGCCAAGTGTTGAAAATAAGGCTAAAGCATGAAATTCACCATAAGGCATTTTACGAACTTGCACATAAGTTCTGGAATAAACCAGCACAAAGAACATCAGAAGCAGCATAAAAATTTTAAGCACTTGAGAAAGTCCATCTGCCACGAATTGACCAGAAAATGCACTTACCCCAAGATGATCAGGGAAAAATAAGCAGCTAGCAGCCGTCACGATCAATGCCGTTTGGCTGAACATATAAGTGATAACCCGCATTTTCTGCGGCAAATACAAATCAATTACCAAACATAAGCAAGCGAGTATCGCTAAAACGATTTCCGGCATTACCACTAATAGGTCATTCATTTAATCCAAGCTCCAAATTTTTCTCTTAAACCGCGCCAAAGCGAAGCGACGGCGGGTTAGTACTTTGGTTTCCCAATATGTTCAAGCAAACCATTGATTGAAGTTTGTGCCACATCCACAATCGGGGCTGGCCATAATCCAAACAACAACACTAATAACGCTAAAATGGCTAAAAAGGAAAACTCACGCAAACCGATATCTTTTAGTGCGGCCACATGTGCATTGGCGACCTCGCCAAAAACCACACGTTTGATCATCCACAATGTATATGCCGCACCTAGAATGAGCGTAAAGCTGGCGATAAAGGCATACCAAGGGTTGGCTTGAAAAGCGCTCAAGATAACAAAAAATTCGCCCACAAAACCGGAAGTACCTGGCAAGCCCGCATTAGCTAAACCAAATAAAACAAAAAAGCTAGCAAAAATAGGCATGGTATTCACAACGCCACCATAATCGGCGATTTCGCGAGAATGCACGCGATCATACAACACGCCAACACAAAGGAAGAGCGCGCCGGAAATAAAACCGTGAGAAATCATTTGCACATAAGCACCTTGCATGCCCATGGCTGCAGCTTCAGGAGAATCATAATTAATCAAGGTAAAGGCAATAAATATACCTAGGGTGACAAATCCCATATGCGCAATGGAAGAATAAGCAATCAGCTTTTTCATATCCTTTTGAACAATCGCTATCACACCAATATAGACCACAGCAATAAGTGATGCCGCAATAATCAACACCTGCCACTCACGTGCGGCATCCGGTACGATAGGTAAAATGAAGCGCAAAAATCCATAAGCACCCATTTTTAACAAAATGGCAGCTAACACAACTGAACCACCGGTGGGCGCTTCTACGTGGGCATCAGGTAACCAGGTGTGCACTGGCACCATGGGAATTTTCACCGCAAAGGCGAGCAAGAAAGCGACTAAAATCCACTTTTGTGCTACCAAGGAAATAGATAGCTGTTGAAACGTTGTAATGGCAAAGGATTCATCTACACCAGCAGCCTTGGCTTGAAAATGGAGATAAATCAAAGCAACTAGCAAAAATACTGAGCCCAAAAAGGTGTAAAGAAAGAATTTAATGGTGGCATAAACACGGTTCGGCCCCCCCCAGATCCCGATGATCAAAAACATCGGCACCAACATCGCTTCCCAAAATATATAAAAAAGGATGGCATCCATGGCCGCAAATACACCACACATGAGGCCTTGCATGATTAAAAATGAAGCCATGTAATACGCAACGCGCTGCTCAATCACCTGCCATGCAGAAATAATCACAAGCGGTGTGAACAAACAGGTCAGGACAATCAAGGGCATGGCAAAGCCATCAACACCCAAGGAATAAACAATGTTAAGGCTTGGGAACCAGGCATGTTGCTCTACAAATTGGTATTGCGCAGTTTGCAAATCAAAATGTTGCCACAAAGGGATACACATCAATAAACAAACAAGCGAAACCGTCAAGCCCAGCCACTTGGCGCGTGTGGGTGATTTATCACCGCCTAACACAAATATTAATATAGCGCCGATAATCGGAAACCAAATAAGTGCGCTTAACAGAGGAAATCCAAGTTGCATCTTCTAGCCTCTTTTTATTTCAACATCAGCCAAATCAAGAGCCCGATAAGCCCTGTGATCATGGCAAACGCATAATGATAAACATATCCTGATTGCAGATGACGAACTACCTTGGCGAAGTAACCAACACTGTTCGCTGAGCCATTGACAAAAAAGTCATCTATAATCGCTCTATCACCCACTCGCCAGCAAAACCAGCCAAATGCTTTTGTGCCACCCGCAACAACGACTTGATTGAACTCATCAAAGCCATATTTACGAATCAAGATGGCATACAGTGGGGAGAACAGCTTTCGCCCAAATCGTGATAGTGAAGGAAATTGAACATAGGCAAGCCATGCCACAAAAATACCGCTTAGCGCTAACCAAAATGGTGGTGCGTAAAAACCATGGATGGCCATTTCGGTAGCGCCATGATATTCCTGCGCCAAGGTATTCATTACACTATGTTCTGGCAATACAAAGATGGCTTTACCAAAAAATCCTGAGAACAGTGGTCCTGCAAACAAGTAGCCTGCTACCACGGATGGGATGGCTAACAGCACTAAAGGCATCCACACAACGAACGGCGACTCATGCAAATGTTCTCTGGTATGTTCATCCATTCTTTCTTTGGTATGAAATACTAAGAAGAACATTCTAAATGAATAGAGTGCCGTTACAAAAACGCTACCTAACACCACCCAATAGGCAATCTGTGCAGCTGGAAGTTGGCTTAAATGTACAGCCTCAATAATGGTGTCTTTTGAATAGAAACCAGAGAAAAACGGAATACCCACTAACGCCAAACTACCTATTAACATAGTGATATAGGTAATAGGCATATATTTTCGTAAGCCACCCATTTGACGAATATCTTGCTCATGATGCATAGCGATGATACAAGAACCGGCTCCTAAAAAGAGTAGCGCTTTAAAAAATGCGTGCGTCATCAAATGAAAAATACCCGCAGAATATGCTGACACACCAAGCGCGGTGACCATGTAACCTAATTGGGATAATGTCGAATACGCCACAACACGCTTGATGTCGTTTTGCACAATGCCAATCAACCCCATCAAGAAACAGGTAGCAGAGCCAATTATTAAAACAAGGTTTAGTGCAGTTTCAGAATATTCAAATAGAGGAGACATCCGCGCCACCATAAAGACGCCAGCCGTCACCATCGTGGCCGCATGGATAAGCGCTGAAATCGGTGTTGGACCTTCCATCGAATCTGGCAACCAGACATGTAAGGGCATTTGCGCAGATTTACCCATGGCGCCAATGAATAATAAAATGCCAATCAGGGTGAATACCGACCAAGGCGCAAATCCCATGATTTCAATCATGGGATTAGTGGCAGCTAGCTCGGGCGCTTTTTGGAAAACAGTCGCATAATCAAGCGTTCCAAAAGCCCACAGCACCGTGGCTATCCCAAGCAAAAAGCCTAAGTCACCGACTCGGTTCACCAAGAAAGCTTTCATATTGGCAAAAATAGCGGTTTCGCGTTTATACCAAAATCCAATCAATAAATAGGAGACGACACCCACCGCTTCCCAACCAAAAAAGAGTTGGAGAAAGTTATTGGACATCACGAGCATCAACATGGCAAACGTAAACAGTGAAATATAACTAAAGAACCGTTGATACCCTGGATCATCTTGCATATACCCAATCGTATAAATATGCACCATCCAGGAAACAAACGTCACCACGCACATCATTAATAGGGTAAGTGAATCCAGCATAAAGCCGACTTGAAAATGATAAGAGCCAATACTTGCCCATTGATAAGCCGTAAACTCAATCAATTCGGGTATAGATTTATCCCATAACATGAGTTTGGCAAGATGACAGGAGACAAAAAAGCTCAATGCCACAAAAAAGATGGTTAACCAATGCGCACCTTTACGACCTATCAGGCGCCCAAATAAGCCTGCAATGATGGCAGCCAACAAAGGACCAAGCACAACCACTAGACACTGCGCGAAGATATTAAATTGCACGGATTACCCCTTCAATGAGTCTAATTCTTCAACGTTAATCGTACGCCGACTTCTAAAAACAGCGACTAAAATGGCCAAGCCGATCGCGGCTTCAGCCGCTGCCACGGTGAGAATAAAAAACACGAACACTTCACCTACCTGACTTTGCAAGTAATGTGAAAATGCAACAAAATTTGTATTCACAGCGAGCAAAATAAGCTCAATACACATTAATAAGATAATGATGTTTTTGCGATTGATATAAAGGCCTGCCACGCCGATACCAAATAAAATGGCTGCCACACATAACACTTCATATAAACCTATCATGGCTGCACCTCATTTTGAGTACTTGAAGCCATCTTAACAATTTTCAACCGGTCACTTTTCGTCACTTGGGTTTGCAAGCTTGGCTTTTGGGTTTTAACGTCTCTGGTGCCTCTGAAGGTCAAACCAATCGCCGCTATCATGGCAACCAATAATAAGATCCCTGCTATTTCAAATGGCAGTAAGTAATCTGTGTAGAGCAAAGTCGCTAATGCTTTAACATGACTATAATCGCCAGCGCGAGCGACTGGCACGATTTCCTCTAGACCAAAATGTTGTCTGCCTAGGAACATGATTAACAGCGCAATGGTGACGCTGGCGGCAACCACCCCGATGGGCCAATGCTTCACAAGGGACTCTTTAATAAGTGGCGCTTCCATGTCCAACATCATGACCACAAAGAGGAATAGCACCATCACGGCACCAACATAGACCAATACTAAAACAATGGCGAGAAATTCAGATTCTAACAACATCCAAACGCCAGCCATACAGAAAAAAGTAAACACTAAATACAACACCGAACGAACGGGATTCTTAGATAAAATCATCATTAAGCTGGCCAAGATTGCCATCATTGAAAAAGCATAAAAAACGAGCTGTTGGAATGTCATCATCACATCCTATCGATAAGGCGCATCAGTAGTGCGGCATGCTGCGATTTGCGCTTCATACTTATCACCGATTGCCAGTAATTTTTGTTTATCTAAAATATTTTCGCCTCGCTCCAAGAAGGCATAATGTGCCATGTCGGTTTCAACGATGGAGTCAACGGGACAGGATTCTTCACAGAACCCACAAAAAATACATTTAAAGAGATCGATTTCATAACGTGTTGTGCGCCTAGAACCATCTTCTCGCTCAGTCGAATCGATGGTAATAGCCAAAGCAGGACAAACTGCTTCACATAATTTACACGCAATACATCTTTCTTCGCCGTTAGGATAACGTCTCAGGGCATGAATGCCACGAAAACGCACCGAGCGCGGCGTTTCTTCTTCCGGATATTGCACGGTAATTTTTCGTGCAAATAAATGTCTACCGGTCAACTTTAAGCCTATGAGAAGTTCCCATAAGGCAAAGCTTTTAATGTAGTGACTTAATTTGTTAGTTGCCATATTGTCTCTCTATGCAAACCACGGCCCTAAATGCATTTTAATCGCTATTGTCTCTACAACTATCCATACAAACGTGACGGGAATAAATATTTTCCATCCCAAACGCATGATCTGATCGTATCGATAACGCGGAAATGTCGCGCGAAACCAAAGATACAGCAGCAAGAAGAACGATACTTTTAAACCAAGCCACATGATCCCTGGGATCCAATCAAGATATTGCTGGATAAAGGGAATACCTTCAAAAGGAGACAACCACCCGCCCATAAACATCAAGGCACAAACGGTCGATAATAAAATCATGTTGGCATATTCAGCTAAGAAGAAAATCGCAAAGGCCACGCCTGCATATTCGACGTGAAAACCCGCAACAATTTCTGACTCGCCCTCGGCGACGTCAAATGGTGCACGATTGGTTTCAGCAACGGCAGAAATCCAATACACAATAAATAAAGGAAACAATGGTAACCAATACCAACGTAACAAGCCGCCTTGTTGCGCATTCACGATATCGGTGAGATTCATACTGCCAGCAGCCATCAACACGCCCACCAAGGCAAAGCCCATCGCAATTTCATAAGAAACAACTTGCGCAGCAGATCGTAACGCGCCTAAAAACGCATATTTTGAATTGGAGGCCCAACCAGCAATAATGACGCCATACACACCAAGTGAGGTCATTGCCAGCAAAAACAATAAGCCGGCATTAATATCGGCTAGATGCCATCCTGGTGCAAACGGGATCACCGACCACGCCACAATAGGCGGCGCAAAGGCCAAAATGGGTGCAATAACAAATAAAAATTTATTCGATTTTGTCGGTACGACAATTTCTTTGAAAAGTAATTTAAAGACATCCGCAAACGGCTGGAATAACCCCAAAGGACCCACCCGATTAGGTCCAATACGCACTTGGATATAACCAATCACTTTGCGCTCAGCGAAGGTAAGATAAGCAACGCATAAAATTAAAGGAAGAAGAATCAACAACCCTTTAAAAACCGTGATAACTAATGTTGTTAACCATTCCATCATCACTTGACACCTTCCTGCGCTGCATTTAAATCAATGAAACTAAAGGGCGCCCCAAGGGATTGGGTCTCAAACAAACTACTAGGGACAATCACCACACCATTGGGTAGTTTGTCATCAATATATAAGGGTAAGGGATTAACAGATTTTGTTTTACCGTTAAAGACCCATACTTTTTGTTGTGCTTTGAGTCCAAGATTTTTAGCCTCTACGCTATTTAAGCCAATTTTCGCAAAGTCAGCACCGTCTTGCGTTTTTTGCAACGATTCAGCCCGGCGTGTAATACCATCCACATGGTACAAACCAACAGGAGCCAAACGCACAAGCTTTGTTCTGGCTTGAATGGGCGACAATTTACAATGCATAGACAATAAATTATCTGCAAAATGTGGAATAGTTCCCTTAAGTGTTAAAAGCTCACCGAGAACATCTTCAACAGATTGATACTCAAAGCCAGGAACATCCCATAAATTGGCCATAACGCGCAGCACTTTCCAAGCAGGGCGGCTTTGCCCAAAGGGTGTTGCAGCCACATTAAATCTTGCCCAATCTCCAAAGGCATTGATATAGGTCCCTGTCATCTCAGAGATGGGTGTGATAGGCAAAATCACATCGGCATATTCTCGCAATTGTGGGCTATCAAATACACTCAATGCCACTACCGTGTCTGCTTTGTTTAACGCCTCTAACGCCAATGATGGATTTGCACAATCGTACTCTGGCTCACAATTCACTAACACATATCCGCTTCTGGGTTTTTCAAACATCTCATAAGCACTTAGGCCAATCGTGTTTTCTGGTTGCCCAAACAATGAGCGGTGCGGAATCGCGCCCGCTAACCAACCACCCGCGCTATTAGCGCCGTTACTCATTTCACCAAAGGTGCCGCCAATTAAATGCGCCAATATTCTAGCAAGCCAATAAATTTCACTGGCGAGGGGATGACTACTAGCATAAGCGCCTAATAACACGCTGTTCTTTTGCGTAGCCATTAAGCGATTAGCAATATCATTGGCTTGTTCACTCGGTGTGATGGAAGCTAATTGATCTTTGGCATCCACAGGGCAATCTGCCAATACTTCTTTATCACATAAGCCCATCAAGGCTTTCACAATTTCCATCAGTCCTAGGCGAAAATCACCTTGTTCATGAACAACATGCGTGATGGCATCATAATTAGCTTGGATCTCAAAAGGATTAATCGAAAAAACATGCCCACCATGCGTCGCCGCTTTTCGAATGCGATGATTGACGAGTGGTTGTTCTTTTTTAACATCGCAACCAATCAGCACAATAGATTCTTGTTCTTCCAAGGCAGTTAACCATAATCCCATGGTAGGGAAAGATCCCATATAAGCCTGTTGAGCGTTATCCACTTGACGTAAACGGTGATCAACGTTCAAACATCCCTGAGATTTAAAAAGCTTTTGCAATAAGAAAAATTCTTCTACGGTGCAATTGGGTGAGGCAATCGCCCCCAGTGCCTGTTTACCTTGGGAAGCAGTAATTTTTTGCAATCTTTCAACCGCAAAACTCAAAGCAGTTGGCCAATCTACTTTTTTCCAACGATTATCTTTTTTAATCATTGGAGAACTCAGCCTGTCGGTATGATTGAGACCTTCATAACTGAACCGGTCTCTATCTGAAAGCCATACTTCATTGATGGCTTCATTTTCTCTTGGCAAAGCACGCTTGACTTGATTGTTATGGGTATGGAAATAAAGGTTAGAGCCTAAGCAATCATGCATTGAAACACTAGCGTGGGCTTTAAGCTCCCATGCTCTTGCTTGGAAACGAAATGGCTTAGAAGTTAATGCTCCCACTGGACACAAATCGATCACATTGCCTGAAAGTTCAGAATTCACACTCTTTTCGATGTAAGTACCGATCTCCATAAATTCGCCGCGGCCAGTAGCGCCCAATTCACGTTGACCTGCCACCTCACTCCCAAAACGTACGCATCGAGTACAGTGAATACAACGGGTCATTTCGGTACTAATCAACGGACCAATATCTTTATCTTTCACTACTCGCTTGCGTTCAACAAAGCGTGACGTATCCTTGCCATATTCTAAGGCAACATCTTGTAACTCGCACTGACCACCTTGATCGCAAATAGGGCAATCTAATGGATGGTTAATCAGCAAAAATTCCATCACAGCTTTTTGTGCATCGATAGCTTTATTGGAAGTCGTGAAAATTTTCATCCCTTCAGAAACTGGGGTTGCACAAGCAGGCATAGGCTTAGGTGCTTTTTCAACTTCTACCAAACACATCCGACAATTGGCAGCAATGGATAATTTTTTATGATAACAAAAACGTGGGATGCGGATCCCAACACTGTCGGCCGCCTCAATAATCATTTGGCCTTGACGTGCTTCAACTTTTTTATCATCTATCTCGATGGTGACCATCTTTTCTCCTGCTCATGCAGCAACGATTGAACGATGATGTTCAATCATATAGACAAATTCATTTCTATAATGTTTAAGGAAACTACGCACAGGCATCGCTGCGGCATCACCTAATGCACAGATGGTGCGCCCCATAATTTTTTCAGCAACATCATCAA
>CAZSGE010000085.1:0-9835 GCA_964606325.1 Uncultured Candidatus Berkiella sp.
CTCCAAAGAGGGCACATAATATCATCACGCTGCCCGAAGGTTAAGCGTTGATTTTAGTATTAATTTCAAATTAAGCTCGTTAGTTAAGAAACATTGTAAGTTAAATGGTATTGCTGCCAGGCGAACTATGTTTGAGCGTTTATTTCACTTGGAGTCAGTTTTGTAATGAAAAACGATGAAGGTATACATGTGTTAGTGCGCGCTGTGATTATCGAAAATGGTAAGTTGCTGGTTACAACGGATGTGAATAGAGAGGTTTCATTTTTACCTGGTGGGCATATACATTATGGTGAAAAAGCTATCGATGCTCTCAAAAGAGAATTAGCAGAAGAGCTAGGCAATAACAATCTTCAAATAAATACTTTATTAGGGGTAATTGAAGATGCCTGGGATTATAAAGGAGAGCTGTATCATGGGGTACATCTTCTCTTTAGAGTATCATCTAACCAATCTGATTTAATAAAAAGTTTAAGATCTAACGAATCTAACTTGTCACTGGAATGGATTCCAATTGATGAGCTTAGTAATAAAATAAATCTTTTTCCAAAATTACTAGCGACTAAAATTTCACAGTGGCAAAAGTTAGAGGGAATTGAACTTTCAACTGAATGGGTTTAAATGTGTCCCAATTAAAGATTGATTCAGAGGACATTTCTAAATTGCCCTAATAGTAAATATTCATAAAAGTAGGTTGAATATGCTTGACGTTAAAAACGCTTGTGAATTTAACTCTTAACTTGTTAGGGGGGGGGATGCGTGAGTCTACGCTTTAATTCACCACCTTAAATATTAGGTTATGAAATAATTAATATTTTTTTCAAACCTATTGTGATTTATTGGATAAATCCTTACTGAAATATCAAATATCCTATTTTTTTACCACTTAAATTGATTAACTAGCTGTGTATACTTTCTCATTTAACAGACTGAGAGAGCCATTATGATATCTGGAACAGACGCATCCTCTGAAGAAAAATTACAAGGCAGTAGCAAAAAACAAGTTAAAACTAAAGAATTTGATCCAAAAAGATTAGGCTATCTTGCTGCTTATAGCGGTGGCCATTGCAAGACTGAGAAAGAGTTAACGGAATGTTATGGTTTTAATTCAGAAAAAATAAAATTGTATTTAGAATCCTATGAAGAAACCGCAAAAAAACATAAATCAGAACTTGATATTAGAAAAGCGAGAATGGCAGGCAGAAAGCAAGGAGCCAGAGCTAATGTACGTCCAACTGAGGAAAAGTTAGTTTCAAGCGGATATTCCAGTTCACAAGCAAAAGCCTATTTGAAAGGCTTCGATAAAGCATTTAAAAATAAATGTGAACAAAAATCACCAGTAAAAGAAAAAGTAAATCACACATCTTTAGTTGCTGAAGAAGAAGCAACGCAACAAGTTGAAATCCAACAAGTTGAAATCCAGTTACCAGAATCGAGAAGTGCCAATAGTAACTTAGAAAATGACTTGCAAGAAGCTAAAAATGCCGGCAAATACTTAGCCTCATTTGGGCGAGCGAGGCCTGTCTTTGAAGCATTGAAGGTGCAAAATGAATATACCGACAAGGAAGCACAAGCTTTTCTAGATGCTTTTGACGAATATAATATTGATAAGGCAGCAAAAGATGGGCGTTTGATGGCGCTTAGTGGAATAACGAAACCAGGTATAGACGAGTTAAAGCAACAAAAAGGCTATTCAGATGACGTGGCAAAAGCTTGTCTGGCTGCCTTTGAAGCAGTTGAAGCTGAAAAAACGAAGCAATCCATACAACAAGCTCAGCGATTGGGTAGAAATGCATCGCTAGCAAATAAGGTTAGACCAACAGTTCATGATTTGAAAGTTAACAATAACTATTCAGATGAGCACGCGATGGCTTACCTAGAAGGATTTGATGCGCAAGAAAATGCTAAAAAAATGACCTCAGCAAAAATGGCCGGAATAGAGGCTGCACAAAGCCTAGCAGCAAAACCTACGCTTGAACAGTTAAAACAATTCAAATCATATTCAGACGAGGAAGCTTCGAACTTTTTCAATGGATTTGATGAGGCGCTAGCTGTTATTGTTCAAAGAGAAATGGGTAAGTTAAGAGCGAGTGGTAGAAATCAAGCACGCCAATGTCTTGAAAGACCTACTATTGAAAAATTGACACGAATTGATAAATACTCTGTTGACCAGGCCCTAGCATACCTAGCAGGCTATGATAGTATTCCTACCGATGATCCTATCAGAAAGCTGAATGAAGCAAAAAAGGCAGGAAAGAGTGATGCTCTTATCGGTGTAGAAAAACCTACAACTGATGCACTAAAAAGCACAAAAGCATACAATGATTTTGAAGTATTGAAATACTTAGAAGGGTTTGTAGACGGTGAAATTAAAAAAACAAAAATCGCGCTAAAAAACGCAATCGTTGCAGGCAAAGCTGCGGCAAAAACAAGATTGGAAAAACCTACTAAGGAATGGTTAAAAAACAATAAGGCATACACAGATGAGCAGATAACGGCTTACTTGCAAGCTTTTGATGCAGCACAAGTTGATTTAAGTGCGGTTAATGCTAAGAAAAATGCCAAGAAAGCAGGCTCTCAAGCCGCCCGGAGAGGAGCAGTCAAACCAACGCCTGATGAATTAATGCAAGATGGCCATTCAGAGGAAGAAGCTAAGGCTTACCTTGAAGGATTCGATTCAGTTAAAGTAACTGAAACCTCGGTAAAGCAAAACAGAGCAAAACATGCTGGATATTTTGCAGCATACGCTGGGTTAGCAAGGCCTACAATTGAAGAACTAAAACATCGAAAAGCCTATTCTGAGCAGGAAATAACGGCTTATTTTAAAGGATTTGATTTGGTCGGTATAGATCAGGTTAAACTCAACAAAGCAAAAAAAGCTGCTCGTAAAGCAGTTTCTACTGGCTCCCCTAAACCTACTGCTGAAATGTTAAAGCAAAGTGGGTTCACTATTGAAGAGGTGAACGCATATTTTGAAACTTTTGATTCTTTGCCGCCTGTTACTGAGGCTGCGATCTTAATCAATAAAGCGCGTAATTCTGGTAAAAGGGCAGCGAGTAAAGGTAAAACTCGCCCAACGATTGACGAATTAAAAGAGAAAAAACGATATTCTAATGAACAGATAGAGGCTTATCTAAAGGGATATGATGCTCCTGGAAAGAAAAGGCGAAAACAACCCGAAGAACCTGTTGAGGCTGTTGTTGCAACGCCAACGGCTCTATCTGTGCTTGCAGCAGTGGCTCCTTCTCCACAAATCCAAGAACATGGTATCCCAACAGATGCCATTATGGCGTTAGATGAGCGATCCAAAACGCTGTTGCCAGCTTTTGCATTAAAGAAACATTGCGCTGATTCCTGCAAATCTGCTCCTGAGGAAAAAAGAGGAAAGGTATTCTCTTTGAGATAGCAGAACGAAGTTAGGGTTCCTGACTTGTGATTTGAAGTTTAAATACCCAAATCACAAGCTAGGTTTCAATAGCTTGTTAAGAAGCGTTTAATAATTGTTGAGCTTGCATGTAGTTCCGACCTAAAAGATAAGAATTATAAGCTATTCCAGCACCTATTAAGGCACCGAAAGAAAATCCTACACTAGCGCCTAAAAACGCAACACCAGGACCAAAGGGTAACGAAAAAATGCCGCATGTTAAGAATCCAAATCCGCCCGCGATCATGACATCCAAAGTCATATCACATGATTCACCTTTCATTCCAGAGATGAAAGCATTTGAGAAATTGTGGGTGTTCTCACCGCCGGAAATGAAGAGAGTTTCTTGAAATGAAAGTATGCGCATGATTTTCCTCTGAGTTGATTAATATTCTAACTAAAAATGGATGTTAATCTTATCTTAAATTTGTGTCAATAAATATGGTAAATATGTTGAAAATGTCAGCGTAAATGATAATGCTTTACATGAGGTTTTCTGTATCGCTTAGTCGAACGACTATTTTGGCATTAAATACTCAGGTGCTTGTCACTACCCAGGCACCGAGCCCTGTCATAATTGTAGGTTATTAAACCAACAGCTAAATTTAAGGTGCTGCAAGAGGTATGAAAACGATTATACTGATAATAATTTGATTTATTTCGTTTTTGCTCCTGTTCATGTAATGGAGATTGAAAATGCCTATCAGCATAGGTGAACCATGGATGTGGGTCGCTTTCATCGCCTTCGTTATCACTATGCTGGCGTTAGATCTGTTCGTTTTTGGCGGGCGCAAAGCACATCGTGTATCTGTTCGCGAGGCACTTGCCTGGGTTCTAACTTGGATAAGTATGGCTCTCGTGTTTGCCGCGCTGCTTTGGTGGCATCTAAACGGCACGCTTGGGCCCGAGGTAGCCCAACGCAAGACGCTCGAATTCCTCGCTGGCTATTTGATAGAGCAGTCGCTTTCAGTCGATAATATGTTCGTTTTCGTGATGATATTTAATTACTTTGCTGTACCAGCAGAATTACAGCGCAGAGTGCTGTTATATGGTGTGCTTGGTGCAATTGTCATGCGTGCAGCCATGATTTTCGCTGGTGTTTGGTTAGTGTCGGAATTTGCTTGGGTGCTTTATATTTTTGGTGCCTTTTTGGTCATCACTGGTATCAAAATGCTGATCTTCGCCGAGCATGAGCCGGATCTCGATAAGAACCCATTGCTTCGGTGCTTAACCAGTCACCTGCGTATCACAAGTGGTTATCACGGTGAGAATTTCTTTGTGCGACAAAATGGCGTGCTATGGGCAACGCCGATGTTTCTGGTATTAGTCCTTATTGAAACCAGCGATCTGGTGTTTGCAATCGATAGCATTCCTGCGATATTTGCTGTTACAACCGATCCTTTTATCGTATTTACCTCTAACATTTTTGCTATCATGGGGTTGCGTGCATTGTATTTCTTGCTCGCAGATATGGCCGATAGATTTCATCTGCTAAAATATGGCTTGGCTATTGTGTTGGTGTTTATTGGCGCCAAGATGTTGTTAATGCCATGGTTTCACATGCCAATCCAATGGTCGCTAACGATAGTTGGTAGCATTATTCTGATTTCAGTGGTTCTTAGCTTGATGTTAGTGAAGAGTAAAGTACAGGTCACTAAGGAAATAATCATTGAAGAGCCTTGTGTTGCGAAACCTAGGGAGATGGTGCGTGATAGCGGTGGTCGACTTGTGGGTTTATCAATTGATAGTGCCCAACCAATACCTTTAGAAGAGAAAGATATTTGGCTTGTGGCAATCGATGGTTCTGAGTATTCGCTACGCGCAACGAAGCAGGCCGTAAGTTTGGGGGTGATGCAAAACCGTGCCATTCATTTGATTAATGTTCAACCTTGGCTGAGCAAGGAGGCCGCGGAAAGTGAACTGTTGCAACGAGGCTGGGATGAGACCGCGACAGCACGTGAGTTACTCGATGAAAATAGCATTTCTTGGCGTTTACATGTAGTGATGGGGGAACCCGCAGAAAGCATCGTTGCATTGGCAGACAAACTTGGTTGTAGAGGTATTATCATCGGCAGTAAAGGCCTAGGTGCGGCGCAGGCATTGCTTCTAGGATCCGTTGCCAATCAGGTGGTTCATTTAGGTAAAGTTTCTGTACTTGTGGTACGTTGAGTATAGTTAATAATACTAGCTTACTTTTTATTTTAATCTTAATCATAATCTAATGGATCAGAGCCTTTGTTGGTAGTGACACCTTCCTTAGATTGTTATACTTAATTTTACTTGCAACATTAAAGCACTAATGTGGAATTCCCATATGATCAAACGTTTCTGTCGTCCCATTTTACAGTTACCAACTTGGGAAACTGGCTTGGCAATATTCTCAATGTTCTTTGGGGCCGGTAATGTGGTTTTTCCACTGATAATGGGAAGAGACTCTGGCCATATGATTTGGGTAGGCATTATCGGTCTTATGTTAACTGCCGTATTGGGGCCTTTGTTGGGTCTTTATGCAACCATCCTTCAAGAGGGGGAGGCAGGGAAGTTTTTCTTTAAAATTGGAAAAATTCCAGGCACCACGTTGATGATTATTGGCTTAGTGATGTTAGGGCCATTTGCTATTATGCCTCGTTGTTTTACTGTGGCCTATGGGGCGCTCACGCCCTATTTCCCAGGATTGAGTTTATTAGTATTTTCTATTATTGCAGGTTTTTTGACATTAGCTTGTATTTTTAGAAGAGAACAAGTACTTGCAATTTTGGGGTATATTTTATCTCCTGCGTTAGTCATTTGTTTACTCATTATCATTTACAAAGGGCTCACCACGGTTGGGCAAAGTGATCCTCGTCTTGGAACCACCGCGTTACAAGCTTTCGAACTTGGTTTTGACGGTGGGTATTATACACTCGATTTAATGTGTTCTATTTTTTATTGTGCAGCTACTTGGACCTTACTGAATCTTCAAAAGGACAAAGCACAAAAACAGGGGCGAGAGTATTCGGTAGGTTTAACGTTACTTTGGGCAAGCATCATCTCTGTTGTTTTGCTTGCAATCATCTATGTGGGGCTCGCGTTTTCTGCAGCTAACCATAATCTGTCTTTAATGGATGTTCCGCGTGAGCAAATCTTAATCCATTTAAGCTTCCTTATTTTACATCCAAAATTGGCTTTAGTTTCCAATATTGCAATCGCTTTAGCTTGCTTTACCACAGCCTTAGGCGCAGGCGTTACTTTTGCAGACATCATTTGTGATGAAGTTGAACGCTCAGATATGTTTAAGCATATTAAAATTCCCTATTTACCGTTATCTTTTGCTGTTGTGCTTGTAACGGTTGTTTTAGCGAACTTAGGGTTTGAAGGATTGATGAAAATTATTGATCCTGTTGTCCATGCCATTTATCCATCGGTTGTTGTTTTAGCAATAACCAGCATTATTGAAAAAGTTTGGAAGGTTAACATGATTAAAATGGCGGTTTTAATCACTTTTGTTTCAACGTTAATGTTTTATTATGTGTTGTAAATAAATGATTTTACGGAAGGTAACATCATGATGACTTACCTTTACATTTTAATAGCCTTTGGGTTTGTTTTCCTTAATGGCTTCTTTGTTGCCGCTGAATTTTCTATTGTTAAAATTCGCCAAACTCGCGTACAAACGTTAGAGCATACTGCGGGATTACGCGGAAGAATTTTAGCGAAAATTCATCATCAACTTGATGCTTATTTGTCGGCATGTCAACTTGGGATTACATTGTCTTCACTTGGATTAGGGTGGATAGGTGAGCCAGCTTTTGCAAAAGCCTTAACGCCGTTGTTTGATCTTATGGACATACAATCGCCAAAGACAATAACCTTGATTTCATTTATGTTTGCTTTTGGGATTATCTCATACTTGCACATTGTGCTAGGCGAGCTTATGCCAAAGTCTATGGCTATTCGCCAAACCGAAAGGATGTCGCTTTGGACAGCAGTTCCGCTTTATTATTTTTATTGGCTGATGTATCCAGCCATATCGGTATTGAATATAAGTTCAAATTTTTTCCTGAAAGTATTCAAGCTTGATAAAGTTCATAAAAATACCCTTTCCTATACGACAGAAGAAATTAGACTCATTCTAAAAACAAGTCATCTTTATGGCGAATTAAATAAATCAGAATTTGATCTCTTAACAAAAAGCTTGATGTTTACTGATTTAGAAATCTCAGATGTGATGCGTCCACTTTCTGACATGGTAACCTTGGATGTAGATAAACCAAATCCTGAAAGCATCAAAGAAATATCACATAAACGTTATACCCGTTATCCTGTTTATAAATCTAACCCCAAAAATATTATTGGTATTTTACACATCAAAGATTTTTTCTTTGCCATGCAAGATTTGGGTAAAATTGATAACCTCATGCTTTTGTTAAGACCGATTTTGAAAGTAAAAGATAATGATGATCTTCTTAATGTTTTTCATAAGTTTCGCAAGGGAAAGCCGCATTTTGCTTTGGTACATTCAGGAGAACATCCGGTAGGTTTTGTGACACTTGATGATTTGTTGCAAGCGATTATCGGTGAAATCAAGGATGAGTTTCATATTACTAAAGAAGATTGGATTATGGGTTCAGATGGTACTTTTATCATCAAGGGTAGTGCCCCTATTTTTACATTGGAAACCTTATTAGGGATTGATCTAACAGTAGAAGCCAATACTATCAGTGGCCTCATTTTTGAAACGTTAGAAGGTTTCCCTAAAGAAGGCCAAGTGTTAGAGTTCGATAAATTTACGCTAGTCATTAAAAAAATTCGCGGCGCTCGCATATTGCAGGTGCTGATTTCACCCAAGAAAAAACAGTAATCACAAGCGACTTTTTAAAAAATTAATAATTCTATTCTGGTTTTGGCTTGTTGCAAGAACGAAAGGGCGTAATCATACAAGTCAGCACGGCTTCAGCAGTATGATAGATCCCGTTGGCCATCCATAATAGTGTGCCTGGGTTTTCTGGGTCGCCAAATAATTCATTAAATATATCAGCACCAAATGTGTTTTCAAGCGAATCATCAGGCTCATAATTTGAAGCAGGACCGGTATTAGCCATAAATATCTCCAAAAATTTAGGTGAAATTAACAGCTATTCCTGCTTGTTTCAATAAATTACAGACAAAATGCTTATTTGCTAGATAATGTGGCTAAATGTTGATGCTGCACACATAGGTGTGTGAAAGCTTTTGATTACGCATTGGGCATCACTCGTGGGGAAAAGCTGGCGTGTTTCGTTTACCTGAAATAGCTCTAATAAATCCCTTCATTTTTTTAGTTGAATTGCTTATTTAATTAGCCTCGAGGATAGGTGAGAGGGTGGACAAAGGCAGGCGTCTGGACCATGATATGAGTGTTTTCACGAAATTTTAGCATAATTTCTTTAATATGAGAGATGCTACATACGGAAGAAAGTAAGTTGATGATACAGATAAAATTGCAGACAAGAATATTAATCGTTTTAAGTTTTTTTATCATCCTAATTTGCGTTGTAAAATATTATGAGTCCAAATTACCTAAAAAATTAATAGGGTTCTCTATGTCACAATGTGAAAAAATATCAAAAGAAAACCTACGCGATGAATCTGATGCTATTTTAAAGCGGGGCATAGAGAATGCGAAATTATATGATTTGAAACCAAATGAATCACTTAAAAATATTAATGACGAACTGCTTGCCAACCCAAATGTTTCCGATGTTGTTAAAAAAGCGATCCGCGATAAAACACACCAATACTATGTTTTTTCCTATTTGAGCCATGGCTTAAAAATAAAAGGGTATATTAGCATTCCTACTAAAACGGAAGGCCCTATTCCACTTATTCTATTACTTCGTGGAGGCAATCAATTATTCGGCCTACCTATTCCTGGAGAACTTTCAACCCAGCCAGGTTATGCCGTTGTGACCACAACATATCGTGGTGGTGTGAGTGAGGGTAAAGATGAATTCGGTGGCAAAGATGTTGAGGATGTTGCTAATTTATTTCAGTATTTACCTCGGCTTGAAAAAGCATTGAAGATTAAATTTCATGAAAAAAATAAATATATGATTGGTGTTAGCCGAGGAGGCATGCAATTATTTTTAGCCTTGAATCGTCATCCAGAAATTCAAAGCAAAATTAAGAAAGTTGCTTCTATATCCGGTTTGTTAAATCTTGAGCAAGCGCTGTATGAGAGATCCGATTTTAAAGAAATGCTTAAAGCTAATTTTGGTTTAACCGATGATCTAGCAGGTAAAAGATGGATTAGTTATCGTGATCCCCTTCAAAATTTAAACCAGATATCAAAGCAATTACCTATCATGATTGCCCAAGGGACAGCAGATAACCGAGTTTGTTTGAAAGAGGGTTATGACATGCTGCAAGCCCTACATGATAGAAAACAGGAAGTAA
>CAZSGE010000086.1:0-9541 GCA_964606325.1 Uncultured Candidatus Berkiella sp.
TCATTTTAGCAACTTTAGTCAGTATTTGAGAGACAACCAGCACCATGAATGAAAGTGAGGAAAAAGCCGGACTGCCAGCAACTCCTGGGTATCGGTATGCAAAACATGTAGGTAATCAACTCCACATCTCGGGACAGGTACCTCACAACAAGTCTGGTCTCATTGTGGCTATTTCTAACCCCTATGAACAAGCTCAACAATGTCTTGCTAATCTGGAACTGTTGTTGAACTGCTACCATTTTGGAAAAGGTGACATACAACACATCACCATTTATGTAGTAGGAAACAGAGAAAATCTAAGTGAGGCCTGGAAGGCTGTGCAGCATTACTTCGAAGGAATAGTACCTCCAGCGACTCTTTTAGGGGTAGCATTACTTGGACACGAAAACCAGTTGGTCGAGATAGATGCAACAATCACCAAAACTGTAAATGATTTATCTCCAAGATAAACCTAACTAAGTTATGAATCAATGGTTTTCTGCTAACGTACAATATTTTCCGAAATGAAAACAATTACTTTTTAGGCGGTGGCAGTTTTTTTGTGTTGTATTTTCTTCCGCAAAAGTAGGAGTTTCTTGAATAGGCTGAGTAAATACAAGAGAAGCTCTTTTGCTGGAGTTTGGGGGGGCTGGGTTATGATAAATTTTTAATAATTTCATGATTTCAGGTTTGTTTTTTGCATAATCAAATACGGTTTTATTTTGTAGATCAACAATATCAACTCTGGCTCCTCTTTTTAAAAGTTCCTCCACCATTTGGGTGTGTCCTAAAAACGTTGCCATTATCAACGCTGTCATGCCTTTTTGAGTCGTTAAATTAATATTAACAGGAGTTGTGTCTAAAAAGCGCTGAAATAAGGTAAAATCTTTAAATTTATGTATGCACAACATCATAAAAAGAGAATATCCGAGAGGATCTTGTTGATTGACATCCATTGCCTGAATTTTTCTTATGCCCTCATTTTCATTGTAAATTAAAGACCAAATTGCAAGTGATATACCATTTTTATCGACGGATTTGGTCGTGATGATGCCTTTGTCGTATAGGTTGCGAATGATTTCATCATACGTGTCTGCTGGAATTTCTAATATACTGATTTCTTTTGCGAAATCACAAGGGACTCCTTTTCGCTGACTTTCTTCTAAAAGCCAAAGTAATAACGCCTGATTTTTTAATTTGAAGGCTATTGTAATTGGGCTCTCGCCTAAACGATTTTTTTGTGTAAGAAGCGCAGGATTGGCATCAACTATTTTTTTAGCTTTATCAATATTATTTTCAAAAACGGCAAAGTGCAATGGTGTATATCCATTTGGCGATAGCCCCTGTGGTGTTTGGAATGGCTCACACTTGGCAATTTTGGGTACGTTTTCATTTGCGTGATAAAATTTAAAAGTATGAATGCTAAAAAATGGTTGAATATCTTTTTTTAAATAGGGATTTCGTTGGTAAGCATTCATTTTTAAACCATTGATGACATTGTCATTAATGTGCCGTGCTAAATTCTTAGCATCGGAAAAATGATTTAAACGACATTCTAGGTTAGAATCGTAATATTCTAAATCACCATTTGGTAAAACATAAATACTTACCACATGACCAAACGGTTCGCCTTCTAATTTAACAAGAAGATCGATGCTAGCGCCAGGAAAGTGAGATAAAATGTCTATCATTTCAGCCAATTGTTCTTGATTGTTGAAATTACCGGCAATAGAATACAGATCCTTTAATTGGCGACCTAATTTTGGATCTCTTATCAAATTATATTGTTCAATGCGATAGGATTGCAGCCAATCTAAAGAAAGCTCCTCGCTCATTTGCGAAAGAAAATGAAAAATAACCAGATGATGAATGACATGCTCGAAGAGATCTTCTAGATTTTTGTATTTATCACTGAGTTCAGGTGGTAATTGGCGGGACAACGCTTCAGGTTCAATTTCGGATTGCGAAATCAGGCTTAATATATCAAAATATTCTTTTTGTTTGCCCATTGACGCATATACTTGATACAAAAATGCCCATCCGTTACAATTTCCGACTTCGTTTATAATTCTGGAAGCATCTCTTCCTTTAAGATGTAAGTAGGCACTTAATCGTTCATTAAGATGTGATTGTGAGAAGTCGATTCCTGCATATTCCTCATCATACAACACTGCATCATCATAATATTTCATCATTCGTAACATATCCAGCATTTCAGGATCGCCTACATCATGAGCAAGCAGTTCAAATTCGATGGATCCAGCAGCCTTTGCACGAATATTAGGAAATTGGGTTAATAGTGATGAGGCGTTATCCACATCGCCCTTAGTGATGGCATGAACTAGGCCATCTCTGAGTAAAGTTTCGTCAACCATGGCTTTGAAATGCGCTTTACCTAATAATTTTTTTACTTCTTCATGTGCCATTACTTGGGTTAACGACTCGATATCTCCATTTAAGGCATATTCAGCAATTAGTCGTAAGACAATTGCTTCGCCTGGGATTTTTGTTAGGCAAAAATTCACTAAAGCTGGTGCTGATGGGTTGCTCAGCAAAGATTGACGCACATTAGGAAAATTAATTATAGCGAATTGTACCTCAGGCTCAAGAAGAGCAGCCTCAATCTCTTCGAAGTGTTTTGAGATCAACAAGCGTTTTAATGCTTGTTGACGAATTTGATTTAACTTATTAGTATCGAAGTTCTTGCCTAACATGTCTTTAACTGCGGGCACTTGTAAAAAATTCTTGAGTGGTTTGAAAAGGCCTTCGTTAGCAAGAAGCTGTAGAGTTCTCTCAATCAAATCCCCTGGGGGGTAGACGTTAAGCAGTTTTGTAATGATTTCTGGTTGATTATTGATGCTAGCGATAACTAGCAGGAAAGGCATTTTAAATTTGATCTGCTCTTTTTTATCTATGTTAAAGTTAAATTTTAAAACTTCATTAAGTAGCTTGAGATTACCACTATCAACGACTTCAGCAAGGCCGCTTAAAACATCCGCCCACGACCAAATCTGTCCTTTAACAAAGTTTTTGAATTTCTCAAGATCACCTCTATAGCATACATCACGCCAAAGCTTAGCTTTCGCAGTTTTTCGTTCGGCATAGTTTTGAATGAACTCGAGCATATAATCTATAAAGTGAAGAGATTTGTTTATCTGACAGCCGTTCAAGTACTGAAGTTCCGAAGCCCCAAAGCCTTGCACATGCACCATTTTGAGGCATGCAGCATGTGCGCGCTGGTGAAGGGCATGTAATGGGACAGGTAGCTTATGGGTAACATCCCGTTACCTGTGTAATATTAAGATATGAGTAAACTTGCAGTGTTCTCAGTATGAAACTTTTTTCTAGTCATTTATGTCCAAAGCTTAAAGAATTTAAGGAGTCGACAGATGGCTGGCAAAGAAATTCAACTGTTACATCTCGCATTTCTTGAAAAGTTTATTGATGAATATCTAAAAAGCAAAAGCCGAAGAACTTCATTGTTAAGAGAACTTGACGGCTATAATAAATCTCTCGATCCTGATATCCAAGAAATTGCAAAAATGCTATCAACCATTTATAACGATTTCTTAAACTATACTAATCCGCGAGATGTTAGCACGGAAAAACGTGAAAGATTGCAGAAATTAATTACCGCCAAACGTGATAAAATAAATCGTGTGCTAGATAGTGGTCCATCTGTTGCTCAAACAGTTTCAAGCTCACGTGCCAAAACGATAACGATAACTCATGAAACGAAAAAAGAGACTAGAAATCCTGTCGTTGATCCGCTTGGCCTGGTTAAAAAACAACTTGATAATTCATTGGAAATGCTTGTGAGTCTTGAAAAAGACTTACAAAAATCAAAAAGTAACCCTTTGAAAGCTGCTTATAAAAAGGGTAAAAAGATGCTTCTCTCATCAATTGGAAAAGAACATAACTCCAAATTAGCTATGGCCAAACAAATGAAATCAGAATTAACGAATCTTAGAAATTCATTAGATAATGTAGGTGAAAAAATATCATCTGATACAGCTATCATTAAAATTTTAGAAACACAACAAAGAATTCAACATATGCAGAAAAATCGAGTTGAATTATTTAAAAAGACAAATAATCCGCTCAATAAACTACTAGAAAATTTAAATGCTATGATAAAAACTCAAGCCACTACAGTAGCTAATAACTTTCTAATTGAATATGCTAATAAAAAATATGGGTCTGCTCATGATCATTTTGGTAAATATATAGATTCGCTAAAAGATAAAGACAAATATAAACAACCGATGTATCTTCCTACAAGCGGAAATTATCAAGCAAATGATCCAAATTTGAAAGCCGGTGATTTTTTGAATTTGTTTTATCCTCTGCCCAAAGATAAAGAAAATCGAGATCAATTGTCTATAGATGCTTTTGGTGAGTTTAGCAATGATGAGAATAATAAAAACACAGAACTCTATGCAATAGGCTCTATAATGACTGCTTTGAAGTCTGTTGAAGTCAATATGGATAAATTAAAAGAAACAATCACCAAATATGGAAATGACCCCGATATTTATGATCGTGTTATCACTGAAATTAATAGGAATATTGAATCCTTACATTCAGGTGAAATCGATAAGTTAAAGGATCCAGCTGCCAAACAAATGGTGAAAGATTTAGTAAAATCTGTTGAAAAGAATGTCAATGATTACTACGAAAGTATACGAATACAACCTCAGGACAAAAGAGCACCGTCAAATTAACGTGTGTGAAACTCAGACGCTATATTTATGCAAAGTGTTATTGAAAATATATTGCGACTGAAAAAAAGGTAGGATAATATACACGCTAACGCTCGACAAAAGTGTTGTAGCACTCTTGCCGAGCTAATCACGAGCAAAAACTTTCAGAGGAGTTTTCACCCATGACTAAGCGCATTTTATCTCATTCGTTCTTATCTACAAGCCTTGCAAAGTACTAACTAGCGGTTTTTAAACATTTTTTTAACAAAAAGGGTTCTTTTTTGTTAATTTTGGTTTATTTACTGACCTAACATCTAGGAAGACTTATGCTAGACGCTATCTCTTTGCCCTCTATTTGTGCGGCGAACCCTCATTCTTTTACCCAATGGTTCGCATGCCTCAAGCAAATCATGCTTCATCCCATTCTGAATGAAGAAGAAAAGTACTTGTGGCTATGGCTTGCTACCTGTAGCACAAATAATGTGTCTTTTAAGTGCTCATTAAGTTATGAGCAAATCGTTCAATCAACGCGAAAACCTTCTCGCAAGGTGCATCGCTTGCTCACACGCTTACGCACCATGGGTTTTTTAATTGCTGACATTCCTATTTATTATGGAGAGCCAACAGATGAGATGGTTCAACGTATTAGGGAGTTTCAATTAATCCTGCCCCCGAAAAGCTTTTGCACGCCAGTCTATTCATCATTGCCGTTAAAATCATTAGCCAACAGCAATCGTTTAACAACCAATGATGCCAATTAATTGATTTACCATGTTATATAGGAAATTTTATGCGTGAATTATCATTACAAGAAATAGAAACTGTTGCCGGTGGATTTAAAATTAAGCTGCATTTTAATGTGATACAAGCGTTTTTTACAGTAATAAGCGCAGGAATAATGGGAGGGCCCGTTGGCGCAGGTATGGCCGTCGCCGCGATTGTTGGCACACAGGGGGCGGGTAATTTGGTGGATATGTACAAGGAGCAGGGAGCAGAACCCAGCGCAAACTTAGGGAATCAACAATGAAATTAACACTACTCCAATTTATGGCATTTGCCTTTATGGTTGGTTGGGTTGGCACCGATGTGATAGGCGGTGCCAGTTATGAGCAGCGATTAGGAATATCACTATTTTTGGCGGTGATGGTGGGGTATTTGAATAATGCGCACGTACTTGTTTGGAGGAAGATCATGGATCTGGTGTCAGACCCCTGATCTGATCCTATACGATGTTCGTATTCCAACTGAATTAAAAGATCTATTATCTGAAATAGCGATTGTTTGTGAATTAGTTGCAGAATATTTTAATGGCGATGCAACAAAAATAGCATTATGGTTCAAAATGGAAAATCCAGCTTTGGGTGGAATTTCTCCCCGAGATATGATTCGCTACGGTCGATTCAAAAAGTTAAAAGCATTTATTCAAAATCAATTGGAAGGTAATATTCCTTAATGAGCGGTAAAAAGAAGGATCTGATTTACCATGAACTTGAGCGAATATCTTATATAGATCTTAAGAGTAACCTATGAACAAACTTGATACTTATCTTAGCCTTTGCACTGAAGTCTATGACTTAAGCAAACCTGAACCTCCCAAAGATGCTTATGATTTTTATCGTGACTATGCGGTGAATGCAAATGGTCTTATTTTGGAGCCTATGTGTGGCACTGGTCGTTTTTTATTACCATTGCATGAAGAAGGGTTTAATGTACAGGGCTTTGATGCTAGCGAGCATATGCTTCAAGCTCTCCACGTTAAAGCCAGCGCTAAAAAACTTACACCTACTGTATGGAAGGGTTTTCTTGAAGATTTAAAAAAACCTGAGAAATACAATTTGATTTTTATTCCTAGTGGCTCATTTTGTTTGATTATTGATTTTGTAGCAGTTAAGACTGCACTAAAAACACTTTATGAACACCTAAGTGACTGTGGCGTTTTGTTATTTGAAGTTGAAACGTTTAAAGCTGTACCTCAACTCGATGTATGGCGAGGTTCTGTATGGCATAAATCGGATGGCAAGGTGATCATATTAAGTCAATTGTCGACGTTTGATGGTGAAGTATGTAATTCTATTTGTAAATATGAACTTGCAGACAATAACAGCATTATTCATACAGAAATAGAAGAGTTAAAAGTAAGAATTCATAAGCCTGATGAATTAGATAAAATGCTTAAAGATTGTGGCTTCAAACATGTTCGAAAGGTTAAAGCTTTTGATATGAATGCTTTGCCAGATGAAGATGATGAAGTTGTAGTATATGAATGTAAAAAATGAAAAGATCATGTAATGGGACAGGCATGTTATGGGTGCCCCAATTCCACGTACATGTAGTTACTCCAATTAGATAGTGATCGATTTTGCCCTGAGTATTTGGGGCAGCCCTTAAGTTGATAGGCTTGGGGCTGACCAGTGGCAGATGATTTATCCGATTATGCCCAATAAATGCATCTAAGCTCCCTTGATTCAGATGAACGGCATACTCTTTGAGATGGTTAATTTGTTTATTTTTTAAGTAGTATTTATCATAAATGCAGAGTCCTAATTCATTTTTCGGTGAAATAATGAGCCTTGTAATTCCTTTATCTAGATGCCTTTACAATGCAACGAGGCTTCATAGAATCAAAACAATACCTGAAAAACTGCTATCTATCTTTGTAGAAAACAAGTGCGAAATTACTGCATTTTTCAATCAAGCTGAATTGGCATTAGAGAATATCAGTATCTCTGATTGTTCAAGCAATCAGACATCATCACTTATTAAGCAACTGCACACTCATAGAAAAATTATAAAGACTTTGAAAATCATGAGATGCCATTATTCCCAGCTCATAAAAGATGTTAGTCATATTAGAGCGTTTTTTGAAGAGCAGCGTAATTTTGATCATGAGGATAATGTTCGCGCAACCTTAAAAAAATATGACGAGGCCATCTCTCAGTTTAATATTGCCTTTAATCAAAATGCATTACATACGATTAAGAATATTATGGAATGTGATTATGTTAATTTTATATTGGACTTAAAACTAGATTCATCTTTCAATAAATGGTTATATAATTTTTGAGCCGGTTTTTTAAAATACTAAAAGAAGAACCGATTGCACAAATAAAGGATCAAATTGTCGATCAAGCTTTGAAACAAATCCAAGATCATTCAACTGTGAAGTATATAAGTGAGAAAGATAAAATAGACCCGGCAGGCATTTTTCACGATTAATGGATATAGCAGGCTTATTTCATTTAGAGCAGGTGAAATTGATGCTCACGTAATGGGACAGGCATGTATAATCAGGGGAAGGGGGTAGCCCCTAATCCATTTAATTTAGGGGGACCATTATCTTTTTTAGTTTTTAATGCCGTGTTTCTTTTTAAGCATACCCACGGCTTTTTCCATCGTGGCATTCATATCTTTCACGGTTGAGTTGGTATGGTTGATCATACTAAAGACACCTGTGAAATAACCTCTTAAAGCATCACTTGATTCCATAGCCTTAGCTGTTGCCTGAAAATCTGCCATGCTTAATCCATCCTTTTCTCTCAATAACCAATAGTATATCCAGGTGTCTGTCGAATAATCATAGACTTGGGAGAGTTCTTTTTCGTGCCCCACCAATACGGGATTAGCCGCGGTTAAATTTTTAATCGCAATATTTTTTAGCTCTAATGCCCAAGGCTTGAAGGCATCAATAGCATTATCGCCTTTGTATCCTGCTAAGGTTTTCATCATATTAAAAATCGCGTCATTCTGTTCCTTTTTTCCAAAATGTGGGTGCTTAACATATTGGGGTTTATAGTTTGGAGAATGAAGGGATTTAACTAATTGCTCGAGATTTTTATCTAATAAATCTGAAGTTATTTTATGCTGCCACACATCGAAATATGCCAATAATACTTTTTTGATTCCTTCATCGGCAAAAATTTTTATGAGTTCTTCGATCTTTTGCTGACCAAACGATTCAACTAATGTTATTGCGAGTTCCTCTTTGTTGGTTACTGAGGTTGGCATTAATATATTTTCTATTTCTTGGGGATTGATGCCGGATAGATCTGAATATGTGGATATTAGTTGTTTGTTGATTAAAACGTCAAGTACGGTTTCGGTAATTAGCTCGTGTGCCAATAGAAGAGCATCATCCTTGGTTGCACAGGTAATAGCGCTGTAAAAACATAGCAATAACGCAATACCTGTTTTAATAAGTTGTTTCATTAAACTTTATCCATAACATAGGAGTATAAATTCAATCAGATATGCTAGGTGGGTGTTATGAATACTGATATCTGGTGGTCTCATTTTTATGTCTTCTTTTTTCTATAGCATCATAGTAATTTGCATCAGCGCTTACGAATTCTTGTATAACGTCGATGTCTTTAAAGCCACCTGAAACTGCTTTTAAATCGAATGTACATGATATTAATTTCATGCTTGATCGATTAAGTTATTCTGGAGAAATGCAATTTAATAAATCGTGCTCATGTTGTCAATAAATATGATTTTTGTCTGGAAATGTTTGAAGTTTAGCGGGGTAGACTCATGTTTAACATGATACTTACAAATTTCTCTATAAATTATTAAACATGTAATGGGACAGGTATGTTATAAGAGGAAGTGGGGCAGCCTTTAATCTAAAAACCTAGGAGCTATACCATTTTTCTTGGATAGCTCAGCTAGGCTTGGGGGGGCAAATAATTAATTTACAATAGCAGACTTGTATTCACTCGAATAATAGGACATACATCATTTCCTGTCGCCCCACTGGTTATTTTTCAATTAAGGCGACATCTTTCCTGTCAAAGGGCGATTTTCTACAATATAGTACTAATTGTCTATAGAAGACTTTAACGTACAAGTGTATTGTAATT
>CAZSGE010000087.1:0-8951 GCA_964606325.1 Uncultured Candidatus Berkiella sp.
CATATTGTTGTCACACAATTAGGTGACTTATTAGGATGTGTCAAAGGAAGCCTGGTAAACTTTGTTGTTAAGCACATTAAAAAGATGGTCCCAAGTTGGTCAATACCTGATGCCCATCGTTTCAACAAAATCATGTCTGGCCCAGCAGTTAAATTCCAAGATGCACAAGTTACGCCAGAAGACATTGCTTATTTGCAATATACCGGTGGTACCACAGGCGGTATGAAGGGCGCTATTCTTACCCATAGAAATATGCTTGCCAATGTCTTGCAAGCAACTGCTTGGATAAATCCTTTTCTTCATCATAAATTAGAAGGCGGTATTATCACCGCATTGCCGCTTTATCATATATTTTCGTTAACGGCGAATTGCTTGGTCTTTTTAAAAGCGGGGATCCCCAATATTTTAATTACCAATCCACGTGATATTCCCGGTTTTGTTAAAGAGCTCAAAAAGAACGAATTTTGTGTGATTACCGGGGTCAATACTCTGTTTAATGCTTTACTACATAACGAAGATTTTTGTCGTTTAGATTTTTCAAAATTTAAATTCACCTTAGGTGGTGGCATGGCAGTTCAAAAAGCTGTCGCACAGCGCTGGAAAGAAGTCACAGGTGTTCCGTTGATTGAAGCTTATGGCTTAACCGAAACGTGCCCCGCCGTTACCATTAATCCCATGACCTTGAAAGAATATAATGGCAGCATTGGTTTACCCATCCCCTCAACAGATGTCAAAATATGTGATGAGAATGGAAATGAGTTACCCATCGGTGAGACTGGTGAACTTTGTGTTAAAGGTCCACAAGTCATGCAGGGCTATTGGAATAAGCCTGAAGCAACCGCAGCGGTATTAAGTGCGGATGGCTGGTTACGCACAGGCGATGTTGCAACGGTAGATAAGGATGGTTTTTTCCGTATCGTTGATCGTAAAAAAGACATGATTATTGTCTCGGGGTTTAATGTTTACCCTAATGAAGTTGAAGATATCATCGCGCAAATGAAAGAAGTGCGAGAAGTGGCCGTGATTGGCGTGAAAAGCGCTGCACACGGAGAAATTGTCAAAGCGTTTATTGTCCGCAAAGATCCTTCTTTAACACCAGAGCAAGTGATTAAGTTTTGTCATACAGAGCTCACTGGCTATAAGGTGCCCAGAGAGGTTGAATTCAGAACAGAATTACCCAAAACCAATGTCGGTAAAGTGTTAAGACGCGCGTTGCGTGAAGAAGAAGAGAAATTGGGTAAGGTGTATCCTTAATCTGTTTGTGATCTTGTCCCCTCTACCGCTTGCGGGAGAGGGCTAGGGTGAGGGTCTGTAACAAAACAGCCCTCACCCGCTGCTAGAAGCAGCGGCATAGAAAGCAGGCTGTGGAGGGAATGAGGTTCACTATGCGAACGTAAAACTCATCGTTATCAGCTCGTCGAGCCAGCTTTTACCAAATTGCTACCATCTGGCAAAGTCACATTCAGTTCTAACACGGAATGATCACCATTACGCTCAAGTTGAACCTTGATTAAATCTTGATCCACTTTGATGTATTTGCTGATCACTTCAATCAGTTCTTTTTGAAGTTGTTTGATGATATCAGTGCCGCTTTTACGCGTACTTTCGTGAGAAACAATAATTTGCAAACGCTCTTTAGCAACAGCCGCAGAACGTTTAGGTTGAAATATTTTGAAAATGTCACTTAGGTTCATGCTGGGCTCCGAAATAGCGAGAGTTTATCCAAGAGCTTGCGAGTCCATTTTTTGGAAGGTCCAAATGGAATTTCTTCACCCAACAAACGACGTACTGCTTGTTCATAAGCTAGGCGTGCATCACTTTCGTTATCTAATGTAACAGGGATCCCTCTGTTTGAAGCATTTAAAACAGCAGGAGATTCAGGAATAACACCAATTAAAGGTATGGAAAGAATTTCTAGCACATCTTCGATTGCTAACATTTCGCCTTTTTTAACACGTGCATCTGAGTAACGCGTTAAGAGAAGATGTTCTTTGATAGGCGTTTCTTTGTTTTCAGCACGGAGAGATTTGCTGGCTAATACGCCTAAAATTCTGTCAGAGTCACGAACCGATGACACTTCAGGATTGGTCACGACAATCGCTTCATCAGCGTAGTAAAGCGCTAACAATGCGCCTCGTTCGATACCTGCAGGTGAATCACAGATCACAAAATCGAATTCTTTCTTTAATTCTTCAATTATCTTACCCACACCTTCTTTGGAAAGCGCATCTTTGTCTCTGGTTTGAGAAGCAGGCAGAATATAAAGATTTTCGACACGTTTATCTTTGATTAGGGCTTGGCTTAAGTTAGCATCGCCATTGATCACATTCACAAAGTCATATATCACTCTTCGTTCGCAACCCATGATTAAATCCAGGTTACGAAGTCCGATATCAAAATCGATAACTACCGTTTTATGACCGAGTTGTGCAAGACCAGCACTGATAGCAGCGCTGGTGGTGGTTTTACCCACGCCCCCCTTGCCAGAGGTAATAACGATAACTTTAGATTGCTTGTTCAAGGTGACAGTTCCTTTACTGAGAAAAAATACGATTAATTAGCACGCTAGACTGCTTTGATTTGTAATCGATCATCATGCAGTGTGATACAAGCGGGCTGTTTCCAACAGGTTTCTTTAAGATCTTCACTTAAACGATATTGACCTGCAATTGATACAAGTTCAGCTTCTAAACTTCTACAAAAAATCATGGCCTCTTTATCGCCCATAACGCCGGCTAACGCACGACCTCTCATGGGGCCATAGACATGGATATTTCCATCGGCAAGCAATTCTGCGCCATGCCCTACAGAAGCCAGAATAATCAAATCGCCACCTTGGGCATAGATTTGTTGCCCCGAGCGAACAGGTTGTGTGATGACTCTTGAGGCACTATGGATAGTTTCAGCGCGTGCAACCGGGATGCTTTGATTCGAGGTATCGGCTGATTTGGTTTCTTCTTCTGCTGAAGTTGATGATTTCTTCTTCTGAGCAATAACCTTTTCTTCTGGGAAAATAGCTAATCCGGCATTCATCGCCGCATCTTTGATTATTTTGTTAGCGCCACGAAGACCAATAGGGATTAATTTTTTAGTTCTTAAGGTATCAATGACACCCGCTAAATCAAAATCGTTATCCTGCGTATTGAAGCGCGACAGATCAAGGATGATAGGAGCGTAGTGGAAGAAATTAGGTGCTTGATTAATTTTATCATCCAACTCTTCTGAGAGTGCCGCAAGATCACAGGCTAACAGTTGAATAGTTGTTAGGGTAAACATGCCGCCTTTTAAGGCAATCGTGGTGATATTTTTACTTAACGTAGCTTGCGTACTCATAGTATGTCAGATATGCCCATTGAATGAAGAAAGCACAAAAACTATAACATATTCGAATATTCCTCGCAGAAGTATTCCTGTCAAGTCTTTCATTGATTTAACCTTACTCAAAACTAACATACTGGAAGGTTAATGAGTAGTTTTACCTGAAATTTCAGAATTGCGCTATCATCATTGTTAGAAAACCAAATATTTATAAGGTCTCCTTATTTATTAGCCTTATGAACTCTCTTAACACTGACAAGTCTTTATTTTCTAAAGGCCTGAAGGCCTGTGGCCTTCTATTGTATGTTTTTTCTCTGACTATTTATGCAGGTGGCCCCAGCATTTCCCAACCTAATGAGTCCTTTGATAAAACAAAACAAGGTGTGGCCAATGCATTTACCGATGCCATGAATACAAAATCGATGCTGCCGGTCACTCAAAATCGATTTGTGGTAGATAAAGGGGCGCAAGAAATTCAAGTACTGGTAACAACCGATGAATTTAAATCTATTGAGCTGTTAACGCCTTTGGGCAAAATAATAAACCCCATGGAAGGTAACGTGCCCAATGTAACTTGGCAAAAAATTGATAAGCTATATGCGATTAAGATCCAAGCGCCAGATGCAGGTCAGTGGCAAATTCAGGGTAAATTGCAATCGTACCCTCAAGTCGTTGTAACAAGCACCTTAGATATCGTGACGCCCGTGTTTCCAAATAATCTTATTCGAGGCGAAACTTTGGCTTTATCGGTATATTTGACTGAAGATGGTAAAAAACTCACCCAAGGTGAAATTCTCGATAGCACCCAAATGACTGCTACCCTGCAAAATATTGCAACCTCTGAAAAATATAAAATTTACTTAAATGAGGATGAAAAGTCTGGTCTTGACAGTAGTAAAGGTTTATTTCGCTTTGATTACAGGATGGATAATATACCTGGGGTTTATCGATTAGATATTTTGGTTGTAGGTTTGTTATTTCAGCGTGAAAGACACCAACAATTTTATTTACATGATTATCCTGCAACCGTTGAAACTAAGATTGATGCGCAAAATGATGAAATGATCATCAAAACACAATTGAAATCAAATGTGTTAGACGCGGCCACTTGCCAATTTTCAGCCATTTTTTATAACGCTGATAGCAGCGTGCAAACCGTGATGTTTGATAAAAAAGGCGAAAATAGCTGGGAGCTTATTTTACCCGCATCACCAGATATCAATAAAATGTCAGTGATATTGGCGGGGTATTTAAAAGATACACGTCCGGTTCAAATTGGATTGCCTGATGTAAAGATCTCACCAATATATCACCAAGCTTATTTAGAGCTTGAACAAAATGCGCTTTTAAAAAGCAACCAAGCGTGGCAGCGTCAACAAGCTCAGTTGATTGAAGCACTCATTCCTTTTTCAATTAGCAAACAAGTAGAAAGTTATGCAATAGATGCAAAATTGATTGACAACCCTTCTTTGAAACTCTTAGCAAATTATCCAACAGCAATTCAAAGTCTGCTTACCGAATGGGAGCCTAAATTATTTGGCAATCAAGAAGAAGCATGGATGAATCGTTTTGATACAGCGCAGAAGAAGGTTGAATTAACCAAAGAACAAATTAAAGCTAATTTAGCCGCAGCGCAAAAGGCAAAAGCGGTCGCCAAAGCTAAACAACAAGCGGAATTTCAACTTGCAAAAAAGAAAAAATGGATGATCATCGCGTTTAGTTTCTTTTGCTTTATTTTTATAGCGGTTGCCGCAGCCATTGTTTGGTACATCATTGCGCCGTTTAAACGCAAATCAGCTGATGAGGTTAGAGAGAAGGCGCCTGCTCAAGAGGGCACACAAGATGCAGTCGTTGCACAACCTGATGCAGAAGTTAAAGACGAAGTGACGTCTGAATCTAAACCTGAGATTGAAGCCAAACCAGAAGTTGAAGCCAAACCAGAAGTTGAAGCCAAACCAGAAGTTGAAGCTAAACCAGAAGTTGAAGCTAAACCAGAAGTTGAAGCTAAACCAGAAGTGGAAGCTAAACCAGAAGTGGAAGCTAAACCTGAAATGGAGGCTAAACCTGAAATGGAGGCTAAACCTGAAATGGAGGCTAAACCTGAAGTGGAAGCTAAACCCGAGGCTGAAGCCAAAACTGAAATAAAAGAAGAGGCTATAGCAGACAATAAGACGGAAACTGCCCTACAAGAAAAGCTCCAGCAACCGCCTAATGAAAATGAAATTAAAGTGGAATTACCTGAAGATAAGCCATCTGACGCTGAGCCCCCTGTTGGCGTTGAACCTTCTAACAAAGATCAACCCCAGCAAGGGGAGCAGACTGCAAAATAGGGGGTACGCCCTAAATCGCTTAGTTCAGCCTTTTACCATTGTTTTGATCATCACTTTTCTTGCGAGAAAAGGTGCTTTGGGTCGCATGCGCTTTTCCGGTGAGTTCTTCATAGGAAAAATCATCCACGCCAATCACAGCTTGCACAAGCAGATGCAGTTCATGCAGATCGTTTGCTTCGTGCTCATTGATGATTTTCGCTTTTAGGGCAGCATCAATGGTATGTGAAAATGGCCCCTGTGCTAGATCGCTGCTTTTTTGTGCGTCATATAGTCGCTTTAAAATAGGACCTAATCGAGTGGTTTCTTGGAAAGCTTTATTTAAAATGGCAATGGCATCATTTTCCATAGTGGAAATAAAAATATTTCCGCCTAAGCGCGTTCTTGCATCATTAGCAGTGGAGAGGAGCTCAGTAATTTCTTTATTGAGCTTATCCATGGGGGAATGATGCGGTAAACCTAGCGGCATCACTAGTGCTCTTAATCCCATTCGCACAGCTTTATTCGGCAAATTACGCAGTAGCTCATTCATGGTTTGCCAATAGTGCATTAAGCAATAATCCAAGGACCATTTCACTAAGCTAATATCTGTTTCATTTTGTCCCTGATCTTGATATCGCTTTAATATGGCTGACATCATATACATCATAGAAAGTAAGTCACCCAGTCTTGCTGAAATGGATTCTTTAAACTTTAACTTGCCACCCAGCAACGCCATAGAGATATCGGCCACCAAAGCGAAAGCACTACTTGCTCGGGTTAATTCTTGGAAATAACCTTTAGTGGCATTCGCTACGGGGCTTTGTGCAAATTTCGAAAACGTGATGCCATGGAAAAAGGCACGGGCTGCATTAGAAAGGGTGTAACTGATATGTTGACCCAAATAATGTTCAAAGTCTTGCATATTGTCATGCTGCAACGATTGCATTTCTTTTAAAATAAAAGGATGACATCTGATTGCGCCTTGTCCAAATATAATCATACTGCGCGTCAAGATATTTGCCCCTTCTACGGTAATGCCAATCGGGACGCCCTGATAAGCGTTGGCAAGATAATTATTCGGACCCATCATAATCCCTTTGCCGCCATGGACATCCATCGCATCATTAGCAATTTTTCGTCCTAATTCGGTGACATGATATTTGGCTATCGCGCCAGGGACGGATGGTTTTTCACCTGCATCAATCATCGCAACGGTTAAACAACGAACCGCTTCTGATATATAAGTAAAGGCACCAATTCGTCCGAGTGCTTCTTGGATCCCCTCAAATGAGGCAAGAGCAGTTTTAAATTGACGACGAATGCGGCAATACGCTCCTGCTGATAAAGCTGCGACTCTGGCGCCACCTACGCTTGATGAAGGTAAGGAGATTGCACGACCGGTTGATAAGCACTCTACGAGCATGCGCCAACCGTGCCCTGCCATGCTGGGGCCACCAATAATCCAATCAAGAGGAATAAAGACGTCTTTACCTTGTGTGGGACCATTTTGAAATGGAATGGTTAGTGGTAAATGCCTTCTGCCAATGGTGATACCTGGCGTTGTCGTTGGGATAAGCGCGCAGGTAATGCCAAGTTCTTTTTTCCCACCTAATAAGGAATCGGGATCTTGCAGTTTAAACGCAAGCCCCAAGATTGTTGCAATGGGTGCTAGCGTGATATAGCGCTTATTCCAATTGAGTTTAATGCCAGTGATTTCTTTGCCTTCAAACATCCCCTTACAAATTACCCCGGTATCAGGAATGCTACCCGCATCTGAGCCAGCGTCAGGGCCAGTTAAAGCAAAGCAAGGAATTTCCTCCCCTCTGGCGAGTCTAGGAAGATAATAATCACGCTGGTCTTGCGTGCCATAATGTAATAACAATTCAGCCGGACCTAATGAGTTTGGTACCGCAATCGTCGAAGCCAAGGTTAAGCTACGACCGGCAACTTTGGCTAGGATTTCTGAATGCGCGAAGGCTGAGAATCCTTTACCACCGTATTTTTTGGGGATAATAAAAGCAAAAAATCCTTCTTCTTTAAGGTAGCGCCAAACATTTTCTGGTAAATCATATTGATAGTGTGTGACTTCCCAGTCATTTATCATTTCACATAGGGAATTGACTTGGTTTTCCATAAAGGATTGTTCTTCTTCGCTCAGCTTTGGCGCTGGCATGGTAAGTAACTTTTCCCATTGTGGGCTACCTGCAAATAATTCTGCATCCCAGCCAACAGTACCTGCTTCGAGCGCGACTCTTTCAGTCTCGGACATGTTAGGCAAAGTATTTTTCATGCCTTCAAAGGCAGGATTAATAATATAGCGTCTACGGTACACGGGGTTATTTAACAAAAAGGCAGTGCCAGCAAATGCAACCCAAAAAAGCACAAGCCAGAACCAATGTAACTCAGAAAATAGGGTGGTGACTAAAAGGCCGGCACCAATCGCAATGGTTGTTGTTATCAATTGTGCACGCACAAAAGCCAGTGCTATTAAACCGCCAAGCCAGAAAATTAACCAAAGCAAGGTGCTCATTTTCGCTCCCTAAAAATACCCAACTCAAAGATTAGTAAACTATCTCGCAAAGACACAGTGAGCGTCAAGAATGTTTGTAATTTTGCGCCATAATCATCATCATGTTGCTAACCGACATCCACTATTTTTTATTAGTTTTTACACTCACTTATAGATGAGATCATAACACTATGAAACGTAAAATAGCGATTTATATCGTTTTGATTTGTACGCTCTTAGGCAGCGCGCCCTACTTAACTGGGATGTTAGCGCAAACCAAATTTATCGATGTGATAAGCCTGCTGAATGAAGTGGAAACTGTTCCTGCTACAGTGACCTTGCTTGAGTATCATCGTGGCTGGCGTAAATCGACAGCCAAAACTCAAGTGACGATTTATAGCGATCGAGGAAACAAGCTTAAAGAGTATCGTCTTGTTTTTAATCACGATATTCGTCACGGCCCCTTTGTTCAGTTGTTAGATGATAATTGGAAGCTGTGGGAATTCGCTAGAGCGGTTATTTTTTCAAAATTAGAGTTATCACAAGAGGCTGAAAAAATACTACTCGCAGAAGTGGGACAAACACATTTGCTTGGGCTAAGTGGTATATTCGCCATCAACGGTGAAGTGAAAATTATCGCTACAGGTCCACAAATCAAATTAAAAGAGCATGCTGGCACCGACCGTGTTGCTTTCAAGGGAATCAATGGTGAGTGGATCATTAGCTCTGATATGAAAGAAATTAAAGGCGCAGTAGTTTTGCCAGGTATGGACTTTGATTTAGAAGGTTCCCAATTATTGGCAAGCAACTTAAAC
>CAZSGE010000088.1:0-8579 GCA_964606325.1 Uncultured Candidatus Berkiella sp.
CGATGGCAGATAAGGTTCCATGGCCGCGCTCTTGTCTATCTAGGGCAACAATAATAGCGGCAACAATTGCGCCTTGTTGTTTGATGAGTTCAAAAGACTCGCGAATAGCGGTACCTGCGGTAATCACATCATCGATAATTAGAATACGCCCCTTTAAAGGAGCGCCGACGATCATGCCACCTTCACCATGGTCTTTGGCTTCTTTGCGATTAAAACTATAAGGGATATTTTGTTTGAATTCGGCACTTAAAGCGATAGCCGTGGCGCATGCTAAAGGGATCCCTTTATAAGCTGGGCCAAAAAGCACGTCATAAGACAGATCAGCATGATTAATGGCGCCTGCATAACATTCTCCAAGTTGCTTTAATACTTCCCCAGAATTAAGTTGTCCGACATTAAAAAAGTAGGGGCTGATCCGACCCGATTTTAATGTGAATTCACCGAAACGCAGCGCTTGGTTTTTCAATGCAAGCTCAATAAAAGACTTTTGGAATTGTTCCATTATTTGCCTCAACATGACGCTAAAAATCTCAAATATTGTAACATCATTGCCCAATTTGGGGTAAGCTATGCCCATTTATTTTTAGGGAAGAAAAAATGCGTGTCATCTCTTTTAATGTGAATGGGATCCGATCGGCCATTAACAAGGGCGCTTTTAGATGGCTTGCTAAGCAAGATGCGGATGTGATTTGTTTACAAGAAGTGCGAGCTTCAGAAAAAGTGCTTGAATCTGCAGAGCTGCAATTACCGGGATACCACGGTTACTATTGTCATGCGCAAAAAAGTGGTTACAGTGGCGTGGCTATTCTAACTAAACAAGAGCCCACCAAAGTTGTTGAAAAGCTTGGCTTTCCACTCGCCGATGATGAAGGTCGGTATGTTCAAGTTGAATTTGGCGAATTGGTGATTGGTTCGCTTTATCTACCATCGGGCACCAGTGGTGAAGAAAGACAAACGTTAAAATATGAGTTTCTAGATAAGTATATTGTGATGTTAGAGAAAATAGTCAAATCTAAACGTCCAACGATTATCTGTGGTGATTGGAATATTGCACATAAAAATATAGATTTAAAAAACTGGAAAACCAATCAGAAAAATTCAGGATTTTTGCCAGATGAGCGCGCTTGGTTAGATAGAGTATTTAATGAAATAGGCATGGTGGATGCTTTTCGGGTGCTCAACCAAGAAGAAAACCAATATACTTGGTGGTCTAATCGTGCAAATGCATGGAACAATAACGTAGGGTGGCGGATTGATTATCAAATTGTGACGCCAGATTTAAAAAATAAAATTAAAAATGTAGCCATTTATAGAGGAGAAAAATTCTCAGATCACGCGCCATTGATTATTGATTATGATATCTAAAAAAATAATAATTTTTATGTGAGGATTGCATCATGTTAAATGGATTAAGCTCATTATTTTTTAATACAGTTGAAACACCCGTCAATTTGATAAATTATTCTATTAGTTCGTTTTATCAAAATGGAACGATTGGTTTTAAACAGAACATGGTAGAGTTAGTCAATCGGGAATACTCGCCCGCAGCTATGGCAGCATTAAATACTTGTATTCAATATACTGGAGATTTTTGTTTTGTTTTAAAAGATAATGTCGTAGCGTGCTTTACAGATTCAATGAACGTTGAAGTTGCGGCAAAGATGGCATGCAAAGCCCTTGAGGTGACGACAGAGCTAAATGTCACCAATGCGGCTATTGCTGCAGGTGGGGTTGCTGCGCTTGTAACGGGTTTTTGTTTGCATAAAAATCGTCAACAACGTTTGGCAAAACAAGATACCCCTAATGCTTCGGAAGATCCTAACAAAAATGCAAGATTAAAGGCTCACTAAAAAGTAAGATGTGGGTTGGCGGATGAGTTTTAATATCGTCAACCCAGATATAACATAAGGCGTTTTTATGTTAGACATGTTTAAAGAAAAAATGTTAACGAGCAACAATGCGGCGGTTGGTGTTACCGGTGCTATGTTGTCTTGCTGTTCATTGGTGCCACCAGCATTATTATTTGGCTGTCGTTATCTCACGCAAGATTGTCAAAGAACTATTGCTCCACCTTACCAAGAAGAAGTAGATGCCGGCAAACGATTAAAAATGGAATGAGATGAATGGTTGTTACTGCTGAGTTTTAAGGTTTCTTTTGACTAAATGAGCAGCAGAAAAAAATCCTCCTGTTTAGCAGGAGGATTCCTAAAGTTATAAGTCTAGTAATCTTCTTTGTTTAGCAATCAATTCTTGAATGCCTTTTTGAGCCAGATGTAACATGCTGTTTAATTCATTGAGTTGAAAAGCTTTACCTTCGGCTGTGCCTTGCACTTCAATAAATTCGCCACCTTGTGTCATGACCACATTCATGTCGGTTTGGGCATTGGCATCTTCGGCATAATCTAAATCTAGCACGGCTTGGTCGTTATATATCCCCACCGAAACCGCTGCCACTAAATGACGCAAGGGAAACTTTTTAACCATTCTTCTTTTTTCCATCCAGCGAAAAGCTTCAACGAGCGCCACACAGCTACCTGTGACGCTGGCAGTACGGGTGCCACCATCCGCTTGAATGACATCACAATCAACGGTAATGGTATTTTCGCCAATGGCATCAAGGTGCACACAAGAGCGCAGGGCGCGGCCAATAAAGCGCTGAATTTCTTGTGAGCGACTAGATGGTGAGCCCTTGGTAATGTCACGCATCATACGTTCAGTTGTGGATCGTGGTAGCATGCTATACTCGGCTGTGATCCAGCCTTTGCCTTGGCCTTTTAAAAACCGGGGAACACCAGGTACCACAGAAGCATTACAAATTACTTTGGTATCGCCATATTCAACCAAAACTGAGCCTTCAGGATGCTTAATGTAATTACGTGTTAATTTCACTTCTCGGAGTTCGTCAATTTTTCTGGCTGAAGGGCGCATCAAACTTACCTTTTAAATATTTGTAGGAAAAAAAAGAGCAGGTATTATATTCTGGAAAGTCGGCATTAGCGATCTAATGTCTTAAAATTTCAGAAAACTTACTTATTTTACTTGCAGTTAGGTTCCAGGCTACTATAAAGCCTACGCCGACGGAAGGAGTTGCGACTTTAAATGATTGTGAGCATGACAGCTTATGGCAGACGCGCCGTTTCACAAACCTGGGGTCAAGCAACATGGGAACTGCGTTCAGTTAACCATCGCTATTTAGATCTCACCTTTAAAATGCCTGAGAGCTTCAGAGAGTGGGAAAGCGAATGGCGCACCTTGGTAGGACAAACAGTTTTTAGAGGCAAACTTGATTGCTACCTAACTTTTTTACCGAGCGCAGCGAGTGCGCCTCGATTGCAAATTAACACAGACTTGGCTAACCAACTCATAGCGAGTTGCCACGCGCTGGGTGAGCATCAAGGGGTGACTCCGTCCATTAAAGCGATTGAAATTCTGCGTTGGCCAGAGGTTATCTCCACGGCTGCGCGCGATCTTTCCAACCTTAAAGCACCACTCACACAATTGTTGGCTCAAGCCTTAGAAGATTTAACAGATACCAGAAAGCGAGAAGGGCAACAATTAGCTCACATTATAAAAGCTAAACTGAACCTTGTGTTGTCGCAAATCGCTTTGGTCAAAGAGCGCCTTCCGCTTTGTTTGAGCGCACAAAAACAAAAGTTAACGCAAAAATTAAATGATATTTCAGCAAGCCTTGATCCGCAACGATTAGAGCAAGAGCTAGTTCTTTTTGCACAACGTATCGATGTGGAAGAAGAAATTGAGCGTCTTTTTACCCACGTAAACGAAGTCACAAGAGCCCTTGATGAAAAAGGTGCTATGGGTAGACGTTTAGATTTCTTGATGCAAGAAATGAATCGCGAAGCCAATACGCTTGGCGCTAAAGCAGCGGATTCCGTGATTACGGCAGCATCAATTGAACTGAAAGTGCTGATTGAACAAATGCGTGAGCAGATTCAAAATGTGGAGTAATCAATGAAGGGAACCTTGTTTATTATTTCTGCCCCTTCAGGTGGTGGTAAAACCTCGCTGGTAAGCTCATTATTAAAAAAGTTAAATAATGTCAAAGTATCTGTTTCTCATACAACACGTAGTCCACGTGTTGGCGAAGAAAATGGCGTGAACTATTTTTTTGTTAGCAATGATGAATTTAACGCTTTAAAAAGTAACGATCATTTTCTTGAGCATGCTGCCGTTTTTGATCATTACTATGGTACTTCTAAACAATGGGTTATGTCGGAATTAGAAGCTGGCATTGATGTTATTTTAGAAATTGATTGGCAAGGTGCGAATCGTATTAAAGCGCAAATGGATTGCGTGAGTATCTTTATTTTACCACCCTCAAGAGAGGCGTTGTATGAGCGTTTACAGGCACGCAAACAAGATTCCGAGCAAGTGATTGCTTCACGCATGGCAAAAGCAAGTGAAGAAATTTCTCACTATTGTGAATACGATTATGTGATTGTGAATGATAATTTCGACCAAGCACTGATGGATTTAATCACCATCTTTAATGCCCAAAGGTTGAAAACAATTTGTCAAAAACAAAAATATGAGCAATTGTTGGCATCATTTGACATAAAATCGTGATAACACACTGGTGTACATAAGCAAAGTAAGTTAATATAATTAGATTAAGTACGAAGGAGAACGACAATGGCGCGTATTACTGTAGAAGACTGCTTAGGCAGTGTTGATAACCGATTTGAACTTGTTCTAGTTGCCACCAAACGTGCAAGACAATTAGCAATGACTGGCGCAGAGCCGATGGTGCCTTGGCAAAATGACAAATCAACCGTTGTTGCATTACGCGAAATCGCTGGTGGATTTGTGACACGCACCATTTTAAACGAGGCTGATAGCTAAGATCCTCAGGGGAAGTCCTGTGTTTGATTTTACCGATCTACGAGATCAACTCGCATTATATTTATCGCAAGAGCAAGTTGATGCTATAACGCAAGCCTACATGACGGCAGCTAAAGCCCATGAAGGTCAAAAACGTTATACCGGTGAACCTTACATCTCACATCCTGTTGAAGTGGCTCGTATTTTGGCAGGCATGCATATGGATCATCAATGCATCATGGCAGCTATGCTCCATGATGTTATTGAAGATACCTCCATCGATAAAAATACTATCTCACAACGTTTTGGTGAAAAAGTAGCAGAGCTCGTTGATGGGGTGAGCAAATTAAAGCTTATTACCTTTGAAAGTAAAGAACAGGCTCAAGCTGAAAATTTTCGCAAAATGATGTTAGCCATGGCGCAAGATATTCGCGTCATTTTGATCAAACTAGCTGATAGACTCCATAACATGCGCACATTAGGTGCGATGCCCGCTGAAAAAAGAAGACGCATTGCCCTTGAAACTTTAGAGATCTACGCACCCATTGCTTATCGTTTAGGCATGAACCATATGCGTGTGGAATTTGAGGATTTGGGGTTTGCTGCGATGTATCCCTTGCGCTATCGGGTATTAAAAGAATCCGTGCGTCGCGCGCGAGGTAATCGCAAAGCGCTTATTAGAACTATCGAAAAAGATATCCGCAAAAGACTGAACGAAAAGGGTATTAAAGAATGTTCTATTTGGGGCAGAGAGAAACATCTTTATAGCTTGTATAACAAGATGCATAAAAAGCGACTTTCCTTATCAGAAGTGATGGATGTCTATGCTTTTCGTATCATCGTTAAACACCCTGAGGATTGTTATCTTGCCTTAGGGGTTGTGCACAATACTTATCGTCCTATCGCGCGACGGTTTAAAGATTACATTGCCATTCCCAAAACCAACGGTTACCAATCGTTGCATACCACACTGATTGGCCCACATGGTGTGCCTATTGAAGTGCAAATTCGCACACAAGATATGGAAGAGCTCGCTGAAAACGGCGTAGCATCGCATTGGGTCTATAAAACGGCAGAAAAAGAAACCGCCAATATCCATACACGCGAATGGCTAAAAGGCTTGCTTGAAATCCAGAAGAATACCGGTAACTCTCTGGAATTTATTGAAAATGTTAAAATCGATTTGTTTTCAGATGCGGTCTATGTGTTTACACCTAAGGGAAGCATTTTATCTTTACCTCAAGGTGCAACCCCTGTTGATTTTGCTTATTTAGTGCATACCGATATTGGTAATGCTTGTGTGGGTTGTAAAATCGATAGACGATTAGCGCCACTCTCAACCCGATTACGCAATGCGCAGACGGTTGAAATTATCACGGCCAAAGGGGCACATCCCAATCCTGCATGGCTCACTTTTGCTGTTACCGGTAAAGCTCGAAGCAATATCCGACATTGGTTAAAGAGTCAGCAGTGCTCAGAATCCCAAGCCTTGGGTAAACGTTTAATTCAAAGTGCACTTGCTCAAGCGAACACGAGCATTGATGGTTTTAGTGCCAAAAATTGGCAAACTATTATTAAAGATTTCGGCTTAAATAATATTGATGAATTATTTGAAGAAGTGGGTTTAGGTAAACGGATGGCGCCCTTGGTTGCTCAGCGCATCTTAACCTACCAAGAACAAAAAGATATCGACAAACCTTCGCACAAGAAGGGTGTGTTGATGATTCAAGGCACGGAAGGGTTGGTCGTTAATTACGCTAGGTGCTGTTATCCTATTCCCGGCGATCTGGTGATTGGGCAGCTCAATATGGGCCAAGGTGTTGTGATACACAGAGAAAAATGCCCTAAAGTGACTAAACTCAAAAGAAATGCCACACAGTGCATTAATGTGCAATGGGAAGAAAACGTCATTGGCGATTTTCCCGTACCCATCATTGTCGATGTGATTAATGGCAAGGGTGTTTTGGCACAACTTGCTGCTGCTATTTCAGATACCAATGCCAATATTATCAACGTACATGTTGATGAACGTGATGGTAGGCACAATACGGTTAAATTTGTTGTCGCTGTTCACAACCGATCCCACCTTGCTAGAACCATGCGAAGATTACGCACCGTATCAGAAGTGACGCGCATTATCCGTGGAAAGTAACACTGTCGAATTCGTATCTAAACCACAGGCGCCCTTTGATTGGTATTCGCCAGTCATTAATTTAAAAGGCGTTGGCGATAAAATTGTCGACAAATTAACACAATTAAATATTATTAAAATTGGTGATTTTCTATTACATTGCCCTTATCGTTATGAAGATAGGACGCGCTTAACCCTCATTAAAGACGTTGTCCATGATCAAAGCGCGGTTATTCAGGGTAAAATATTAACGGTTAAAATTGAAGGCAAACGCAAGAAAAGAGCCATTATTGCGTTATCAGATCAAACAGGGGTTATTAACTTAGTATTTTTTAATTTTCACCCCAATATGCAAAAAAGCTGGGTGCCTCAAACTGTATTGCGCTGTTTTGGGCAAGTCAAAGCAAACAACCGCGTTTATCAAATCGTTCATCCAGAATGTGAAGTGATAGTGAATGATAAACCAATGCCCACAACCTTAACGCCGGTATATCATTCTGTTTTAGGTTTATCTCAAGCATTCTTAAGAAAAACAATTGCCAGTTTAATGGTAACTTACCAACAACAATACAAACAGCTTGATCACTTTGCTAATGCTTTATCTTCTCATATCGATATGTTGCCATGGGTGCAAGCATTACAAACTATTCATCAGCCAAGTAATAAGGAGGATGTTGGAGCGCTCATTTCAAGGCAGCATCCTGCTTTTAAACGTCTGATAAGTGAAGAACTATTTTCACACTACATTAGTTTAAAAAATCTCAAATCCATAGCCAAAGATCGCTGCGCGACAAAATTAGAGCTTTCACAACAAGCTTGTGAAGCATTTTATGCTCAATTGCCTTTTACCCTAACGGGCGCTCAAGTAAAAGTGTGGCAAGAAATCAGAGAGGATTTAAGCACAGATTCCCCCATGTTAAGATTAGTGCAAGGGGATGTGGGCTCTGGTAAGACGGTGGTAGCAGCACTTGGGGCATTGGCGGCTGTTAAAAATGGCAAGCAAGTGGCGATCATGGTGCCAACCGAAATTCTGGCCGAGCAACACCTTGCGCATTTTACCAACTGGTTTTCACCAATGGGGTATCGTTGCGGATTGCTCAGCGGTAAGCTTAAAGCAAAGCAAAAGCGTAGTGTGCTTGAAAATATCACCTTAGGCCTGACACACATTATTATTGGCACGCATGCTTTGTTTCAAGATGATGTGCAATTCAATGATTTAGGAATAGTCATTATTGATGAACAACACCGTTTTGGGGTTCATCAGCGCCTTGCCTTACATGTTAAGGGTAAAACCGCGCTGAATACCAGTTATCCGCATCAATTGATTATGACGGCAACGCCTATTCCACGCACACTGATGATGAGCCATTATGCACATCTTGATATTTCAGTGATAGATAGTTTGCCACCCAATAGGCAACCCATTGTTACGTTAAGTGTGCCGCAAAAACGTCGTGATGAAATAATTGAAAAATTAAAAGCTGTCTGTGCTAAAGGCCAACAAGTGTATTGGGTGTGCACGCTGATTGAAGAATCTGAAACCTTACAGTGTCAGGCGGCACAAAGTACCTGTGATGCTTTACAAGAAGCGCTCAGCTTTAACGTGGGC
>CAZSGE010000089.1:0-8281 GCA_964606325.1 Uncultured Candidatus Berkiella sp.
GAAAGCGGGTGCGGCTCAATCAAATTGCCTTGGAAGAATACCCCATCTTGCTTCATTAAACTTTGCAACTTTTGATGAATATAAACAAGCAGAACAATGTATGTCACTCATCCTCAAAAGATATCGAGGATCTCGATTTCCTTATGAACAGCCTGTTTTGCAAGAAAATCCAGAAAAGTTTTTATATCATTCTATGGTAACCGCTATAGATCACTTACCAGACAATATTAAAAGCAATGTTATTATTATGCTTTTACATAAAGCAGTAACATCTGACAACTTTGTCATTCTGCGTCATTTGATGCAATTTGATTTTATAGAACCAAAGCATTACGAAAATCTCTTTAAAAACGCTGTCACTCATGGTAAATCCCATGCTGTTGAAACTCTTTTAGAAAATAAAAGGGTAAATAAAAACTTTCTTGCTAGTCTTTTGAATGATGCCATCAATAATGGGCAAATAGCGATAGCCAGACTGATGCTCCCTCATATCACTATTCTTGGGTTACCGCTTGAAGAACTATTAACACCAAGTGCACTAAACGAGCTATCGGATAAAATACAATCGTATGATCTGGTTTTATTATCTAAAGATCCGTTGACTTTCCTTGAACAGTATTTTGCTGACAAATTAAAGCATCCAAGTATGTTATTAGCTAACAGGATTGTTAAAGCAAATGAATATGTAAAAAGAGCCGAAGCAACCTATACCCAAAGCTCTGAAACTGCCATGTCGCCTCGGCAATTAAGTGCGGCGGCAATTGCTTATGAAAAAGCATTAAACTTATATGGTAGCAAGCTTGAAGAAATAGCTAAGGAGTCCCTGGGTGATAAATTTCCTGCCTTCACTCAGGTCGAACAAACACGACACGCCATCGAAAAAATTGAATATAGCATCCGTGGTCTGCTTTTAGATAAAATTCTTGAAGAAACTGATGATAATACGGTTCGTGATTTTATCAATACCCATCGTGAACTTTTAACTCAAGGTAAAGATGAGCCTATCATGAACCAAGCAAGACAATATTTTCAATCGAATACCAATAATCTACATGTCGCTTGGCGCGCATATGACCCTCAGGCTCCAACCACAACGTGGATAAATTTATTAACCCCCCCTATCAATAATGATAGACACCAATTCGGTGCGCAAGATAAAACACCAGAAGAGATCTCTTGGGATGTTCGTCAACGTGTTGTCATTTATTATTTGGCATTACAAGATTCCAATACTGCAACTGCCAGCCAGGAAGATAGACTGGCTTTTTTTATTAGTGAAATTGCTGAAATACGTCGCGCACACAATTTTAACGATACTCTTCACACCGACAATCCTTCTTGCTATCCGGGCACTATTGGGCGAATAGCAAAAATGGGCAGAGGTCATCGTGATTTAATCGTTGTTGATCCCGTAGAGGAGTTATCTAAAGTTATTCAAAGCTTATTGAGCCAACGCGTGGATGAAGTGATGAAAGGATGTGATGAAAAACAGCGAGAGATCATCTATTGGTCCTTGGTTGCACTGACCAAGGACAATGTTGATGTGGCACTTCGTGGTCAAAATGTATTAAGCAAACAACAGATCCCTGAAGAACAATGGGTAAAAGTGCACCAAGACATCTTAGGAGGATTAGGCACTATTCAAGAAGTATTTGATAAAATTAATGTGATATTTGCCAATTCAGATCCTAAAATTCGTCCTTTGGCTTATGATGAATTTGCCTATGTTGCGCGCCAATTAATTGATATTAATCATAATGGAGTAGGTCTTACCATAGCTGAGCAATATAAACCAAAACCTCCACTACAAAACCCTTATCTTACTAAAGAACCCAAAACCATCAAGCCATTAAGTATGCAAGAAGCATTGAGAATAATGAATTTTCATTTGCAGGATGTACCTAACAAAAGTGGCATCATGATGGGCGCAGCACAGCTAGTCTCTCAAGGGAAACATGGACAGGCTATGACACAATTAGAACAAAGCAAAATCATACCACCTGATAAAATACTTATTATCGATGCGGCCCTCTTAGAAGCGCAAAAAAAGCTTGGAACAGTTTCGCAAGCCTGGAAGCAAAAAGCAAAGCTATGGGATGAATTAAATGAAGCCTTTAATGATTCTGAAATTGAAAGTAAAGGAGATGCATTGAAAGAAATAGTCGACAAAGTGATTGATAAAAACAAAAATGTTGGAGAAGTATTAGCAAAATATCATTTATCTTTACCAAAGCAGAAAGATACCGCACGGCCAAAAGCGGTTATACACGCCAGCATAGGATCTGCTGAGCCATTGAGCGAATCTTTGCTCAATCCGCAAAAGCTGCCAACAGAAAAGCGAAAGAAAACACCAAAGTAAGCCCAGCAGCTCATGAGCTGCTGGTTTTCATTTCTTTAAGATTTGTCCAAAACTTACACAGATGGGATTAGATCTCTTCTTCAGCCAATTCCCCTGACTCAATCATATTCTTCACTTTAGATACTTTGGATTTGGTATCTTCTTTGAGAATAGGAGCAACAACCACTGAAGCGCCTGCGGAAGGAGCACGAACCACAGGGGGTAAGGACTTCTCACGGATTTTGGCTTCAAGTTCTTCAGCAGCTTTAGGGTTCTCTAACAAATATTGACGCGCATTTTCTTTACCTTGACCAATGCGAGTGCCTTCATAGCTGTACCAAGCGCCTGATTTTTCAATAAAACCAAGTTTAACGCCCAATTCAACCACTTCGCCCAAACGTGAAATACCTTCGCCGTAAAGAATTTCAAATTCAGCTTGTCTAAAGGGTGGTGCCACTTTATTTTTAACGACTTTGACGCGGGTTTCACTACCCATCACTTCATCGCCTTTCTTAATAGAGCCAATACGGCGAATATCAAGACGGACAGAAGAATAGAACTTCAAAGCATTACCACCGGTTGTGGTTTCAGGGCTACCAAACATCACACCAATTTTCATACGAATTTGGTTAATAAAGATAGCTAAGGTGTTAGAACGTTTGAGGTTACCGGTCAGCTTTCTTAGGGCCTGAGACATCAGGCGCGCTTGTAAGCCCATATGTTGATCGCCCATTTCACCTTCAATTTCTGCTTTAGGTGTTAAAGCGGCCACGGAGTCGATGATGATGACATCAACACCACCTGAGCGCACTAACATATCTGCAATTTCAAGTGCTTGCTCGCCGGTATCTGGTTGGGAGATTAATAATTCATCCAGTTTCACGCCCAGCTTTTCTGCGTAAAGCGGATCAAGTGCGTGCTCAGCATCGATAAAAGCTGCAACGCCGCCTTTACGTTGGCATTCAGCCACTACCTGCAAGGTGAGTGTTGTTTTACCAGAAGATTCTGGTCCGTAGATTTCAACAATACGCCCTTTGGGTAATCCGCCTATACCTAGGGCGATATCTAGCCCTAATGAACCTGTTGAAATGGCTTCGATGTCAGCGATGGCGCCTTTGTCGCCCAGCCACATGACTGAGCCTTTGCCAAATTGACGATCAATTTGTGATAGTGCTGCGTTTAATGCTTGTTTTCTATTGTCATCCATGGTGGTGCCCCGCATAAATCAAATTAAAATAATATAAGTTACCAAGTTGGGATTAGGTTGTATTATCGCACACAAATTTGTTGATTGATAATTTTTGTTACCATAATCAATCTAGCGTTGGTTTCAAAAGAAAGCAAGTGCAACATAGAAAATTTGATAAACAGATATCTTGAAGGCAATCCGTTAAAGAGGTACAAACACTCAGCAGAACAAATCGAACTTTGAATATTAACTAAAATTAGAAAACCAAATGACAAAGAATAAAACCACCTCTGGTGAGTCCCCCTCACATACGCCCATGATGCAGCAATATCTTAAAATCAAAGCGGCACATCCTAATCAATTATTATTTTATCGTATGGGTGATTTTTACGAATTATTTTTTGAAGATGCGAAAAAAGCCTCCCATTTGCTTGATATTACCTTAACAGCGCGTGGCAGTGCGCAAGGTAACCCCATCCCCATGGCTGGCGTGCCTTTTCATGCAGCAGAAAATTACTTAGCAAAATTAGTGCAAGCTGGCGAATCAGTAGTGATCTGCGAGCAAATTGGTGATCCAGCAACCAGCAAGGGGCCTGTTGAGCGTCAAGTGGTACGAATTTTAACGCCAGGCACTGTCACAGATGAAGCACTGCTCGAATCCAAAACGATGAGCTTATTGGTCGCGATCTGTAAACATAAAACTGTCTATGGGATTGCTAGCCTTGAATTATCCAGTGGTCGCTTTTTACTCCAAGAAGTGTCATCAAATGAAGAATTGATGGCGCAACTCATGCGGTTACAACCTAAAGAATTACTGATTGATGAAAATGTGCCTTCAGTAGAAATACTTAAACAAGTGTTAGTTCATAAGCGCCCCAAATGGGACTTTGATTACGAGACGGCCGTTCGTCAACTGTGTATTCAATTTGGCACCAAAAGCTTGAAAGCATTTGCTTGTGATCATTTAAAAGTTGCGATAAGTGCCGCAGGCTGTTTGTTGCGTTATGCGCAAGAAACCCAACGCCGCGCATTGCCACACTTACAAAGTTTACAGGTTGAAAGTGTTGATGATTATATTCAACTAGATCCTCACACAAGGCGTAACTTAGAGCTCACGATAAACTTGCAAGGTGAATATGAGCATACCCTATTTTCAACTTTAGATTTCACCGCAAGTGCCATGGGCAGTCGTTTATTGGCAAGATGGTTACATCAACCTCTCACCAATTGTAAAGCATTAAAAAAACGCCAACATGCTATTCATTCCTTATTGAACAAAGAATCAGACACACTGCACGCTCTATTAAAGCAAGTAGGTGATTGCGAACGGATAGTTGGCCGCGTTGCACTTCAAAGCGCCAGACCAAGAGATTTAGAAAAACTACGTATTGCGCTAGAATGTATTCCCCAAATCAAAACCCTGCTTAAAAAATGCAAAAGCTTACCCGATGAAAAGTTAGACAATTTACAAGAGCATCAAGGACTTTGTCGCACCCTCAAAAAAGCCATTGTTGAAAACCCACCTGTGGTACTGCGTGACGGCGATGTGATTGCCCCCGGTTTTGATGAAGCCTTAGATGAGCTGCGCGCGCTCAGTGAAAATGCCGATAGCTTTTTGCAAAAATTAGAAAAAAAGGAACAAGCGCGCACCAAGCTCAGCACACTCAAAGTTGGCTATAACCGCATTCATGGTTTTTATATTGAACTCAGCCGAACACAATCTCATCATGCTCCCAAAGATTATTTGCGGCGTCAAACCTTAAAAAATGTAGAACGTTATATCACACCTGAATTAAAAGCCTTTGAAGAAAAAGTATTGAGTGCCAAAGAAAAAGCGTTAAGTCGAGAAAAAGCGCTTTATGATGAGCTGTTAAAAAGCTTGCTCACCTTTTTACCAACCTTGCAACAAGCGGTGGAGATCTTATCTGAGGTTGATGTTTTAAATGCGCTAGCACAAGCAGCCAAACGATATGATTATCACTGCCCAGAATTTGTTAAAAGTAATGAACTTCATTTAATCCAAGCAAGACACCCCGTTGTTGAACGCTTATTAGAAGATCCCTTTATTCCTAACGATGTTCATCTACATGAAAGTGCTTCAACAAAATTAATTACTGGCCCCAACATGGGGGGCAAATCCACCTTTATGCGCCAAACTGCACTGATAGCACTAATGGCCTATATAGGAAGTTTTGTGCCGGCACACAGTGCAAAAATTGGGCCGCTTGATCGCATATTCACCCGAATAGGCGCCAGTGATAATCTGACCAAGGGGCAATCCACCTTTATGGTCGAAATGACAGAAACCGCGAACATTTTGCACAATGCCACTGCTAAAAGTTTAGTAATTATCGATGAAATTGGACGCGGCACTAGCACGTTTGATGGCCTTGCCTTAGCATGGTCCTGTTTAGTCGATTTAACAAAACGTATAAAAGCGCTTACCTTATTTTCAACTCACTATTTTGAATTAACACGTTTGTGTGAACAATTAGCACATTGCGAAAATATTCACTTAGACGCGCAAGAATATGATGAAAATCTTATCTTTTTACATAAGGTAGAAAAAGGTCCGGCAAATAAAAGCTATGGTTTGCAAGTAGCCAAATTAGCAGGAATCCCCAAAGCAGTGATCGATCAAGCGCAAAGAACATTAATCGATTTAGAGCAGCAAACAATCATTTCGCCAAGCACTCCTAAAAAGACTAAATCCACCAAAGTGCACCCACTTATCAAAGAAATAAATTTACTTAATCCAGACGAGTATACGCCGATTGATGCTTTACAAAAACTCTATCAATTAAAAGCGTTGATTGAAAAATTACCCAACGAAGAAATGGCAACATAAGGACAGAACATGAGTCATATCCAAGATTTAATTCGCGAGATCCCCAAAGCAGAATTACATTGCCACATTGAAGGCACGCTTGAGCCAGAATTAATGTTCGCGCTTGCCAAAAGAAATAATATTCAACTTCCCTTTGCAAGCCCTGAAGAAATTCGCAAAGCTTATGAGTTTACCGATTTACAATCTTTCTTAGATATTTATTACCAAGGCGCTGATGTGCTTCGCACTTCGCAGGATTTTTACGATCTCACTTGGGCTTATTTCTTGCGCGCCAAAGAAGATAAAGTTTGCCACGCCGAGATCTTTTTTGATCCCCAAACTCATACTGACAGAGGTATTGCTTTTGAAACTGTCATCAATGGTATTCATCGCGCTTTGGTTGATGCTAAAAATAAATTAGATATTAGCTCACATTTAATCATGTGCTTTTTAAGGCACTTATCGGAAGAAGCAGCCTTTGCAACCTTATCGCAAGCACTCCCTTTTAAAGACAAAATTATTGCTATTGGTTTAGATTCAGGTGAAAAAGGTAACCCACCAGAAAAATTTGAGCGCGTTTATCAAGAAGCCATTAAACAAGGCTTTTTAACCGTTGCTCATGCCGGTGAAGAAGGCCCGGCAGATTATATTTGGAATAGTTTAAAACTATTGAATGTCAAAAGGATTGACCACGGCGTGCGCTGTACCGAAGATCCTAAATTAGTGGAACATTTAAAAGAACATGGTATCCCCTTAACAGTTTGTCCTCTCTCCAATGTTAAATTATGTGTATTTAAAGATCTCAAAGATCATAATCTCAAAACATTATTACACCAAGGATTGTGCATCACTATCAATTCAGATGATGCAGCATACTTTGGCGGTTATGTGGTGGATAATTTTATTGCATGTCAGGAAAAGCTTGGGCTTACCCCTGAAGATATTGTGCTACTTGCGCAAAACAGCATAAAGGCGAGCTTTTTAACGGACGATCAAAAAGCCAAATACATGCGTGAGATCAGTATGACAGTGCAAAATCATTTGAGGGATTAGATACCGTTCGCGTTGCTGCTACAAGCTGTGTCATTCTGAGCGTAGCGAAGAATCTCTCTTAAGAGGAGATCCTTCGGCTTGCTCAGGATGACAGAATAAGAGTATTGAGAACTACTTATCTCTGTAACGGCAACGGGATCTGATTGGCATGACCATTGATAAGAAAGTTGCCATCTTTAAATTCAAGCGTAACAACATAATATTGTTCTTTCTCTGTCAATGTCCGCGCTTGCAACCATTTGCTCAAAGTTTCATCAACCGATTGATCAACCGGTGGTAATGCAGGATCTGTCGCCCCCATTGTTGCCTGTTTTTGTTCATATTCTTTTGAGTATTGCATCAAGAGCATATCTTTGAGCATGATTTTGGGAATTTCTAAACTTGCTTTAGCTACAATCGATTTAAGCAATTGCTGAATGTTTAAATTGTTGGTATCGATTCCGCCTGCTGCAATATAAGCCTGTCCATTGACATCGCCGTCTGGGGTATGAATATACAATTTCTCAATCGTAAATTCTGGTCGCCTTTGCAGGAAATCTGGCATTCTGCTGATAAAAAATTGCGTCAGCTTGTTACTTGCAGTGGAATCACCTGTTTTTAATTGATGATTTAAAGTTAAAAACGACTTAAGTACGGTCGTATCCACATGATTAAGCGAATTGCTATATTCGATAGGGCCATACGTCTTACCATTCAAAGTTGCTTTATCAATATGAAATGAACCCAAAAGATTGGTAGTAGCCCCATTAGCAACCATTGAAGCTTTTGAGGCAAAACCCTCAAGACTTAAATTAAATTTACCTTGTTCTAAAACAAGACTAATTTTATCGAGCTTCGCGTCGAAAGAACCAGGCCACAAGCCTTCGGGAGATTT
>CAZSGE010000090.1:0-8222 GCA_964606325.1 Uncultured Candidatus Berkiella sp.
TCAGTGTACTTATGTTGAAAGAGATTGCCCAAAGCAAGAAGGGCTAACCTGTTTTGACTGGTCGCTTTATAATTTATATCGCAACGGCCTGGGGCTTACCGGTCCCAATCCAACCTCCACGCAATTACGCGAATTAACTGAGAAAAAAACGCTTGAATTAGCACAAGCAATTGTCTATCCAAAAGAAGTAGCGCGGGTCAAAAATAATTCAGCGATTTTAAATTATCGTAATCCCTCCTTAGCCTCTGGTGCCACAATTATCTTAAGCACTTTTATACTGGCAACATTATTTCAGTGGGCGCTAATACCAGCTATTTTTTTGAGTTGTCTAATTGGTTTTGGGGTGGGAAGCATGTTTACAAGTAAAGTGGAGCCTTTGGCTAATACTAATGTTCATGCCTATAAGCCATTAGATACTCCCCAAACTAAAGATACTCAAAAACCAAGCACTTTATATCGATATCATCAAAGAAATAGAACACAAAAAATCTATAAGGATGTAAGTTTGGAATCATCAACAACGAGAAAGAAAATGGTAAAGAGAAGATAACCAAGCAAGTTGAGCAAAAGCCCAACATTCATTGTGTAAAGTGATTATCGAAGTCATGCTTGGAATTTGGAGATTGTTCTTTAAAATCGCCAAAGCCTTATATCATCCACACTTATCGCTTAAAACTGCTGTTTTATCGGATTAAGCCTTCCATATATTTTATTACCACATAAATCTATCTGCTTATCAAAGTACAATGAATCAAATTTGTTCATTAAATATTTGTTTTATGATTTGAGGGTAGTTATGAGTGACGACATTCAAACCGAATGGATTAATGCTTGTATCATAAATAATGATTTTAAAAAATATAGCAAACTATTTCATGCGCTAAGCGTTGATAAACAGCTTGCGTTTATAATACACGACAGATACCAATCCTTACATTTGGCAATGGCCAATGGTCATTTAGATATTTTTAATGAAATGGTTTCATTTATATTTACTCATTTTGATGAAGATAGGGTAGTTTCTGCCTTTGAAGCCAGAAATGGGGAAGGATTTAAAATTGCTTTAGATAAGCATCATTGGGCCTTGATTGAAGATCTGATGAATGACGAATATTTACAATATCATTGCTTTAAAATTATTCTAGAAAGTGAACAATATATTGCTTTAATTTTATCGCAGCCTTCGTTAAAGCAATTTATTCCTGATTTATTTAACCTTGCGTGTAGACAAAATGTTTTGTCCGTGCAAAGAGTCTTAAATGTCGTTCCATTTGAGAACCTTGCAAACTTATTTAAATTTCATGAAAGAGACTTTAGTAACCCCTCGATACAATGGGGTCCATTTGAAAATGCTGCTGATGCAAATGAGACTGCTGTCATTGAATATATATGGAACCTCATTCCTGATGAATTTAAAATGAATGTTGTGCAATATTATTTTCCAGAATGTTTGATGATAGCTGCAAAAAAAGGCTATACCGCTGTAATTGAAACCATTTTTAAATTTTTATCACAAGAACAGCAGCGACAACTATTAAAATTTCAAGACTATAATGTGTTTGTCTATGCCGCGGACAGAGGTCATATAGAGATAATTAAATTAATATGGGAAACTTTGCTAAAAGATGAGAAAAAAGCAGCGCTAGCCGCCAGCAATTTTGCTGCTCATCGTCTAGCATTACAAAATAATCATCAAGAGATATTAGATTTTTTTGACTCAGTCACGCCACTTGAATAAGTTGAGACAATATATCTTATCGAACACTGATTTATCATATATAGTTACTTTAGGGAATGCTCAATAAAGGAAGCCATTTTCTCGGCATAGGGATCAAAACAATTATCAAAAGGGATGTTGTGCATAGGGATAAATGGGCAATTGAGGGCTTGTAAAATGGGGCCATTGATCAATTCAATTTTCACACCATGCATCTCCCTGAAGGACTTCATAGATTCTGTGTTCTCGAATTCATCTTGGTCAAAAAGAATCAGTAGGGCATTAAAATGAGGCGCTTGATTCATTATTTCAATGTGGGATTTTCTCAGATCTTCCCATAATTTCGGACGATACATTTGTTTACCGGCAAATGCTGGGGCAATAGCGATAACACCATTCGCTAAAGTAGGGTTATTCGCTTTGGCTAATAAAGTGGCCCAGCCTCCAGCGCTGTGACCAATGAGAAAAACTTTTTTAGGATCTGCGCCGTTGTCTTTTAATTGCGTTAGCAATTCAGTTAAATCTTCCGTTCGTAATAAAATTTTAGGTTTTATTTCTGGGTTATTGCCATCAAAATCGCTTACTTTTGATGGTGTACAGAACGCCATTAATTTTATTTCATGATTTTTCTGCAGTTTGAGATAAGTTTGTCGCACTACGTTGGGAACACCAAATCCGTGGTTATTTTCTTCTGGGTAGCAAGGGTCTGGTTCATTCTCCTGCTTAGATCCTGGAAGATAAATCAATATAATAGGTTTCTTTTCAAGATCCAGATCGGATACTTTCTGATTAACGCAGGTTTTGGTATTTTCAAATACGCACACTTCAGAAGAGCAGCTTGCCAGTAACAATACAAAGGATAAGATAAACAGAAAGGGGAGTCTCATGAAGAGTAACTTTCCTTAGTTGTAAATTGGATTTCTGACTAGTTAAGCTTCGCTTCTTCGATAGACCATCTACTTTTGTATGGTCTGATTTTGCTTTCACAGTAACATAACTATGGCACCCGGCGGCGTTATTTGGGTGCCAATCTTAAGTTAAAATTAATGAGTAAGAGCGCAAATGTCAAAAGGTTTCAACTTATTGCGCGTGGGATTGGAAATTACTGCAAAAAGCTGTCTCGTTAAGTTGAAAGTTTAATCTTTTGATGAGTTAAAGACAGCCTTGCCAAAATAAACCACACCGGCGGCTCCCATTACTGCGCCACTCATCGTTGCTGTAATTTCACCTGCACCCATTAACGATGCTAATTTATAGCCACAGAAACTGCCACCAATATGAACGATTGCGCCACATGCTGCTATCGTCGAAAAGATGTAAAGGGCTATTAAAGCGAATCTATCACCAATATCTTCACCCATAGATCCACCATTAATTAACATCAATTCTTGATTGTTTAGTGTTCTCATATCAAAGTACTCCTGTTGATTTTGCATAACTAAAAGCGAAAGCCAAGGGGAGTAATGTTAAACCTACACATCCCAGCAGAGGCGGAGAAATAACGCCTGTCATAGTGGCGAAGTGATAGCCACTAAATCCCAAAAATGTCGATTCTGCAGTAATAGCAAATGAAAATGCTGCAACGGGGTAAATCAGCTCGTAGCTCTCGATTTTACAACCAGAAACGATGTCGATTTCAGTTAAGCAAAGCTCTCGCATGAGCCGATTCCTCACATAAAGTAGTAATAAAAATGACAAAATGAATAATAAGTAATTAGCTGCTCATCTTCAATGTTGTTTGTCGTTTATAGTAGCCGGCTAACATATAATAGAGAGGCATGTTATGGGATAAAGTTACCTGTTGGCCATGCATATGAATATTCTATATTCTAGATTTAAGAACACAGATTGTGCTGTGCTTAGTATTAGAGCAACATCAAAGGTGCCGAATGATTATTTCTATGAACCACATTACATTGGCAATCACAAACATACATAAATCCTTTGAGTTTTATCGTGAAGTGCTTGGATTAAGGCCATTGGTAAAGTGGGATAAAGGCGCCTATTTCTTGGTGGGTGACTTTTGGTTTTGTTTGAATGTCGATAAAAATCGACAAGTAAATCCTTGCTACACGCATTACGCATTCACAGTCACGAAAGAGCAATTTGATAAATTGCGCGATGCTATTATTGCTTGTGGCGCGAAAATATTCAAAGAAAATACTTCGCCAGGTGATTCCCTTTATTTTTTAGATCCTGATGGGCACAAATTAGAACTCCATGTTGGTAATTGGCAAAATCGTATCAAAGCAAAAAAAGCAGATTTAGGTTCGTGGAAAAACGTGGAATGGTTTGTATGAGCCGTTGATTGGTGTCAGGCTTGAGATGTGGTAATTAAAATAATCCCCAGATCCCAAGCCTGACATCATCAATGATTAACCTAAAGGTTTTTATTTGCATAAAACCGCATTGCTTCGCCAATAAAATCAATCATCTTTGGATGGTATACATCAAAAAACTTCTTAAAATCAGGATGTTGCGCATAAAGTTCAGTTAAACCTATATATACTTCTTTAGTAGGATGATAAAACCGTTCGATCATTTGATAATGTTGCACAATAATTGTTTGCACCTCATCAGCGTCAGGTTTTAGTCCTTTCTCAATAGCAATGGCTAAAGCCTTATGTATGGCATCTCCCTGATTTTTTACATCATCCCATTCGTCTTTATCCCACTTTGCAGTACGTTTTTTACTGGCAAAAAGTAAGTCTTCTGCAGCGAGACCATGATACTTTACAATATATTGTTCATACTCTTTTTGTTTTGATAGATCAAAGCCTTGATATAAATCCTTGTCTGACATAGTTTGCTTACCCCTTAAATGTAGAATTGTCTTATCGATCGTGGTTATTAGCTTTTTTTTACGACCGATGTCCTCTTCCAAAACTTTTCTATGCGCCTGTAATGCTTTGACGTTGTCAAAATCATTTTGCATTAGTAGTTTTTGGATATCATTTAAGTTGAAACCTAGCTCCTTGAAGAATAAAACCTGCTGTAATTTAAGCAGCTGTTCTTCTTCATAATAACGATAACTATTGGTGCCTTGATAGGCAGGCTTAAGTAAGCCGATTTCATCATACCAGTGCAGTGTGCGTACACTTACCCCTGATATTTTCGCCAATTCTTTTACCGTATAAGCCATAAGCATACCTTCAAATGATACAAATTAAAGATAAAGGATCACGTAACGTGAGAGTCAAGTGTTGGTATTCACTTAATAGATTTCGAAGCTGCAATTCCTCTAACTGCGGTGTCTGCTTCGCATGCAGGTGTAGTATGGTGTTGGGGATGTTCTTTATCGTTGTTCACATGATTTTCAAATGACGTTAAGAGCGGTTTATTAGTAGCTATTGGCCCTTTAAGCATCTGCCCAAGGTATGATTCACCCTCGGCGCTTAATGCTTTTAAATGTTGAGCAAGATCATCGCCTTCTTGGGTGACGATCAAATCTGGAACAAAATAATTGTTTAAATTTCGAAATTGCGCAGTTGTGAGTGCATAAATAGTAAAGTCAGGTTTGGTGGATAATAATTGTCTCATAAAGACTTCGAACTTGGTTAGATCTTTTTTATCATAATTTAAAATTATCTCTGGGATATTTGAGGCGTAGACAACTAAAGGTAGCGCTTGTGTTTGTGCTGCGACAAAGTCCATTGCCTTTTTATTTCGCCAATCTGCTTTTATAAAAGTTGCTTTTTGTACAATATGCTTGAGCAAGATAAAATCATTCGAAGATGTGCAAAAATCTTCTAGTCTATCCAATAAATTTTCATAATCGCCTTTTGAGTTAATGCCTTCATAAAAACTATCTTCCTGAAGTCTTTTTTTAAAGTCACTCAAACCATTTGTGTTACAAACAAGATTTTTTAATCGTCGCCAGGCTTCTTCCACATGGCTAGATAAATCTAGCACGAAAAGTTTCGGAATATTTTTATAGCCATATTTATCATCACTAAAAGTGTAGACACTTCTATCGATCATATGCATGGCCATTTCGATAGGTCTAAAAACCCCACAGCCCATTAAGGCAAACCGTCCATCTTGATAACGGGCAAAGGGCTGTGTTGAAGGCTCATTGCTTCCGATGATCCAGGGATGATCGGAGCCTTTACTTTCAATAGTTTGTAGCGCGAAACTGGCCTTTAATTTGCGGGGGATAAGGGCTAGACGTTTTAGCATAGCTTGAGATGGTTCGGCTGAATTTAGCATAATTTTTCAGATAAAATGAAAGACATTCTATCTGAAAAAATGCGAGTTATCAAGTTAGTAAACTTGTCTTGCTCTATTTCTTTCAGCCACAGGGGCAAGGGCTTGATCAATAACATCTTTGACCAAGGGGGTTAGGTTCCCAGCGCCTGCCGCAAATAAAGTGCTAAATACGAGCGTATTCGGAGCATCCAAAAGTTCATGGCGATGGGCTTCTACGATATCGATGATTCCGACAGTAAATATGGTGGCGATATCCTGACGAACGAATTGACAGCTTGCTGGAGGCGATGTATCAAGCATGTCTGTAGTAACTCGTATCAAAAATTTTCCAAATGCAATACCTAATGGTGCCACGCCAGAACCTGCAATGGCATAGCTGAGCCCATTTACAAAATCTGCGCCACTCAACAGAGCATATCCTGTCCCGATTGCTGCGCCACTTAGAGTCAGTATTTTACGTAGATTAGCCATTTATCCGATTCCTTTTGTAATCTAATGTTTAAGAGTGAATTGATGTTGTTTTTCTCTTTGAACTATAGATTCTTGAGAATGACTCCTGTCTTGATTTTTCTGTTGTTCATATCCTGGCGTAAAAGATTTTGTTTGCTCCAAGTGAGTTTTTGCCCATACAACGATATCTTGATCGATGAATCTGTGGGTAAGTGATAGAATTAAATTAGCATCCGCAATCCGATTTTCTTTGATAGCTTGTGTAAGTTCTTCTCCAAATAATGGAATTATTTCTACTTCAGCTTTTGGATTCGTGTTTTTTAAAGAAAAATGGGCAACCGTTCTAATTGCAGAGCAAATCATAGGGTTTCCTAGAACACTTAATGCAAAAACATCGGGTAGCACGATAGCCTCATGTAGAACTTTTATTTGATCTATAAGTGAAAGTGTTACACCATTTTGTTGCATGGAGAATGAGATTAAATAAAGATTCGTTATATTGGCTTTTTTAGTGTTCTCAATAAATAAATTTTTAAGTTTTTCTGCTAAAGACTGTTGTGGACCAAGTTTCATTTTTTATGATGACCTCTAAAACGGGATCAGCCCCCTAATTTGTTCAACTTAGGGGGCTGATCCCGATCATTTATAGTTAGTAAAATAGTAAAATTATTTGATTAACGGTTACATTATAAGGCCAATCACTAAAGATACCGATAATCATTTAATCATTGAGATCGGGGATCAGCCCCCTAATCTGTTCAACTTAGGAACCTGAGACCATCAAGCCAACCAATCTTATTGGCGCCTCTGTACCATCTTTTATCTTAATAGGGAGCGCTAAAACTAAAGCATTGGTTGATGGCATATTCTCTAAATTAGCGACGTTTTCTATTATTATCTTTTTAGCACCTAAAAATAGCTGATGTACTTTGAAACCTTTATCAGGGCGATCAGGTGAAAGCGTATCAATGCCAAGTGCTCTGACATCCCGCTCAAGAAGTAGTTTTGCTGCATCATGTGAAACGAAAGGGAACACATGGTTGTTATGATATTTCTTTGGTGTATCCCAAAACTTGCTCCAACCCGTTTTAACCATGACACATGAATTTTTTTGAATATGACCATGTTTACTTTCAAATTCGGTAATATCTTCTGGGGTTAGGCCATAGTTTTCGTGACATTTGGTTGAAATATCGATAACGACACATGGCATGCACAATTCATTAATATCAATATCTTGAATACATTGACCTGATGGAAAACAATGACTTGGTGCATCCATATGTGTTCCAATACCGGCATGCATCTTCATTTTCATTACACGAAACTTAACCTCGCCCTCACTGTTAGCATAATCTATGAGCAGATCATGATTAAATCCGCAGTCACCACTCCAAGTTGGCATGGTACTATCAAGTGTGTGTGTTAAATCAATCAGCTTATAGGGAAAATTCATATTACACCTTTCAAATGTAATGATTAATTTGGATTTTGAAAGTTTAAATGTACAACAGATAGCGGTCGATTTTCATGTGCTAAGTACATTTTGTGCTGTGAATTATGTTTAATAAGTGAATTTCAGCACATCAAATATATAAACACCAAAATAAGTTGTCAAACTTCAAATAAATAGTGAAAGGGAATAATGTGTTGATTTTAGCTTACCTGCACCAATGCAGCCATGCATTCATCTCTTTGATCTACTGGCACAAATATCCATGGATCTGTGATGGTGGGGTATTTAAATAATGCGCATGGTTTTTTTGTGGGGGGGGGGGCAGATTTACTCTGTGTTAAGAGTAAAAAGATTTCCTAGTTAGCCCCCAAATCGGTACACTCCAAATTG
>CAZSGE010000091.1:0-8147 GCA_964606325.1 Uncultured Candidatus Berkiella sp.
TGGCAATCAATCTTAAAATTTCAGTATATATACTAAGCAAATTTTTTATATTTGGCTCATATTCTAATTCTGATTGTAATTTTTTAAGTATAGGAATGATTTTTTTAATTATTTTGCGTAGGTTCTTTGCGCCGATTTCAGAGCATAGCTCATTTCTGTTAAGAAATGCCAACCAGACAGTTGGATTTAATGTTTTGATCTCTTTAATAAAATAGAATTTTTTTTTAAAGAGATCTTTAAATATAAGTTTAAAAATTTCTTGTGCATTCTCAGGTGAGCAATATTGGATATATTCAATTGCAACAGGTATGTCATTCTTTTTAAGGGCATTTTTGATGAGTGTATAAAATGTACTATTAGGACCTTGTTGCATTTTGCGCACCTGTTTTATTTAGTATGAGGCCTCCATGCCAGGTGATGAATTTAAAAGAGGTGTATTATCTCATAATTTAAGTTACTTAACAAATCGAAGAGATGTGCTTGTCCTGAAGAGGGACGCGCTTGTCGCCAGGAGAGTTATTAAAGACTTTATGTAAATAAATTTACTACATTTTTACTCTTCGAAAGTGGTGAAAATGTGCCAGTTTCTTTAAAGGTCAGGACGTAGCTGGTGAATAATTTCTATCAGCATTTTAGAGCATCCAAACTAATATAAAACATAAAAATAGTTTCTGACCTATCTGCAACTTGCCTTTTTAAGTGTGCTTTAATGGGTATGGATCTGTATTTTTTTGCATTTTGTGAGTACTTACAATCAAATGAGGAGCAACCAGATGTGGTCTAAACCTACCTTTCAGGATCTGCGCTTTGGTTTTGAAGTAAGAATGTATGTTAAGGTCAAATAAGTCACCTGTCTTTCGCGTGGTAAGCTGTGGTGGAGGCAAAAGATGAACAAGTTTGCAAGTTGGTGCGCTGTTTTTGGCGTAACCTTATCGCTCATGTGCCTCCAAGTGAGAGCGGGTGGAGCTTATAACGATGATGGTGATGTCGGTGATGTTGATGATATCAAGTATATCGACACGTTTACCAACTGGTCCGATTGGGGCCAAAATATAAATAATACACATTTTAATATCAACTCAGGTATTTCAAAGTATTCCTTAAGTAAAATTGAACAACTATGCGCAATCGACTATAGAGCTAATTCAACAGATCCAGATAGCACAATTGGTGCTAAACCAATTATTATTGATGATGTGATTTACTGGTCTGCACAGACTGGTCAAATTGGAGCACATAAAATTGTAAGAGACGCTTATGGAAAGTTTGTGAGTTGCAAAAAACTATGGCAAAAATCAGTTAGCGATGTCGTTAATTTGGGTTTAAGTGGTTTAACTTCTCGCACTTCGCCCGCTTATTATGTACGAGGCAATGGTAAAGGAACTTTATTGTTTCTTACACCATCCAACTTAATTGATTTTGCTTTTAATCCCGCTAATCCTCCCACAGCAGTATCAACTTACAGAGCAACAGCTTATGCAATAGATGCTGCCACTGGTCAAAAATTATGGCAAGTGTCTGTTGCACCTTCAGGTGGAGAGGATCCAAGCGCTGTGCTCCTCAATACAACAAGTAGCCCACGAGTTTATAAAGGTTATGCGTATTTTGGATTATCCAGTTTTAATAATTTAAAAGCGCTGGTGGGTATGCCCGGTATGCTTCAAACAGCCAGAGGCCATTTGATAAGATTGGATTTAAAGATTAATGGTGGTACCCCAACCTACCCGCAAAGCGTTAAAACACTCTATACCATTCCAGCAAAACCTGCTGGGTATCAAGGACAATGGTTTGCAGGCGGCGGTATATGGGCTAGTTCACCTTCCATCATTCCATATGGTGGTAAGGATAACAAAGGATTAGTTATTTTTGCTTCAGGTCAACTTTATGATTATCCGCAATTTGTGGCTGATTGTATGTCAGAGCCAGTCACACCGGTTGTTATTGAAGGGCAAACCTTTTCCAAACGCGGTGAAACCGGTGGTGGTGCTCAGCAGTGCTACGACAGAGCAATTGTGAAGTTAAAGCAACTTGGTGTTGATGTTAAAAAGGAACCATTGGCTAATAACTCAGTTATCGCTGTTAATATGAAAGATTTTTCCCACGCTTGGGTTGTCCCAACAAATGGTATTGATGCCTGGCAAGCACCTTGTGGTACAAATTTAGTACCAAGCCCAGATTGTAATCTTGCTGTTGTTGGTCCGGATTGGGACATTGGCGGTAATTCGCCTGTCGTCGTTAGATATCAATTGCAAACAAAGATCATTTCCCATAATAAAGGCGGGGAGTTGTTTTGGATCAACCCCTATAATGGGAATGTTGAAAAACATGCTGATGTATGTGTTGCAAGTGCCGTAGGGGGGATCCATTGGGGCTTTGCCTATGATCCTATCAGACGTACGCTATTAATACCTTGCGCCGGTGCTAACACTGTTGATGCCAATAATTATAATGTCACTGTTGCAAATGGGAATACTTATTGTCAAACAGGAGTTTTACAAGGCATAGATGTTGTGACTGGCAAATTGAAATGGCAAGCAATACCTGCAAGAGCCATATTAAGCGGCGGTCCTGATTGTCCTACAGGGAACGATGTGATTGATCAAAGATTCAAGTACGGTAAATCGTTTGATGTTGTGATTAAAAATATGGTTAACCCTAATGTACCTGTGAATGCGATGCCGGATAGTGCCTTGATTCCTGTTGCCTCAGCAACCGGTCGCGGTGACGGTGTTCCTTCCACCTCAAGGGGTATAGTTTACTGGCCTATGGCAACCGGTGCAGTTTACGCTATCAATGTTAATAATGGTGCTTATCTAAGCCAATTTTTCTGTGATGTGGGTGGTATTTATACTTCCTCGCCCTCAGTTGCAAATGGTTATCTCGCCTTTGGTTGTGGTCGACGATCCGTTGTAGCAGATGATGGTGGCGTATACGTGGGACACTCTATCATGGTTTATGGGAAAAAACGTGACTAAAAACATCATGGCAGCTTTAAGCTGCCATGTTTTTTCATACTAATTACTTATTTTTGTTAATAACTATCGGTGTTGTAATTAGCCGTGAGTTTTTGACGTTTCTATATACCAGTGGCACTTCAATGGGCGCTTGTGCAGCCCTTTCTATGGTCTCTAAAACAAGATGATGATTTGGTGAAAGATCACACACGGGATCAGCCAGGCAAGCATCTTGGGTTAGCAGATATGCCTGACAATGGCATCCTCCAAAATCTATGGTTTTTTCAGGGCAAGATTTGCAAGGCTCTTTCATCCAGTCGTAACCACGAAATTTATTAAATAGTGATGAATCGTTCCAAATGGTTTTGATATCCTGATCTTTGACATTGGGGAAGGTGACATCTGGCAAAATTCTAGCTGAATGACAAGGTAAAGCATAACCATCGGGGGTAAAGGTGATAAATGTCGTACCCCATCCATTCATGCATGGCGTAGGGCGGTTTTGAAAATAATCCGCCACAACGAAGAATATTTTTGGCTGATTTTGATATTTATCTTGATAGGTTTTGGTAACTTTTTCAGCATTTACTATTTGTTCACGACGTGGCAGCAAGGCCTCTTTGTTTTTAAAGGCAAAACCTAGATATTGCGTATTTGCTAATTCTATATAATCTGCCCCTAATGAAATGGCAAAATCTAAATGATCTGATAACTTATCAATGTTTTGTCTATGTAAAACAATGTTAAAAGTGAGGGAGACGCCTAACGCTTTTATTTTCTTCGCCATGGCCACTTTATGATCAAAGCATTTCGTACCTGCTAGAAAGTCATTTTGATCTTTATCACTGGATTGGAAACTCACTTGAATGGAATTGATGCCAGCCTCTTTGATGGCGACTAATCTCGTTTCATCCATTCCAACGCTTGAGGTAATAAGATTAGTATAATAACCCAAATCATGAGCAGCTTTAATGAGCTCTTCAAGATCCTGACGCACTAAAGGTTCACCACCAGAAAATCCAAGTTGTACCGCTCCAAGCTCTCTGGCTTGTTTCATTACGCGGATCCATTCGTGTGTTTCGAGTTCGTTTTTATATTGTGAAAATTCTTGGGGGTTAGAGCAATACGGGCATTGTAAAGGACAACGATATGATAGCTCAAACATTATCCACAGCGGTACATTTTTATTGCTCGCTAAACCAACCGTTTGCATGTGCTTGCTCCAGAAATTCGATGATGTCTTGCCTGATATTGGCGCCGGGGAATTTTTTTTCAAGAGTTGTGATTATTTCATCTTTGCTATGTGTACCATTGCATAATTTTAATATTTCGCTGGATGATTCATTTAATTTAATCATACCTTCAGGGTACAACATGACGAACGATTTTTGTGATTCTTCCCATTGAAACTTGAATCTCGAAGCAAGTTTAATTTTTGATTCTATTGTGAAGCCATAGTAAATTGAAATGACATCTAACATAGACCATAAAATGTCTAGTTTAAAATTCAAGATTTCAATCGCTCGTAGCTGTTTTTGTTTGGTGTCACAATAGTCTAAGGTAAAAGCTAAGGCATGTTCTACATCTTGGTTGGCTTGATTGATTCTCGTTCTAAAATAGCTTAGTCCATCTTGATTTACCCAAGGATAATGAATCGGCCAGTTTTTTAATCGTTCCTGATGAATTTGAGGCGCAAACAGCTCTGTTAAACAAGATCCCACTGCTTCAGGCCAGGGGCTTGATTTGGCAAATTGATAATAGGCATCAACGGCGAATTTAACGCCAGGCAAAACATGTTGCAAAGAAAGTGTTTCTTCGCGGGTAAGGCCACAACTTATAGCTAAGCGTAGCCAAGCTTCGATTCCACCCTCTGTTGCGGTTGTGCCATCATGATCAATAATTCTTTTAATCCACTGTTGTCGAAACAAGCGATCATCACAACTGGCTAAAATGGCTGCATCTTTTTTGGGGATAGTGATTTGATAGTAAAACCGATTTGCCACCCACCCTTTTATTTGGTGTTGGCTTAGCTTTCCCTCCTTCATGGCTTTTTGAAAGGGGTGATGGACATGATAGCGATACTGCAAGCTCATGAGTTGATCTTTAAATTCTTGTTTTGTCCATATTTTTGAATCCATGAACGTAGCCTTTAGGTATTAAACCAACAGATAGGTAGTGATATTTATCCAGGGGCTGATACAAGGACATCCATCGGTGTATTTTTGATTTAATTAGTATAGTTAATACTGCTGTGGATGTCTTTGGGGCACTTTGAGCTGAATACGGGGTGAATATTCAGTAGTTTAATAGTAATGGCGATTTAATTTTACAAATAAAATTATCATAAACAAAAATCCTATGTCGAAAAAAACGGTTAGGATCACAATTGAGATAATTCGATGAAATGTTTTTTCCCTTTGAAGATCAATCTTGCGTTTTAATGCGGTCTGATACCAGTGCATAAAAAGCGATGTACCCAAGAATAAAAGCCCTAAAGCTGTCGGTGTGGCCATTTTGCCAAATTTATTCCAATCATAAATAACATTTAAATTTAATATGCCGCCAAATAAACCGACCAAGCTAAAAATAATTATACTGATAATTAAAATTAATGTACTATAAAACCATAGGCGTTTTGATTTAGCATGAAATAGCAGCATAGTAGTTGCTAGCATCATAAAGCAAAAAGAAGTTTGTGGTGACATTCTTCCTGGATGAGCTAGCTCATTTTGATAATTCACCTTAACAAATAGCTCGTCAATCCCAAGTGAATTATCAAAAAGATGTTCGAATAAAATTGCTCCAGAGAGAAAAAGTAGAAAAATGCTTAATATTATATTTAAAATATTAAAGTATGGGTAAGGTTTTATTATAAAATAGATAGCAATAGCTGCACATACCAAAGAGAGAGCGGTATTGAAAACCATTATAAAAAGATTTGGAAATAGTCGGTAAAAAAACTGCTGACCCAAAGCCCATATAGCCATCATTGTGAACCCAATTATGATAGCTAATATAAGTAACGCATTGTCAAGTTTTATGTTTTTCAAGTATAGGCCTAAATGATGCAGAATATTTCTTCTCTCTATTATATTCCAATTGGTGAGTGTTAGTTAAACTCCCACGAATCCATCATTGCATCAGAAATCGGCAAATTTTTATCATATTCGTCTGAGGAAGCCGTATATCCCCACATATAAAAATGCTTGCCATCTTCTTCCATCAAGATAATTTGCAGTTGTTTTATATCTATCCCATTATGCTTATAACTAAAAGTAATGGATTTACCTTTAACTTTGTCCGGATTAGAAGGTAAGGCTTCAGAATTTTCTCCTAAAAGCTTAAAGTCTGTAAATTCAGCTTTGCCTTGGGTTTCTATTGAGCTCAAAAATTCATCAACATTAGCATATTCTCCACCGGATTGCTTTGTTAATACTTTTTGGATATTCACATTTGCAAAACCTGGACCTTGTTGTACTTTCTTAACCATCACCACGGATGGGTTAGTTTGGTCAAGTTCCCAGTCAGAAGGATGTTTAAGCGTAAAATTGCTACCGGTATCATGATAAGTTTTAGCTAATGCTCCAGAATCAGCTGTTGATTTTACGACAGGCGCAATGTTTGTTTGGGTTGCCGTACTTTCTTTTGCAGTATCGGCAGGCTCTATTGAATTTGTCGATTGATTATCTTTTTTAGTGCTTTTTGAAAGTTGAGCATCTATTCCCAGAATTTTCCATTCACCGTTTTCTTTGATCAGCTGATATTCAATAGGGGTGATAATACCGTCTTTACTGTGTATGGATCCCTTTACCTCTCCTTTATCATTTTCAAACGATCGATTATTGATCGAAATACGTTCATTGTTTTTCAAAGCAGGTACGTTATCGATAAACATTTTGAATTCGTCTAAAGAGGTATTTTTTTGAAACTCTGTAGAAGTGTATGAGTAAGCTTTTGCATAATCACCCTCACGTATAGCGGTAAGTTGATTTTTTACGGCTTCAGCTACACCACTGGTAGCACAAAGAGCTATACCTATTATCAGTACAACGAAAATGATAAATCCTGCCAAAATTTTACCAAAGGCGGCAAATGTGCGACCTATGCCTGTGGAGCCAATTTTAGCGCCACATTTGGCACAATAAATGGCTCCCTGTTCATTTGTGGAGCCACATTTGTTACAAGCGGTTGGTCCTGCCATTTTCGTCTCTCTTAGATTAAATTCTAACTAAAAGAAAATATAGCATTAAAAAAGAGCATAGTGATTAAAAAGATGTATTTGCATGGTATATTGCTTAAGGGCTGTATACCACATTCACTTTTAGAGGGTGTAAATCCCTTTTGGCATTTTAAGCGTAGGAGGCATGGTTATCCTCCCGCTTGCAGTAACATTTTGAGCGATATCTTTTAGGAAGCTTCTGGTGCGAGTATATAAAGGTCTAAAGACCATCGCTTCAGCAATTCTTGCTCGACATTCTTCCTCAAACCTTTGATCATTGGTTCGATAATTTTCATTTGAATGATTAATATAATGATTTGCTTCGTGAATGATAATGCGCGCAAAATCTTTAGGATCTGTTAACTCTGAAGAAATATAAAGTCTATTACCATATATTCTACCGTTCCATTTAGTTTGTAGACGGTTCACCGAACTTGCTGTGGGGGGGAAAGATGTGGAAATCTTATCATCAATACTCCTGTTAGTTTCATTAATTAGTCTTGCATAGTCAGATTGATCCATGTGATAAAGTGATTTGATTTCAACGGTTTTATTCTCTATTAATTTCGCCGTCATTTGGGCAATGGGATGCGGATGTGCTTTTAAGAAGGCAAGTGCTTTACGAAAGGTTCTCTGCCAGGTATTTCTGAGTGTCGCCATGTTTTCCAATGTAGATATCTAAAAGATAATGGGGGCTGATTGTACCTGTTATGTAGTTAACTTGCAATTTTCAAATTACGCAGGAAATGATTTTAGCCAGTCTATGCGTTGAGGCCACGTTTTCGTAAGATTGATTGAGCCTTATATTATCTCAAGAGACGTAGAGATGCCTTTCCTGTGCAGGAGTATAATCACTACCTGTACGGTAGAATTTTTCTTTAAATGTTATGATGGATGTCCTGATTACTGTCCCCATCGTCTAGAGGCCTAGGACGCCGCCCTCTCACGGCGGCAACAGGGGTTCGAATCCCCTT
>CAZSGE010000092.1:0-7923 GCA_964606325.1 Uncultured Candidatus Berkiella sp.
GATTGTATAAAGCTTTTTCAATTTTTTGGAAACTTTTTTTTGCATCATCTAAATGCATCGGTAGCCCTTGAGCAAGCTTCTCTTTTATACTTTCTATATAAGACTTTTTATCTGGCATAGTAGGATTTGCAGATCCAGGTAAAGGCGCGTTTTCTTTACCTTCATTTACTTTTTTAGCAGCTTGCATCTTTGGCGCATCTAAGACATCTAAGCGGTTAGCCATTAGCATAACAGCTCGAACACCATAGCCAATATCTTCGGGATGCTGCTTATCAACTAACTTGACATGGGCCCATCGAGGATCATTTACCCATAAATTTCCATTCCCAGCTTCTCGATAGACAGCCCAAGTGTGAGCACCGATGTTTTTACCTGTTTCATCTTGTATTTCGCTACGATATTGACGAGCATTACCTTCTGGCAAGAATTTATCAGCAACTAAATTTCCCATAATCGTAGCCGCGAGCAAACCTTTATGTCGACAAACAAGAATCCCCGCTTCCATGAGTTCTTCTATAGGCACATCACGATTACGCGGTAAATGAGGCTTACCAGGAACTGCGCCCTTTTCTCTCAAGGCTAAGTATTCATCTAATCTTTTATCTAATCCTCTTTCAACTTGTCGTCTGTTTTGCCCTGCGACACTCTTATGTTTAGAAGTTATTTCATCGATTTTTCTATTAACTATTTCTAATATTTCTTTTGTACTCTTTCCTTGACACTCTCGTTTTATACTATCATATAAATCATTAATCATCGGATGCTGTCGATCTATAAATAATCTTTCTCTTGAAGAAGACGATCCTAAGGAAACCATAAAGCGCGGTGTTTTTGGATCAGCAAAATCAGTACTTGAGTTTATTTGTACACATTCCTCTTTTTTTGACCAACTTCCTTTAAAGAAAACTGGTTCACTCCCATGCATTTTTTGTGCTTGCATCGAGCGCAATCCAATTTCATGTAATTTCTCAGGATCAATTATGCTTTCATTTTTTTCAAAATTATTAGCCACATTTAAATAAGGAATTACAATACGCACCATAGGTTTTGATGATACCGATGGAATAATTTTTGCTTTTAAATTCGGATTGAGATCGCTTAATTGTTGTAGAGCTAAGTTAGCATCCATGAGTTCAGAAATAACAGATAATGTATTATCATCCCTATGTGTACCTGATTGCCATTTCACCCCAGTATTCCAATACATCGCATCCACATGATCTGGATTGACATTTATTGTTTCTTCAGTTCCACCAACACCATCATGGGACATATGACTCACCGACAAAATTGACCATTATTCCCTTCGATTTAAAATGATGATAAAAAGTTCAGTTTTTATCATCATTTTATATTGGTATATTTTTCATGATGTTAGAACTAAAGAGTATCTCAGGCAGGAATCGATTTATTATAAGACAGTCTATTTAATATGTTTAATCTGATTATACAAGTCAGTTGCAATTTGAGATTCCTTTTTATCTAATTTGGATTGTATATTCACTCTTTCATTTACAATCAGCTTGTTCATATTCTCAAGCTTCTTTCTTGCCATCTCGATATCTTTCAGCCATTTTAAATGCACTGTTTTACAGCGAGCAACTACATCTTTTTGCTGAGCTATAGCAGTTTCAAGTTGCTGAAAAAAGGTTTGGTATTGTTGAAATTTGTAAGCCGGAATAGTCAAGTGAGTGGTTTTGAGCTTTTCTCTGTAATCATCTAAGCAGCTTTTAAGTAAATCATATTTTCTGACTTCTTCATCAAGGCGAATTTTGCAAGCAATGGCTTTTTGATGCAAGCTTTTTTCATGCTTTTCTAACAAAAATACTAACTTGCTTAATTTGCTGATCTTATCCATTTACTTTAGCTGCTGGATTCGCAAAATATTGAAATTCTTTTAATAATCTTTTGCAACTTTCAAAATCAAATTTAGTATTCGCATCTTGCTGCAAAAAGGCATACATCTCAGGACGTTTTTCCAAAATTAGGTCCATTTCTGGATCTGAGCCCTTTTGATAAGCACCAAGCGTAATGTAGTCTTTATTTTGACGATATTTTACAAAGCATTTTTTAAATAGTTTCGCAAGCTTTTGGTGTTCGGGATCAGTTACTCTATCCATCACACGGCTGATAGATTGTTCAATATCTATAGCAGGATAATGTCCTTCCTCTGCTAAATGTCTTGATAAAACAATATGACCATCCAAAATACCTCTTGCGGAATCTGCGACTGGATCTTGCAGATCATCCCCTTCGGTTAAAACGGTATAGATACCCGTGATTGAGCTGTCATTTGTTACGCCATTTCCCGCCCGCTCAATTAATTTTGGAATTCTTGCAAACACCGATGGCGGATAACCTTTAGCGGTTGGCGGCTCACCCAAAGCAAGTCCTAGCTCTCTTAAAGCTTGAGCATAACGCGTGATAGAATCCATCAGTAAAAGCACTCTTTTATTTTTATTTTTAAAATGTTCAGCAATAAAGGTCGCTGTTTCTGCAGCTTTAATTCTGGATAAAGGAGAACTATCCGCTGGGGATGCCACTATCACCGTTTTTCTTAATGCCTGAGGCCCCACGCTTTCTTCTATAAATTCTTTAACTTCTCGACCTCGTTCACCCACGAGAGAAATCACAATAATATCTGCTTCTGAGTACTTAGTTATCATTCCAAGCAATATACTTTTACCAACACCGGTACCGGCGAACAATCCCATACGCTGACCACGCCCAATCGTTAATAAACTATTTATCGCTTTGACGCCTACATCCATGGTTGCTCTGATAAGTGCCCTTGATAAGGGATTGATGGTTTCAAACTTGATGAGTGAGGGGGTCACATTTTTCAGTTCACCCTGATTATCTAAAGGTTTTCCCTCAGAATTAATCACGCGCCCTAAAAGACCATCACCTACAGGAATCTTAGGAAATTCATTCAATTGGATAATACTTGAACCAGGTGCTAAACCAATGACATCTTCTGATGTCATTAAATAAGTAACTTCAGACTCAAAACCAATAACTTCTGCAATGATATGCATCTCATCTGGGCACACAAGTTTACAAAGGGAACCGATCTTAGCCTTAAGACCAGTTGCTTCAATTAAAAAGCCAGAAACCCGATGCACTTTGCCTGAGACTGTAAATGGTTGCCAGTCATTTAATTCTCTTAATTGTGAAAAATTTTGTGGACCATCTTTCATAATGAGGAACTTGTTCCTAATAGAGCATCTTTAGAACTATTAATCAGTTCTTTTAGCGCTTCGTGCAAATTAAATTCTAGAAACTGTCTATCAGATTCAATTTTAAAACAATAGTCTTGCAAACTATCGTCTTTTTCAAAGACGAGTCGCTTTGAGTGCGATTGATTTGGTAATTGCTGTAATAAGTTTTGATTGCAGTAAACCTTTAATGGTAAGGTTTGCCCTTCAATAACATCCAAAGCTCTATTCATAATATTGAAGATTACTGTTTCAGATAAATTAATTTTTTCCATAATGATTTTTTCACATATCATGATGGCTAATTGATGTAAATTTTGTTTAAACCTATCATCTAGAGAGTTTTTGTACACACTTAATTCACAAACCAAAGCACTAAGTTGTGTTAGCTTTTTGTTGATTTCATTTGCACCTTGCGCAAGACCAGTCTCATAACCCTTTTTAAAACCGTTATTGTAATCTGCTTCTAATTGCATTTGAGCATTTTTAGCAAAACTGATACTTTTCGCTTTTAACTTCTTTTGAGTTGAATGTTGGGCATGATTGAGCAGCCCAAATTCAGGTAATAACCATGATTTATTGGGATCACTATTGGAGCCAGATTGGGTCATGTTAAATCATCTCCTCGCTCTTGCTGCCCATGACTATTTTACCCGCATCAGCAAGACTTTTAGCGATTACTAACACCTCTTTTTGTGCTTTCTCTACTTCGCTAACACGAACAGGGCCTTTGGCTTCCAAATCGTCCTTAAGCAAAGCTGCAGCTCTTTTAGACATATTCTTGAATATTTTTTCTTTTAAATCTTCGTCGGCACCTTTTAAAGCTACAACTAATGTATCAGTTTTCACTTCACGTAAAAGTGTTTGAATGCCTCTGTCATCTACGGTCATTAGATTTTCAAATACAAACATGAGATCTTGTATTTGACCAGCCAATTGCTCATCTCTTTCTCTTAACGCTTCCATTAAATCTGTTTCAACGGTAGGCTCTACGAAATTTAAAATGCTAGCAGCGCACTTAATACCACCAACGGTTTTAGGTTGGGTTACCTTAGATGCTAGAGATTGTCGTTCCATCATTTTATTCAACTCTTCTAGAGCTGCTGGTTGAATAGAATCTTGCATTGATATTCTTAAAATAAGATCTAATCGTATTTTTTCATCCAAACACATTAGGACCTCTGCTGCTTGCTCAGGCTCTAAAAAGCTCAAAATAATGGCTTGGATTTGAGGATGTTCTACATGGATCAACTCAGCAATTTGTTTGGCATCCATCCAACGTAACGTTTCAATGCCTTTAGTGTTTGTGCCAGTGAGAATTTTGTCAATAATTGAATTTGCCTTTTCTTCACCTAATGCATTTATCATCACTTTACGAATTTGTTCATCTTTATTTAAACCAATGCTAGTCTGGCTTTCATTTTCAATTATAAAATCATTATAAATTTGGTGAACAGTTTTGTTGTCAATTTTTTCTAAGGCTGCCATGGCGGTGCCTAATTTTTGAACTTCTTTTGGACCTAAAAACTTAATCAATTTAGCTGCATCTTCGGAAGCTAAACTCATTAAGAATATTGCCGCTTTATTTAGCAGCTCTTCTTCAGGACCCTTTTTCATTTTCTATTCCCACCCATCCCTTGATAACTTGAGCCGCTTTTTTAGGATCTTCGTTAATTAATTCTTTAATTCTGACTTGATATTCACCTTCATTCAGTTTTCGCCCTTTACCATCCAATAACGCTGTAGAATCGCTCTGAGCCATTTGTTTTACCAAACGTTGCTTAAAGCTAGATATACTTGTTAAATTCCTGATAATGGGTCTTAATACAACAAAAATCAGTGTCAGTATTAATATCGCTGCGAGTGCTTGTTTAAGAACGGTATAAACTAAAGGATTATCAAATAAGCTTTGCTTGGGCAAAGGTTCAATCGGCTCTGATTGCGCAAAGGCTGAATTAATAATCGTTACCCTATCACCTCTTTCTTTATCAAAGGCTATAGCATCTTTGACTAGACTATCAATCTTTTTAATATCTTCTTCGGTTAATGGCGTTTTAGTAGCATTACCTTTATCATCGTATGTAACTTTATCATCCACAACTACAGCTACAGATAATTTAAGCAATTTACCAGGCACATTAACCTGATGTTTAATTTGCCTATCGATTTCAAAATTACGTGTTGCCTGTTTATTCACGCTCATGCTAACGGGGTTTTCAACCGTCTTTTGATCTTTAGATCCGGATTGTGCGGCTGGTTTGGCTTGAGGTGCAGCTCCTGCAGCCGCTTGAGGGTTCGGCGGTTGGTTTGACAAAGCACCAGGAACACCACCTACGCTTGCCTCATCACTTGATGATTTTTGAATATCAGATAAACGTTCACTTCGAATTGCTGTTTTTTGCGGGTCAAAATTTTCAGTGGTTTCTTCAAAGGACGTAAAATCTAGCACAGCGGTTACTTCTGCTTTAACTCTATCATAACCTACAATTGGTGCTAACAAATCATGAATTCTTTTGGAGTAAATACTCTCCAATTTATGGGTATAATCTAATTGTTTGGCCGCAGCAGACATACTATCACTGCCAGTTGTGGATAATAATTTGCCGTTTTGATCGATCACCGTCACATTTTGTGAAGACAAACCTTGTATACTTGAAGCAACCAGATGCGTTATTGCAGACACTTGATCTGAATCCAGTTTATAGCCACCATAAATATCGACAAAAACTGAAGCACTTGGTTCTTTTTTGTCTTTTACAAAAGTCGATTGCTTTGGAATAGCTAAATGAACTCTAGCAGACTTTATATGCTCGATTGAAGAGATTGTTTTTTCCAACTCTCCCTGCATTGCTTTAATGTATCGTGCTCTTTCTAACAGTTGGCTTGCACCAAACACACTGTCTTTGTCTAATATTTCAAATCCATTACCAGAATGACTTGGCACTCCAAGACCCGCTAATTTTAATTTCGCCTCTTGGGCTTTTCCTGAGGCCACCATCACAAGTCCAGTATTTTCATCTAGTTTAAAGGGGATCCCCGTGCGCGCCAACGCATCAACCACATCACTAGAATCCCTAGTGCTTAATTGGCTGTATAATGGAACAAAATCAGGTGTTTTTGACCACAACACAATATAGATCCCAAGTGCAATACTTGCCGCCAAGCCAACTAATAAAATCAATTGCTTTGCCAGCGGCAAGTCAAAAAATCCATCAGCTGGATTACCATTTGATTCAAGTATTTTTTCAGCCATATTAAGCCTCTAATTATATTGGCATATTCATTATTTCTTGATATGCATTAACGAGTTTATTTCTTACTTGCGTCATAGCTTGCAATGAAACGGTTGATTTTTGCATAGCAATCATCACTTGTGTTAAATTAACAGATTCATCCCCTGCTTCGAAACGCGTTGACAAATCTGAAGCTTGAGTTTGATACTCATTGACCTTTTCAATAGTTTGCTTTAACAAATTACCAAATTCACCTTGCACAGAATTATCTGTTGTTGGCAAATCTGATGATCGTGCTTTGGCAGCTAATATTTTCATTTGCAATAGTAATTGATTAGTGTCAATTTCGTTCATTGCCGCATCCCTACCTTTGAATTTGAATACCCATCTTTTTCATTCTTGATAATTTATATCTTAACGTTCTTGGACTAATCCCAAGCTCATCTGCAGTTGAATTTCTATTACCTTGGTATTTTTCTAAAACTTTTAAAATCAGATCATGCTCTGTTTGCGCCAGTTCACTGTTCAGATCATTCTTTGATTGCATGCTTATAGATGGCGTATAGATTTGTTCAAAAATAACATTAATCGGTTCAATCACATTGTTTTTAGATAAAATAATGGCTCTTTGAATGATATTTTGTAATTCTCTTATATTACCTGACCAGGTATATGAGACTAATTTTTTTCGAGCCTCATCTGATATTGAATACATTTGTCCCTGAGGTGCATATTTCTTAATAAAATAATAAGCCAAAGGAATAATATCTTCTTTTCGTTCTCTTAAGGGGAGTAAAGTTAATGGAAAAACATTTAACCTAAAATACAGATCTTTTCTAAAATGACCCATTTCAACTTCTTTGGCTAATTCACGATTGGTCGTTGCAATAATTCTAATATCTAGCTTCACAACCTTTTTCGCACCTAAACGTTCAACTTCTCTTTCTTGTATCACTCTTAATAATTTTGCTTGCAAAACAAGGGGCATCTCTGAAATTTCATCTAAGAGTAATGTGCCACCATTGGCTTGTTCTAATTTACCCATGGTAGATTGATAAGCACCCGTAAAGGCACCTTTTTCATAACCAAATAAAATGGATTCCAGCATGTTTTCAGGAATGGCGGCGCAATTAATAGCAACAAATGGTGCAGCCTTTCGTGATGAATTATCATGGATAAGTTTTGCAAAAACCTCTTTACCTGTACCACTTTCACCACTAATCAGTACAGATGCCTCAGATTGAGCCACCTGTAAAGCTAATTCTACTAATTTTTTTGTAGAATTATCTTCATGAATAATATCATCACTGGTTACTTGCTTAGACTTGATATGAGTATTAATTTTTGCAATAAGTTCTTTGGCATCAAATGGCTTAGGAATATAATCACAAGCGCCGTTTTGTATTACGTTAACGGCATCTGATATTTTCCCATAGGCTGTCATTAGTATGACGGGAGTATCATATCCCTGG
>CAZSGE010000093.1:0-6884 GCA_964606325.1 Uncultured Candidatus Berkiella sp.
AGTTGGATAGAGTACCTGGCTACGAACCAGGTGGTCGGGAGTTCGAATCTCTCCGAGCGCACCAGATAGATAAAAAAAAAGCCACCCATAGGGTGGTTTTTTTTTATCTAATTTTGTACATCGAGCTTTGAATATTCAAAACAATCAAATTGATACTCAGCTTGCAATTCATTTGGCAGTAATAAATTATTTTTTAATAGTACAACTGCATCATTTCGGCACACAGAGCAAGGTGAATTTTCATAAACCCATATTAAGCAGCCCATTAATTCAGCCGACATATTATTTTTGCAGATATCAATCAAAGCGTAACAAACGTTATGAATCTCTTGCTCATCTGTCAAATTTATTATTGCGGCTTCTATAATATGATGATCTCCAGGCTGATAGTTTAGGATGAATAAGGTTAAATACCGGTGAGGGAACACTTTCTCGGTTTGATAAATGAGTGTTACTAATTTTCGAATGGCCGGATCCTTAGAATTAGAAATTGCTTTAATGGCAGCCTCTTTAATTTGATTATCGCCTGACAGTGCCAAATCTAAAGTTTTTTCATGCAAAAAAGGAAATGGGCGAGATGTGAAAAAATACAAACAGCGTATAATTTGATCTTTCCTTTTTTCGTCTAATAGCTTATGAAAAATAATTTTAATTTGTTCTTCTGAAGCATGTTTCTCTCCATATCGCATGGTGAGATACTTTAAAGGTTCGCTCCCTTCTTCTATATATTTTAAAATGCGATTGAATTTAGCTGTTTGACGTGATGGACGTTGTTGCAATTTTTTAATATCTTGTGCAGCTGTTAAATACGCCTTAATATTTTTGTTGTCCTTTGCACTTTCTTTTAGAAATTCTTTTACTGCTTTTTTTCCCAATTTTTCACATATGTTGTCATATAGGGCATCATCAAAAAAGCCATCTTTCTTTTCAAGTAATTGTCTTCCTAAAACATTTGCAATATACATTAATCCAGAAAATTTATCTAAATCGACGATGGCTTCGCCAAGATGGTAAGTTATATCGCAATCAAGTAAATCAAATTTTTGATACAAAGCTTCTTTTGCACGATTATTTCCTGATTTCGAAATCAGTTTGCAAAGCGTTGTAAGATGATAAATATCCCAATCTTCTGTGGTGTTAGAAATCGCATCAATTATCTTTTCATAATATGATTGTGGATTATTCGTTAATTGAAGTAGAGAATATATCCATTCAGCTCTGGAGCCCTCTGATTGAGGATCCCAAGTTGGATTATGTAGACAGTAATACAGAAGAGGCTCTTCATAATTTTTATCGCCATTCTCTTTTAAAAATGTATAAGCACGCCCTAAACCCTTTTTTAGTGCGCTATTGAAAGTCGTCAGCTCCACAAGGATCCCTAGCATTATATCTAAAAGAAAAGCCCAATTATAAAGTAAGCAAACACACTTTTCAAGTTACTCTGAGTCAAATCCGCGCCTAAATCAAGCTGATCAGCGTCTATTGAGTCCCTTTTTAACCGGTACAGCGTGGATAGCACAGGCACGGTGTATCTGCTTGGAAGAAGATAGACTTCATAAGCTAATAGATGGGTATAAAGCTGAAACACTTTCGAAAAGTCATAAAAAGACTTAGTAGAGCGTACGCCCTACTAAGTGCTTTGAAATATAAAATAATCTGGAAATTAAGATTTAAGATTCGTCAGATTTGGAAGGATCAGTTTGACCGCCGCCAGCTTTTTCTTGCTGAATGCGTTGATAGATCTCTTCTCGATGTACTGAGACTTCTTTGGGTGCATTGACCCCGATGCGAACTTGGTTACCCTTGACGCCTAGGACGGTTACGGTGACTTCATCACCTATCATCAATGTCTCGCCCACCCGTCGAGTTAATATGAGCATGTGGTCAATCTCCTTTACATAAACAGTGCCTTCTGGCTCCCTGTTTTTTTGTTATTGTACTTAGTACGCTATTTGCGTATATAAGCACTAGGCTCTTAGCCGATGTTCATAATCCTCTTCGTAAGGTTCATCATGAAGTCGGAAGGCTTCATGGATACTTCTTACGCCCAGCTCTAAATATTTTTCGTCCACAACCACCGATACTTTAATTTCGGAGGTTGAGATTAGCTGGATATTAATCCCCTCTTTACCTAGTACTTCAAACATAGTGCTAGCAATGCCAGCATGAGAGCGCATCCCAACGCCTACTAAAGACACTTTTGCGATCTTAGCGTCGCTTAATATGCCCTTAGCATTTAACTCTAGGTTTACCTTCTCTAAAATGGCACGAGCACGTTCATAGTCACGCCTGTGCACGGTAAAGGTAAAATCCGTATTACCATCATCTCCTAGATTTTGGATAATCATATCTACTTCGATATTGGCCTCACTGATGGGGCCTAAAATTCGTCCAGCAATGCCAGGTTTATCGGGCACGCCACGAATACTCAGCTTTGCTTCTTCACGACAAAAAGCAATGCCAGCAACGACCGGCTTTTCCATGCCTTTGTCATCAAAAGTTACTAAGGTGCCAGGACCTTCTTTAAAAGTTGATAACACGCGAAGCGGGACACGATATTTGCCCGCAAATTCTACTGCTCTATTTTGCAATACTTGAGCACCTTGGCTGGCCATCTCAAGCATTTCATCAAATGTGATGCCTGGCATACGGCGAGCATCTGAAACAATCCGTGGATCAGCTGTATAAACGCCATCTACATCAGTATAAATTTGGCACTCATCCGCTTTTAAAGCGGCCGCTAACGCGACGGCAGTTGTATCTGAGCCGCCTCGACCTAGCGTGGTAATATTCCCAGCTACATCAATGCCTTGAAATCCAGCCACAACAATGACATAACCTTGTGCCAAATCAGCACGAATATTATTTTCGTCAATATGTTCAATGCGGGCCTTGGTATGGAATGAATCCGTGTGGATCCCCACTTGAAAACCGGTATACGATTTAGCCGCACAACCTATGCTTTGTAATGCAATGCTTAATAAAGCAATGGAAACCTGCTCTCCTGTGGCGAGCAACACATCCATTTCACGTTCTGTTGGGCTATCAGTGATTTGGTAAGCTAGGCTTTCTAAACGATCGGTTTCATCACCCATCGCAGAAACCACGACAACAACGTCATGCCCAGCATTTTGCGTGGCTTTGATCTTTCGGGCCACATGCATCATGCATGAGATACTGGCAACCGACGTTCCACCGTATTTTTGAACTATTAAGCTCATTAGCTAATCCATTTAAAGGCTGAATTCTAACATTTTTTCCGTTTATATCACCATCCTCCCTTTTTGTCATTTTAACTTAGAAGGAGCGATGGCTCTATTTAACAAGCTTCTCTTTAATCCAATCGGCCGCTGACGCCAATGCTTTATCTAAAGCTGCAACGTCAGTACCTCCCGCTTGGGCTAGATCAGGGCGTCCGCCGCCTTTGCCGCCTATTTGAAGGGCAATAAAGTTCGCCAAGTCTCCAGCGGCGAGCTTATCAGTGCAATCCTTGGTTACGCCTACAATTAACAGGACTTTTGCATCTTGCACTGCTGCTAAAACAATCACACCTGTGTGTAATTTGCTCTTTAAGCTATCAACCAAGTCGCGCATCATTTTGGGTTCTGCATCATCTAACTTTTTAATTAATACTTTGATGCCACCCACATCGGTTGCTTCACTCGTTAAATCACTACCAGCGCCACTCGCCAATTTACTTTTTAAACGACTTATTTCTTTTTCTAAATCTTTTTGATTGCCGAGTAATTGCACGATTTTGGATTCTACTGATTGTCGGTCTGTTTTTAATAATTGGCTTAAATGTGCAAGGGTATAATCACTGGCATTTAACCAAGCCATCGCCCCTTTGCCTGTGAGCGCTTCAATTCGACGCACCCCAGAGGCAACACCAGACTCGCTAATGATTTTAAATAAACCAATATCACCCGTGCGCGAGGTGTGCGTGCCGCCGCAAAGCTCAATAGAATACCCATGCCCCATATTCAAGACACGAACTTTGTCGCCATATTTTTCACCAAACAAAGCCATCGCGCCTTCTTTCATCGCATCTTCTGGCGTCATCTCTTTGATTGTGGCTTCAGAGTTCTCTAAAATCTTTTCATTTACTCTGTCTTCAACTTGCTTAATTTGATCTGATGTTAATCCTTCAAAGTGCGCAAAATCAAAACGCAATCTATCAGGCGCCACTAGCGATCCTTTTTGGGTAACATGCTTGCCAATAATTTCTCTAAGGGCTGCATGCAATAAGTGCGTTGCAGAGTGGTTTAATTTAGTGGCTTGGCGTTTTTGTTCATCAACGATAGCTGTCACTTGATCGCCGGTGGCAATTTTACCTTGACGCACTTCACCAATATGAATAATGGCTTCGCCAATTTTTTGCGTATCATTGACGATAAAACCAAACGGGCCGCTCCCCATAATTTGTCCTTTGTCGCCCACTTGCCCGCCTGACTCAGCATAAAACGGTGTATGTTTTAAGACAATGTGACCTTTATCAGAAGCCGTTAATTCATTAACTTGTTTTCCGTCTTTAAACAAGGCAATGACTTCTGATTTCTCTAGTAAGTTATCGTAGCCGGTGAATTCAGTTTTAGCATCAATCGTGGTTTGTTGGTTGTAATCCACACCAAATTGACTTGCAGAGCGCGCTCTTTCGCGCTGCGCTTCCATCTCGCGCTCAAAACCTGCAATATCGACCTCTAAATTTCTTTCACGTGCAATGTCAGCGGTTAAATCAACAGGGAATCCATAAGTGTCATATAATTTAAAAACTGTTTCGCCAGTTAACATCTTACTTCTTTTCAGTTGCTTGATATCTTGCTCTAATATTTTCAAACCTTGATCTAAGGTGCGTTCAAACTGCTCTTCTTCTTTTAAAATTGCCCTTTGAATAGAAAGCTGTTGTGCTTTTAATGTTGGATAAGCATCGCCCATTTCCTTCACTAAAGGTTCAACCAAGAGATTAAAAAACGGGAGTTTGCTTGCATTAAGTGGATTTCCATGTCTTAAAGCACGCCGAATAATCCGTCGCAACACATAACCACGACCTTCATTTGAAGGAAGCACCCCATCTGCAATTAAAAATGCACTTGATCTTATATGATCAGCTAATACTCTTAATGATTTCTCATTTTTAGTGATTGAAACCCCAAGAATCGAAGCTGCGGCTTGTATCAAATTAACAAAAAGATCAATATCATAATTACTATGCACACCTTGCATCACGGCCGCTAAGCGTTCCATCCCCATGCCGGTATCCACCGATGGTTTTGGCAATGGTGTCATATTGCCATCTTTGTCACGGTTAAACTGCATAAAGACCAAATTCCAAATCTCAATAAACCGATCACCTTCTTCATCGGGCTGTTTTTGATTGGGATCCGCTTTTTCACCGTGATCATAGTAAATTTCAGTGCAAGGTCCACAAGGCCCTGTGTCACCCATCGACCAAAAATTGTCTTTTTCACCACAACGCTTAAAGCGTTTTTCAGACACGCCTATTTCTTTTAGCCAAATATCCGCAGCTTCATCGTCTTGTTCAAAAACCGTTATCCACAAATTCTCTGGTTTTAACTTAAGAACTTGTGTGAGATATTCCCAGGCAAATTGAATGGCTTCGCGTTTAAAATAATCGCCAAAACTAAAATTCCCTAGCATTTCAAAGAAGGTGTGATGACGTGCTGTGTAACCGACGTTTTCTAAATCATTATGCTTTCCACCGGCTCGTACACAACGTTGCACAGTGGTCGCACGGGTATAATTGCGTGATTCACGCCCTAAAAAAACATCTTTGAATTGCACCATGCCCGCATTGGTAAATAACAAAGTTTCATCATTGGGCACCAATGAGCTACTTGCCACCTCTGTGTGGCCCTTATTTTTAAAAAAGGTCAAAAAGCTTTGTCGAAGTTCCGTGACTTTCATAAATTCACCTAGCGGCTGAGATTTAGCGATCTATCGACAATGCACCCCGTATATCCTCGCTGGTGAATCCTCGATACTGCAAAAATCGTGCTTGTTGTATTCGTTGTTCTTTTTCTTGAGGAATTTCTTCCCCAAAACGTTTTATTCTCGCGCAAATGGCTAGCTCACGCCAAGACGTTTCTTGCCATATTTCGCATGCTCTAATTTGGGACTGATCAATACCACGCTTGGCCAGTTCGGCACAAATTTTTAATGGTCCATAGCCTTTAGAACTGCGAAAACGAATAAAACTTGCGATAAATCGGGCTTCACTTAGTAAGTTTTCATTCTCTAAATCATCAAGCACTGAGCAAATATCAGACGAGGGGAATCCTTTGAGAGATAGTTTTCTTAATAACTCATTCTTACCATGATCGCGGCGCGCGAGTAGATAGAGGGCTTTGGTACGTATGAGAGTTTTCATTTGTGCAACCTGTCATGTCAAACATTTTCAGCATTAGAACTTATGATTATGAATGAGCTTATAGGAATGTTCTTTCATTTTGTATATCTAATAGTCATCCCTCTCTTTATAAATGTATTTACACCAATAGCAGTATATACAGTTTTTGAACTAAAAATGATGGTTCATGTCCAACAAATAAAGCATTCCCGTTGTTAGGTTTACGGAGTTGACTGATGCCAACAATTTCAGATGACACGATTAATGTAATGCAATGGCTTGATGCTAATTCCCCTGCAATACTAAATAATTCTTTTTCAGCTTTGATAACAAAATTTACAGACCCATTACCAAATACTAATCTCAGCGTCACAGATATGACGGCATTGTTTTACAGTTACCAGGAACATAAAAATCAAAGAGGTTTTTTTTCATTTTCCTTTGACCCTAACTCTCATAAACATGTATCCGAGTATTTAGATTGGTTAGCCATCACCGGAAAAACGAACATAATGTT
>CAZSGE010000094.1:0-6527 GCA_964606325.1 Uncultured Candidatus Berkiella sp.
CACGACACTTAAGCCAGTAAGTAAATATAAAAGAGGATATTTTGATGTTCTATTCGACATAACATATTTCCATAGGCATATAAGTAACTAGAGACGAATGAGGTAATAATATACTATGCAGAAAAGTTACTTAGTTAATCAAACAAAAACATCCTTATAGCAATAGATATTTGTGACTTTCATTGTTATGAGCTCACTTTATAATTCCGCAATCACCCCTTATTTCAGAGCTCGCTCTATGGCACTACCAGGTCCTTATTTCAATAATCCCTATCAGTTGATTGCAAGCCAGACAACGCGTTCTGATTTATCTTGTGCACTATTTGGCGAAGGATGTTATGAAGAATGCTTAGGTAAACAATGGCATCGGGTAACATCGAGTGTGAATTGGGTGGGTAATAAAGAAAATTACTGGGTGTCGATGGGCTCAACATTAGATCGGGAAATAATTTTCTTCGATGAAACTAAGATAAGTACATTAAAAGAACAAGCTGTGCATGCCTGTCGTCATCAACCCATAGATAGGAGCTTGATGATAGTCTGTAACCTAATCAATCAGTTAACCCATGTTCCTGGCGAAGATCATCAGGTAACCGAATTAAACTTAGACAAAAAATTAAAAGAATTCCTAGAAGAATGCCATACGATAAAAAGTAAACCGATATGCCTATTTATGGAAGAGTTAATGGCGCTTGGGATATTAGTATGCCGTCACAAAGCACTGCTTAGCTCTGCACTATTACGACACTTGACGGAGCAAAAAATATTACCACAAGGAAGCGTTAGGCAATATAGAGCAACTTTGCCCAATGGAGGCGCGCATACTTGGACAGTTTATCGAGATTACACAAACGGCCAGATTTGGATCTGCGACCCAAGAGGCAGACAGGTCAGAAATGTCCATCATGAATTTGATAGGCTTGCTTCAATATATTCTCATCATGTATTAGGAACTATGGTGCAACGGTTAGATGCACAAGATATCTATTTCACTTTGCAAGAAAAAATGATGGAATATAGCAATCTGCCCTTTTCGTTGCTTTTACTAAGAAACGACCGAGGTTTGCATCTTGGTTTCCAATTTAATACACAAGGAAATGTGCCTTTACTAGCAAAGGTGCTTGGTCAGCAAAATATCGTTTCAACTTTTTCTTCACAAACCGTAACTATTTCTTTTTCTCAAAATCCTAAACTTTTGATGTTGGATATCGCAAGAATGATTGACGATTATACCAAAATGGTTCAAAGCATTACTCCTTCGCATCCTACGTTAGGGGCCGATAATCCATTTGTTGCACAAAAAAATGTTCCCTTTCAATTTGAAGACATAGACGATTGGGTTGAGTTTTTACAAAAGGATGTCGCCAATCAGGGTGAATTTTTCACTCAACATAAAATCTTTGGAAGATTTAACCAAAAACCGACGCTTTAATTTTATAAACAATAAGTAGTATTATTGCGCAGCAAATGCTAACAAACATAGCTAAGCCTATTGGCAAAAATTCCCCCTGATAAAAATAAGCAACTGTTTCAAGCATTACGGCTGTCATTACCAAAAGAATCGCCTGTCCTAGCCCCGCCGCTCTTCCTTTAGCATGTGGTACGATTTCAAGCAATGCTGGATAGATGATATTGATTGGGAACACAACCCCAATCGAAAATAAGATTAAAACGCAAGTGATAAGAAGAGGCTCTTTAACCTGCAAAAACACCATCGCGATAATTAATAACGCGCTTAAAAAACAAATCACTAGGCCACTAGCAAGCAAACGAGATTGCCCCCACCATTTGAATACGAGTGGACTCATAATACAAACAAGAGCAAACGTCAGCGAGAGAGAACCTTGGTAAAATCCAAAGTGTTTCAGCGAAACTTGCATCGACTCCATGTAAAAAATGGGGGCCATCGCCATAAATAACCAATAGGCGCTTGTTAATAACGATAAACCTAATACCAAGCGTAAAAATTGAGAAGACTTAATCAACGGCGCATAACTCCAAAGTGAAAGAGATATGCTTTTATTATCTGGTTTACTGGGTATAGCAAAAACACTACTAATCAAACAAAGCAAACCTAAGATAAGTAAAATAGTAAAATTACCGCGCCAACTAAAATACAGATTTACAAAACTTCCAATAACAGGGGCAACTGCCATGGCGAGTGTTTTAGCACCATTAATTATCCCCATGACACCAGCTTGCTCTTGATTCGAATAGTCTTCTAGCAAAACCGGAAAGGAAAGTATGGCCGGCGCTGAAATGCCCATACCTTGTAAAAAACGCCCTACCAATAATACGGTGAAATTTGCAGCAAAAACACAGCACAAGCTTCCCAGTACAAACATCAGCAATCCAAACAGTAATACATGCTTTCGATTAAAGCGATCGCCCAAAGCACCTGCAAATAATGAGCAAACACAAAGAGCCGCAAAATTCACACTCAAGGTCAATTGCACCATAACAGGTGTAAGTGAAAATATATGTTGCAGCTCTGGAAAACTGGGGATGAATAAATCGATTTCCATGCCACAAAGTATTTGGATAAGTAAAACAGTAATAAATTTCATGTTCGGTTTTCTTGCTAACAATGGACATCTAAATGAAAGGGATATACAAAACTTTATAAGAGACAAATAGACTTTATGATGGATGAGCTGTAAATATACTACTCATCATTTAAAAAAAAATCAATCGTGATTTGAGGTGTTATAAGAAATCAAAAGGGGGACACGCTAGCGTTAAAAGGATATAATTGAACATCCTGGTTTGGATGTTCATATATCAATATCATTCGAGGAAGCCTTTTCGTGAATCGGCATATTTTTTCAACGTTGCATCACAGCGTTTTTGGATTTCTCCAGGCAAAGTATCTGTTAATAACATTATAGCGTCATCAATTGTGCTAACCGGATAAACGTTAAACGTGCCATCCTTACTTGCTTGAACCACCTCATTTTTAAGCATTAAGTTTTTGACATTAGCGTAAGGAATAATTACACCCTGATCGCCGGTTAGTCCTTTCGTTTTGCAGATATCAAAAAAACCCTCGACCTTCTCATTAATACCCCATACTGATTGTACAAGGCCATGTTGATTGACAGAACCTGTTACAGCTAATGATTGTTTAATTGGCACATCAGCGATAGAGGAGATTATCGCACAAATTTCTGCTAATGAGGCACTATCACCATCGACTCTACCATAGGTTTGCTCTAACACCAGACTAGCAGAAAGATATAATGGAATTTCTTTAGCAAAGCGACCTTTTAAAAAGCCAGTAAGAATTAACACGCCCTTTGAATGATTGGCGCCGCCTAAATGCACCTCTCGTTGAATATCAATCATCGACTCTTTGCCTGAACGCGTTATAGCGGTAATTTTAGTAGGGAGCCCAAAAGCAAAATTGGGTACTTCTATCACAGAAAGACCATTTATTTGCCCTACAGCTTTACCTTGAACATCAATTAAAATATAGTCAGACAGAATATCTTCATAATATTCCTTACGGATTTTATCTATCCGCTTAATTTTAGCTTCGATAGCTTTTTCAACATCTTCTTTATTGACAACTTCTCTTGATTGATTATTTGCCCAATAACGAGATTCCTCTACTAATTCTACAATACTACTTCTTTGAAGTGATATCTTTCGTGAGTCTCCAGTCAATCTAATGCATTGATCGATAATACGAGCAACAGCTTCTTTATGAAAAGCCCCTAATTTTCGTTTTTTTATAATTCTAGCAAGATAGGAGCTAAACAGTTGTATTTGTTCATCTGAGCGATCAATGGTTGTTTCAAAATCAATAAAAACATGGAACAGTTTAATAAAATCGTCATCATCACCAAGTGAATCATAATATTGCTTATTACCCAATATAATAACTTTTGTGCTCAATGGAATAGGTTCCGGCTGAAGCTGGCTTTGTGCTGCATTTTGAGTATGAATTGGTTCAATCGTAATTTTTTGCGCTAATAATATTCTTTTTAGACTATCCCAAGCATGCGTGTCTTTATCTAAACTTTTCATTTCCAACATTAAATAGCCACCATTGGCTTTATGCAAAGCACCGGGCTTAATCAGGGTAAAATCACTCACAACGTTACCCTGTTGCGAAGTCGCTTCTAATTGTCCTATTAAATTGGCATAATTTGGGTTTCCCTCAAAAATGACTGGCGCATGCTCCTCCTTGTCATGCTTTACAATGAGATTAACTTCAAAACGTGATAATTCATTGTTATCTATTGAACTACCATTTTTATGATTTTCGTTTAAAAATCTTTCCGGTGATTCGATAATATCATCCTGAACATTTCTTAAATACATCAGAACTTTTTGATCCGTATAATTAGCTTTTAGCTTACCAATCAATGAGGTTATAACTGCAGTACAAACCTCGGTTTTGACTTCTTTTAATTTTCGATGCATTTCCTCGTACCATTGAGGCATTTCTTCTTTTATTTTGATAAGTCTATTTTTGATTTTGTTTATCTTTGCATTTAATTCTTTTTTTTCTTTCTCACTTAACGCTTCAATTTGTTCCTTTGTCATTTTCTCGTTGTTTTGCAACGGAACAACCTCATAGCTACCAGAAGAACGCAAAATCATGAGATTTCCTTCTTTTGCATCCTTTTCAATTTTCAATAAGAGCTTTTCCTCTTTACTTTTATATCGCGTTTCAATTTTTTCAATGGTTGTTCTATATTCCTTGTTTTTAAACATTTCAGGAATTGAATATTTCAATTGTTCAATAAAATTTTTCATTTCCTGTTTAAAAATCTCACCCTCGCCGGGTGCAAATTCCAAAGCAATCGGTTTTTGCGGCTCTTTAAAATTATTTACATAACACCAGTCACTTGGCGGCGATTGCTTTAAAGCTACTTTATTCAAAAAGTGACGTATAAAATAATTCTTACCCAACCCTGCAGGCCCGCAAGCATACATATGATGCAATTTGGTTCGCATTTGTATGCCAAACTTGAGCGCCTCAAGTGCTCGTGTTTGCCCAAAATTTTCAACGTAATTTGTGATCTCTGCTGTGGTCGAAAAATGAAACTGATTGGGATCACACGTCGGGCTTAACATTTGTGGAGGTAAGGGAGACATTTTTTTCATCAATTTCAGGCCACTATTCCTTATTTAATAGGTTATCGGCTTAAGAGTTTATATGCTGATATTTGAATTAATTTACAGCATTTTCTTAACAAATATTTTTAAAATCTATTAGGATTGATAATGGATTTAATTGGAGTTTTTACATGAACAAAAAGCAAACTGCGATTTTAATAGCAGCAATAACTGGATTACTGTTTACAAATTCAGCCTTCTCAAAGCCAACGGCAGCATCTGGAACAATCAAATGTATAGGGGGCAATAGTTGCAAAGGACAAAGTGCCTGTCAAACCGCATCTAGCGCCTGCAAGGGCATGAACAGCTGTAAGGGTAAAGGATATGTTATGGCAAGTGTAAAAACCTGCAAGAAAAAGGGTGGAAGAGTCAGTAAATAAATTTAATGACAGATCTGTCACACGATTTGAAAGCAATTTATGAAAATATCTCTTATTTAGGGATAGTTGATTAATGAAAGATTCTTTGCCCAAAAACATTACACATAATCAATATCTTGCTTTAAAAAAAGAAGTTGATGATCTCTATACAAAAATGATGGAAATGCATTTTCAGAACAAACGTGATGCTTCCTATGCCAATACAAGATCAGCATATATGGAAAAAAGGAATTTACTACAACAAGTCCTAGCACTTTATCCTCAGTATGAAAAAGCAAATAACAACGATGATTAACTCTCACTAGGTGTAACTACAAGTCTTTACTTTAAAATTGAACAAATATTGCCAGGATCAGTCTTATTTTGTAGCTAAGCAAAAATTATCAGAGGCTTATTTTATGACTAAAAAGCGCGAAACCGGTGTAAACAAACACACAAACTCACCGCATATTGAGTTAAAAAAAAGGAAACGACAAGTTACCTTTAGCAACACCGCCCATCTAAAGGCATTACAATCATTAGACAAAAAACTCAATGCGGCGTTTAGACAAGGTCTTAATGTGGATGTTCAAGGATTATTTCGAGAAGCCCCTTCAGATCATATGCCTATATCGATAAAATTCAGTGATAACAATGAAAAAATAAATATGGCAAGTTGGAATATGCTTGCCGATGTTCATCTTGGAAATTATTACAGAAACGTAAAAATATTTGAAATATTGGAAAATGACGCCAGCATTCCAAAAGAAAATGCATTTAAACAACGTGGCCACTGGTTACTTTCCTATATTGCACAAGCACTTTTAAAGCAGGGGAATGAGATAATTATTCAGGAGAGTGAGCTTGAACAATTAATAGAACAAATTGATCTTAGCAAAGAAAGAAGCCCTGCCAAAGCAAAAGATGATGCAAGAAGGATTATGCAACATTATACCAACCCTGACAGCCCACATCGTGAAGAGTTTATTCAATCGATTATTCATTCCGTTGAAATTGAGTATGCCAAAACGCATGGCTATT
>CAZSGE010000095.1:0-6311 GCA_964606325.1 Uncultured Candidatus Berkiella sp.
TGTTCGCTTCGCTCACTAATAACATAGCAATATTTCAACCTGTTACCTATGCGTCTGGTTTAAAGTGTTACCTATGCGCCCGGTTTGTACCCGCTTCGCTCACTAATTTATGATACATTAAATTCGTTGATTTACATGCTGCCAAATTTCTTCAACAACTGATAATAAATGATGAGTTACTTGATAATTATCAAACCTTAAAACTAAGATTTCTAATCTAGATAATTCCTCATCTCTAAGCTTGTCTGCTTGTGCATGCTCTTCTTCGTAATGCTGAGAACCATCACATTCAATCACTAATTTGGGTTTATGAGCATAAAAATCAACGATGTAATTCAAAATTGGCTTTTGACGATAAAACTTAACCCCCAGTATCTGTTTATTATTAATGCAAGACCAAAGCATGCTTTCAGCAACAGTTGAATTTTTTCGCAACTCCCTTGAAGGTGTTTTTAATTTTCTAACGTATTCGAGCATAATTTGTTTGGTCATATTCTTTATTGTTGTGAGCGAAGCGAACAAAGCCCCACTTTGTAAAGGGGGTCGACACTGCGAAGCAGTGGCGGGGGGATTTATCTTAGGTAATTGCTCTAAACCCTATTCCTCAACCTCTTCTCAAATACATCCCCCTTCACCATCACATACTGTGGAACCATTTTCTTAACCACCTTGGGTTTAAATTTAATGATTTTTTCAGTGCCGTTGTCGATCACTGCAATGATTACTTCTTTTTTTGGGGCTTTGTGATCTAGTTGGTAATACTTAACTTTGTCGCCCTCTCGTAAACCTGCTTTATAAGCATTGCTTTTGGTATCGACCTGCTCAATGATACGATCATAAATCAATTTTTCAACGTTAAATCCAAATTCAGGCGCATCCATTTCAACATCCGCCAATTTGGCAAACGGAGAAAATGCTGTCGGTGAAAAAATTATTTCTTTATCACCATTTATAAATTGTTTTGTTTCTTTCCATTTTTCAGGGCCAATAAATTCTATAAAGACCTCATCGATTCTAGCTTCGTTAATATTCTGCCATTTATCTCTTTGATAACGTGCAAAAAGTTCTCTTATTGCTAAATCAAATAAATTTTCATCGTGTGATCTTTTTAAATAATCACGAAGTTGCTTCGCAGAGAAATGTCCTCGCATTTGTGCCAACTGGCCGAACTCATTATGCATTTGATATTGATTTTTAACTATTTCATTAGTTGCTGATCTAATAGGTGAAAGTTGATAATCCTCCATAAAAATATTATAAATATCCATGTAATCTTTAACAGAGACAAGATTGCTTTGTTTTAGTAGATATAAACCGTAGAAATCATTAAATCCTTCCATAAACCATTGTAATTTACCCTGAGGAAGCTCCATTTTCATTTTCATTCCCAACCAAGCATGAAAAGCTTCATGTGATAGAGCATACAAAATTTTTGAATCCTGATCTTTTTCTTCTGGCATCAATGCAATAGAGACATTGTGTCTATGCCTGCCCATGATTGATTTTGGCACAGGATAATCAAGGTTTTGTTTCATTAAAAATACAACATATATTGGAAAATTATAGTCATTCCAAAACTCACGTTGTGTATTAATAAGACCCTCAATATATGAGCTAGGATTTTTCTTTAAATTTGACCACTTCCCATTAGAAACCACATGAACAATACTGCCTTTAACTTTGAATTGATCAACATTAAAATCACCTATTGCTATTACTGACTCTCTGAATACCTCTATAGAATCGGTAATTAAAAATTTTTTTAAATTATAATTGTAACTAGTAACTGACTTCAGCTTTTCTGAATATTCCGCAAGGTCTATACCAATTAATACATTTTCCTTGAGATTATCTTCAAATGTAATTAATGCTGGAAGAACATTAAATTCTACGAAATCTTTTTCAACTATAGGAAAATCTATATTTCTATAAGGATTAATATTACAAAAAGTATATTTAAATTTAATTGGTTCGCCTGGATCGTTCTGAACTTTCAACAAGGTTGGATCTGATGTTGTAACATATTTTAAATCCCCCCTTTCTGCACTAAAGTTAATGTTAGGTCTTCCTAATGGAAGTCGCAGTAAATATTCACCCGAAGGTTCTCCGTTAAATGTTCCGCTAACATTAATACAGCTATATCGAGATTCTGGCTCAATTTTATAGTTGATATACTTCTTTGGCATGGCTTGAGAATTGCTAATTGATGCAATAAAAAGCACATTGATATAACTAAAGAATGTTAATGCCGAGATCCATTTTTTATGCATAAACAACTCCAGAAAATATCAATGTGCAATTTATTATTTAAAATCGAAATGGATATTAATCCCACCAGCAGTCACTGCTTGAACCTCATTACCAGTAATGCTTCCGGTAACACTAACATTTGATAACGCCAAATTTGTATTAACTTGATATTGGTATTGAGGACCAGAACCACCATTCGCTGTTATATTTACACTTGCATAATTCTGTGGCGCCGGCTGATAGTTGAAGTTAGGATTCACTCCTCCCGCAACTTTTTGAACTAATTCTGAGCTTAAAAGACGTGGTAAAACAAAACTTCCTGTTTTCATATCAAACTCCATTTACTACTAAAAAAAGCAATAGTGGAGCAGTACTGAGTGTTCTTATTACACCCACGGCTCACCACCGCAAGCACTCGTCCTTAAGCACAAAGTGTTACAAAGAACACTCATACTACTCCACTACTGAAAAGATGAAAATCGCAGCTATAACTACCATGCGAGCTGCGATTTGCAGGATATTATTTTAATCTGTTTCGAATTGCAAGCCTTGAAATGAACTATTTATTTCGATTATATTTAACAAACTTTAAAAACAGCTGGTGCAATGTGATCCTAGAAAGCCCTTCGACTCTTAAATCCCAAATTTGTGAACGCTTAAAACAGGCACGCATTGAAGCTGGGTACCGCTCTTCTAAGGAATTTGCTCTCACCAATGATTTAAAGGTTTCCACATATAATCTTCACGAAGCCGGCACTCGCAGCATGGGCATTGATGTTATTGAGCATTATTCAGAACTTCTGAATTTAAATGTCAGTTGGTTGATCACAGGTGTCGGTCCTAAGCACAAGTCTCAAATTAGACAAGTCCCCATCATTGGCTGGAATGAAGTATTAAGCTACCCACAGCACATTGATTTTGAGGATAAGCAGTGGACTACTTCTGATATTGATTTAAGTCCCTTCTCTTTCGCACTCGTCGTGGATAATGATGCCATGGAGCCAAGATATCCAGAGGGCACCGTTATTATCATTGATAAAATGCAAAAACCTAAATCTAAAGACTATGCTTTGTTTCAGGTCAAAGATAAAAAAATCCCACTTTTCAAACAATTAGTGCTTGTTGATGGCGATCTCTATGCCAAATCACTGAACCAAGATTACAAGCCACTTGCACTGGGCAAGGGCGCAGAAATTATTGGCAAGGTAGTACAAGCAAAACTCATTTGCTAGTACTCATTTTGCAAAGTTTTTGTCGTTGAATCTTCGGCTAATAAATAGCCCAACAAAAATGCGTCTTTTGGCGAAACTTGTTCAATCAGATCTTTTCTTCTAGCGATGATCTGAATGTCATGTGTAAACTTCTTTCCATTTCTGTCTTTAAACAAAACCTGAATACTTTGGCCTTGATAAAAATGAGAAACGATAAAAAGTTCTGTGGTCGAAAAATTGAGATGTTTGATAAAAGAAAATAGTAACTGCTTCATAACTATTTTTCCCATCCTTAGGACTGAAAGCAAAAATCAAATCTTAAAATGAATGTTTATTGTCTAATATGTTATGATAAAATACAACATTAATTGTTGTATTTTATCATAACATCCATGTGTTGAATGACAAAAACATGTTACTTAGCTTATTTTTATCTGTCCTTGAAAAGAGTATTAGTAGTACAAATACAATCATTTATTAAGGTTAAGCGTGCTAGAACAAAATAACTCAAGCAAACGACCGATAGACGATGGCATGCTTGAAAAAGCGAAACGAGCCCAAAGTGCTAGAAAATTTGCTGGTCTAACACGAGAAGAAATGAATATTCGTCACGATATTCCTCCCTCTACGCTAAGAGGTTGGGAGTGCCCCGGCACGCTTAAAAATCAAGGCTTAACGTTTAAAGGGGCGCAACGGCTTGCCAAAGCACTACTAAAAGAGGGCGTTGTATGTTCGGTTGAATGGTTGTTAGAAGGTAAAGGACTAGGGCCTCACTTCGTTTCATCTAAGGACAACCCTGCCGAAAGAAAAAAATCACATTCTGTTTGGGAACATCAAATTGCTTTACAAAAGGAAATTGCTTTTTTTGAAGAAAACAATCCAAATGCAGTAGTTCTAATGATAGTAGATAACGGGTTGGAGCCATATTATTCTATCGGTGAATATGTTGGAGGCATCAAGAGATTTGCCAAAGAAATTAACAGCTTAGAAAATTGCTTTTGCATTGTCGAAACGACTGAAAATGATATTTTTATCAGAAAATTAATCATTGAAAAAAAACCTAACCAGTTCTCGATCATATGTATAAACCCAAACACCTCAGCACAGGAACCGATTAAAAATGACATCAAGTTGAACTGGGCTGCACCTATCATATGGCACAGAAAGCCAGACGTGAAATAATGCATGATGTACAGTTCGTTTAATTTTGCGATGATGATTTACCAAACATTGTGTACAAACTACTAGCTTGTGTTAACAAAGTTATTATAGTTGGCATAAGTGATATATATTTTCGTTCTAATTCAAATTCTTTAGGTTCAGTTCCTAGTCCGAGCATTGCTTGGTAGCAGGAAAAACGCCTGGTTAAAGAGATGCCGTTCGCTATACCAACCTCATTTCTTAAACCAACTATCTCTCTTTGCTTATTACCATCCGGTGTAATTTTACTCCACAGAAAGAAAAAAGAATCTTGTTGATATTTCTCAGGATAGATAATCGTTGCTGCATATAACGGACAATGATTAATTAACCCCTTACCAATGTAATACTGCTGCCATTCAGGATTAGTGCTAAACTCCAACCTTTCTTTGCTAACTCTGTTTTCAATACTAAAAAACATGTGATTAGCATATATTTGTTTTAAATATTTGTCGCTTAGTTCAATCATACTATTTTGGAAAATTTCACATTTTCTGTTATTTATTATTAAATCATTTTCATCCAAAATCACGACATCATTCCTTAAATTGTTTAGATGAATCGATCATATTAATAAATTTATTAGGTACTGGGCATATTTTTCTTTTTTGGTAGTCGAAAAAAACAAGTTTTTTTACTATTTTCGCTACATCTCTACTGTAATCAATACTTTTTACCAAAAAGAGCATATTAACACTAGTGCCCTTTACATCTGTTATATAAAGTTTAATTTCAAACAACTCATCAAATTCTCCCTCAGCAAGATAGTCAACGTATAGATTTTTGACTATTACCCCTATTCCATCAATATCTAGCTCATTGCAGCTATGTGACTTAAAAAATTGTGCTCTAGCATTTCCAACAATTTCTAAAAGCGAAGCATAGTCCAAATGATTTCCTATATTGACATCGGAGAATCTCACCCTGATTTTCGTAGTAAAAAGAGGGCTTTTAGGAAATTCAATATTCTTTATATTACTAAACATTTTTTAATACCATATTTCTAATTGTTATTTTATTTTCTGCTGCCAGCTTGTTTAGCCATAACGATGAAACGTAAGATAGCGTTGCAAAAAATGACATATATAGGCCAGGTGTAAGCACATTGTTTGTTTTGCTCATTAAGAACGATATAATCATCGGGGCTGTTCCTCCTAACCAAGATGCAGCAGAATTATAAGCAATGGTGATCCCAGTATATCGATGCCGGACATTAAATGTCTCTGTTATTAATGCTGGTATACAGCCCGCCAATATTCCTATATTAAGCGATAATATTAAAATACCTATACCTATGCAAAAAAGATTTCCATAAGCTAACATCGCTATTGAAGAAATTGAGATCAAAGTCATAGAAAGCGAAAATATTTTTATTACTTTAACTCTTCCTATTTTATCAGAAATCCAGCCGCCCAAAGGAACTACACAAAGCATTGGAAGACCAAACAAATTGCATAATAACAATGATTCCTTGATATAAAGATGCCTAACAATTTGAAGGTAATTCGGCAAATAGCTAAGAACGACATAGGATGAAATACTAATAAATCCTGTTATTAATATAACAAGCAAAAGGATATGGCTATGATTTTTGATTAAATTTGATATCGGATTATTATCAACCCTTGTATTGAGAAAACATATATTTTT
>CAZSGE010000096.1:0-6248 GCA_964606325.1 Uncultured Candidatus Berkiella sp.
TCAGCATCGTTACGGAATTTAGGCGCGCCACCAACACCTGTCTCGTGGCAAACTGAACAGCTCGATTTATAACGATCTTCGCCTGCTGTGGCACTCAGTTCTGTTGAAATAGCTGGACCTGCTGCAACCATACCGCCTTCTGCTTCCACAGATCCTACAGGTTTAATACGCTCATAGATGGCTTCCGGTGTCATTGCTTCTTTAACCTGGCAAGCCTTTGAAAGTGAGGGAACCCCCAATAGCAAAACGCACTGAACGAGAAGTGTTATTCTTTTTATCACCGTGGTCTCCACAAAGGGCCTCAAATTTTAACTTTGGGGCATAGTATACCGAGTCTGAGTTAAGACGAAAACCTCATCCTTGAGATTAACGTTTCAAACCTGAATCGGTACTTTGTCTTGTATTTTTGTTTGTTAGAAAACTAATAATGGTGCGCTTTTCATATCGCAACCTTTAGCTCGCGTTGATACAAATTATGCAGATCATGCACTTGCGCCTTTAGTAGGGACGCTTGTTTTGCCTCCAAATCCTTTTCCACTTGCTGAATTAATTTCCAAGAAGGAATATATGTTGGGCTATCTACATGCAACAGGCCAAGACGATAGACATTCTTAGCTAAAATATTGGGATCTTGGACGCAGCGTTGTAAATGCGCTTTTAGTAAGGCTCGGCTTTCTTCTGAAAAGTGGCACTTACTCAAGGCTGCTAAAATTGTATTATCGTTAGCATCGCATGTGCCTGCTTCTAGTTTTTGAGCAAGCTGCACGCTTAGCTGAATAAACTTTGGCGAATGATTCAAATTTTTGCCGATTTGTCGCAAAGTGTCCACATCTACTTTGTTGTTGTTTTTCTGAGCAAACAACCTGTTGTATGCTTTGTTTACAACCAAAGCGCCTAACGCTATGGTGCTATAGCCCACAACAATTACGCCAGCGAAAAAAGCGTGAAAACTCAGCAATCGATTGGAAGTGATATAAGAGATGCCTTCTGTTATCCTGGTATAAGGACTTTTTTCTATATAAGTAACTTTACCATATTCATCTTGGAACCAACCAGGATAGGTATATTTCCAATTTTCAGAAACAATCAGTAAAGTGAGTGGCAAAACACACAGCCAAGTGGCATAAAAACCTACCGAGGCACCAACGCTTAAAATAAAAGAACCCACTGTCAATGTTTCGATAAATGCCAATAACTCAAGTGCCATGGCACCAAGATATAAGCCTAATGCAATATCTTTCATCGCTTCAAGAAATGTTAATATTTTATCTACTATATTTCCCTGGCTAATATTCAGCGTTTTTTTGGCAAGAGAAATCGGCAAAGAGGTTATTCCCACCAACATAAAATAAGCAGATAGAAAAGGAAGCCACAGCGCCAAAAGCGTTGATCGCGTTAACTTTAAGCTGTGGATTAAAACTTTTGGAAACAAAGATTTTGCGGCCACAAATTGACTGATGTTTGATTTTGTCTTGGCAAAATCTTTTTTAATGATATCAACAATATACTTTATCAGTGGATAATTTAAGTAGGTTGAAAGATAAAACAAACTACGCGCCTTCCAACTTAGCTGCTGATCTTTAACACTATGAATATCCTCTTTTGAGAACCCTGCAATCAATTTTACAAAAGAGAGGCGCTGAGCAAGAAAATATTTCACTGGCGATAAAGCAAAACGATTGTTTTCTCTAGCGACTTTGGCAATGTTATTTCTTTCCTGGAAAGACAAACGTATTTGCTTGCTGATATTATCTAAAATATTTTCTTGTATACTGACTATCACTTCTTCTATGTTGTCCACCATAAAAAACGAATGTTTGCTAAGCTCGTTTTTATCAAACGATATCGCCAGTTGATGCAAAATCCATAATTTCATCAACATTTGCAAAACAGGTGTGACATTTTGATCTTTCAGAATTTCGTCTAAATTAAATAATTGCTTCTCGCAAAGCCGGTAAGTTGTGCCATTCAGATATACTGATTTTGTTCTCAAAAAGGAAAACCTTGTGTTCCAACAATTATCATAGGGAAGCGTAAAAGGTCCGGTTGGATGCATGTATAGTTCACTTTCTTTTTTATGACCGCGCACAAACTCTTCAGAATAGATTTGTTTTGGTAAGACATCGATACGAATATCTTTGATAGAAAGTGGCGCAATCTCATTATCACTCACGATATTTTTTAACAAAGAAATAATGTAATTAAGCTTATCGTCTTTGCCTTCTGTGCGAAAAATTTCACCTAGCGCTAAAGCAAAATCACGGGTTAAAAATTTAGAAAAATCTTGTTGAACATCCAATGTGGTTGCTAGCAATTCTCTGATGTTGTAATAATTTTTTTTTTGATTACCATAGGTTTCGCTATGATCAAACTCAGCATATCTTTGCGCGCTTAATGCACCACGATATTCCCTAAAAGTAGGTATTTTTTCACAGATGAATGCTTCGTTCGTTTTGGTGAGCGCTTGATTAAAAACACTGGTGATTTGTTCGTTCATAGGGAAAACCTTTGTACCGCAGCAACAGATGTTGCATCCTTAAAAGGTGGATAGTAAACCACTCAACTCAAAACAAATCAATAAATATATGACATAAAACGTGATAAAAGGCGGGTTTTGGCTTGATTTTCATGATGAATAAGTTAGTTTTGTTATTTTTAGAGCTTGATAAGCGCACTGCCATGCAAACGCAGCCATTTTTCATATTGCGCATAGTCAGGCATGGTCTTTTCAACTTTTGCCCAAAAACGCACACCGTGGTTACGATGAAATAAATGGCACAATTCATGAACCACAACATATTCTAAAACACCCACTGGTGCCAAAATTAGCAGCCAATTGATATTAATTTTATCTGTTGGGCCACAACTGCCCCAGCGTGTTCTTTGCTGCTTGATTTGTATCGCGCTAGGCCAGCGACCCAATTGCGGACAATAATACGCTAATGCATCTTGTACCGCTTTTAGTGCAGCTGTTTGGTAAAACGCCACAACTTGTTTTTTGATTGCCTGCTCAAGCGTTTCTTGCGTCATTTTTTTCGACGGCACCACAATACGCAAACTGTCTTGAATCAACTCGCAAGATTGATGCTCTCCAAATTTAACATTGAGCTTAATTTTACGCATCCGAAATTGAATCTCTTCTTGCGCTAAAAAGTGTGGCGGCCAAAGACCCTCTGTCGGCTCTTTAAAACGCCTGTGCCGTATTTGCTTTAACATCCACCCCTGGTGCGCTTTGATGAATTGCAGCACTTCACTATTTTTGATGCGTTTAACAGGCGCAACAACTTCAAACTCACCCTGTCGAAAAGACATATGAAGTCGTTTGGCGCGCGCGCTTCGACGCAAGCGAAAAGGCAATGAATGTGTATCAACTTGAATAAATGGCATAGTGCGGATAATGATTTATAATGGCAGAAAGCATCAACTTGGTTGAGGATAACTTAATGGGATTACTGGTCGATGGCAAGTGGCAAGATCAATGGTATGACACAAAACAGACCAAAGGCGAATTTGTGCGCGAACAAAGCCAGTTTAGGAACTGGGTTACTGCTGATGGAAAACCCGGACCAACTGGCAAAGGTGGATTCCAAGCGCAAAGTGGACGCTACCATCTCTATGTTTCTTATGCCTGCCCGTGGGCACATCGCGCCCTGATTTTTCTTGCTTTAAAAGATCTGCATAAACATATTTCGGTGAATGTTGTTCACCCCCATATGTTAGAAAATGGTTGGGCCTTTTCACCGACCGATCCTGCTTTGCAAGATACCCTGAATGGGGCCGAATTTTTACACCAAGTTTATACAAAAGCCAACCCGCATTTTACAGGGCGCGTGACTGTACCCGTGCTATGGGACAAGCAGCAAAACACGATTGTTAATAACGAATCAGCGGAAATTATCCGCATGTTTAATAGCGCTTTTAACGACATTACTGGCAACCAAGTTGATTTTTATCCCAAAGCACTACAAGCAGATATCGATGAAGTCAATCAATTCGTTTATGAACATATCAACAATGGGGTCTATCGCTGTGGCTTTGCCACGCAACAAGAGGCTTATGATCTTGCCTTTGATAAATTGTTTAGTGCGCTGGATACGATTGAAAAACGCATCGGTATAAATGGGTACCTAATTAAAGATACCCTCACAGAGGCCGATTGGCGTTTATTCACCACGTTGATCCGGTTCGATGCAGTTTACTATGCTCATTTTAAATGCAACCAGCGTCTTATCAAAGATTATCCTCATCTTTCAAGTTATGTTAAACAACTATATCGACACCCAGGTATTCAATCGACGGTGCATCTTGATCATATTAAAGCGCATTATTATTTTAGCCATAAACATATCAATCCAACCCAGATAATTCCTAAAGGGCCTCTTTTGGATTGGCAGTAGTTTGTATATAGTGAGATCTTTTTTGGCTCAAGCAACTGTTATGGCATCTCCTTCATTAATCAGGCCTTTTTTAAAATGGCCAGGCGGCAAATTTCGGCTTTTACCGACATTGCAAAACTACCTTCCTGATACGCCCATTTTGGTTGAGCCCTTTGTTGGTGCGGGATCGCTTTTTTTAAACACGCAACATCGTGAAGTCATTGCCAATGATATCAATTCTGATTTGATCAACTTATTTCTTTTAGTGCAAAACTCAAGCGACGCGCTCATAAACGATATCCAAAAATACTTTGTCGCCAAAAATAACCGCAAAAGTACTTACTACCGTTTACGTGAACGCTTCAATCAGACCAGTGCTCAACGTGAACGTGCTATCTTATTTTTGTATTTGAATCGACATGGATATAACGGGCTGTGCCGCTATAATGCCAAAGGTATTTATAATGTGCCTTTTGGTGATTACAAGCGCCCTTATTTTCCCCAAAACGAGTTAGATTTGTTTTATCAGCGCTCGCAAAACGTCACCTTTCATTGCCAAGACTATGCTGAGTTTCTGAAACCGTTCCTAAAATATCCTAAACGAAAATTGCAACAAATGACTTTTTATTGCGATCCACCTTATTCGCCTTTAAGCAAAACCGCTAATTTCACAAGTTATGCATCACAACGATTCTCTCAAGACGATCAAGCACAGTTAGCCTATTTTGCACAATCTTTAGCTAAAAGAGGCGCAACTGTCTTAATTAGCAATCACAATACGCCGTTTACGCAAGATATTTATAAAATGGCAAAGTGTGTGTCTGTTGAAGTGCGGCGATCAATCAGCTGCAATGTTAATGCGCGTCATAAAGTGTCTGAGTTGATTGCCTGTTTTTTGCCGAAATAAACATCCCCCGCTCGCAGCCTAGCGAAGCAGAACTGGGCGGGGATTGAATACTTTATTTTGCTTGTTGCATCTTTACTAATTCGCTGACCACTTTAACGAGTTCAGCTTCAGATCCAGCAAATTTTACAGCCGTGATGTAAATGCCTTTGGGCCCTTGAACGATAACGCAGGGAACGGCGGTTACGCGGTAGGCCTGAGCAATGCTGTTAGCCCATTTTTGTTTACGGGTCACATCAAAAGAGCTAAAGGTTTTACTAAAATCTTTTTCAGGGATCCCAAGTTCTGCAAAAAACTTCTGCAAAGAATTTTCCGAGCTGTCTTTGATTCTCTCCGTTTGAATAGCATCAAACAAAGCAGTATGAACCTTATCAACGGCGTTAAGATCGACTTGAGTGTAATAAGCTTTTGTCAGTGTTGCCCAGGTTGGATGAAACTCAACGGGAATGCGCTGAAAAGACACATTATCAGGTTCGGTTTTGCGCCATTTTTCCATGTAGGGATCGAGCTTAAAGCACCAAGAGCATCCATAACTGAAAAATTCCAGCACTTGCACTTTGCCATCGGCTTCTTTCATTAAATCTTTGACCAAAACATTTTCTGCTACCGTCGTGGGAAGCTTTTGATAATGTTTGCCTTCAATATAGGGGCCAGTTGCAGCATAAGCTGAGTAAACTAACATCAACCCAAGCACTAAAAGGGTGACATACGCAATTCCGCCGAGTGTTCTCATCAAAGCTCCTTATCTTAATCCTTCAATATAACTGCTTACGGCCTTCATTTCCTCATTGCTCATCCGGTGGCTGATGCTTTCCATCATCTGGTTAGGACTATTGGTACGTTTTCCGTCACGAAAGGCAATTAATTGGTTTTCAATGTAAACAGCATGCTGGCCAGCAAGTTTAGGGAACCTAGCTGCTTCATTACCTTTGCCTTCCGGACCATGGCAAGCAAGACATGCTGTCACG
>CAZSGE010000097.1:0-6187 GCA_964606325.1 Uncultured Candidatus Berkiella sp.
ATTCATCAACTGGCGCTCTTGATACTTGTTGTTGTTCTTGCCTTTGATAACTGTATCCTTGCTCGGTATAGCGTTGCGCTTCCATTTGTAGCACAACCGAATGTGGAATTTTTAATTTATCACATAAAATCAATAAGACTTGATGTTTAAGGCGATTTTGTTGCCCATCAACCAATGCGGCTTGAATTTGAATTTCAACAAATAATTGCACTAACTGTGGTTGACGCCCACAGTATTTGACAAAGTTATCCAATGCAGCGGAAAAATTAAATTGGGGCGATTTACCTTGATTAAAATATTCAATCGCCGACTTTTTTTGTTCACTCGATAATTGCAAATGCGCCATGGCCTCGCGGGCAACTTGAATTTCTTTTTCACTGACGCGCCCATCTAACTTGGCAATATACCCCATCATGGTGAAAGTGGTTTTAAAAAATACTTTTTTAGACATCACCACATCAGGGCTTTTTTCAATAAGGCTATTTAAAGAAAGACCTCTATCAAAGAAATGTCCAATAGCTATACCAATGATAAACCCTAAGGGGCCATAAATGAGATAGCCAAAAATGGCGCCAAAGATTTTTCCATAGATTATCATAAGGCTATGGATTCATCTTAGATAAGGAAAAAGACAGGCTGTGTTCCAAGGATTGTAAGCGCTCAATGGTACCAACATCCGTCCATTCACCTTGGTAAATCTCACCATACAAAGCTTGTTGCAGGATGGCTTTATCAAGACAAACTGCTAAGCGAAAGGAAGAACCCCTCGTTTCTTCTTGAAAAAGTTGTGGATGCAATACAGAAACACCGCAATATGTGTAGGTAGGCAATGTCGAGTGCCTAATTAATCGATTTCCTTCGATAATGGCAAAATCACCTTTTTCGTTGTGAATAGGATTCTTTACTAACACCAAAAAGGCCAGCCCCTTACTTTTCGTTTTTAAAGTTGCCAAGGGATAATCTGTCCATATATCGCCATTCACAATGGCAAAAGGTTCATTACCCAATAAAGGCAAAGCGTTACAAATGCCCCCACCAACTTCGAGCTCCGTTGTTTCAACGGAATATTCGATGTTCACACCAAAGCTGTGGCCATTGCCAAGAAAGGCTTGAATTTTTTCACCTAAATGTCTGACATTGATCACAATGTCCGTGAATCCTGCATTTGCTAAATTCTCAAGGTGGTAAACAATAAGTTGCTTACCACACACTTTAATGAGCGGTTTAGGGCAGGTATCTGTGAGCGGACGCAAACGGTTGCCTCTGCCTGCTGCCAAAATCATTGCCCGCATTATGCCACCTTCTCATCAGTTGCAGAATGCACATTCTGCTGCTCTAATACTACTAACATGGCTGGTACAATCTTTGTTTCTAAATACTGATTAAATGGTGCAAACACATCATATTGGCGCGTCACGTCCAGCACATAACGCATGATGCGTGGCAAATGCATAAGGTAATGAGATTTATTATCTCGCAGCTTTAGTCGAGAAAAGATCCCTAACACTTTAATATGCCGTTGCAACCCAACCCAATCAAACCATTGTGTAAATTCTTTGAGTGACGTTCCTGGTATTTTCCCTTGGTTTTTTAGTTGCTCATAAAAAGTCGCAACCCAACGGTGAATGTCAGCACTTGGCCAAGTGATGTAACAATCTTTTAACAATGAAACCGCATCATAAGTAATAGGTCCAACCATGGCATCTTGGAAATCAATAATACCTAATGATTGATTTGGCAGAACCATCAAATTACGCGAATGGAAATCGCGATGTACTGTTACTTGCGGTTGCATACAAAAGTTATCAAGGATCTGTTTGCAAAGACTTTGCCACAAAGCATTTTCCTGCGCACTATTGGTTAGGCCTAATAATTTGAGAACAAACCATTCTTGAAAATGGTTGAGTTCAACATTGGCATACTCTGCATTATAAGGTGGCAAGTTCGCTAATTGTGGATCAATACCTTGCAAGTGAACAATCGCGGATAAAGCATCCTGATAAAAGCCATTTACGCTTTGTTCGTTTAAGCGATCTAGCAATAACACATCACCAAAATCCGATAACAGCACAAATCCCTTTTCTTTTTCCCAGGCAAGCACTTGGGGGACTAACAGCCCTTCTTGATGCCACATTTTTGCAATGTTAACAAACTCATATGTGCGCTCCTTAGCAGGAGGTGCAAGCATGACAATATAAGATTTTTCCCCTAGGCGAACCCTAAAATAAGTTCTAAAACTAGCATCGCCCGGTAAGGGGTTAAATTGATAGGCTGAGGTTCCGAGCTGCTGCCCAATCCATTCTCTTAATTCCATTTCACTGTTTTGCATCGATTTAGACCCCACATGGTATACTCGCCAAGCATCCTTGCATAAAATTACTTGTCTTATTTAATAATAGATATAATAAAATTGATAACCATAAAAAAGCTAGTTTTTTTACTTGTATCGCACCTGTGCTGGACAAGCGCCATGGCGAGTGCAAGTCATCCTAAGCTTCTCGATCCGCAAAGTGATTGGGTGGCTGAACCTGCCTCATTAAGTCTTTGTGAAGGTCATTATGCGCCTTTTGATCAAAATGCAGCAACGCTCAATAAAGATGATTTGAAGCTGCCGATTGTATTATCTGCCAATGAGACCGAATTTACCCTGAAAGGACAATCGAAATTAAGCGGTAATGTAACCTTTATGCAAGGTGAGCGCTTCTTGCATACAGATGAAATCATCGTGGTACGTACGGATGATTCTCAAGAATGGAATAAAATACTTGCCAAGGGCAATATTCAATTTGCCTCCCCAGGCATGATGGTCTGGGGAAATGCGGCTCAATATACACATACTCCCCAGCATTTTCATTTTGACGAAGCGATATACCGCTGGTACCCTCGCCACGCGCGTGGTTATGCCAAAAGTATAGATGTGGATGAAGATGCTAATTTATTTTTAGTGGATGCCAACTATACAACCTGCGCCCCAGATAAGAGTACTTGGCTTTTAAATGCGCATAATATTTCTCTTTATCCCAAACTTGGTCGAGCAACTGCAAAACATATTCGCTTGGACATGGCAGGAGTGCCGGTTTTTTATTTTCCTTATTTTAATTATCCAATAGACAAACAACGCCATACCGGCTTTTTATTCCCAAGTTACGGCTCAACAAGTAATTCTGGTTATGAATTTACGGTTCCCTATTATTGGAATATCGCACCCAATTACGACTTTATCTTTGCAGCTAAATTGCTCTCAGAGCGCGGCGTGGAAGGTCAATCCAAGTTGCGCTATTTATGGCCCCACTCTGAAGGCACCTTACAATGGCATTTTCTGCCCAATGATAGAAAATATGGTCTTTTCCAAAAACAAAACCTGTTGTCACCGCCGACAGGACTTGCCTATCAAGATCCTAGAATTATTGCATTAGAAGGCAATAATAACCGCTCTGCTTTTAACTTTCGTCATACCACCAATTGGGACCGACGTTGGCAACTGAATGCTATTTTTGATCATGTCAGCGATGATAACTATTTTGTTGATTTAGGCAACGACATCAATACAGCCAGTATTATCCATTTACCACAACAAGCAAATTTGTCTTATTACGGTGATTATTGGTCACATTTTTTCAATATTGAAGAGTATCAAGTATTACAACCGCTTTCCAAACCGATCAATGAAGAAATCTATAAGCGTCAACCCCAGTGGGTCTTTCAAGGGGAATACCCTAACCAAGTACTTGGGCTCACCTTTGGTGTGAATGGCGAAACCGTTAATTTTACCCATAGGCCTGGCCTGATTACCCAGACGCCAGTGACCACTGGCCAACGCTTTCATTTACGGCCCAGTGTGAGTTTACCTTGGCAAGAACAGTGGTTTTATCTGACGCCACGTATGCAGCTGGATTGGCTACAATACTCTCTGACATTGTCTGAACAGGCGTTTGATGAAAACCTGCCCTCCAATCCCAATCGTTCTATACCAATGTATGACATTGATGCTGGATTGTTTTTCGAGCGCAATATTAACTTAAGGTTTTTTAATGGTGTACAAACTTTAGAACCCAGATTTTATTATTTATATGTACCCTATCGCGATCAACATTTTTACCCTGATTTCGATAGTGGCGTGATGAACTTCAGTTATGCACAATTATTTCGTGATAATCGTTTCAGCGGTCGAGATAGAGTGGGCGACGCTAACCAAGTGAGTGCAAGTGTCATGTCTCGCTTCTTGCCGATGAAAGGTGGAAGAGAAATATTACGTGCCAGTGTTGGACAAATTTTTTATTTTCGCGATAGACGCGTATCGTTATGTGAAACCTTAACCCAAGAAAATGCTTGCTTCTTATTTGAAGATGTCAATGCAACCTCTAAACACTCAAAATTAATTGCGCAAGCAGAATTGCATGCCACTGAAACTTTAACGGGTGGCCTATTTTGGGAGTGGGATAGCGTTCAAAGAGTCGCCGAACAAGCCGCCTTTACAGTGCAATATCGTCCTAGCCCCCATAAAGTGTTTAACGTTAATTATTATTGGCTTAAACATGATATCGCACAAACCAATTTTGACACTGGCGAAATAGGAAGCCTTAATCAAGCAGATGCTTCTGTATTGTGGCCAATCAGTTTGCATTGGGATCTGCTTTCATTATGGCGTTATGATTTTGAAAAGAAACAAACGGTTGAAGTCATAGGCGGTATTGAATATAACGGCTGCTGTCTGGCAGTTCAATTTGTGGGCTCAAGATATAGGATCTCCAATAACTTCTTTTACCCTGATGCGTATGCCACCGGCGTATTTGCCCAATTGGTATTTAAAGGTTTAAGTGCCATCGGCATGAATAATCCGGACGGACGATTAAAGCAAAAAATCCCAGGCTATACCCCCTTGGCATCTCGTCAACAATGGCTGACGAATCCGGATAAAAATTATTTCCCACCGCCGGAAATCCCACTATATTAGTCAAGAGTTCAGACTCATATAGTGATATAATTTGTGAATAATGAACAAAATAGAATGTTAAATAACTTTTAAATAACTATAGGCCGATTATGCGTAAGCTCAAAACAGTATTCAGTTGTGCATTGTTAGGATTCAGTTTCACTGCGATGGCTAAAGCCCAGCCTATTGACGGTATTGTTGCAGTCGTAAACGACACTATCATCACCAAAAGCGAACTTGCCGATCAAGTTAAACTTATCAAAATGCAAATAGCATCTACCGGTAATCCCTTGCCCGACGAAAAAGACATTAAAAAGCAGGTGCTTGATCATTTAATTACCACAGCAGCACAACTTCAAATGGCGAAAAAAACCGGCATTCAAGTCGATGATAATATGCTAGATAACGCTATCGAAAAAATAGCGAAAGATAATCAAATGACAGTTACCAACATGCGCGAAGCCTTATCGATGCAAGGCATGGATTTTAGTACGTATCGCAATAATATCCGTCAGCAAATCATGATTTCACAAATGCAACAACGAGATATTCTGCCTGAAATTCACGTAAGCGAACAAGAAGTGAATCAGTTTTTACAATCTCCTAACGGTTTAGGCGGATTATCAACTGAATATCACCTTGGCCATATTTTGGTGCCGCTGTCTGATTCTCCAAGCCCAGAAGAGCTCGACAAAGCGCAAGAAAAAGTAAAAGCCATTCTAAGCAAATTGCGAAATGGTTCTGATTTTGCCCAAGTTGCTATTGCTGATTCTACTGGCGAACATGCGCTCAATGGTGGTGATTTAGGCTGGCGCAAATTACCTGAATTACCGACCTTATTTGAAAAAGTCGTTATCTCGTTAAAACCCAATGAAATTCCTGATCCCATTAGAAGTTCTAGCGGATTTCATATTATCAAATTACTTGATAAACGATCGGTTGGCGCAAGCCAAGCTATTGGCAAAACATTAGTCAGACATATCTTAATTAAAACCAATGCCGTTACCTCAGATAATGATGCCAAAACAAAATTAACTGAATTGCGAAATAAAATTGAACAAGGTGAAGACTTTGCGCAATTGGCTAAAACGCATTCTTCTGATTTAGCATCAGCAAATAACGGTGGTTCTCTCGGTTGGGTATCAAGCGATGTGTTAGTACCTGAATTTAGCGCAGTGATGGAAAAACTGGATACTAATGAGCTCAGCGAACCGTTTAAAACTTCTTTTGGTTGGCACATTATGCAAGTGATGG
>CAZSGE010000098.1:0-5809 GCA_964606325.1 Uncultured Candidatus Berkiella sp.
ATAAGTACACTGATGATGTTTTATAAATGGTAAAAGTTGTTTACGCGCTTCTTCAGCATAACTTCGCGAGTGTAATGAATCATAATGCTCCAGGGTTATTTTATTTACTTTTAATGGCAGCGTCACATCATCACCATATGGGATAATGTTCTTTTTGTTTTGTAAAAACGAAAGTGCCTGATTATATTTTTTGTAAGTAAAGATAAAAGGCCACGGAGCACTTATGTCATCACGTCCTTGATAACATTTAAATTTCATTAATGATTCTCGTTGCAACGTTGCTTCAGATTTAGCGGCCTCTAAAGTTAAATTAGGATTATTTTTAATGCTTTGATAAAACTGCCTATATAATTTTTTATATTCCTCATTATCAATTCCACTAAAATTGGCGATGAGTGCTGTAGAATGGCCAGAATGCCCTATCGATAAAGCAATCTTAAAATTATTTGCGGGTAAAGATGAATATTCATTAGCAATAAGAAAAGCTATAACCTGGAAAAAGTAATTGCTCAATTGAATGTGCCTAGCAGGATGAATATTGTAAAACTGGGGAGTCAGCAGCAACTCATTATTAGGTGTTCTTAGAAGGAATTCTGGTACATTGTATTTGAATTTACCAAGGTACCAATGCCTATCCTCAAGAGGATTTCCGTTAACAAATTCAACCTTTTGATTTATTAAATAGGCTTGTATGTATAAAGGAACTAATTTCATCTGCTCGAAATTTGTTGAATTACAATAGATGTCAGTCATCGTTTTACCTCAGTTTTATTAGCAACACTCTCGAATAACTAAAAGTTGAGGTGTTATCAAATGCACAGCGTGTTCAAGCAGGGTTGAGTGGATATATCACAGGGGTGAAATAGTAACAATACCTACTTATTTAGTCAAAAATAATATGACATCCCGTAAAATGTTTGAGACCATATTGGAAAAGATTCGCATGTGCTTACAATGATAGTGATTTTGAAGCAGTGCGAAAACGACAAACAACACGTTTAGTGAAAAGCGTAAATTCATGTTCTTTGTGTTTATAGGTAATTAACAGCCCTTTCAACCATTGTATATTCCCGCAATTATCAACTACCAGCGCTATCTTTAAAGCGACCAACGGCCAATGAATAACATATAGTTTTGTTTGACACATAAAACATTGGCGTGTAACATCTGAAGCACACTTAGGTGAGCAACTACTTTGTATTGCGTGACTCTAAAGACGAGGATATGTGAATTAATAATGGAATCGAAGGTGAGTTGCACTTGAATTGGGTTGGGAACTTCTTGTTTAATTATTTGTGAATACAAGCCTCAAAGTTGCTTTGGAGCTTGCACCAGCATATCAACTCAAGATTAATCTCGACCAGCTTTCTCATAATAATGTCCTGGAAATTAATATGTTTGAATTTTTAATATGTTTAATTTTAGAACCATTACATTGGTTTAGTTTCAGGACACGTACAGTAATATATATTTTTATTCTCATCATTTTAGTCACATTTATCGTTTCAATAATATAAATAAATATCGGTGTAATACATAAATTGAATCGCCGAGAGTTCTTTTTGCCACCTATCTGTAACTTGATAACACAGTGATTTAGTGTAAAATACCACCCCCTTTAAGTTACTAAATTAAACATTCAATTAATAGAATCATAAGCGCCTAAATCATGCCTGAAACACAACAAGTTAATACAACTACACAGCAATGTGCACATCAATTTACTAACCTTGAGATACTTGGACGGCAAAAAAGGGATTTCAGCCTCGTTTTGATGGCAATGGAGTTAAATGAGGAATGTCATGCTCCTAAAGTTGAAGACACTTTGCGTTATGCTCTCAAATGGCTACAAAAGAAAAAAGAAACAACGCCAACACACCCGTTTTTTCATTGGCATGAAAACATTCATGCATTTTTAGATTGTTTTCCATCAGAGATTCTTGCCACCATCAATTTAGTATTTATAGATGATGAAAGTGAATGGCTGCTCCAAGCCATGCAAGATTATCCCTTATTGAATAAAATATGCATATCAGATCCACGCTGTTTAAATAGTAGATTCAGCTCCTTTTTAGAACATGCTAAGCATTTAACTCAAATACATTTAGAATTAGCTAATCCTTTATGTTTGGGTTCAGAGTTAATCGCATTAATATATGGTTTAGATAAAAATACTTCTCTTGAAAAAGTTGACTTAAAAGGACAGCTCAAGGATGCTGACCGCCTTGTATATTTACTAGAAACAATAAATAATTCACAAAATATACGATGCTTAGATTTAAGAGGATGTGAGTTGAGCGAAACGTGCCACCAAACAATTAGAGCACATCGACAAAATAATAAAACAGTTGATATTCTATTTGATTTTCACAATCATAACGCAACCACTGAATGCCCTTCAGTGTTAAATTGCACCTCATCAACGCATACTCCGCCTGCATTTATACCACATTACAGTCGGCATATAACTAATTTTGGAATGCCATTTTCACCGGAAATAATTGCTCAGGCGGATGCTGAAATTGCCGCGATAACAAAGCGAATGGCTATTCTTTTTTAATCTGATATCACCTTGACGTCATTTTAGGTTTTGGGAATTAATATTTCATGTCCTCCGACCCATCTCACGCCCCCTTGCGGTCTCGGTCTTATGGGGGCATGTTTTATCTATGGGATCTTGTGATTTAAGGATCCCTTTTAATACCCAAATCTCTTGTCTGCACCGCAAGCTGTATTTTTAAACAGCACTTCATAATAAGTGTAAACACAACACAGAAAATTTATTTAATTTGAACTTACTTGGTGAGTGGATGCCCTAATATGCACAAGATCCATTTACTTTCATTTAAACAGGGTAAATAAACATGAAAAAACCAACGCTTAAACAAATATCTATATTAGGAGGAGCGCTGTGCTTGTCTTTTGCACTGTGCTCATCAGTACAAGCCGGTGACTGGGAGATACCAAATTATGATTTAAAAGGCAGTAGGGCCATTCCTAATTGCAAAGAGCCACACTTCACAAAAAAGGCACTTAAAAAAGATGGTCTTGAAAAAAAGTGGGGATTTCCAAGTTCAGATCCTTCGGTTACCCCATCAACAGTTGGGCATATTTTTACACCTCCTGTTATCAAAAATAACATCATTTATGTTGCCGATTCTAAAGGTTATATGCGTGCTATTGATAGAGATGGCAAACAATTGTGGCAAACCTGCGCTATTGGGATAAATCCTGTCACACTAGCCGTTGATGATACCGTTTGTAACAATCCCGGTGTACCCTACGTGCATGGATTAAGTTCACCTGTGACTGTCACAGATGACGCTGTGTATGCTGGCTCGACAACCAAAGGTATATTGGTTGCCCTTAAATTGGATGGCACACCAAAATGGACCACTCAAAATTCAGTACCTATTGATCTGGCAGCACTTGCGCCTTTTAGTGTTGGTATTGTTGCTGGTATTACCGAAATTGATGGCAAAGTGATTTTTGCATTGAATCCAACCGGAGATACCGGCGCAACATTAGCTCGCAGAAAAGGTGTTGGTAGCATTGTTGCAGTCAAAGCGTCAGATGGTACGCTTGTGTGGCAAAAGTTTTTAGCGCCTGATATCTCGGCAGCAGATAAGGCAGCAAACCCCACCGCGCTATCGGCAGTTGGGCCTGGTACATTTGCTTTATCTTTTGGTATTTCTAAAAAATTGGGGCTTTTATATATAGGAACAAGTCAAGTTAATGAAGCCCCCACACCAGAGTTTTGTAATCTTATCACACAGCCTCCTTATAATTTATCAAGCTGCGATCAAGCTCCTAATGAAGATGCAATTATTGCATTAAAGATAAGTGATGGCAGCACAGCCTGGCAAATTGATACGCGTGATGATTTAAAAAATGCAGATAACACCCCAGTTGGACCAGACATTTGGACTTCACAAGTTCTATTTAATGTCCTTAAACCAATCGACATGGATGTGGGCGAAGGTGTAGCTGTTTTTACAATGAAAGGTAGAGAATATGTTGGCGTAGGCACTAAAATGGGCATATTTTATGTTGCTGATGCAAAAAATGGTAAACGTGTAAACGGTAAAGGATTAAATACCTTTCCAGGAAGTGGATATCCTGTGTTTCCGCTACATTTTCCAACTGTTGGATTTACAGGTGGTTTTCAAGTTGACTCAGGATATTTTAAAGGTAAAGGAGAAAAAGTCATACACTTTGGAACGCTTTTAGACACCAAAACAGCTTACGATAACTTAACGCCGCCTCTTAATAATAACCAGTGCAGACATCCTAATTATGTCGGTGCTGATAAAAACGATTACCCAGTATGTCCTGGAACTGGCGCAGGCACAGGTCATATTGTTCTCGTTAAGGGCGATGGCAGTGAAGAAGTATGTCGTTATTCACGAGACAATACTACCTTTTTCTCTCCCATTTATCTTCAAGGTATGATTCTTGCCACAGCTGCAAACTCAGGCAAACTGCATATCATTGACGCCACAAATTGTGTTGGTGGTCAGTTAAGTGATGTCATCCCACCTGTAGATTTTGTTAGCCCGCCTACCTTTGGCACAAGTATGTCACTTTCAAATGGTAGAATCTATGCCGGTGATGGTTTTAACATAGCAACCTCTCCTGTTGATCGCTTAGTATCTTTAGGATTAAAAGTTGAAAAGTTTAATAAAACCAGTAATTGCAAAACTAAATGCGTGGATGACAATTCTGGAGAGGATGAAGATCACCACTGATGGGTTCATTAATTTGGAACCATCTATAACTTGAGATTAAGCTTGGGATTTAGAGATTCGCTAAATCCCAAGTATTACCCAGAATAATCATATATCCAACCGTTTATGCGTATGTTCACATTTTTAACTTAGTTTTTTACTAAATAAATGGTAGCCAATGATAGACAACTAACAGTTCAATTGGTAATATCGCCCCTTGTCGTAAATAATTGTAATGGTGTTACATGAAATTGTTATCAAACGAATGCGTACAACAAGTGTCCGGTGGCTATTCAAAAGCTGAGTATGATAGCCATACCCATATTTGGGGGCTTATTGGCCTTTTTACAGCAGCGGCTAGCGTAAGTACTGTATTACCAGCTACCTATGCATCGTACTTTGCTGTTCGAATGGCATTTATGGGTGCCGGTAGTCTAGCTGGTTATGCTTTTGGCGCCTTCGAGTATTCTGCATGCAATTTCATCAGTTCTTCTCTTGATAATTATTTAGCACCAGCTGAATAAGCATTTATAGATTAATGGGTAATGTGACACTAAAATTTTAGTGTCACGCCTACCCGCATTTTTCACTAGCAACGTCTATGTACCCGCACTCAATGCATAACATATTACATAATATCTACATTCGTTATACTCTTGCCCGTTAGCTTTTCTATTGTTTATTTGCTTTTGTTAAATATAAAACAAAGAGCAAAAATACACAGCAAAAATCTTCATCAAAATTATTAGCACTGTCTTATATGTCATACTCTTTTTAGTGTATGGATATATCGTATTGTTCCATACATTTATACTGCCGATGCTCGTACACATGAGTCTAAAAAAACCACCTAAAGAAGCCAAATGAAATGAATCGTCATTCATTCTGAAAACATGCCCACTCATCTTAATAATTACTTAACAATATTGCATTTTATATTTGATTGTTAATATAATCTCAACATATTAAGTTAACTACATGATTATATACACTGATGATCGACCCTGCGCCGACTCAAAATTTGAATATTTACGATGCACTACCTAAAGACATCTGGATTGAAATCGCCAGCTATTTAAGTC
>CAZSGE010000099.1:0-5612 GCA_964606325.1 Uncultured Candidatus Berkiella sp.
ATGGGATTTTGATTTTAGGGAGATTTATGTATAAAAATGTGTGTCGATCCCTCAGCCCGGTAGGGGCGTAACAATTCTTACGCTGCTGCCGCAGCCTGTGGGGGCACAGCCTCCTAATTTCTAATCAACTTGCCGCGGTACTTGATCTATGGGTGAGGACGCGGGCGATTTTAATTTCCTTGAAATTATCAGGATATTTGATTAATATAGCATAACTTACTACAGCAATTAGCCAGCTAAATAATCCGGGTAACACATGAAAGGCGTTTACTTTTTAAATAGCATCATCATGCTATGTTTTACAATGCTATCCTTTTCACTACAAGCAAATACCGAGGATATCACTCGAAAGTTCGCTCTCGATGTATATGGTTATAGTATGGAAACAACGATTAACGAAGCCTTAGATCCTATTAAAGAGTCTCATTTTTTTAATCGCTTAGATGAAAATAAAAAGATGGATTACATACTTCACTTGAAGGCTCACCTTATTTATATTTATGAACCTATTGTAGTTGATGCTGTTAAAAGAAACTTTACCGTATCTGAGATGAAACATCTTTTGGTTAATCCTTATTTACTTGAAGAGAAACCTTTTCTTTCAAAAATGAATGCTGCTTCAAAACTTGCCAATAAGAACATTCAAGCAAAATCAGATGATATTTCACGAATGGTTACTTTAGTTACGGTTCATCACCTGTGTTTAGAGAAAGGTAAAGGGGAGTGCCCAAAATCGTTTTACTCAGAATATCCAAACAAAACCGCACAAAAACCTATGAATTCGCAAAAAACAACGAACAATTCAGAAACGATAGAAAAATGCGTTAGAGAAGTAAACGAAAAAATAAATAACACGTTGCATAAACTATCGCCACAAAGCATGGGGCAACATTCAGCATGCAAAGTGCATACGCAGTTATCACCCAAGGGTGAAGTGCTCGATGTCAGCATAGTTGAATCGTCCGGTAATAGTGAAATAGATAAGCTGATAATGTTGGCGATTAGAAAATCTTCGCCACTGCCGTTACCAAAAGAACCCTTGCTGGCAGAAGAATTCAGAGATTTGACCCTGACATTTAAGTAACCGAGTTATAATGAATAAGCTTTTCAGTTTACCCGTTAAAATTTCTGCCTTGATGCTCTCAATAATGGTGTGGTTTTATAACGATGTGCTTTTTATAAAAGGATTTATATTTATTAAAAAATGGGAATTAACGTTGATTAGCCATTTTGTTGATAATGATAACATCCGGATGGCACAGGCAGCGTTTGAAAGTGCCTACGCTAACCCTGAACAGATATCTTTATTCGCTGTTTCGGCTATCAGCAACTTAATCAACCTATATGTATTATGGCCATTGATGCTAGTGTGCATTGGTTTAGTTGTGTTTCATGTTAATGGTTTTTTAAGTGGTTTTAAACACATTAAGGAAAACATGAATAGTGTTCATAAAGCGAAATGGATGATACCGCAGATTATTGCCATCATTTTATTGGTGATGCTCTGTTTAATGCTTATTATTCTACCAAGCTTTGCTGAAATATTTATTGTCATTGCCATTATTATTACCGTAACAGCTCGGTTTTTAAGCGGGGCTATGGGCTCAGCCCCTGAGCTATCCCCATAATTTTTTATAAAAAATGTAGTTATTTCAAAGGCATGTAGACATGCACGTCATTTTATGATCAGATAGTTTCGCCAAAAAATCCCTGTTCAAGGAAAATGACATGCATGTGATCGGAATACTACATAATTTGTTTGCTTCTTGTCGACCTCATTTTGATCTAAGGGTTTTAAAAACCCTATTTAGTTCTATTGAAGCGGTTATAAGAATCCGAAAAATTGCTGTTACGAGCATCGGTCGTTCGCTTGAGCGCGGTTGTTTTGTAAAACATAAGATAAAGGCAATAGATAGGTTATTTTGCAATCAAAAATTACAAAATAATGTATTTCATTTTTATACAAAAATTCTATTGCACGTTTTAGGAAGCAATGTTAATCCGGTTATCATCGTAGATTGGTCAGAGCTGACACCTTGTAAAAAATATCATTTTATTCGAGCAGCGATTCCTGTTGGAGGAAGAGCCTTGCCTATTTTGGAAATACCTTATTCCGTTAAATATTTGGGGAGCGCAAAAGCACACAAGGAATTTCTAATAAAACTGAAAGCAATGTTACCTAAAGGATGCATACCGATTATACTCACTGATGCTGGTTTTCGAAACACTTGGTTCAATTTGGTTGTTTCATTTGGATGGGATTATATTGGCCGAATTCGAAATCGAACTTTATGCCGAGGATTGAATGAAAGTAGCTGGCAAAGTATTAAGTCACTTTATTTAAAGGCCTGTTGCAAACCCAAATATCTGGGTGACTATTATTTGGCAATGAAAAGTGCACTTCATACTAGTTTATATCTTTACAAAGAGAAGAAAAAGAATCGCATTCAAAAAACATTAAATGGGAAACGGAGAAGGTCTTCAAAAGCCCTAAAACATGAAAAAGGTGCTCGTGAGCCACTTCTATTAGCTACGTCATTAAAAAAAAATGATTTCAAACCGCTACAGATAATTAATTGTTATAAAAAACGCATGCAAATTGAAGAAGGATTCCGAGATCTCAAAAATGACAGAATCGGATTGAGTCTGCGTCAAATTCGATGCTCATCAATTAAGAGGTTAAGTATAACGTTAATGATCGGTGCGATATCCATGTTTTTACTTTGGGTTTTAGGAATAGCAGCCAAAATTAAAAACCTCCATTATCGTTTTCAAGCCAATACAATAAGAAAGCATAATGTGCTTTCACTATTCATGATTGGTTGGCAAGTTCTTGAGGAAAGGAAAATAGTCTTTAATAATCATGATATAAAACAGGCTATTAGCTATCTGCAGGATAGCCAATATGCCTGAAAAAGATATGGGGATCAGTCAGGCTCAGCCCCCTAATCTAATCAACATAAATCCCCCCCGCATCAGAAAGCATTTACAAAAAAGCGCTACTAAAAAGCAAACCTGAAGATGCAGCTAAAATTCAGCAACTGCCATCTGATCTTAAAAAAATGATATTAAAATCTGCATCTTAGAACGCAGCCTGTGGGGATCAGTCAGGGACGGCCCTCTCTCGCGCACTTGCATTATAAAGAGATTTGGGGCCTGCGGACCGCTGTTAAAGGGTATTGGTTTTTATGTGATCAAAATCAATTTCTTGATTTTGATCACGTTTGGCTGGTATCGGCTTTGCCGCATTCTCTTGAATTGGTTTAGGCGAAGCAAATGTGAGAGTCTGTACTTTATGATTATTAGCTAAATCTGCAAATGTGGCGTTTTTAGAAAAACCGTTTGACTCTAATAGAACTTCAAAAAATGTCTTTAATGCATCTTTTATTTGCATCTGATCAGAACCAGTTGATTCAGAAGAGGGTGCTTCATAAAAAATTTGCACAGGAAAACTTTGCATGACTCCGCCATCAGTAAAATATTCATCTACGGTTGATTTTTTCAATTCGTTTGGACATAAGTTCATGATATTACCTTAATTTGTGTTGCATGTGTGGTGAAAGTTGTAGTGTTTCGAGAGGTTTCTAATTATCCATGTCCACCCACGTTCGGTCGAATGGGTTGTAAATGCGCAATCTGTAATTGAAAGACTTGCGGATTTATTCGAGCCTGCTGATTTAGTGGAGGTTGCTGATTTGCTTGAGCAACATGTTGGTTAAACTGTACAAGCAATACCGGATTAGCTTGAGGTGGCATATTATGATTCGGAATTGCATCTGGCATAATTTTAAATCGCATTATTCACTTTTCTTAGTAGATTTGAATGATAAACATTATCAACTATTTAACAATTTAATGAAATGTTGGCTAGATAAAATGCCATAAATGGAAGATAGAAATTCGCCTTAATTTATAGGATTTTAATTTTATCATGTTTAGCATGAGTATTTGGGGTAACCCTTAAAGTTGACTTGGGCGCAACGGTTTTGCGTTAAATAAATCTATAAAAGCGGCTATGTGGTTTTTCCTTTCTTAATTAGATGATATTATTGTTTGCCAATACAAATTCGAATAATAGGAGTTGATGTGTTACGTGGTGCAGGTTTGTCTAGAGTTTTTTCACATCTTTACGTTCACACGGCTCAACATGCACGACCATTTTCTAGCTCCAGTCTGTTAAGTAATCGTGATGATTTTACGATCTCTACCTACGAAAATGGTGATATCACTTGTCATTACAAGCATAAAGATCCCTTTGCCGGTATTGAACATTTAAAAAAACTGCAAGACAGTATCGAGCCTGATACCTTTGAAAGCGAAATGGTTGCTATCGATGGTAAAGTGGCGCTACTGTTTTCGGCAAAACGCAATGATAACCATTGCAATCTTGGGAGCTTTGTTCGTCATGTTGTTGATGAGTTGCCCAGAATGCAAAACGGATGGAAAAAAAGTTAAACATTTCTAACTATTGCCACTGAAAAAAACGCCGCTAATATACACGCTAATGTTCCCCCAAGAATGTTACTAGCATTCTTGAGGGACTATTCATCGAAAAAAAGACCTCCTTTTTGTTATTTAGGTTTATTTGCTGAACCAAAACTTGGAAGTTTTCGCAGATGAGTATATCTTTGCCATCTATTTGTGCGGCGAATCCGCATTCTTATGCCAATGGTTCGCATGCCTCAAGCAACTGAAGCTTGATTGCGTTTTGAATGAAGATGAAAAATTCTTGTGGGTATGGCTTGCTACCCAGAGCACAAATAACGAGTCTCTTTCCTGTTCATTGATTTATGAACAAATCTCCTTATTGACAAACCGATCACCTAGAAAGGTTCATCGTCAGCTTACCCGCTTAAGGACCATGGGATTTTGAATAACGCGCATGGTAGAGTGTGGAAAAAATTTAAGCATCAAAACGATAGCAACCCATGATGAGGCATGAATTCGTTATTGCAAAGGCGCTATATGCAGGGTCTTTTATTTTCAGCTGGGATAAATTCAATCTTAATAGGCAGCTCAACACGGGCTGCCTGTTGCATAGGTATGGTGCTAACGCGGGTTTGATTTTCCATATTTGTTAAAATGCCATCAATGGCTTTATTTTTACTCCCAAAATCTGGGCCTGCCATGGTGCCTTTTGAGGGCATTATCATATTAAAATTTTCAGGTAGCGCCTCTTTGAAGAAATGCTGCTCGTGATTATAATCGCCTAATATAAAAACGTTATCATTTTGGCTCTTATCAGGGTTGAGTTTTTCAACTTGCGCTAGGATTTCTTTTATATCATTTTCTTTGCCACCAGGGTGATGGATTGAGCCGACAATAAAGGGTTTCAGTTCGTTATCGTTTTTAGGAAAAAAACGAGCAAGCATGCAAGGCTTAGTATTATTATTAAGGCCAAATTTCAAAACCTCATTTTCGCCATTTATATTTTTAGCTATATCAAATTTATCTGCATCATAAATTATGACACAATGATCATTTGTTCTTTCAGATACTTTGTGCTGTATCATTTTGTAATTTTTGCCGGTAGTTGTTCTTAATAGTTGCAACATATCATTTGGATTAGTACATTCTTGAAAAGAGAGTATATCTTTTTTACCTAATTGCGA
>CAZSGE010000100.1:0-5551 GCA_964606325.1 Uncultured Candidatus Berkiella sp.
GCTCCTCTGGGAAGCGCGGAGCCGACGGGACCGAAAATTTGTCCAAGATAAAACAAAGATTTATCGTTTTCCGGGCTCTCCCAGGCAAAATCAAAACCAAAGCTAAGGTTAGGCAATAAGCACAGTGCGAGGCCTATCAATATCAGTAATAAACTTCTATTTTGACATTTCATGACACAACCCTATCATTATCTGTTGCTTATCATGATGCTGCTTTCGAGCCTGCATCCAACCCACCTTTCATGATACCTTTACCTATACCCGCACCTTTTTCATGTGCACCTTCCATTTCTTTGGCGTGTTGTCCAGCTTCTGAGCCTTCGCCCGCTGCGCCCATCCATCGTAAAACTTTATCCGGTAGAACATAAATTAAACTAAAAGATTCGTGCACTAAGCTTGTTGCGATGGCAACGTACATGACTAATATGGCAACAAAGCCGAAAGGTCCTACGTCACCGACAATACTCATTTTCATTGCCCCTTGGAAGCCAAAATTAAGGATGCTAACTGCTACCATGAGTAGTTTTTGGGCAAAAATAAAGCCCAGAATCATGAGGGCTGGTCTTAAAAATAAACCTAATAAAATGACGATTGCATGACCTGCTTTTCCGATTTCATCTTCAGAGGGGATAATCAGCGTTAAAGCAATTAAAGGGGCACCCAACATAGATTCAATCACGAGTAGCACCCAGGTAATCGCACTAAAGGTGAAAACCAGTAAAGGAATCAAGGGAACGTATATCGCCAATGTTAAGCCCGCGCCCCATACTATCAATAGAATGACAGCAGCTATTGGCATAAGTATCGAAAGCATCATATCAAAAGCATGACCTAGAGGTTGACAAGCTTTGAATACAGAAACACCTAACCAAATGCCTAAAACAACGGCCATCGCTATCCAAAATGCCATTTCAGCTGCATTCGCCATTTTTGCGCCAAAAGTAGCCATGCACTCAATCGGATCACTTACTTGATCTTCTACATCAGTTGAATTTGATAGACAACCCGTTGAAATGGCTTCTCCCATATCCGCTGCTGCATCTTTGAAGAAGCTACCGCCAAAGACGGCATTGGCAACAGAAGCGGCTTGCCCGTCACTTGGAGCTGTACTACCTAAAGTAATGGCTTGTAAGCCTATAGGATTGCCATTAGCATCTAACTTGCCCCCTGCCGCGGCAGCTTTTGGTGTAATGACTTCGATTGTATCGACATAGGCTTTGTAAGAACCGGCGCCTGTTCCGCCCAAGAGATTGTATTTATAAATGATATCATTGGCCGTTGTGTCTCCTAAAACCTTTCTTATTTCGGCGGCATTAGGCGATGTACTACCACTACCGAAAGAAATAGATATTGTTTTATAACTGCCAGTTCTAACCATTTGCCCATAGTAATTACCTGCATGGATCCAGCCATCTGCTTTGGCCCTTGCATAACCATCAGCATCGCCCGATACGGGCAATAGATTTTGTATCTCAGAGGGAAGGGAGCTCAATGCGGATGTTGTAGGAGCAGTTGCTGCCTCAACAGCACCTCTTAAAGCTCTTGCAGCGGAAACCCACGTGTTTGAAAAATTCCAAGTCGAGCTATTTGGATTGGCTATCGCTTCGTCTGCAGAAGGCATCATCGCTGTTGCTGCTTGATAGATGGCATCAAGATAGATTTGTCTTCTGGCGGCAACTACGGGATCATCGGGGTCGGTGCTGCCGTTTAAAGGATTCGCACTGATGCTGGGTATGAGAATTTTACCGCAAAGAGGTGGTTCGCTTGCAGGGGCGCCTCCTCTTGCAAATTGAATACCTGATTCATCGGGAAGTTGTGTAATTTCGATAAATTGATTATCCATATTGTTGGCAACGGCAGTATCATTAACGACTTTGTCATTAATCAGCTGCATGCAGACCACACTCTTAAAAATACTGGTTAAACCAGTCATCATGTTGCTAACATCGACTTTGCGCGTATCTGCGACAACGCTCCCATCTTTGGAGAGAGAATCTAGTGTCTGGCTCCATAAAGCGTTAGCGGCTCCGACCCCTTGTACTATTAGCCACATCACCGTAATTTGAATCCAGTTATAATTTCCAACTGAGGGGAGAAGCAGAAAAATACCTATCCCTGCACGTGCAGGGATCCAAACGGTCGACATTTTTTTGCCTAAAGCTTCACCTTCTTGAGCAGTGTTAATCGTACCTATCACTGTAGTGACAATAACGATGACAATAGCCAAGGCAAACACAATTTCGTTGAAAAGATAATACAGGTTGGCAATAAGTGGGTTACCACTAGCGGTTAAAGGCAATGAGCCCATCGCGCCAAAAATTTGACCTAAATACTGCATGGATTTATCAGTAGGCGCAACATCCAATATCGCTGCAAATGCCAATGCAGGCGTATATAATAGAATAAATAAAGCAATGTTACGAATGAGCCTCATTACTTCGCCTTCTTTTGAGATTCGCGTCCAGCTATATTTTTGTCACTTTTCACGGTGAGTGAGCTTGAAGAACTTTGCATGACTTCAGAATTCATCCATTCTTTGATGCTGCACCCTAATTTTCTATTTTTAATTTGAAAAAGCCAGAAATGGAAACGAAATGCTTGGGTGAGGGCATAAAGTGCTAAACAAAATGAAATTAAAGAGGCCATCATGCCACCTGCAAATGCCATATACAGTGCATAAGCCACCACTACTAAGGCAAGTGCTAAAAAGAAATAACATAAGCGGGTAAATTCTTTCTGACGCTCGATCAGATCTTCTTCGGTGAGATCCAAACGCTGTAAGGCTTCTTCAAAGGTTTCTACGGTATTTGCTTTTTTGGGTACAACAATATCGACGAAAAGGGCTTTAAAATGATCAGCAGTTTCGCTTAAATAATCCCAGCTCATCCATTTGTCGACGCGCACGTCTACAATGCGACCACCAACTTTTTTAAACATACCCATAAGCTACCTCATTTCCATTTCGTTATTTGTATCCACACTCTATTTTCTCATAATAAATGCTATGTCTTACTTTTAGTTATCGAGTGTTCTTTAGATAATGTTTACATAATAACATCAGTTTATCATGTAACATAAATCGACAGAAATTATAACCGGTTATTTTTGGAGTGTGTAAGCGATTTTTTAAGACTGTTTGCTGATAGGTCATAAATAAGTGTAATTTTAAGGGAACTATTATGCGAAAAAAATTCACTTACAGTCGTAAGGCAAAAATTAAATTCGTTTAACCGCTCACTGGTTTAATTATTAGGTGTGAATGCTAGTTTTGAAATTTAAATAGGGGTAATATGTTAGTGATACCCCTTAAATAAATTCAAGTATGAATAATGTGTCAAAATGACCTATTAAGAATTAACTTTATTATAGGTCATAAGTGAAGGAGAAGTGAATGCCCGATATGTCCCTTGAAGCAGTGCACACGTTTTGGCACGACTACGACAAGCGTACTTTGTATCGTATTGTTACTTCAATGGAAGGCATAGAACATTGGGCGGCTGATACTGAGCCAACGGTTGAGGAATCGCTGCTAAAGCTTGGTGAACATCTTGATACCATAACGGATTTTGAAATTACAGATGAAGCTGTGTTGATCAAAGTATTGGCTAATATGCATTCAGGGCGAGCGCTACGTTTGATGCAATTTTTGGATGTGTTAAAACCTGGCACCGCTTCGAAATTATTAATTTATGCTGAAGAACAAACAAAAGATCCGGCCCACAAAAACAAATATGCAGAATTATTTTTGAAACGAAATTTATCGTTTGAACGTTTACAGTTGTTAGGACGCGTTTTTGCGCCAGAGAGAATTAATTTAGTGTTAAAAGCCTTGGAGTCTAATCATGAGTAATTTACCCAAAGTGCTCCTTATTATGGCCATGTCAGTTTTAGGCTCCAATGCAATGGCCGACTGGCAAGCCGATGCGGCTCATCTTTCAGCAGAAGGCATTGACTCTGCTACGGCAATCAATGCGCTGAAGAGCGATCTTGATAAGTTTATGCCACCGCCGCCATGTATCGACAAAGATCCAGCTACTTTTACGTTAGGTACTCCCGCTACCTTAGCTTGTAGTGGCAGCAGTTCAAGCGGGTCGCCAAGTGCTCCTCCCAGCGATTCGACTATAGATGAGCAAAAGAGATCGACTGGTAAAGTATTTGATCAAATGAATTAATGGTATTAACAGCAATATTAAGTGAGTGTGTTATGAAAAGTTACAAAGCAAAACAGATGATAAGTGTCATGCTGCTTGTGGGCGTGTTCATGGCACCAACACTGACGTATGCCGATCCAGAGGATGTCGCCGCAATTAATGCATTGCGTAGTAGCAATGAAACCAATTTTACTAAAGTGAATGAGAACTTAGGCGTATTACCAGACATTAAATCCAATACGCAATCCATGCTCGACTTTATGAATATTCATATGAAAAATGATGAGCAGCTTCAAGCGTTACTCAACTTTGAAGCGGCGGCAAAGATGAACGAGTATCAGTACAACCAGCAACTGCTATTTATGGCTGCCCCTGGAAGCATATGGGCTGTCCAAGCAGGAGGTGTGGTTGGTAAATCCAAAGTGGGGGAAGCAGCCCTTAAATTGTCAAATGCAACCCTATTGAGCGCCATCAAGGATTATAATACTTCCGGTAGTTTTACAGGTCCTCTCGTTGGAGAAGCTTCTTCAGGGTCAACTGAGAACGTTATACCTTTGGACACACCATTGACTAAAGACAATGTATATGAAAAATACTTTGGGCCTTTCGTGAACTCAGGTGATACCTCTGGCTTAACAGTTATCAATTTGGGGCAATTTTTGCAAACACCCAACTTGAAAAAAGGAAATATTTCACCTGCTCAAAGTCAGCAAATGATTACCTTGACATTGCGGCCGTTTCCATCGGTGGATCCTGCCTTGAAGGCTCAAATGCAGGTAGCTAAGATGACAGGTTTGGGTGGTGGTGTCAAAGGCGCTGCTGCGAATGCTGTAGTAGATGCTTTAGTCGAAAATGCAATTGTTTCAGTCAGTATGAGCGCATTGAGTGATATTGTTGCAAGGCGAACACAAGGACCTGATTCACAAGTAAGTTTGATGGAAAAGATGGATGAATACAGTGCTCAACGCTTTACAAACCCGGCCTGGTACACTCAAATCAGTGCATCTTCTGATACAGCTTTACTGCGTGAAATTGCTCATATGCAGGCCTTTAACTCATGGATGCAATTTCAACAATTTCGTGTGTCTGAGCAGCAAATGGCGCTATTAGCGACAATGAATTCAGTCATGGCAAAAATGAATACAGCCATGGATAAACTTAATCAAACACTTAAAGATGCTTCTGCACAAGCGCAACAAGCGCAACAAAGTGCGCAAGACAGCATGGATGCACAACAAGAAGCTGCAAAAGAGGCTAATTGTAGTGAGAAACAATTCTATGATCCCACGAAGGAAAAATGTGTAGACTTACCAAGTGGGCCTTAGTGGGAGCGTGACTTTATCGCTAAAGCATTGTATAACTGATTTAACCAAACCTCATGGGGGGCAATGATTGCCCCT
>CAZSGE010000101.1:0-5386 GCA_964606325.1 Uncultured Candidatus Berkiella sp.
TTTGGCCTTCAGGAATTTTATCTTTTACGATTGAATAGGTGTCACGGGTTAAAATTTCGTAAGGGATCCCAGTTTCATCCATGTATTTTCTTAAGTGAGAATCGTCCCAACCCGGCTGAGATTGATCTAAAGTAAAGGCAAAAATATCAAACGGTACATTGGTGCGTTTACGAATAATACTCAGCAACGTCATCATGGTGAAAGAATCTTTCCCCCCTGACACACACACCAAAATGCGATCATTTTTCTTAATCAGACCAAAATCCGATATCGCCCTGCCTAAATAATGAAGGAGTTTCTTTTCGAGTTTTTCGAATTTTCTTTGCTTTTGCTCAGCAGTAAGCTCCACAATAGGAGCATCACCACTCATAGGTTTAAGCTGTAAAATTTGTTGCATTTGCTTGTTCTCTTAGGGGGCTGGCGCACAATTTTGGGCTATCATACCAAATATTGATAATTAATGAATCTCTAAGCTTTGATGAGTTCGGATAACGGGAATAGACTCCCCAGCAGAGACAATTTTTAGCATGTTTAGCTTAATTAGGTTAAGAAGCTCCAGATAGGTGTTTTTAAAGGCTTTTGGGTTATTTTCTAGGCCAATAATTTGGTAGATAGTCACATCATCTTCTGTTGTTTTAATGACTCTGGCTTGCTTGGGACTCATAGCTATTTCCACCTAAGTGTTATTGTTTTCATACTTCTATGTCTTTGATTGTATGTTAGCCAATACACTCAGTCAATGGGGTGCTTACTTTTGCCGTTTAGAAAATGAGAAAACAACTTAGCTTGCATTCAGGACCTGCTTGCAAGGAGAATTTGTTTTGGTGGCTACTTTGTAGAGTTTTTCTGCCAGTACAGAGAGCCCCCCTGTCGCTACGCCCAAAACCAATGTACCACCTTCTTTGATAAGGCCTTTGGGGCTCATGCTAATTTGGGGCGATTGTAATGTACCTTTAAGGTAAACCAGATGATCGATGGAACCAATTTCAACATTGAGATTACTACGAGGCTGCAACTCAAAAGCAAAATCAAGTATTTGAGTACGCAAATTAAGTGTTCCCGCCCCCAACGCATAGATATCAGGTGTTTCAAGGGCAACACTTCTATTAGCTTTGGCAATACCATTCATAAAATCTAATTTAACGGCCACACACTCAAATAAGGTCTCATTCTTTTTTGAATGAATGGATTTTAAAATAGCAGCAAAAATATCAACCTGTCTTGAATCAATCGCTTTGTTAAGTAGCGTCATGTTCTGTATAAAGACAACCGCTTTTCCATTTACATTTGCCATTAACGCATGGGGATTTGCTCCTTTTGAATTCCCTTTAAAACTTAAATTAAGCTGTCCGCCTTGCAAGGTAGATGCTTTATTAAATAGTTTCATGACTTCACTGGCATCAGCATTTTTAAGATCAATCACTGCGTCAAGCGAAACATCAGGCTGTTTTTCATTAAACTTAATGTCAAAATGACTGACTTGCTCCCCATTTTTAAATTGTCCTTTACTCGTGAGTTTGATTTCATTTTTTTTAAATTTTGCCTCAAACGTTATATTTTGTAATGGTATTGTGCCGATGAGCACATCAACAGCTTGAATAACAAAATCAGCGTTTAAGGCTTGTAAACGATCAAATGAAATAAATTCAGTTAAAAAAAAACGGTTCGAGGAAGGATTATTATCTGAAACAGGGATCTTAAGCTGAGCTAGCTTGAGAAAAACTTTCACCTGTGGGCTATCCGTTTCATAAAGGGCTTTAAGAACACCTTCCATGTTCTTAGTTTTTTCGGGATCGTTTACCTTAAAATCAACTGTGATGAGCGGTTTATTGTTTTCGCTATTTTGCAAGGTAACCTTACCGGAATGTTCAATCGCTGCAATTTTGCCTTTATAAACTACCGTTAATCGATTATCTTTTATCGTAACAGCAAATTTTGCCTCTTTTAGAGTATCATCTTTGAGAATGAGTTTATTTATTTTAACTTTCAAATCAACATTAACCTGTTTTAGCCATTGGTCATGCAGTATTTTGTTTAAAATAGCTTTATCTGTTGCCCCAAAGTGAGATGAAGATACAAAACTTTGCCATTGCTGGGTTTCAAGATTTCCCTTTACATCCGTTTGATTATTGGCAAAAGAAATAACAACATCACCTTTGATCTTGTTGTTACCAAGACTAAGCTCAAATTCAGGAACATCTAGCTTATCCATTGTATTGATGATGTCCCCCTCAAAATGCTCAAAAAAGAGGGAAAGACCTTGATTTTTATTATCGTCATAATTTACAAGGATAGATTGCGCCTGAATATCACTAATTTCTTTGATATCTTCAAAAAATGACTTCCAAGGTAACGCGAAAGATAATGCTTTCACTTGAAAAGTAAGCGCTTTATTCTTTCCGATATCAATGTTAAGTTTGACATCTTTGAGACTGACATGGGGCAAGGGAAAAAAGGATATGTCCATAGGGCCATCAAGCACGATCTTGACACCCGTCATTTTATTGAGTTGCTCTTGCAGAACAATTTTATACCTGTTCTCATCAAACACATAGTTTAATGCGATGAGTAAGACAGCAAAGATGGCAATGGTTAAAAGGCCAATTTTTATGATTGTCTTACTCGCCGACATCTTTACTCTTTCCATTTTGAAATTATGCTGCGTTACTCATTCACTTGTCGCTCTGCTTAACTCCAAGCTGGTTTGAGTAAAGGTTTGTGTTGATTTTTTGCGTTCATTAAAATATTGATCGGAAAGATCACGCGCTTTGGCTAAATCATGAGATTTTAAAGTTAACGATATTTCATCTCGCAAGGCGGTGGCCTCTTCTTTGCCACTCATTGCAGCAAGACTTGCCCAGGCATAAGATTGAATATCATTTTTGGCAACACCTTCACCCACAAAATATAAATGCGCTAAGCGATATTGCGCATAGCTATCACCATTTTGTGAGGCTTTTAAATACCAGTTATACGCCTTATCCGAGTTGCTTAATCCAAATAAACCCTGCTCATAAACAACACCTAACTCACGCTGAGCGGGTACAAATCCCTCTTGAGCAGCAGCTTCAATTAGCTCAAGACCATATTCAACATTTTGCGTAAAACTATTTCGACCATACAGATGATTCATACCTTTCATGTAAAGGCCTTGCGGATCGCCATTATCAGCAGAATATTGAATCCATTGATTGATTTCTTCTTGGGTTTGCTCATCTTGCACCGTATCTATACCATCACGAAACAAAATAGCTACCCAATTTTTGGCTTCGTTTACACCACTTCTGGCAGCGCGCAAAAACCACTTTTTAGAGACATCGCTATCTTTATCGACACCTTGACCATAGTAATACATTTGACCTAACTTCATTTCGGCTTCATGGTGATTTTGAGCCGCTAATTGATTAAAAATTTGAAAGGCCCTGTCATAATCAATTTCAGTACCAATGCCATCAACATAAAAACAACCTAACTGATATTGAGCATCCATACTTTTACTAGCAGCTTGACTTGTCCAGTAAAATGCCACTTTGTCATATTGTGGTAACGAAAATTCAACTAATAGCTTTGAAAGTTTAATTTGTGCATCTGTTGAACCACCAACTGCTGCTTTGCGCAAATATTCAATAGCAGTGTACTTATCTTTAAGCACCGGATGCCCATCTAGATACAATGAGGCTAGCGCATATTGCGCAGGATAATATCCTTTATCTGCAGCTTGCTTTAGATAGGCTGTGCCTTTTTCTATATTTTGCTGATCTTTAGCGCCCGTAATTAAGCTCATGCCAACCACTGTCATACTTTGAGGCTCACCTTGGCTTGCCGCTGCCAAATACCATTTATAGGCAACCGCTTCATTTCGTGGAATAGCAATTCCTTCTTGATATAGATTCGCAAGTTCAAGTTGAGCAGGTAGCACATTTTGCTCGGCGGCTTGAAGCAAATAACGCTCTCCTAGATAAACATTCTTATTGACCCCAAGCGCTTCAATATAGATCTTACCTAGTAGGTATTGCGCATAAGCATCACCTTGTTGAGAACTATTCACTAGCCATTGGCGTGCAATATTATAATCTCTTGGTGTGCCCTTACCTTCAAGGTAATATTCACCTAATAGCGACTGAGCGGGAATGTAATTCGCTTTCGCAGAAAGCGTCAACCACTTAAAAGCTAATGTTTCATCTTTATTAAGGCCTTCACCGTTTTCATAACGCTTGGCTAATAAATACTGGGCACCAGGATGTCCTTGTTCCGCTGCTTTTAAGATCCAATGCACCCCTTGATCCCAGTCAACATTTCCCAATTGACCATTGAAATATAAGGTTGCCAGCAACACTTGGGCATCCAGATCGCCACGCTGCGCTTTATACAAACAACCGGCATAAGCTTCTTGATATTGTTTTTGCTGAATGAGTTTTTCACATTCATAGGCATTTTCTGCCACTTGCGTGGGCTGTATATCATTATAATTAAGAATATCTTGTGCAGAGCTAGTTTTAGGGGGCTGGGGTCTATTGCAACCATGCAATAAAAATAACGATATCCCAATCACTGACAAGAACTGTTGCTTGTTAATCGCACTCATACGAAACATCCCTAATTTAGTATGATAAATAACCACTAATGATAATGGTATAATATGGAGGCCCAGAACCTCCTATTTAGACTTCTCAACTTAACCGGTATATCCTTGGCTAAACAACACAAAGAAAGCCTATGTCCCAAGATATCTTAAAACAATTAGAATTACCTCCTTTTTATCCCCTGCCTGGTCTTAACAAGGGATTAAGGCAAACTATTGCTTCATATTACTTCCCATACAGCCCGTTTATAAACAATAGCAAGCAACATGAAATCACTCTAGAGGACGGCGACAAAATCGTCTTGATTGAAAATTGCCCCCCACTTGTTTCACCCCAAACTCGGACAATTTTGCTCGTTCATGGCCTAACAGGCTCGCATCGCTCTAAGTATTTAATTCGAGCAGCTAAATATTTTGTGAACCATGGTTATCGCGTGCTGCGCATGAACCTAAGAGGCTGCGGCGCGGGTTTTGGGCTTGCCAAGCATCTTTATCACAGTGGGCGCAGTGAGGATACGCGTGAGGTGCTTTGCGCCCTCGCTTTGCTCTTCCCACAAAGCCCTGTCACACTCATTGGTTTTTCGCTAGGTGCAAATATTGTGCTTAAAATGGCAGGTGAAGATGGCGAACGACGAAGTGGTAATATTGATAGCTTAGTCGCGGTTTCTCCTCCATTGGATTTAGAAGCCAGCGTCAAATTGCTGGGTAAAAAACAAAATAAAGTGTTAAGCGACTTTTTTGTGAAATGTTTACTACGAGACATTCAACAATTGCATTCCGCTTTTCCCTCTCTACCCAAACTCA
>CAZSGE010000102.1:0-5328 GCA_964606325.1 Uncultured Candidatus Berkiella sp.
TGTGAGCACTTATCCCCCCCACACAAACATGGTGTGATAGAAAATGTGATTGTGGCAAGTGGTAAAATGGAGCTGTTAATTAATGGAGAATGGCACCTTTTACGTAAAGGTGAAGGCATACGTTTTAATGCCAATCAACCACATGGCTACCGCAATATGACGGCAAAAATGGCGTGTATTCACGATATTATTCATTATCCCAATAAGTAGCTTTGCAACATTCGAGTTGACTTTTATAAGTAATAACTATAAATAGTAGGTTGATGTAATCCAAAGAGATAAAAATATGACTACTCAAGGCGTGACATTACATTCTGATTCCGATTCCGATAGTGAAGAAAACGCTGAACTTTCGCTGAGAATCTTAGCGCTTGAAAAGCAACTCTCAGAGCAACTTAAGCTCAATCAAACACTAGCCCTGCAAAAGCAGCAAGCATCAAGTCAATTCACTTCGTTAGACTTAGAAGCTGCGCTATTAAATGCTGCCATTGCACACACTCCGGTTTCAAATCAACCATCTACTCGCTATCAAGAAATGCGCAAAAGAAAAGATAAAAAAGATCAAAAGAAAAAGTCTGGAAAGGTAAATCCGCAATCTCAAAATGCAACCAATACCTCACCCACCAAAAAATAAGGGGCAATCAGCCCCTTATTTTTTAGCATCAATACAAACCCAATAATCAAAATACGCCATTAGTCTTGAATATATCAAGCTTCCATAGCACTTCGTACAGTTGACTACGCGATGTACAATTAAACTTAAATTTAATATTTCGCATATAGGTATCAACAGTAACTTTCTTTAAATTCAGAATGTTGGCGATTTCAGAGGTGGATTTTCCCTTTAAGTAATAAACAATACATTCCTTTTCACGATTGGAAAATCTGATGCCATCATATTTATCATCGAAATAATACTTTTTAATATCTAAGGACTGATGCAAGTCATCTAATGCTTGGTTATGTTTCTCATCATCAAGAGGTTGACTCAGCATGTATTCAGGCAACTCAACTGGATCTGATATGGCCGATTTTATAATTTTTGCCGCTTGATCTTTAAAATATAAAAAGAACTTATTGATTAAGCTCATATTATTGACATAAAACTGAAGATTATTAAATGAATCTAAAGGTGAGCTTAAACCAAAAACTTCAGAATAAGTTTCATGACGTTTAAAAACATAAATGCCATTATCATGTCCTAATACTCTCGTTCCCTCAATGAGCCCATCATTTTGAATATCGTCCCAAGAATATACACCATTTTGAATACTTGCAGAGCAATACGGACTTTTATTTTCAAACCAGGCTAAGTACAAATCAGGATTCGTTTGCAACGAAATACTTTTATTAACATCAAAATCACGCGCATAGCTAAAAAAATTAAACCCTGTAGCCTTGAAAAAGGGGTTAGCAATTTTTTGTATCGCTTGCGTTGCGCTTAAGCAGGTACTGCTGGCAGGAATAGTGTAATCGCTCATTTGGTGTGTCCGTTATATAAAATTATGACAAATATACCATAATACTTGTCATACCTTAAAAGGCTTCATACTTAACGGCAAACATAACCAGATTAACGGTTAGGGCATGTTACAGAAAAAATCAAACATCAACGCTCATATTTCGGCGAGTATATCTGCTTCCTGATAAAGGATTCTAGATCAGTAGGTTGCTCAACACGCGCTAACCCACTATCAAAAATCAATTTGGCTACACGACATGCTGTTTTAATTTCAACCTCAAGAATATTTGCTTGCAAGGGATAAAGTAATCCTTGCTTTAATAACTCAGATGGCACTTGATCTGCCACCGCATGTGCTGCTTCAATAAATAGCTCATCGGGAATACGTTTTGCTTGCGTTGCAAAAACGGCCAAACCAATGGCAGGAAAGATAAAAAAGTTATTTGCTTGCCCAGGTAAAAAGGTTTGGTTATTAATATGCACTGGATCAAATGGTATGCCTGCCGCGAAAATGGCAGCGCCATTAGACCACTGATATGCTTGTTGCGCAGTACATTCGGCATGCTCTGTTGGATTTGATAACGCAAAAATGATGGGGCGTTTATTCAGTCGCGACATGGTTTCCACAACTTTTTGCGTAAAAGCGCCACCCATTGTACTCACACCGATAATAGCAGTGGGTTTGATGCTTTCAATCGCAGTGATAAAATCTTGCGTTGGCGTATGTAAATGTGCATACCTTCGTTGAAAGTCAAAGAGATCCGTTCTTGTAGATTCAAGCAAGCCATTCACATCAAACATATAAATGCGTGATTGCGCTTCTTTTAAACTCATGCCTTGGGCAACCAGCGCTGTGCACATCAAGTTTGCCAAGCCAATAGCAGCAGAGCCTGCACCTAAAAATAAGTACTTTTCATCTTTAAGATCGGTTCCCTTTAACTTAGCAGCGTTAATCATGCCTGCTAACGTTATACCAGCAGTGCCTTGAACATCGTCATTATAAACACAATAATTATCACGATAGCGTTCAAGCAAATGCACCGCATCTGCGCCGGTCCAATCCTCAAAATGAATGCAACATTTGGGAAACACTTCTTGAACCGCTTCAACAAACTCATCAACAAAGGAGAATAATTCTTTGGAGGGTACGCGCTTTTGTCGCCGCCCTAAATATAGGGGGTCGCGTAAATATTGTTCGTTATTCGTTCCTGCATCCAAATACATTGGCAATAAACAATAAGGTGGCACACCTGCGGTTGCTGTATACAATTGTAATTTACCGATGGGAATACCTGCGCCATTGGCACCTAAATCACCTAAACCTAAAATTCTCCCACCATCCGTGACACAAATAAAACGCACATCTTTTTGTGGCCAATTTTTGAGGATATCTTTTACCTGACCTTTTCTGTCAATTGAAAGATACATACCTCGCGCTTGACGATAGATATGACCAAATTTTAAACAAGCTTCACCAATAGTCGGATCGTAAACGATGGGTAAAAAGCGAGCAGGATCAGACATCAGTGTGCGATAAAATAGCGTTTCATTATGATCTAGTAAATTCATCAGGTAAATGTATTTGTCTAAATTAGTGGTTTTATGTCCCAATTGCATCAACACACGTTGGATTTGAATATCAATAGTTTCAGTGATATCAGGAACCAAGCCTACCAACCCATATTCTTGTTTTTCGGATTCAGTAAAGCCAGTGGATTTATTTAACGTAGGATCCAATAATAAATCAATACCGCGTTTTTGATATGAGCTCATGATGTCTCCTTAGGATCCTAAATCAATTGGATGGCTACTTTAGGTGTGGTTAACATCGATATTTTAGACCAGCATTGAGCTGTCTTTGTATTTAGTTGTAATCCCTGTGATCAAAAATAGATCTAAACTGCAAACTCGTGATATATGGACTGCATCAGCCTGTCATACGCTTCATCTAGTAAAGGCTCTCCGTGAGCACTAATAAGGTGATTGAATGATAATTTTTTTAATCTCGCAAAATCATTTTCTTTTACTTGCGTTGCATCTTGCCATATTTTAGAAATCGATGCCTTACCAAAAAATCCCAATGTTTGATAAAGTTTTGCTGTTGATTCACTAAAGAAAGGATCCTGGTTAACCCAATTTTTTACGCTGTCACAAGTAATGAGGATTCCACCTTCTTGATCAAGATGAATTATCGCCTCTGGATGAATTGAGGTTTCAAATACAAATAAGGTACTATTAGGGAATGGCATTTGATTGGCGCCAAGCTCAAAATCCGTTATTTTATGATGTTCATGTTTCACGCCAGGTAGCGCCCAAAGTTTTGCAGAAAACCTATCTAGGTAAAATGCATCATCTCTGCCATGAAAGGCACCAATTCTCACCACATTGGTAACTTTTCCCAATTTATTGAGAGCGACGAGACCGGCCTCATTTAGTCGAACCGTATTGATCAAAGTCAATTCATTCGCGTTTTTTACTACCACCATATTTCGGCTATGTTGTAGTTCGAGACCATCGTGCGTTGTAATATTAGTTCCCATGACAAAAAAGATATTAGGAAAAACTTCTTTCAGATCGCCATGAGACCATGCTGGGGAATACTGTATCACTTTTATGTCCTTCTTGAGCTCATGCTTAATGTTGCTAGTACGCGATTCACTTCATCTACTTCAAAATGTATACCACGCTGTGTTGAAAGTAATTGTGGTTTTGAAATTGATAGAAACTCTGGTAAATTCGCACTATATTGTTCATAATTTATATTGGGACTCATTATTTTCAAAGCTTCTCTTGGTCTTTTTAGCTTAAGTGAGGAAAGCTCCTCGGGTAAAGCTCTTAAGCAATTTCTGCGCACATCTAAAGTTCTCAATTTTGGTAATCTTACCAGTTCTAAGGGAATTGTCTCAATATAATTATTGGCTAACAATAGCGTTTCTAACTCTGTGAAAGCATGTATATTGTAGGGAATAGCTTGCAACTTGTTTGCGGACAAATCCAACACTTTGAGGTTAAACAATCTCGTTAGTGATAGGGGTATTTGTGTCAGACAATTATTGGCGGCACACAACACAATCGGCAATCTGTAAAAACCTTGATTGCAAAATAGCTCAAAGAGATCGGAAGGTAACCTGGTTAGGTAAAGTCCTGATAAATCGATAACCTTATTGAAAGTAAACATATCCGATAAATGTTCATAATTTAGCCTATTGTAAATAATATGGATATTAATATCATTAAGTGCAAGATGACGTCGGTATAAGCTAAATGAAGAATGAACGTTAGGAAGTTTTTCTACCTCAGCAAATGCTTTTTTCAGTTCATCATCCGGCCTTACAACACCAGATCCATATTTTGGGGTTCTTAAAATAGCCTTTTTGTTTGCTAAAAGACAATCAATTTCATTTTGTTGCGATTCAAACAAGCAAATCTGACTTGGACGAACATGGGTGTTGATTAAGCTAGCTTCAATAATAGCCTTGCATCTTTTATTCAACGCTCGCATCGGTAAAAATTGTTTTGGTGGCAATAACCCAAAAATCAAACTAATCAGATCCGGGATAGCCTTGGCAATCGCCTCTAAATTGGCCTCACAGATAACCGGTGGTGAATGTAGCTTAGCCGTAAGTTTAGATTCAGGACCTGGCTGCATAAGCTATCCTAATAGAATTTATCTAAAGTGAAGATAAATAATGTTAGCATATGCAAATGTGAATTAAATAAACAATAAACAGTTAGGGTTCTGCCTGGTATAATTATGCAAAATGATTTAGCACTATCATGGGCTCAACATAAATTGAATCAGCTTAGATTTGACATTCATGCTCATGAAATGGTTCGTGCTATGCCTTGGTCTGAAGTTTCACGCT
>CAZSGE010000103.1:0-5302 GCA_964606325.1 Uncultured Candidatus Berkiella sp.
TCTGGTGATTTTTTTATTCATCATTCCGAGTATAAAGATAAAATTCCTGAAGGCCAAACATTTTGCAGTTTATGCTCAAGGCTAAGACGCGGAATTATTTATCGCTACGCCAAAGAGAATGGATTTAACAAAATTGCTTTAGGTCATCATCGCGATGATCTGATCACTTCTCTTTTAATGTCGATTTTTTACAATGGTGAAATCCGCTCTATGCCGCCAAAGTTGTTGGCCGATAATAAGCAGGATATTGTGATTAGACCTTTAAGTTACTGTCAAGAAAAGGATATTGCGGAGTATGCTAAACTTAAAGCATTCCCGATTATCCCGTGCAACTTGTGTGGTTCACAAGAAAATCTTGCGCGAAAAAGGGTCAAAAGGTTAATAGATTCGCTAGCCGCTGAGAACCCAAAAGTACCTAGCAATATGTTGCGTGCGATGCAGCAAATTAGACCGAGTCAAATGATGGACAAAGATCTCTGGGATTTCAAACAGCTAGAAGATAGGGTGGTTAAGGATGACACAGGAACAAGATCCGAGGCTTGTTGAGTTACCAGTTAGGCTATCTACTTCAAAGATTTGGCAGATCCAACGTAATTATTTTGCTTCTATGGGCATTCGTGCCTTTAAAGAAGAAGTTCCTTTTTATATTTCGAGTAATGCTTTTATTGGACAACGCTACGCTAATCTTGTCCTTAATTATATTAAAGATTGGTTAGCGCTCAATCCTTCTCACCAAACTGAGACTTTTTATTTATTAGAAGTGGGCAGTGGCACAGGTAAATTCAGCTTTTATTTTTTAAAATCATTCAAAAGACTATTAGCTGAAAATAACTTAGCTGACATCAAGTTTTGCTATGTTATTTCTGATATTACAGAAAAATGTATCACCTTCTGCCAAGAAAATGAAAGTTTTAAAGAATATGGTGAACGCAATGAAATTGATTTTTGCACTTATGATGTAGAAAACGATACGGATTTTGAATTACGGATAAAACAGCGTAAATTTTCATCCTTAAAAGCTAAAACGCCATTGGTCGTCATCGCAAACTATACTTTTGACTGTGTTAAACACGATGAATTTGAATATGAAGATGGCAAATTTTATGAAGTGAAGTTGGGGTTAAAAAGTCGCTATAAACACTTTGACGTTGAAAAATCACAGCATCTTGATGATTTGCGTCTTCATTTTGAGAGAATGGAAATAACCTCAAATATTGAAAATTATTACCCTAATCAAACTGCTAATAAAATATTATTGAACTATCCGAGTTATTTTGACAATAAAAAAACCAGAATTATGATGCCTCTTGGGGCGTTTGATTTTTGTGACAATTTGCGTCAAATGACACAAAATAATGCGTTCATTATTGTCGGAGATAAGGGGCTTTCACAACCAGAACGTTTTCATTTGTTTAGTGAAAAATATCGTTATAGTTATGATGGTTGTTATTCGTTTTTAGTGAATTTTCATGCTGTTGGTGAGTATTGCAAAATGCACAATGGTGATTATTTGCTAACGAATAACAGTAATGATTTTAAAGTAAATCTTTACTCTCTTGGAACCCCATTCGATAAATTGACGCAAACCAAATGTTTCTTCAAGGAATCTATTGAAACAGCGGGTCCAGAGGAATTTATTTATTTCTTCGACGAGTTTTTAACAAGTAATTATCGATTTTCTCAGAAATCACTGTTGGCATTTGTAAGATTCAGTGAATGGGATCCCAACGCGTATGCGATATTGCATGATAGAGTGCTTGATTTGTTACCTACCTATAATGCGCCATTTGTTGAAGATTTAAAAGATGCTTTAAACAAAGTTATTACGAATATCTATAATTTGAATATCGGTGATGATGTTTATAACTTAGCGGGTATGATTTATCAAATGTTAGGCGAAGATGAGCAAGCAATTTCCCTTTATAATCGATCTTTAGCTGTTTTTGGTGAAAGATGCGATCCCCACAGTAACTTAGGGACGGTATATCAAAAGCAAAAGAACTTTGCCAAAGCACTTGAGCATTTTGAAAAAGCCGTACAGCTTGATCCCAAAAATCGTTTTGCTAAAAATAGAGTAAATGTTTTAACTGGCAAACCCTATCTTGCGATGATAACACCTATCTTACGCGGTTTGTTTGTCTTTGGATTAATTGCTGGCGCAGTCTATTTGATTAGTCGCTAATCAAATAGACTGGAGCGGGCCTTATTCTTTATTGCTTTTCTTCATGAGTGCTCTGAGTTTGAGATTGAGCATTTCTACGAGCACAGCATATGCCATGGCGAAATAAATATATCCTTTAGGTATATGCATATCTAATCCTTCACCAATTAGTGCGACACCAATTAATATCAAGAAGCTTAATGCGAGCATCTTAATGGTAGGATGCTCGTCGACAAAATCGCCAATCGCCTTGGCAGAAAACATCATAATAAGGACAGAGATAACAATAGCAATAACCATGATGGAAATTTGATTTGCTAAACCAACCGCAGTGATAACAGAATCCAGAGAAAAAACGATATCGATTAAGGCAATTTGAATGATAATACTGAAGTATTTTGGATGTCTGCCAACATGTACTTCGGTGCTATGGTGGTTTGGCTCAAACGATTGATGTATTTCGTGTGTACTTTTGGCTATGAGGAAGAGCCCCCCAACGAGCAATACAAGATCTCTTCCTGAGAGGGCTTGATTAAATACTGTGAATAAAGGTGTTGTAAGATGAATAAGCCAGACTAACGAGAATAGCAACAAGATCCGGGTTCCCATTGCCAAGCCTAGCCCAAGCACTCTAGCTGATTGTCTTTGATGTTTGGGGAGTCTGCCAACGAGAATCGTTATCATGATGATATTGTCGATACCCAGGACAATTTCGAGGGCTGTTAGAGTGATAAGTGCGAACCACGCCTGGGGATCATTCAGCCAATACATCACTTGGTTACCTTATAGGTTTTTATAGGTTCACATCGTTATCTTTCAAAGTATAAAATTTAATTAATTTTGGTCAAATAACTATTTTGCTGATCGAACATCTCCCTTTTATGGTGTGAGAACAAAAGAGTGGTTCTATATTTATGAAAGAGGATACAAGGGAGATGATCCATGCTTCGTTACACACTTAGTATATTAACAGTGCTTAGTCTCGGCTATTCGAGCATTTCATCAGCCGATTCGAATATGTTTAAAAAATATAGCTCGGATCTGGGTGGGTATCAGGAATACAGAACTAGTGGCTATAACATTCAACCCAATAGACCGGGTGTTTGGGATAGAGGGTGCAGAATGGATAATTATTATTGCGTAGCACAATTAGAGCGCTGCAAAAATTATGAAGGGGTGGTTTTCACGGAGCCCAATATTTTACAAAATCATCGTTAATGCTTTCACGACCAGGTGTACTCTGATGTTAATTCCTGGTCGTGTTAAAATTTATCTTTTAGATTTGATTGCCCAGGATGTAAAGAGTTTATTTGTTCTTGGATTTGAACGATTCGCTCAAGCAAGATCTTGAAATCCTTTTGAGTCATGGGCATATTTTCATCAATGCCGCTCTCTTTTGCTTCTAGCTTTTGTGCCATTTGCATTGAATCTACAATAATACCGATAAAAAAGTTGAGAACGGCGAAGCTAGTAATAATGATAAATGGAAGAAAAAACATCCACGCCCAGGGGAAGAGTTCCATGGTGGGGCGCACAACCCCCATAGACCAGCTTTCTAGCGTCATAATCTGGAAGAGGGTATAAGCTGAAGCGCTCAAAGAACCAAACCATTCTTGCATATTGGCGTTAGGGTGGGTTCCAAATAGCTTTGTTGCAAGAACAGAGCACACATAGAAAATCAGGGCGAGTACCCCCACGACCGACACCATACCGGGTATAGAATGCCCAATAGCTGAGATGACACGTCGCATTTGGGGTACAACTGAGATCAGTCGTAGCACCCTTAAAATTCTTAAAGTACGTAAAACTGCTAATGGGCCGCTCGTGGGAGCCCAGGCAATGGCGATGATAACGAAGTCAAATATATTCCAGCCGGATCGAAAAAATGATAAACGGTAAGCAAAGAACTTTAATGCTATCTCTATGGTAAATGCTATTAATATCACCTTATCTATCCAATAAAGTTCATTGCCATAAGTCGCAATCATTTTTTGGTCAGTTTCTAAGCCTAAACTTACCGCGTTTATAAGGATAAGCGTGATAATAAAGGTTATGAACCGATTTCCCTCTACCAGATTAGCGATGTACGCTCTTTTGCCACTGAGTACCAAATTAGATGGATACATGCTTGTTCTTATTTATAGTGGTTAATATAAATAGGGTGATTCCTGAGCAAGATAAAAATCCTCAGAGAGGATGGTGCATTATTAATTTTAATCAGCCAGAAGATATTACGCCAATCGACACAAGATGATTATGTCGCTATGGGCTAATTTTAACCAGGAAGTAGATGTGATGAAATCGTCCAATACGAACAGAGAAATAGTCAAAAAAGTTGAAGAAGGCGTTATGGAGAAAAACACCAGACATTTCAGATAATGTCTGGTGTTTAATCAGATTAACCGCTAAACGACAGCTGGCTTGCTCTCTTTATCCTCTGGCAGCAATATATTCAACAAGACACCAGAAAGACCACCTAAACCAATACCGCTAATCACAAAATTATCAGCGCCAAGGGTTAAGCCACCCACAGGAATAACAAGAACAATACCCACAATCGTCATATTGCGTGGGCTCATTAAATCGTATTGGCTTTGCATCAGAAGGTGTAAGCCAGTAACGGTTATGGCACCAAAAAGGAGCACTAACACACCACCCATAACAGGGGTAGGAACGGTATGTAAGAAAGCACCAACTTTACCAACAAAAGCTAAGCAGATTGCAGCAAGGCTGGCCCAAGTCATAATCCCAGGGTTATAAGTTTTAGTAATCGCAACGCCCGCTGTCACTTCAGCATAGGTAATGCTTGGGGGGCCACCGATAGAAGAAGCAACCATGGTCGCGACGCCATCGCCGAGTAAGCTTCTATGTAAACCAGGGTAGCGAATATAGTTACGACGCGTAATGCCGCCAATCGCAACGATGTCGCCAATATGTTCAATTGCAGAAACAGCAGCAATTGGGATCATTAATAGAGCGCATTGCCAATTCACTTGTGGAGTTTTGAATTCAGGAATTTGAAACCAACTCGCTTGTGAAACGGCAGTAAAATCAACAATACCTAACCATAGGCTGGCGATATAACCGAACACGATACCTACTAAGATAGGGATGAGGGCAATACGACCTTTACCAAATAAG
>CAZSGE010000104.1:0-5195 GCA_964606325.1 Uncultured Candidatus Berkiella sp.
CAAAATAGCTTCAAAGATGAAATAGCAAAATGTAAGGAATCAATAAATAAAATTATATCAAAAGATCCAAATTATAAAGGGAAACTTATTTATTTTATCAAAGAATTAGACTCTAAGGCGAGCAAAAATGAAGTTGATACTTTATATAAAAGTATTGAATCAGAACTTAAAAGTGATGAAAAGCAAGCAATCACAAATTTAATTGATGCTTTAGGTAAACCTAAAGAAAGGCAAAGCCAGCGTATATAAATCAAAGTTGCGAAGTAGGGCTACAAAATGCTGAAGATTGATTACCTGCATGGTTAACAACAACTGAAGAATTAGCAGTTTAATCAGGGGAATAAGATGATTTATCTTTTTGAAGAATCACAAGAGCCGCATTGGCTTCAAAACGTAGTCCCTCTTCGATGTAACCAAGTACGGTTCCTTCATGTCGCCAGCGTCCCTGGCGCATAATAGATACAAAAGATGCGCCTTTACGACTTGCTGTTGTTGCAAATCCACGGCGCATGCTATGGCTACTGTAATTTTCTGGATTAGGAAGCTGACAACTGGTTGCAATCGTTTTTATAATTGTGCTGATGCTTTTGCTGCTTAATGGCTTCGATCCAATATTTTGATATCTATCGACTTCACGGAAGATGTATCCCTCCTGAATGCTAGCTTTTTCACACCAGGTTTTGAGTGCCTTTACAGGGCATAAAGCATCATCTCCATAAGGGAGTGCACAATACTGGCCTGTGCCTGTTTGGTCTGTTTTAGAACGAGGTATTAAGATTTCCATGCCTTCCGGCATAAATGTGATCTGCTCCATTTTGATGTTAATGAGTTCACTGACCCTAAGAGCACCAAAGAAACCAATTTGCAGGATGGCATTATTTCGCCACATGGCTAACGTATCTTGTTGCCTCATGAATTGGACCATGCAGTGGAGATGTTCTACCGTCAATGCAGTTGCTTTTTGTTTTGGCTTACCATGTACATGCATGATCCCCGTTAGTGTCTTACGTACTAAAGGATAAGAAGTAGGATCAACAAAACCTTGATAGGTATGCCAGTGCTTTATGGCAGTTAATCTTCTCACGAGAGTGCGAGGGTTTAACTGAGTAGCAAGCTCCTGCAAATAGCGAATAATAATCTCCGGTGAAGTCGGTAATAGCCCCCCCCAATCAGCAAAGTGTTTAATATCATTTTGATACGCTTTGCGGGTGTTATGGCTGGTGGCTGCATGAATATAAGGATTGTTTGTACCTGGCGAGAGTGAACTCAGATAGGTTTCTGTCACTTTTGCAATTTCAGTAAATTTTTCCGCCTTTAATTTTTCCAAAATAATACTCTCAATAGCGTTTTCTACAGCTGGACATGAATCATACCTTGAAATTTTAAACATGGATACGCATAATCAAAATTATCTGAAGCCAGAATTGTTAAAAATTACCTATCTTAAAATTATAATAATAACGTTATATAATGTGTAACGTTTGACGATACAAAAATAATGGAAACTTATGAGCCGTCCTGGTGTAACTTATTTAGAAGTCGCTAATGTAGCCCAGCAACTAATGGTTAGCGGACAAGAACCCACGATAGAACGCATTCGTGCACACCTTAAAACAGGTAGCAATAGTACTATTGGCGCTCATTTACGAAATTGGCGAGAGAAACAAGATCCTCTGCAACAATTAGCCACAAAGGAAAAAATACCTGATGAATTGATTGTATTACTCAAGGGGTTATGGGAACGGGTTATGTCGCAAGCAGAGGAGCGGGTGGAAGTCATTAAAAATGATACTCAGCAAGCTCTAAAGCAACATAATCAAACTATCCAAGAACTAGAGCAGGCAAACGCGAGGCTACAGCAATCAGAAAACCAGCTAAAACAGACCAGTGACGGGTTAGCTCAGGAAAAACTTGCTCTGGAGCAAATTATTACCGTTGCGCGTACCGAAATAGTAGCTTTGCAAATCAAACAGGATGGTCTCTTACAGCAACTAGCTGACAAACAGACGCGTGTTGAAGAGCTACATAAACAAAATCGACAAACCCAAGCCAATTTAGAGCACTATCGGGCTGCCTCATTGGAACAGCGTCAGCTCGATCAACAACGCGCAGAGCAACAGCAGCGAGAACTTACTCAAACAGTCCAGCAACTTAAATTAGAAAATGAATCACTCCGTCAACAAAAAATAGACTTGCAGCAACTTCAGGAACAACTACAATCTGCCCAAAATAACATGCAGCACAAGCTTACCGAAGTATCCTTGCATGCCGAGTCAGTTTCTGCTCAGTTAATAGAAGCCAATAAAGCATTAACTCAGAAATCAGAATCGCAGCAACACTGGCAAATACAGCATGAAAAGCTATATGCCAAGTGGGAAGAGCAAATGAATATAACCAATGATCTGAAAACACGGAACGCCGTTTTATTACAAGAAATAGTAGCAATGAAAATAAAGCTAGATGATATTGGCGAGCTCAATAAAGCATTGGCCCATGATAAATGGATTTTAGGGCAGGAAAAAGCCCAGCTGTTTGGACAGTTAAAACAATTACAAACAGTGCTATAAGCATAAATTTCAAGAAAAATAACAAAAAACCTTGAATGGTTAAAAATTTTACTGGGAAAATTAAATTTTAAACCCGAGATTTTTATCTAGATTTTTTAATTCAAGAATGGTGCGGGTCTTCTTGTGTAACTGCTATAAACGAGCAAGTTAATAATGCTGTTTTATCAAGCTTTCTGCTCTACAGAAATAACTGAATTGCCGCTTAATTTTTAAATACCTTGATTTTATTAGTAGTATTAGTAAAACGATAGGCCTTGCTATTTGAATGAAAGAAAGTAGAATCCAAGCATTTTATTTTTTAGGCGGTCTTATGAAAGAACTGTTGAGTTATCAAACACAAATCGTTTCAGGTGGTTTAGATGGTCTATCCCTAGGGATCTGTGCCTTATCTGGTTTTTCCGCGTGGGATTATGATAAAACCAAAATCTATATGACCTCATTTAATGGGATTGCCGGAATGATAAACGGGGCATTCCCAACTGCTGAGGTAGTGGCTACTTTAGGTTTAACACCTTTTTCAGGTGCTATATTAGGCTTAGTACTTGGTTCGGGATTTGGTTTATTATACGGTCATTATGGTTATCAGCTTGGGCAATACATGTTGATGCAATACGACCAGCCACAAGGTATATAAGATGAAAGCTTTAACTCAAAAAGAAATACAAGCCGTAACCGGCGGTTTTACATCCTTTATAATATCTTTTGTTGCTGGAAAAAATAATCTGGACTATGAGATAACAAAAGAGAACGGCCGAATGGTAGAGTCCTATGTCGGGGCAATATCAGCTGCAATGATTGCATTTCCACTTGGAATAATTATATCCCCAATCACAGCGCCATTAGGATACGGTTTTGGTTATCTGATCGGTCATGTGGAGGCAGTGATAGGTTATAAAATTGGGCAATATTGGCAAGAAGGACCATAAAATTGGTTCGATAGCCTCCGAAATTGCATAGAATTAGTATTTGGGAATTTGTTAAGGTAACAAGTAATAGAATTAATCTAGGGCAGGGCGAGATGATTATATTAGAACACTTCGCCTGCCCATAAATTCTTCAAAAATGTCTGCCAAGGTTGAATTAAAATGGTTAAATTCTCGTTTACCTGGAGCATTCTGGGGCGACTATCTTGAGAAACAACAATAGCTTGCGCTTTAGGGTGTTCCTCACAGAATGCAATTAAACCCTTTAAATCTTGCTGATGAACTTGTTCGCTAAGTTTTACCTCAATGGCCAATTTAGCTTGCCCTAAAATAAAATCGACTTCTAAGCCTGTTTTAGTACGCCAATAAGTAATATCTATGCGTTTTCGATTCAATCCAATATAGGCCATTAATTCCATTAAGATAAAATGCTCAAAGCTTCTGCCAGCAGCGATACCCTTTAAACTGGTGACTTGTTGTTTTGATAGATAATTAGCTACGCCAACATCAAACAAATAAAATTTAGGTGTAGCAGTAATAATGTCACGCTTGATTTTTTTTCGATAGGGGTAAACATGAAAACCAAGTAGCGTGTCTTCTAGGATTTGAAAGTGGCCTTGAACAGTGCTGCGGTCAATACCACAATCGCGGGCAATATTGTTAACATTGATCATCTCACCATTACATAGACCAACCACATCTAAAAACCGGGCAAACCCTGCCAAATTACGCACCAAACCTTCATTACGAATTTCATCTGTTAAATAAATGTCGATATAAGCTTGAAGTCTATCTTGAATATAAGTGGGTTCACTTTGATAGTGATTTGGAATTAAGCCATTTTGCAATGCTCGTAATAAATCGAAATCTGGTATTTCAGAAGAAACTAAAGGATAAAAATGATAAACCCAAGCTCTGCCACCTAAAAGATTGGTAGATGATGTTTTGAGCTTTCGAGCACTTGAACCACATAGAATAAATTGCGCGTTTGTATTTTCAATTAACCAATGCACTTCATTCAGTAGGTCGGGTACTTTCTGTATCTCATCAATGATAATAGGGTGCTTTAATTGCTTTTCAGATAAAGCCAAAACTTCTTCACGAAGTAAATAGGGCGCTTTTGTGAGCCTAATAATTTCATGGGTATTTAATAAATCATAATATACTGAATGTTTAAAATGGTGTTTTAAGAAATAGGATTTGCCTGTTTGCCTGGCTCCCCATAAAAACGCAGATTGTTTTGGTGGCAAGTCAAGGTGACACTTTCTAGTATACATAGAGGAAAAACCATATAACGCTGTTATCCTCAAATAGTAATACTAAATGTGGTTTGTGTCAACATATAGTTGGCGTCTGTTACAAGCAATGATAAATAACTTGCTTAATATCAATATGTTACAATGTAAGAAGGTGCAATTACACAATTCCTATGGCACCTAAACCTTATACGTATCTCTTTCTGCATCAATCAATTGAAATTGAACGATACATCGTGCAAAGGCATCAGACCACAGTGCTTCTCGTTGTCAGATTTTCATGAAAATATTTTCTTGAAATCCAGCGTTAACTTGCCCATCGCTGCAGTAAATAATTTAATGCCTTTACAGCTCTCTGACGACTTGCAGCCCCCCCCCAGGTCTTGGGAGAGTTGCGCTGTGGAGCATGCGCTGGACGAGACGAACTTCGCCATTAAAGCACATCATCC
>CAZSGE010000105.1:0-4027 GCA_964606325.1 Uncultured Candidatus Berkiella sp.
CAGCAGCTTCAAAGCCCCAAACGTTATGGCTATCCACTGAGTTTACAGGAATGTTGGTGAAGAAACGTGGGGTTTGACGCGCACGTGTTTCAAAACCAGCGATGTAGTTGAAGTCGTTTGCATTGGAATGCAAGCCTTCATAACGAGCCGCAACACCTGCGTGGTAAACGGTGTAGTCGTCATGAACGGGTGAGAAAGTGATTCTTGCACCAATACCGGCATCATCGCTACCTGGTACGCTGCTGAAAGGCCCCGTGCCTGCTACTGGAACCAATGGGTTACCTGGCAAAGTAGCAGAAGCTACTTGCACTGGGTTTGAAATCACATCACCTGTTTGACGAGCGCCAGCGATTTGTGGGTGATAAACAGCAGCAGCAACGGTAACCATGTTGCCATGCCATTCACCGTAAACACCTAAACCTTTGTCAGGCGCGAACGCGCTGGTAGGTAAGGAGATTTCCATGAACATATTGTCGTTAGCACTTTGCCAGTTTTCCAAACCAAATGGAATACTTACTTGACCTAACGCGAACCAAAGGTTCTTGCAGCCGCTATAACCGATGAACGCTTCACCGAAGTTAGCATTAACGGAACCGGTTCTGTCTCTTAAATCGATATCAAATTTATAAACCCAATCATGACCTACGCCACCTTTGAGGGTTACACGAGCAGCTCTGATATGGCCGCCGCTTGGGAATGCATAGTTTCTGTTGGAAGAATCTTCGTTGTCATCGTTAAAGAAGACTTGGTCGAAGAACATTCTGCCGCCGATTTTAAACCAATAGTTGTTTTCATCGAGTTCGAATACTTCGAGACCACCTTTGGTGTCAACCGTCATACCAGCAGCGAATGCAGTACCCGCAGCGATGGCACCAAGGCCCGCTAGGGCCAACATGGCCAATTTATTTTTTGTCATTTTGCTCATCTACAATCTCTCCCATTGGAATGCATAACGGTTGAATGTGCTAACCGAAAAACTTACGAGGAACCTAACCACCATAATACTTTGGTCGCTCAAACAGAACACATAGTAACGAAGCATACTATAACGCTGTTTGCATCAACTCTTCAATACGACGATCATAAATCATTGCTGATTTATAAATTTGCGTAATCGTACCAAACTTGTTGCGATACTACAAAATATTATTCTTTGTTTTGATTTACCTCAGGTAAATTTGTTGTCTTGCGCCATAAACCGTTAATAGACATACATTGCCATCCCCATTGCAGCCATTTAATAAGAGAAAATGCAAGCCATAATGCCCATAACAACATTAAGATCCGATAAACATACAGTGGCAGCGAAACGACCCAAGCATGCGGTAGTGTTTGCTGTGTCATGTCTTGGTACCACTGCAAATCATAGGTATTCGAAAATATGGTGAGAGATTTAATATTGTCTATATAAGGAGCACCTAATTGCATTTGCGGTGTTCCTAATAAACCATTAGATATACTTGTAAACAAACTAACTACAAACAACAACGTTAAGAAACCTAAACTAACTTGAATCACCTTAAAAGAAATGTCGCTGTATTGGGTTGTGACTTCTTTTCTTTTATACATTGCAAAGAACCAAGCAATCACAAAAATCACTGACAAGGGTGTTGCGACGCACAAGCCAATGCCTAATAAAAACCATTCCAAAGCATTTAATGGAATGGATTTAATTCGGCCAAGCCCTATTGAAACAACCAAAACAATGAGTAACATTCCCCAAAATAAAACAGCAGGTCCAATCGCTGGCCCCCCTAAAAATAAGATCCATCTGTCTTTGCTTAACTTCATATCGATTAAGGCATTGCTGCTAGGGATCTGCAAATCAACAATAGGGGTCGCAAAGTAACTGTTTATCCCCATGGAGGATTGCCATTTCACCATCACCGATTGGCTGCCAGGATGCAGCGGTAGCGAGATTTCACCGTCTTTAGCATTGATAGGTTGGCTTTGACCATTGATCTGCACATCTTGTAACAGCGTGTTAGCAGGAACCTTAATAGTATGGGTCCCGCCTAAACTACTTCTTGCGACAAAATTGAATACATTATCGGTAGCACGTTTACCTGGTGTAACATTTAAGCGGCTATTATCTATCGTTAATGTGTTACCTGGCACCGCCTGTGGTTTAACAACATGTATATTGAGCGTCTCACCTGGCCAAGGATACCATGTTGGAAACCATCGCCCTGAAGGATTTTTTTGGTGAATAATTGGAATACCTTCAAAGGTACAATGCCATTGGTTGATGGCTTCTAATTGCCAGATTTCTTGTACGGCAGGATCATTCATCGCTTTTAACACAATGTTAGGCGATATTTTCAGCTTTGTGTTCCACGTTAAGGTATCTTGATTCTCGCCTAATGACACTATCGCTTTTTTATCTTGCACTTGAACACTATCTGAAAGCACATACTCATCATCTAAAAGAGGGATTTCAATTCTTATACCACCATTTAAAGGCGCTTCTCTTTTAATGACATATTGAATTTCCCAATCAAAACCCAATTTCATAATTTTAGTCACACTCACAAACGGCGGTATCCTGCCCGCTTGAATGGTAGGTACCTCTTCTTGTTTCGCAACCTTATTTTTAGTCAAATAGAAATTTTCGCCGGACAGTTGATTTCTAAAGATCCCATCTATGCTCCAACCGTTGGCGCTTGCTTTTACCCATTTAGGTTTTAAAGGAACAAATATTTCAAACTTATCCTGAGCGCCAATCGGTCCTTCTAAAACAATCTCATGAACACCTGGTGAAAGCTGTAGCCAAAGTGATCCCTCTTCCATTTGCATTTCTTTTGCAATAACACCGTTCACCATCACCGTTCTTGGCATCCATTTACCCATACTGCTGGGTATAGGAAGTGCCACTTTTGCGGCAAGCGCTACGTTCGCGCGAATGGTTAATTGGTTCTCAGTCGCATCAATTTGCATGCGTGAAATTTCGGCACATTCTGGAATACATTCTGGTGCACGCGTTAGCCGCGCTTTAAGTTCTTCCAATAAGGCTTTATCCGGCATATCTGCCTTCACGGTGCCTGGCACTAAATAGGCACAAAACAGACCACTGATAAGGAACATGCTTAACGATGCAAGGGATTTATTTAAAACTGGGGTTTGAAATTTATCACGACTATCCCAAATACGCGTTAATCCATAAAATAAACCAAACATTAATCCAACTTGTAAAAATTTTAAAATAGAGATAACGAAACTTGGCAAAATCCAAAGCGTTATTTTTTGTTCTTTAAGTACTGGGCCATTCCAAATTAACTGAGCAACATCCCATTTCCAGGTTGGGATCCCAGGACCCGTTTGAATTTTTGCGTTTGCATCATACTCTTCAAGTGGCGGTGGCTCAGGATTCATATCACGATTTGCCCCACCTGAGGCAACACTCGCATCCATCGATTGCTCAGTCATCAGCGATTTACTTTTTGACGCCATTTCGCCCATTGCAGAAACAGCAGCGCGGGGAGATTGCGGCACTGCGACCATATTTTGCATTGCTTCACGCTCTTGCATGTCGGCATTAGCCACATAAGATTGGTTTGGTGCGGTCAATTGTGGATAAATAGCTTCTCTAATTTGCTTAATCATAAAAGGTAAAGCAACAATCGCTAAAACAACAAAACTTATTCTTGAATAATATAAAAATAATTTTCGCGCTTGACCTTGAGGCAGCACTTTATATAAAGCTAAAGCGGCTATCAGATTTAACCAGCTATAAATGGGCGCTCCCACTTCACGATAAGTTAATATCATGGTAACAAGCGTTATTAAGCCCCAACCTAAACCTAATAACTTGGCAACTGCTGCCGCCATAATCAACACTAGAAATAAATCTAACAATGTCCATTCTTGTACCCAGGCATGAGTTACGGTGTCAGCTCCCCATGCACCTATCAACTTAAAGCCTGGTGGCAAATATAAAATAGTTGAAAGCTGACGCACATTAAAATCCCAACCAACGGCTGGCAACTTAAAAGGCTTATCTGCCACACGACTCACTGCTGTTAAATTG
>CAZSGE010000105.1:4037-5074 GCA_964606325.1 Uncultured Candidatus Berkiella sp.
CTGACGCACTTCCACACCAGGGGGGGAGTTCGCATCAATTTGAGTAATTAATTTGTCTTGCCCATCAATAGTAACGCGCTTGAGTGCAAAAGGATTCAGTGATTGCAACCGCCAGCTATCGTTAACATTACCCCTTACAACATCTTGTGCAATAAAACCATTTCCTTGAAAATCCAACCATAAGTTTCGCGTCAAGGTTAAATCACTTGGCTGCTTCTCTTGGCCACGACGTTTTTCAACAATTGAAATTGATTTTCCTTGTTCCAAAAGATAACTAGGATAAGCTTTCCAAGCCTGTGGCATATCTGTTTGTTGTGGATCGATACTTTTACCTTGCTCTATTTCAACTAATCGCAATTCATTCTGTGGCGCAAACGACCACACTTCAACTGATGGCCAAGGGGCTGAAATAGTAGGCAGTGCTAGTGATTGTTGTTTACCTAAAAAACGGCTTTTAATAGAAATATCCCATACGCCAGGCTTAACTTGCATACGCAACATGCCATTATCTTCAATTCTGGCTGGCAAGGGGCTTTTCAGCATCATCGGCAAACTATCTTTGAGCAAAACAGGGCCAATATTCACTTCACGTACTTTGCCCGTTGCTTTTAAACGCAAAAAAGTATTATCAATTAAAGGAATGCTATCTTGAAACAAACGAAATGCGGTGATGGTTAAAGAGTCTGCTTGTTCATTTAACAGTTCTTCGACAACTTGTGGCTTAAACCATACTTTACCCTGTTGATCGCGAACAGCCTGATCTATCAGTTTACCAGCCACAGTTAATGTTAATGTACCAAGGTTAGCAGGCAGTTGTAAAAAATCGGGGGTCGCATCCCATAAAAATTGTCCCGTAATCGTTAATTCACCTGCATCAACAAAAACAGCTGGCAGATCGGTATGCGACAAAACAGCAGCAGGTTTACCATTTACTTTAACATCTAATGGCCACGCATCCACATTGCCTGGCAGTGGCACCCAGCCTTGAACATAGTTAACGACTTTTTGCGTGAACTTAGCCTCTGTGTTATCGACCG
>CAZSGE010000106.1:0-4958 GCA_964606325.1 Uncultured Candidatus Berkiella sp.
GATAGTTATTTTACCTTAATTGCGATAGTCAAAATCAAAGATAAAATGCGCCGAAATGGAATTTGTAAGCCGTATTTGCCCAAATTCATGTAAGCATTTATCCATTTCTACTGTGAGATATCAGTGTATATATAGCAAGCTTACTTGTGGATAAGTCTGTGGATGAAATGTTGTTAAATAATTCTAATTGCATGGCTATAATTTTTATTCAAGTTGGTCAAGCAGGTAAAGATTATAAAAAATTATTAAAAATCAATAGGTTGTCAAAATCATCAGATTTTTCTATAAAAAAATTTTAAAAAAAAAAATTTGGATTTTTAACTAATGCTCCTGTGCACAACTTAGCGTGTGTGGAAAAATACCACATCCATCTGTCACAGATTTGATATAGGATTAAGTTAAAGAATACGACAGAGGCAAATCTCATGATTTTTGATTATGGCGTGATTGCAGCTTATTTTGCTTTGATCTTGTTTGTTGGGTTATGGGTTAGCCGCTCTGTCAAAAGTTTAGATGATTTTTCAACGGGAAACCGCGGTTATAGTAGTGCGTTTGTTTTTGCCACCTTGTCTGCTTCATTTATAGGTGGTGGTTTCACCATGGGACTAGCTGAAAAAGTTTTTACCATGGGGCTGGTTTATGTAGTGGCGTTGTGGGGTTTTAGTGCCAAAGAAATTTTAGTCGCCACCGTGATTGCACCCAGAATGACTCCTTTTAAAGATGCAATGTCTGTGGGCGATATCATGGGCAAGCTTTATGGCAGAAATTGTAAAATACTCACCGGCGTTGCTTCAGGGATTGTTTGTGCAGGGATTGCCGGCGCACAGTTTGCTGCATTTGGTTATGTCTTAAATGTACTTACCGGAATGGACTCAACGATCGGTATTATTTTAGGCACGATAATAGTGGTGATCTATGCCGCACTTGGTGGCATGAAATCCGTTGTAGCCAATGATGTGATTCATTTTTGCGTATTGATTGTCGCATTACCGCTGGTGTTATTTTTTGGCTTACAGCATGCCGGTGGTTTCGATAAGGTGATGAGTTCAGTTCCGACCGATCATGTATCTTTGTTTGGATCGCTTTCACTGATTACTGTGTTTGGCCTTTTCTTAAATTTCTTTTTTGGTGAAACCTTAGTCCCTCCTTATGTGCAACGGCTATTAATTGGCAAAAATTTTAAAGAGACAGCCAAAGGGACTTTGTACAGTGGTTTATTATCTATTCCCTTTTTCATGCTCATTGGCGTTGTAGGATTAACGGCACTCACCATGAAGCCAGATCTAGATCCTAACTTGGCCTTACCTTATGTGATCACGCAAGTGATGCCAGTCGGTTTAAAAGGTTTGGCAATTGCGGGTATGATGGCGGTGGTCATGTCTTCTGCGGATTCTTTCTTAAATGCGGCGGCCATTTCCATTAGCCATGATGTGATGAAACCTTTGGCGAAAAAAGAAACTTTTGGGCCTAAAGTGGAATTATTATGGTCACGGATTGTCACGGTAATTGTGGGAGCGCTCGGTGCTGTGTTTGCGATTTCAACCAAGAGTGCCTTAGATATTTTATTATTAGCTTATAACTTTTGGACCCCTTTTATTTTAGTGCCTCTGGTAGCAGGTATATTAGGCGTACGTGCAAGCGCAACGGCTTTTTGGTTAGGTTGTATAGCAGGAATTGGTGCTACCTGTTTTTGGCTTATCTTCATGGGTGAAACCACCTTCAACGGCGCTTTGATAGGCATTATTGTAAATTTAGTGGTATTTGCTCTGACCTATTGGTTAGAGCAAAGAACAGATGCTGCCGTAGAAAGGGCATAAAGATACTTTTCTATTTTGTGACTATTTTATCGTCAGTCGATAAAATAGTCTATTCATAACTTTTTGAATTATATGTGTTTTATTGATTTTTGTCCTTATTAACTGTTGTGGAATGATGGCAAGAATTGACTATTTTATCGTCTAGCGATAAAATAGTCATATGAAATACCATCGCTATCTTGAAACCGATATTAACGATATCTGCTTTAAAGCAAATAAAATGGCTTTTGTGTCGGGGCCAAGGCAATGTGGTAAAACAACGATGGCAAAGCTGCTTTTAAAAGAAAGAAGCGTTGGTGAATATTATAATTGGGATGAAATAAAATTTAGGCGCCTTTGGACAAAAGATCCGCTAATGATATTGCCCTCCGCTTTCGGTGAAATCAAACCACTCGTTATTTTAGATGAGCTACACAAAGCAAAGCTCTGGAAGCGAAGTGTAAAAGGTCTATACGATACCCAAGAAGATAGATGTGATATTCTTGTAACGGGTAGTGCTCGTTTAAACGTCTATCGAAAAGGTAGCGATAGTTTAATGGGGCGATATTATCACTTTAGATTACATCCGTTTTCTCTTGCAGAATTATTAGAAAAGCATGAGTTGATTCTACCTAAGGATGTCATATTAAAATTATTTTCTGGCGTACAATCTCATTCGATAGAAGTTGAAGAAGCTTTCATGAGCTTATATCAATTTGGTCCCTTTCCTGAGCCATTATTTGCTGCAAATGAAAGAACAATGAATCTATGGCAAAAAAATCGCATCGAAAAAATCATACGAGAAGATCTGCGAGATTTAAGTCGATTGCCAGAGCTAAGCCAAGTAGAAATGCTGGCTAGTTTGCTACCAGAACGGGTTGGTCAACCATTAAGCATACAAGCCTTAAGAGAAGATATTGAAGTCGCTTATACCACAATTAAGCGCTGGCTCAATTATTTAAATGAACTATATTATTATTATTCAATCAAGCCGTACTCTAAATCGTTGAAGCGGGCAGTAAAAAAAGAGCCAAAATTATATTTGTGGGATTGGAGCGAAGTTGTCAATAAAGGCGCTCGATTTGAAAATATGATTGCCTCACACTTATTAAAGTATTGTGATTACTTAACGGATACTGGCCTTGGAAAATTTGAATTAGCCTATTTAAAAAACAAAGAAAGGCAGGAAATTGATTTTGTCATCGTACAGAACAATAAAGCAATTTTACCTATAGAAGTTAAATTAAGCGAAGAACAACCAAGCAGCTCATGGTTAAAATTGATGAATCAGCTTGATTGTGCGCATGGTGTTCAACTTGTTATGAAGCCAAACACGTATAAAATATACGAATATCCCAACTACAAAATTCTCACTGTAAGTGCGGCTCGATTCTTGCAAATGTTGGTTTAAAATATATGGATATAAAGCTGCAAGACAATCTCAATAGCAATCAATATGAGAATGTAAAGTTCTAAACGATGGCTATGGTGTTGTTGCAGAACTTCTAAGGAAATCTGAGCAGTGCTTGATATCAAGCCAATCTTGCGTTCAAGGCTGCTTTGACGATCATAGATTTCTAAATCTTCGACCAATTGTGCGTGTAAAGGTTCAAGCTCACTGTGTTCCCAGAGTAATAAAGGCTTTTCGGTGACTTCAATTTTACCGACCATTTCTTGCACCATTAGGATGCTTGAGCCAATATGTCTGAGTAAATCATTTGATCTATAGCCTAGCTTGCCACGTTCTTTTAAGCTTTTAGCAATAGGTTCAATTTTATCGAACAAGCTACCAATACGGTTTTCATGGTATTCCAATATCACGCTTTTAGAGAGGGCATTACCGATAATCTCTAAGTGTTCTTTGGTAATTTTTTTAATGGAAACTTTATTTTGAATGATGCCTTCTGGCTGATCAGGCTGAATCAAAACAGTAAACTGCTCGGTTTCAGGTGTTGTGAACAGTTGAGTTACATGTTTTTGGCAACGTGTAATCAGTTCAACTGTCGCAGAAGTTGTCGCATTAAAAAAAACAATTGCCCCGTAAGGGTAAATAATCGCCAAGCTTTTATCCGAAAGCTGGATCATCACGCTTTCTTTGCGCGGGGATGCCCGATTCATCAGGGCTTTTAAATTAATGTCATTACCAATCAACACCGCGTTAACTTCACAAGACCCTTGTTCGGTCATGGTTTGTGCTAGCTCAGCAGGGATTGTATTTAGGTTGTATAGAGGCGTTATTTCTTCGGGCAACATATGGATTATATAGTTAGAGAATCGATAACCATTCTATCGCGCTCCACTAATTGGAGCAAACCTAAAGCAAAAGATCCTGTCATCTCTTCTCAAAAAATCTTAAAAATGCTTATAACGGGATAAAAGGTAGTAATTTTCCGACGAACGGTACAAATAATTAGTTAAATGGCTAATATTTTTATTGCGCATTGGTGTCGATTTGAGTAAAGTGTCTACATGTTGTTTAGATAACTTTGTGTTTGAATTTAAAACATCAGGATATCTCAGTACATTTGCTTAGATGAACTGTAAACAACTGAAAATGTGTTCGAAAGCGCTTTTGCCTACACCTCTCGGGTATGAGCGCTCACTTTTTACGAAAGCATCAATTCTTTACCTCTGGGATCCGATGCCAGGAGCCCACGCCCCAGGGCGTGAGCTCCTTCTTTATTTTTGGTGAAAGCTTTCTTTTCCTCTTGCTGTCTTTTCATTCTATACTATGTCTAATTTCTTCAATCCTGGGTGATTCATGCAAAAGCGGCTAACTCTTATATTTTTATGCAGTATGGCACTATCCGTGCAGGCCCAAGACAAAAAATCGATTTCTGACTCCCTTAAAGAACAACAACAAAACACCCAAGAATTAAAGCAAGAAATCCAAAAGAAAAGACAATCAGCTGATCCCTTTTCTGATAAAGGGGCCCTGGTCATTTGGGATAATATTGAAGCCGTCTTAGAAGCGAAATCAAAATGTTTCAAAAAAGATGAAGATATCGAAATGCATCTTTGTATTCATGAGCAGATTAAAAAATTGGCCGAGGCAGGAAATTTTGCCGCGCAAGATTCCGTTGCCAAAACATACCTAGAAGAACCCCAGCCTAATTTACCAATGGCGCTGAGTTGGTTTAAAAAGGCGTTAGAGAACCCCAA
>CAZSGE010000107.1:0-4770 GCA_964606325.1 Uncultured Candidatus Berkiella sp.
CTCAGCGGCGCGTACCTCAGCGGCGCGGACCTCAGCCGCGCGGACCTCAGCGGCGCGGACCTCAGCGGCGCGGACCTCAGCGGCGCGGACCTCAGCGGCGCGTACCTCAGCGGCGCGGACCTCAGCCGCGCGGACCTCAGCGGCGAAAAGATCAGGCGCATCCTCGCCAGCGTCACGCGCATCAATGTCGGCTACACGTTCAACCTGTTCGACATGGAGGTTGGCCCGCCGAAGATCGTTGCAGGCTGCCGGTTCATGACCATCGACGCCTACGTTGCCCACGTCGCTGCTGAATACCCCGACACGGCCAAGGCGCGCGAGACGCTGCGCATTCTGGATTTCTTCAGCGAGACGGTCGCGGCGGAAGTCGCGCAAGCTGTTGAGGTGGCAGCATGATCCGCATCATCGCCCACCTCACCCGCCTCCGCTTCGCCCGCCTCAACCGCATCCTGTCGCGGAACGAGCGCAAGCTGAACCTTGGCCCGCCGTATGGCCGCGAGCCGTTCGACGCCCCCAGCCTCTACGATCCCGCGCGCGACTTCGATGGCATCGACCACGCCGCGCGCATGCGCAGCCGGGCGCTCGTCATGCGCAAGCAGGCCGCCCATGGATGACCTGTTGCCAGAGCTTCGCCGCCTGGCTGCGCAGGCCACGCCCGCCGCGCCGTTCGTGCGCGTGACTGGCGACCTGCTGATCCGCGCGGCTGAAGAGATTGCGGCCTCGCGCCGGCGGGAAGCCGAGGCGAAGGCGATGCTGTTTGATGAAGAGAGGGCCAAGACATGAGCGCGGACGCATACGAAGATCACATCCGGTTCCTTGGCTACCATGTGCCGCTGGACACCACGAAGCTGCCGCCCACCGCAGTCGATGCGCTTGTGCGCGAACTGAACGAGAGCGTTCCGGCTGACGAGGGCTACACCGAGGAAGACCTTGAGGGCGCCGCCAACGAAGAGCGGGGCGCAATCGTTGCGCGCTTTGAGCGTGAGCTGGATCAGGCTGGATCGACCGCAGCAACAGAGGGCTTTGTCTCTGGCGCTGCCAAGGGCTGCGCGCGCCTGGTGGCCGACAATATCAAGACCCTCGCCGCTGAAGACCCCGCCGCGCTGGCGGAAATGCTCGTGCGCTGGTTCGAGAATGACCTGCGCACCTATTTTGTCGCCGCAGCCGAAGACGCCGCCGATGCGCGCGTGAAGGCTGTGCGCGATCTGATCGAGGAACTGGACACATGACCTTCCGCGCCTCCCTCCCTGCCGGCGAGCTTGCCGCAGCCGCCCACCGCGCCGCCGGTGTTGCGCGCTCGTCCACCATCCCGATCCTTGCGCATACGCTGCTGCGTTTCGAGCGTGGTGGGTTGCTGGTTGCGGGCACGAACACAGAGCAGTCATCGGGCACGCACCTGCAGGCCGAGGGCGACGGCATGGCCACGGTGGACGCTGCCGCGCTGGCGGCGTTCGTGAAGCGCCTGAAGCCGAAAGACGAGGTGGACCTTGGCGTCACCGAGCGCGGCATGATGGCTATCACGCAGGGCTCCACGCGCGCCGAACTGCCCTACCTGCCAGCGGCCGACCTGCCGCTCGATCTGGCGATCAGCGAAGGCGTCGAGTGGGAAGCGCCGGGCGATGCGCTGGCCGATGCCATCGCATGTGTCGAGCCATCCGCTGCCGTTAGCGACACGCGCTATTATCTCAACGGCGCATTCCTCGACCTGTCGGGCGCGCAGCCTATCCTTGTCGCGTCGGACGGCGGCACGCTGGCGGCCGAGCCCATCGACGGCGCCGGGCGCGTGGCGTTCAAGCCGCGCAACACCAACGGCACAATCATTCCGCGCGAGGCCTTGCCGATCATTGCCGGCATGGCGAAGGGGCGGGAGAGTGTCACGCTGACGGTGTCCGACCTGGCGCTCGGCGTTCGCGCGGGCGGCGTGGTGTTCAAGACCAAACTGATCGACGGCGCGTTTCCCGACTGGAACCTCCTCGTTCCGAAGGGCGCGAAGATCCACGCCACGGTCAGCAAGGCCGCGCTGGCGGATACGCTGGCCAGCGTGTTCGCGTTCGATCAGGGCTGCGCGAAACTCACCTTCGACGGCGAGCGGCTGGAGGTCGAGGGCTATGCCTATGACGCCTTCCACAAGCGCAGCGCAGCGACGGCGGCGTGCGCAGGCTGCGATCTGGAGGAACTGACGGGCGGGCCGATCACCGCGAAGTTCTCGTCCGCGCGACTGGCCGACATTCTGGCGTCCCTGCCCGGCGCCGAGAGCGTGACGTTTGCAATGAGCAGCGCAGGCGATGGCGTGCTTGTGCGTGATCCAGCGCGGGCGTCTGGGTCCGTGCGCGTCCTGATGCCGTTGAGGGGATAACGATGACACACGACGACGAGACAGTGGAGCGGGTGCTGCTGCGGGAGGTTCTGACGTGGCTGCGTGACCCGCGCCTGAACCAGTGGAATTACATGGAAGGCACGGCCTTCTACGTCGATAAGCACGCCATGGCTGAAAAGATCGAGGCCGCGCTCTCCGCCCTTCCGCGCGCTGAAGCTGATGACGGATGGCGGACGATTGAGAGCGCGCCGAAGGATGGGACGCTGTGCCTGTTCTTTGCGCCGGGGCGGTCCAAGGCAAAATACATCGAGCGCGCAAAGCGTCAGATGACCATAGTGGATGCGTTCTCGCCGCAGTGGGTCAACGGAAAATATCAGCTTCCCGAAAATCCGTACACCCACTGGCGTCCGCTTCCCGCACCACCCGCGCAAGCTGGGGAGAGGTAGATGAGCACGCAAGAGCTGATTGAGCAGTTGCGCAAGGGGACCGCTGGTCTGACGCTGTACGAGATAGAGGCGCTATGGGGCGAAGCCGCCACCGCATTGTCAGCGGTCGTGGAAAGGCGGAAAACCACGGGTGACCGCTTCTTCATCGACCACGGCCAGATACACGATAGAGCCACAGGCAAGCACGTCACAACAGATGAAGACAGCGTGTTTTGCGACGGCATCAATAGCGCGCTGGAGTTGCTCAACACGCTCAACGCAGCAGCCACCGAAGCCGCCGACGCCATCGCCACGCTTCGCGACGAGAACGAACGGATGCGGGAGCATCTTCACAAGGCCGTTCTCTCGGAAGAGATCGTCATGCGGATGGCGGGGTTCACTGACCCGCGCAACGTGTCCAGCACTGACGATGAACTGGAGCTATTCGCATCGCTGATCGATGAAGCGAAGGCCATCCACGGCGACCTGTACGAAGGCGACGACGACCCCCGCGCACTGGAGGAACAGAAGCCGTGATCGACATCAACACCGACCGCCTCGCCGCTGCGATCCTGTACGCCTCGCCCATGTTGGTATTCGGCCTGGCGCTGTTGGTGTTGGCGTTCTTCGCGCCGAGGGGGAGGTGATGAACCCGCGTCTCGTCTCGACCGCGCAGGCGCGCGAATACCTTGGCGGCCGGCATCCGTCAGAAATCGGCTGTAAACCAATTGGTAACGGTCGGGGCATGGTCTGGGATTTGCGCGCCATTGACCGCGCGCTAGACGGTCTGGCGGGGCTGATCCCGCCGCCCGCGCCAGAGGCACCGGCCGATGAACACGCGACGACACGCCAGAGGATCGCGGCTTATGCTTCCCGGCGCCCATAGGGTCGTCATCCGCAAGGCGGGGCGCGTGCGTATCTACTGGCGCAGCGGACGCGAGCGCGGGGCTGTGACGTTCGGAAACTTCGCGGGCGACACGCTGGCCGAGGCAGAGGCGCTGGAGCGTGACGCTGCCGGCGACCTTGCGCGCCGCTATTCCGAACTGGTCAGGCCATCCACGGCGCCGGGATACGTCGCCAAGCTCATCGAGGATTATATCGCCAGCCCTGACTTTGCCCGCCTCGCCCCTAGCACGCGGCGGGTCTGGCGCGGCCACCTTGACGGCATAAAGGACGTGTTCGGTCCAATGACGCTGGACGCCATCCAGCGCGAGGGCTCGCGGGCGCTGATCTATGAATGGCGCGACAGCATGGCCGCCAAGCCCCGGACGGCGAATATCCGGCTGACGGTCCTGTCGCGGGTGCTTTCTTGGGGCATCGATCACGAGAAGCTGAAACGGAACCCGGCGCAGGGCGTGACCCGGCTGGATGAGGGGCCAGGCCGCGCAGAAATCATCTGGGCCGATGACGAACTGGCCCGGCTGGTCAACGCCTGCCCCGCCCCTGTGGCCCGCGCCGTGCGCATCGCTGCGCTGACGGGCATGCGGAAGGCGGACGTGGTGGCGCTGGCGTGGTCGGACGTGGACTTCGCCCGCGGCGTCATCGATCGCGCCACACTCAAGAGCCGCCGGCGCACCCGGGCCGTCATCCCGATCCTGCCAGAACTGCGCGCCGTGCTGGATGAATGCCCGCGCCTCGGCCCCCTCGTGCTCACCAACGCGCAGGGACGGCCATGGCGGTCGGCTGACAGCTTCGACAGCTCATTCCGGCCCGCGCTCAACGCCTGCGGCGTGGACAAGCACTTCCACGATCTGCGCGGAACGGCGGCCACGCGGTTCTTCGCTGCCGGCCTGTCGGTGGCCGAGGTGGCGCGGATCATGGGATGGCGCGAGGCAGAGGCCGAGCGGATCGCCGACCGCTACATGGACCGCCGGGCGGTCGTGGAAGGCATCGCGGCGCGTTTACAGCGCCGCTGACGGGCGCGTGAAATCAAGGCGCTGTGCGAGGCGGTTTTACAGTCAGCGGCTTGAATTTTCAGCGGGGTCTAGGGCTTGGGAAGCTTCTGCTCTACCATTGAGCTACACCCGC
>CAZSGE010000108.1:0-4610 GCA_964606325.1 Uncultured Candidatus Berkiella sp.
CGGCGAAAGTTTGATTCGTAAGCTGTATAATTTTTGCCAAAGTGGCCAAGTTGGTGCCGGAGAAATTTTGTCTCTTGCCGAGACCAAGGCAGTTCAAAATATGCCGGTCAACTGAAATAAGTGATGAGTATTGAGGATTGAACTTCAGAGTAAAAAAATTAACAGTACATTTTAGCAAAAAAATTGAGTAATTATTGATGTCGCATGCCCCCGTCGCTTTGTTTGTCTATAAACGTTTATGGCATACCCAGCAAACAGTCGAATCACTTTTAAAAAATAGGTTAGCTGTGCAAACAGAACTAACAATTTTTTCTGATGGCCCAAAGGATGCCAGCGCACAAAAAGATGTCCAAGAAGTTAGGGATTGGATTGAATCACTATCGGGCTTTAAAAAAATTACCATCATCAAACAAGATAGAAATCTTGGATTAGCGCAATCTATCATTAATGGTGTAACGGAACTTGTTAATAAATACGGTAAAGTCATTGTTGTTGAAGATGACCTCGTCGTATCGCAGAATTTTTTAGAATTTATGAATGATGGATTAAATGTATACCAAGAGGATGAAAAGGTAGCTTCGATTCATGGCTATACCTTCCCTATCAAGCAAACCCTACCTACAACCTATTTTTTAAAAGGAGCGGATTGCTGGGGATGGGCCACATGGAAAAGAGCTTGGGATAAGTTTGAACCTGATGGCGAAAAGTTGCTCAAATTACTGAGAGAGAAGAAACTGTGCTTTGAGTTCGATTTTGATAATACCCAGCCCAATATTCAAATGCTAAAAGATCAGATAAAGGGTAAAAACAATTCATGGGCAATCCGATGGAATGCCAGTGCTTTTATTCATGACATGGTGACGCTCTACCCTGGGAAGAGCTTAGTTCGCAATATAGGCTTTGATAATACCGGCATGCATTGTGGTGTGACGAATATGTATGATGTAGAGGTTACCCAAGAACCAGTTGTTCTTGAGCGCATGACGATTAGTAAAAATCCTCAGGTTTATAAAATCTATGTAAACTATTTTAAGAGTTTGTCCGTACCATTTTATAAAAAAATTCTCAGAAAGACTAAAAACCTCCTTGTTTCTTAAGGTAAATGCCAAATGCTCAAGAAACTATATCAAAATATTATTTCGCCAGACAAAGAAAAATCTAAGCTATTGGCTCTAATAGATAAATTTGCAACATCCAGTGCCAAAATTTTAGATGTCGGCTGTGGTTATGGACGCTACCTTATTCCATTAATGGAAAAGGGGTATGACATAGTAGGCATTGATAAAAATCCACAAATTGTCGAAGAAAATAATAAAAGGGGTTTAAATTGTATTTCTTTGGAAGCATTCCAAGAGAATAATGCTGCTTTTGATGTCATTATTTGTGCTCATATCATTGAGCATTTTACACCAAGCGATTTGTTTACATTTTTAGATTTTTATTTGTCAAAATTAAAAAAGGGTGGTTATCTTGTTATTGCTACCCCCTTATATTCAAATTACTTTTATGATGACTTTGATCATGTAAAGCCGTATCACCCAGAGGGCTTGCAAATGGTATTTGGAAAAAAAGATAGCCAAGTACAGTATTATTCAGAACAACAAATGATGCTGCGAGATATTTGGTTTAGAAAAAGCCCATTTATCAGTTCGTTTCACCGCGCTAAGTATTTTAAAACCCCAATGACGAGATTGCTTCAGGCAAAAGATTTACTGATGTCAATTTTATACCGGATAAGCTTTGGAATTATTGGCAGAAAAGATGGATGGATTGGAGTCTTTCAAAAATGTTAACGTTGAAAGTACTTAAGGTTTCACAATGAACTATTGTACTTTATTCAATAGCCGTTATCTTTCAAGAGGGTTAGCCCTTTACAATTCGCTTTTAAATGAAGCCAAGTCTTTTCATTTATATATTTTTGCTTTTGATGACCTTGCATATCAAATCTTAATTAAGCTGAATTTGCAGCATGCAACGATTATCTCTTTGTCAGAATTTGAAACACCAGCACTATTAAAAGTGAAATCATCTCGTACCGTTGCAGAATATTGTTGGACTTGTACATCTTCGGTAATTTTGCATTGTTTGGAAAAATTTCTTTTAGCTGATGTCTGCTATTTAGATGCAGATCTCTATTTTTGGCAAGATCCTGCCATTTTGCTCGAAGAGGCGGTAGAACATTCTATTTTGATTACCGAGCACCGATACACAAAGATGTATGATCATTCTGAAGTTTCTGGAAAATACTGTGTTCAATTTATGTATTTTAAAAATGATGAACAGGGTTTAGAAGCTTTATTGTGGTGGCGCAAGGCTTGCCTTGAGTGGTGTTACAACCGCGTAGAGCCAGGTAGATTTGGCGATCAAAAATATTTAGATGATTGGTTGGAGCGTTTCGGTAATGTTAAGGTGTTAGAAAATTTAGGTGGCGGTGTAGCCCCATGGAATGTGCAGCAATATGAGTTATTGCCAGGGCATGTAAATCCTAAATTGGTTGAACGCTCATCTGGCAAATCATTTGATTTAGTATTTTATCACTTTCATGCGGTCAAGTTTATTAACAACGCAGTTGATTACGGTGGCTACAAGCTATCCAAAACGGTTAAAAAAGATATTTATAAACCTTATGTAAGTGCGCTATTAAAAATTGAACGCAATTTGAAGGAAAATGAGCAGTTAAATGATTTGCTGTTTGATACTAATATCCATTGCAAAGAAATAAAATCATTTTCGCTAATAGATGGATTAAGAAAATTTAAAAATAAAATAATACGCAATAATAATTATTTTGCGCTTGAAAATTTCTGAGGTTTTAGATGGCTCATATTATTGAATTACCCACCAGAACAGACTCAAGAGGCTCTTTAACGGTACTCGAAAAAGTTTTACCCTTTTCTTTTCAAAGACTTTATTGGATCTATGATTTGAATGATGAGCCAAGAGGCAGGCATCGCCATAAAATGACATGGCAGGGCATGATTTGTTTGCAAGGGCAGTGTGAAGTGCTTGTAAAAATGCAGGGTAAAGAAGAAGTATTTATTTTAAACAAACCGAATGAAGTGTTGGTGCTAGAGCCACAAGATTGGCATGAAATGAGAAATTTTAAACAATCACCGATTTTGTTGGTGGTTGCATCAGAACTATATGATCCCAATGATTATATCAATGAGCCCTTAGTATGAAACGTACAGTAGAATATGAAAATTTAGCGAAGTTGAATGCCCCATTTTTTGAAAGCTATACGCAAGAATTTAATAGCGTGATGACTTCTGGATGGTACATCCTCGGTGAACAAGTCAAAAAATTCGAACAAGCTTTCGCACAATATCATGATATGCGATTTTGTGTTGGGGTGGCATCAGGTTTAGATGCGCTAATTTTAGCGCTTCAAGCATTGGATTTGCCTCAAGGCTCGGAAGTGATCGTTGGGGCGAATGCGTATGTCGCCAGCATACTGAGTATTTTAAAAGCGGGATTAAAACCTGTATTAGTCGAGCCCAATAAAACTGATGCTAATATTGATATCAATCAAATTGAAAGGCATATCACTTCAAAAACTAAAGTCATTATGCCCGTGCATTTGTATGGCCACCCTTGTGAGATGGAAGGTATTCAAGCTTTAGCTCAAAAATACCAGCTGCATATTATCGAAGATTGTGCTCAAGCACATGGTGCTACTTATTGTGGAAAAAAAGTTGGGACCTTTAGCACGATATCTGCCTTTAGCTTTTATCCTACTAAAAATTTAGGTGCGTTGGGTGATGCGGGTGCGGTTCTTACTAATGATGAGGATCTTGCTAATAAATTAAGAGCCCTTCGAAACTATGGATCGCATATTAAATACCATAACGATTATATAGGCATGAACTCTCGACTAGATGAGGTTCAAGCAGGGTTTTTAAATGTAAAATTGCAGCACCTTGATAAAATCAATTCGCATAAAAGACAATTGGCGACATTGTATCAACAGCATTTAAGTGAAAAATATCGTAAACCAACCCTGCAAGCGCATTGTCATGATGTATATCATATATACAATGTTCATTGTGAAAAGCGTGATGATTTAAGAGCCTATCTCAAAGAAAATGGTATTTCGACCGAAGTACACTATCCTATACCACCCTATAGGCAAAAAGCATTAACAGGATTATTTGACAGTGAAGCATTTCCAATTAGCGATAATTGGCATGCTACAACTTTAAGTTTACCTATTTCCTATTTTCATACTCAGGAAGATATTTTATACGTCTGTGAAGTCATGAATCAATTTGTAGAAAGAGAAAAGTGATGAAAGGAATTATATTAGCCGGTGGAACAGGCAGCAGACTTGCACCTTTAACCAATGTGATTTGCAAGCAATTATTGCCTATCTATGATAAGCCCTTAGTTTATTACCCCTTATCTGTTTTGATGTTAGCGGGTATACGTGACATTTTAATTATCACCACCGCGCGAGATGTCGCTGCTTTTGAATCGCTATTTAAAGATGGTTCGCATTTAGGCTTAAATATTACTTATAAGGTGCAAGATAAGCCAAGAGGGATCCCCGAAGCATTTATCATTGGCGAAGAATTTATTAACAATGAGCCCGTGTGTTTGATTTTGGGAGA
>CAZSGE010000109.1:0-4191 GCA_964606325.1 Uncultured Candidatus Berkiella sp.
GGAAATATTTATTGATTTTTAACACAGTTGCTCTACCGTTTACGGGAGAGGGTGGATGCCAGCGCTTTTAGCTGGCGTCCGGGTGAGGGTAGTTTTCGCAAAATGGTTATCTAATGCAAGTAGAAAATATAGAACAACAAATAAACCAATGTATGATCTCCGATCAATATTGGTTTAAAAGAAAATACAAAGAAGCACTTAGATCTGCTGACAAAGAAAAAAAGTTAGCGCAATTAAATGAGAAAATCCAAGCTTCTATGTTGGTGCGTTCAAATCGAACTGCCAATGTTCCCAAAATAACCTATCCTGATTTGCCCATTAGTGCACAAAAAGATGCGATCCTTAAAGCGTTAATGGATAATCAAGTTATCATTGTTGCAGGGGAAACAGGCTCAGGCAAAACAACCCAATTACCTAAAATTTGCCTTGAGGCCGGGTTAGGGAGAGGTGGGTTTATTGGTCACACGCAACCAAGACGCATTGCCGCCAGAACAGTTGCTGCCAGAATAGCCTCAGAATTTGAAAGCCCCTTGGGAAAGCATGTGGGCTATAAGGTGCGTTTTTCGGATAACACCAACAGTGAAAATTATCTTAAAATCATGACCGATGGGATTTTATTAAGCGAAACCCAAACAGATCAATATTTGACGCTCTATGATTGCATCATTATTGACGAAGCGCACGAAAGAAGCCTTAACATTGATTTTTTACTTGGGTATCTAAAAAAGCTAATTACCAAACGATCTGATCTAAAAGTCATTATTACCTCGGCAACCATCGACGTAAAAAGATTTTCTGAATTTTTTAACAATGCGCCTATTATTGAAGTTGAAGGTCGCTCTTACCCTGTTGAGACATTATATTTAGGAAAAAATTTCCAAGATGATTCAGATGATCCGATTGCTCAGGTAGCTAATGCTGTTGAATTAGCATGTCAAAGAGGGCCTGGTGATATTTTAATTTTTCAAAGTGGTGAAAAAGAAATTCGTGAAGTCATTGAATTATTATCCTATCGAAAAATGACAAATGTTGAACTGCTGCCCTTGTTCTCTCGCCAAAGCAACGCACAGCAGCAAAAGGTATTTCAACGCTCCAATAAACGAAAAATCATCGTTACCACCAATGTGGCCGAAACCTCTTTGACAGTGCCTAATATCCGCTTTGTTATCGATTCCGGATTAGCAAGGATAAGTCGCTATAATTACCGTAATAAGTTACAACGCCTTCCCATTGAGGCAATTTCACAAGCGAGTGCAGATCAACGCAAAGGGCGATGTGGACGAGTCGGCCCAGGTATTTGCTATCGACTCTATAGCGAAGAAGATTATTTAACGCGAGATCTCTTCACCGAGCCAGAAATCTTAAGAACCAACTTGGCCGGTGTTATTTTAAAAATGTTGTCTCTTAATTTTGAAAGTATCGAGACTTTTCCCTTTATCGAAGCGCCCGATAGCCGTTACATTAAAGATGGATTTACTTTATTAGAGCGCCTATCTGCCGTCGATGAAGATAAAAGAATAACGCCATTAGGCAGAGTGTTGGCAACTATCCCGATTGAACCCAAACTGGGACGTGTGATTATTGCCGCAAACAAATATGGCGCTTTAAAAGAAATTTTGATAATTGCCAGCGCGTTGAGCATTGTTGATGTGCGTGAGCGCCCTCAAGGCTGCCAATCAGATGCAGATTCTGCACATGCAAAATTTGCTCATCCAACCTCAGATTTTATGAGCTATCTTAACCTCTGGCATTTTATTATGGAGCATAAAAAGCAGCTCTCGCATCAAAAGATGAGAAAATTGTGCCAAGAAAACTTCCTTTCATTTTTACGTGTTTTAGAATGGAGTGATGTGTATCAGCAGTTGGAGCAAATTACTAAAGAGCTTAATTTTAAAATCAATCAAATGCCTGCGGATTATTCCTTGATTCATAAAGCACTGTTGAGCGGATTTATTGATTCTATTGGCGTAAAAGAAGAAAAACAAGAATATGCAGGTGCCAGAGGTGTTAAGTTTTTTATACATCCACAATCTGTTTTGTTTAAAAAACCACCCAGTTGGATTTTATCTTCTGAGATTGTACATACATCAAAAACATTTGCGAGAACCAATGCCGCTATTGAAACAAGATGGATAGAGGAAGTTGCGGATAACTTATTAAAGAAGCAATATGATGAACCCTATTTTGATGCAAAATCAGGAAGAGTGTTAGCTTATGAAAGAGCTTCTCTTTTTGGCCTTGAAATATATGCCAAGAAAAAAATCAATTATGAAAAAGTAGCGCCGATTGATGCTAGAAAACTATTTATAGAGCAAGCGCTTGTTCAAGAACAAATGCATCAAAAATTTCCTTTTTATGTTAAAAATAAAGAAACGGTTAAGAGCATACGGGAATTAGAAGACAGAATTAGAAAACAACTAATTTTGTTAGATGAAGCGAGTTTGATCGCATTTTATGAAAAACATATTCCTTTTTATGTATGTTCTGTGCCAGCATTAGAAAAATATTTACAAGACAAAAATAACAATGTGCTGATTGTTGCGCAAAGCGATATCCTCTTGAATGAGGTTTCTAATGATTTAATTTCACTATATCCTGACAATATAAAAGTCAAAGAACAGATTTTTGCTCTAGAATATCAATTTGATTTAAGTAAGGAAGAGGATGGGGCAACTTTGATTGTACCCTTTGAGATGCTTAAATATATAAAAGACGAAGATTTTTCTTGGACAATCCCCGGCTTCTTAGAAGATAAAATTGATTTTTTAATTAGGGCTTTACCAAAGAAGTATCGTACGCAATTTTTGCCTATTCCTGAATTTGCTAAAAATGCACACAAAACTATTTCTCAAGAGCAAGGAACACTGACCAAAGCCTTGCAGAGCTATTTAGAATTGCAATCTAAGATTTCTCTTGGGAATGCATGGGAAAATATCCATTATCCCGCGATGTTAGTGATGCATTTTAAAGTGATAGATAAACAAGGAAAGTTACTAGCGCAAGGTGATAATTTAAATCAATTATACGATCAACTAAAAGAAGACTATCTAGAAATCTACTCATCTGAGCAGCCAATTGAACGAGATAAAATTACCCAGTGGGATTTTGAAGATTTACCAATAGAATATAAAGTGAAAAGGGAGCAGCTTGATTTTATTTATTATCCTGCGCTGGTTGATAATCAAGACAGTGTGAGTATTCGACTTTTTGATTCACAGCCTCAGGGAGCATTTAATCATCGTTTGGGTTTGGCCAGACTATATTTGCTTGCATTAAATGAATCTTGTAAAAATATCAAAAGAGGTATATCCCAAGTTACTAAAAAGCAATTATCAAAACTTTCTGAAAAGCAGGGTGGTTTTGATACTTTGATGGATGAAGTGTTGATGGCGTGTGCGCTATTTCTATTTGTTGATGATAAGCCAATCATCAGAGGCCAAAAAGAGTTTAACCAGATATTATCTGCGCATCGTTCAAACTTTGTGTTAACAGTAAATGAAATAATAACACTCGTGAATGACGCATTATCAAGTGAGCATGCAATATTACTTTTGCTTGAGAAGTCTGCATTGATCTCACAAGATAAAGAGGCTGCCAACGACATTCGTTTGCAACTTCAGGGGTTATTTGTAGCACACTTTATCAAACAAACCCCTCTTGCTTGGTTAAAACGCTACCCTACCTATTTAAAGGCAATCCTTGCTCGAATCGAAAAGTATGCTCGCCAAAGTGCGAAGGACAAGAGCGCTCGACTGGAAGTTGAGGCGGTGAAAAAAGCTTATACAAGTAAGCTTAATACCAAAGATACAAGTTTCCTGAATCCAACAGCGCCTTTATTAAGCTTTCGTTGGAGGATAGAAGAACTGCGTGTTTCCTTGTTTGCACAAGAATTAAAAACCATCGAAGCTGTCTCAAAGGTGAGATTACTTAAACTTTTGGAAAATATAGATTAGATTTAAATAAGCACAGTTTACACTTCACTGATAGGTATTTTTCTAACTTTGTTAGAATGCCAAGGAGCTCAGGGATGACGACTCTACGAGGTTTATGTTTACTCATCAGTTTTATCATGCAGCAAAGTGCATTTTCAAAAGAGGTGGTTGTACCTGAACCCTTAAAACCTTGGCAAGAATGGGTACTGTATGGTGTTGAAGAAAAGCTTTGTCAAACACAGTATAAAAATAGTGATAC
>CAZSGE010000110.1:0-3946 GCA_964606325.1 Uncultured Candidatus Berkiella sp.
GCACCTGTTATTGAAATTGGGAACTATCAATCAGTCACTCATGGCACGCACGTGGTTGCTAGGGGTGAGACGCTTTATGAAATTGCTTGGCGTTATGGTCGAGATTATCGTGATATTGCGATGGCAAATCATATACCCGCACCCTATGTTATTTACCCAGGTCAAAAAATTTCCCTTAAAAAACCAAAACACCCGCCATCAGTTTACGCAAAAGAGGAAGCTCCCAAGTATACTGTTCGTGCAGCAGCTTCGAATGAAAAACCAACATTAACGAAGGCTCATGCAGCTCCAAGTAAAATCAAACAAGCACCTTTAACGCAAGTAGCCAAAACACCTTTTAATAATTCATGGCAGTGGCCAGCGAAAGGTAAAATTATCAAATCCTATTCTGCGACAGCAGTTGGGCCTAAGGGGATCGATATCAGCGGTCCATTAGGTAGCAACGTTTTAAGCGCTGAAAGTGGTAAAGTTGTATATAGCGGCCAAGGTCTACGGGGTTATGGTCAACTAGTGATTATCAAACATAATGACACTTATCTATCTGCTTATGGCCATAATAGTGAATTGCTCGTAAAAGAAGGTCAGTCAGTATCCAAAGGACAACCGATTGCCAAAATGGGAAATACCGATTCAAGCCAGGTAAAATTGCATTTTGAAATCCGAAAGAATGGACAACCTATTAATCCACTGAGCATACTTCCACCTAAGGCTGTTTAAATAAACTGATCCGCAGGTATTGAACTAAATCTCAACATCACAACTCTTAGGTTATAGGACAGTACAGATGTGATGTTGAGGTGTACACATGTTATCGTTTTCAAAAGGTGTTACCCGTAAATTTGACTCGATATATCAGTATCTTGTAGAAATAGGTCAAATTAAATTATTAACAGCGGAGCAAGAAAAATCACTGGCTAGACAAATGTTAGCCGGTGATAAAAAAGCCAAATCGCATTTAATTGAGGCAAATTTAAGGCTCGTGGTGTGTATCGCCAGGCGTTATATTAATCGTGGTTTGCCTTTGGCTGATTTGATTGAGGAAGGGAACTTAGGGCTTATACATGCTGTTGAAAAATTTGATCCTGAGGTAGGCGCCCGATTTTCTACTTATGCCACGTGGTGGATCAGACAATCAATAGAAAGAGCGTTGATGAATCAGTCGCGTCTTATCCGGTTGCCTGTTCATTTAGCCAAAAAACACAGGCAATATTTGCGGGCAAGACAGCAATTAATGCAACGAGATGAAAAAGAGCCCTCTTTACAAGAAATTGCGAAAGTGATGGGGGTACCGGTTGAAACGTTGCAAGATTTAGTCTCGCTTGATAGGCAAGAGGTATCTATAGATGCACCAATAAACGAAGAGCAAGATATCTTTTTTGTAGAGACTTTGCCGGATTTAGCAGCTGAAGATCCGGTAGAACAATTACAATCGAATGAATTAAAAAAATTGCTTGACGAATATCTTTCAACGTTAAATGAAAGGGAACTAGAAATTATTGAAAAGCGTTTTGGCATACATGGGGCTGATATTATGACATTAGAGCATATTGGTGATGAGGCCTCACTAACAAGGGAACGTGTAAGACAAATTCAGTTACAGATTTTAAAGCAAATGAAGCGGCAATTTCATGCTGCTGGTATCCATAAGGATATGCTAACAAATAAATAACGGAGCTAACATGAAAGGGAGTTTACAAGAGTCGTTTGCGCCACATAATGCATGTTTTGGATGTGGCCCTGCAAACGATAAAGGTTTAAAAATTAAAAGCTTTGTTCAAGGCCAAAATGTTATTGCGGATTGGCAAGCGCAAAGTCATCATGAAGCATTTCCTGGTATTTTAAATGGTGGTATTATCGGTACGTTGCTAGATTGCCATTCTAATTGGGCTGCGGCGTATTTTTTAATGAAGCAAAGTCAAGCAGATACCCCACCTTGCACAGTGACGGCCTTTTTTAATGTCACGTTAAAGCGCCCAACACCCAGTGATGAGCCCGTGCATTTAGTAGCAACCTTAAAAGAAATAAAAGAAGATAGAGCGTTGATCAGTGCGCAGTTACTCTCACAAGGGAAACTCTGTGCGACTTGCGAAGGTTTATTTGTGGCAGTGAAAGAGGGGCATCCAGCCTTTCACCGATGGTAAAATCTTCGCAAATGAATTTCTGGCTGCACTTGTTTCACAACAGTCATGTACTGTGACGTACACTCCTGTTGTTCAAAAGCTTGCACTTGCCCAAAAATTATTTGCTTTGACTTATAAACTAGCGAACAGACGAGATTATCATGACATCAACATTAGATACTGCTCCGTTATTAAAATGGGCATCAGAAATTCAATCGATTAGCCAAAATGGTTTAACCTTTGCGCAAAGCGATTACGATAAAGAGCGCTATCAACAGTTACAAAATATAGCTGCCCATATGATGGCCTCAATTTCTGATATGCCCGTGGAAAAGATTTTAGGCCTATTCCATGATCAATCAGGCTACGCTACGCCTAAAGTTGATGTGCGCGGTGCCATCTTTCAAGGGGATAAGGTACTCATGGTGAAAGAAACCACAGACGGACGTTGGACATTGCCCGGAGGCTGGGCGGATAGAGATTATTCTCCCGCTTATTGCGTCCAAAAAGAGATTTTTGAAGAATCGGGTTTTGAAGCTAAAGTCTTAAAATTGGTAGCTTTATACGATAAATGGAAGCACGAACATCCTAAACAATGGCCTCATACTTATAAATGCTTTTTTCTATGCGAAATTACTGGTGGTGAGCCACGAACCAGTATCGAAACCTCTGCAGTTGAGTTTTTTCCAATAAATGCTTTGCCTGAACTATCGCTTCCAAGGGTAACAGCTGCACAAATTCAACGTTGTTATGCTCACTTTCTTAATTTAGATTTAGCAACTGATTTTGACTAATTATCAATTATGCTAGGTTTATCATTGCGACAAAAAATGAGTTTGTCGGCGAGATCTGCATCAAGATCGGTGCCTGCTAGATCCGTACAAGCATTAAAAAAGAGCACTCATCAGGAACCTGTCGATGCCTTAATAGAACGCTTTAAGCAATTAACGATTGAAAATGTCACGCCGGTTGTTCCTAGAAGTAAAGAGGATAAACCATTTAGGGGTGTCTTCTTTCAAAAGCGACACTATTGCACATCTTTTAGTATTAAAAAGTTACCGGATGTTCATCATCTAAACGAATTTAAGCAAATTAAAGTAGAAATTCTTGCTAAGCGTAGACAGTTTTTAGAAGAGCACCATCTTTTGCAAGATGAAATGTTATACCTAAATCGAGTTGTTTATGCTAATCGGCATCTTTACAATTTAAATCAAAAAGACGTATTAAATCGCACTAACCTTGAAAGAATGCTCAGTGGTCTGTGTCCTGTTGATCTCACCGGTAAAGACATTATTATTATTCATCACTTTGATCAAACAATGCTTGGTCCTTGGGTAGTTTTAACTAATGTATTCCATCGAGATGAAAGTGAGCAATTACATAGTTATATTGTGGTGAAAGGCAGAGTCAACCGCAAACAATTTGGTGTAGAGCGATCAAATTATTGGAAATTTGAGGCACAGCGTGAGCTCAAGAGCAATCCTCTACTCAAAGTGAGAGCCTAGGGGAGTAACTAGTAGACAAGCTAACTATTTTGGTGCTATCGCATAAGTGCAGTGTATAAATTATACTATTTTAGGAATAGGTTTAAGGAGATGCACTTGTGAAAAAATTTATCAAAGGTTTTTTAATCTTTGTGGTGATCTGCGGGATCATTGGTTACTTTATTGGATATTTCCTTAGCTCCATGCCTATATTAACCTATGCAAGTAAAGCATTCTTAGTAACCCTCTCGCAGAAACAATATGATCAGGCTTACTCATTGCTTTCGCCAAGCTTTCAACAACGAGCAGATTTAGCAACTTTTAAAGCCACTGTTGAATCTA
>CAZSGE010000111.1:0-3946 GCA_964606325.1 Uncultured Candidatus Berkiella sp.
AAGCAGAAGCTAAGAAATTAGCGGGGCAGGGAGCAGGTACATCGGGTGTGACGGTAGACAGTCAGCCACAGCAGCCACCAACACCTAGTACACCACAACCTGTGATCCAAGCGCAAACGCCAGATCCGAATGCCCCTAAACCAGGTGATGATCAACAGCCAAAACCAGGAGATGATCAACAGCCAAAAGGCGATGCCGTTCTCACTGTTGAATCTGCTAAACCAGAACTTAAGGTAGCTCCTCCTTCACCGACAGAACTCAAAGATCAAAAGGAAAAAGAGTTAGAAAAGGCACAAAAAGAATTAGAGGATGCTAAAAATAATGATGCATTAAAAATGCAAGGCCCTCAACCTTCTGCTGAGGAACAAACTAAAGTTGAGGAAGAGCGAAAGCAAGCACAAGCTAAAGTCGATGAGGCACAGTTAAAAGTTAAACAGGCCGAAGATCAATTAAAAGAAGCTGAAAATAAAGTTAAATTAGATGAGGCTGAAAAGAAAGTAGAGAACGCAAGAGCGGAACTTTTAAATACAAGCGCATCCGATGAGTCTATTAAAAAATTTACTGATTCGCAGAAAGAATTGCAAGATTTAAAAGAAAGTATTGAAAAAGAAAAGAAAGAAACTGCAGACAAAGACAAAGATAAAGACAAAAATGCAAAAGACGAGCCAGTGATGGAGCAAGTTGCGAAAGCACAAGAAAAAGAAAAGGAAAAAGAAACAGCGACTGCTTCCGGTCCAGCACAGCCTGCTGGTTCTGCGGTCCTTGATCAACAGCAACCAGCACCAACGACAAGTATGAATGACGTTGGATCTTCACAGCAAAATAATAGCGCAACAGCAGCAAATTTATCTAGTTCTTCTTCTAATATGCCTCCTTCAGTGAGTTCTTCGATGAGTAGTTCATCGCCTGCTTCTGCAACGCTAAGTGCTGTGCCAGCAAACAATAGCTCATCTAATGATGATTCATCACCAGCGCCATCATCGCCAACTACAGCTAGCGCATCCAATAATAATTCATCGCCTGGGCTATCATCGTCAACTACGACATCTACTATGAGCGATAGTGGTCCTAGTTCGATGGGCTCTAATAGTGCAACTCCCGCCCCTTCAGTGGGTGCTAAGGATGATAAAGCCGACACAAGTGCATCCTCATCAGTATCAAGCGGTTTAGATGATGCCGCCAAAGGTATGAACACATCTGATTCAGACAATAAAGATTCTGGCGAGGAGCTTGAAGATCAACTTTCTCAGGCCCTTCAGGCTATTATGTCTGCATTTAGCGATGTGTCCAGTACAAATCCAGGTGAACAAATTGCAGGACAGATGGGCCCAAGCAGCGGTGATCCATCCTCGGTATTGGGCGCTAGCGGTGGTTCGCAACCAAGTGCCATTACCTTTAGTTCTGGAGCTACTCCTGCCAATTCTGATCCAAGTAACAAAAACGGCTTCATGAGTCCTTCAACAAGCCCATCAGAAGGGCCTTCTGTGGGGGCATCTAACGATCAGAGTGATGATAATAAAAAACAAAAAGGTTTGGGATTGAATGCATAGATTTTTCCATGTAAGTACACGCTGTCGCTGTTTATGTTTAGACAAACAGCTAACTTGACAAATCCCCCCGATAAATGGTCAAATGTGCGCAACACTTTTATTTTTAGTTTTACCCGCAGTTTGGGAGAAATTAGTATGCCGCACTCAAATAACAATAAAGAAAATGATCACATGGCAAGCATTAGCTTTAATAGCACCGCAGCTTTTGATCGCAAAAGAGAAGAAGAAAAAAAAGACGCTGAACGTAAGCGGTCGGATGACAAAATCAAAGCAGCGAAAAAGCTTGTTAAAGAACGAATGGAACTACGTCAGGGTGTCTTTAACTATAAAAAATCGACTGAGGGCCACAACGAACAAACGTTTGCCTCTAAGATTAGCCGTTTAAACGATTTGAACCCAGAGGCCCTGGTAGGTGAATATTTAGCCATTTTCACAATTCAATTTTTCCAAGCAATGTTTCAAACGCAATATTGGATCCAACAGCGTGCCTATAGTGAAGCGATGGATATCGATGCTAATTACGAGAAAAGCTTTAAAAATCAATGCGAAGCCAGTCGCCAAAACAATGTTGAGCAACCATCTGATCACGGTATTCGCGTTGCTTATCAGCCAATACGCGAATGGAACCCTGCTACACAGGAATTTGAATACAAGCTCGCTATGAATGGTGATTTAGTTTACCCAGCAGTTTATGAGCTCGATGCAGCAGGCAACGTGGATTATCATTCTGTGCCTAATACAAACGGCCTTGCATCTCGTGCGGCGATTCGTGCCAATGGCTTTGTTCCGATTGAAAATTATAAAGAATCCGTGGAAATTCAATTACTGAAATTCCGCCAGGAGTTCGTTGGTAGCGCTGGAATGACTCCGGATCAGAAACGAATGCTGAACCTTCACATTCAAGAAGCGCAATCAAATGGCGAGAAAGATGTTGAAGATAATTCGGTTATCGCTGCTCAACGAGCGGCTGCTGCCGAAAAAGCTGCTGCTTTAAGACGCACACCAAGCCACAGTTAAATAAATTGCTGCGCATCAGTGCGCAGTTCATACTCAGGAGTAGGGTAGAGATCTACTTCTACTCCTGCTCACTCCGGCGTGCTCACAAAGTAATTACCAATCGCCTTTTTTAGATTTTGCATCACTGTTTCATCAAATCCATTGCGAATAATAATCCGTGATACTAAGGTGTCTTGAACTGGTGCGGGCAATCTAAGTGTAGGTAAATGCCAGCCATTGGCCGTTAAGAAAGAGGCTAAACCTGCCAAGTTATGATCAGATCCGTTAGCCCTTAAAGAAAAGATAATCCCTGGTAAAGATGATGTACTTGAGGGGGTGATGATTTGAATTTCATCAAAAGTGCTTAATTCCTTTTGTAAGGCAGATCTTTTTTCAAAGAGTGATTTAATTAGTGTTTCATAACCAGATGTTCCCAAAGTGTGAATATGATGCACTTGCGTTGCAAGCTGTGATGCCGAGTGTGAAAATTGGATGGGAAATCTTCTGATCAATTTTCCTAAATAATGGCTTTCGTGTGCTAGTCCATCACTGGATAATTCATTTCTAACGCATAGCCATCCTAAACTTGGGTAAACTTGCCCAAATTTGTGGCTAGATACATTGATGCTCATGACATGATTTAGTCGAAAATCCCAGTTTATTTCTTTTTGCGCAAAGGGGGCTACAAAACCACCACTGGCAGCGTCAATGTGCATGGGAATAAAATGGTTTTTTTTATTTCGATAATCGTTAAGTGCGATATTTATTTTTTCAACTTCATCATAGTTGAGCGTTGTTGTGGCGCCCAATGTTGCACCAACCCCAATGGTGTTTTCATTGATCATTTGCAACAATTGCGATTCATCAAAATTCAATCGTTCAGGGTGCACAGGTATTATTTTAAGTTCAATATCAAGATAGCTTGCCGCTTTATGCCAAGCGGTGTGAGCATTGGCGCCAACAATAAAGTTGGGTTTTGCCAAGTTGCCAAAGTGACGCGTTTTCCAGTCATTTTTCATGAACAACAGTGACATAAATAAGGCTTCTGAAGATCCTGAGGTGTTAAAATAGGTAAACTCTGTGGCAGGATTGGCATGAAATAAAGCCAAAAAAAAGGCGCCGCATTCTTGTTCCATCAGGGTAAACTCAGGATAAGCACAGCTATCTACAGCGTTTAAAGGAGCATAGCGATTAAACACTTCCGTTGCGAGTGGATCCATATATGTCGTAGAAAACGTACCGAGATTTTTGGCTGTTCGGCTTTGGAGTTCCATGGCGGATGAGATTAGGTTAGGCGAGGGCATAGTACCCTCCTAACGCCAGGGCTAAAAAGATAAAAAACCGAATAATAATGCTAGCGTAGCCATGATTGGCGCGATACCACAGATAGGCAAAAAAAT
>CAZSGE010000112.1:0-3868 GCA_964606325.1 Uncultured Candidatus Berkiella sp.
GCTTTGAGTCTATGAAGCATTTCGATGCCACTTATTTTACCCATGTTGACATCAGAAAGTATTAAATCATAATGCGAATCTTGGACTTTATTTAAAGCGGTTTCTGCATTTATTGCTGTCTCTACAATGAAATTCGCTCTTTGCAATGTCATTTTGAGAGCATCTTGCAAAGCGGCATCATCTTCTACTATTAACACTTTATTATTCATTGCCTAATCCTTTAGCTTAGGTAACGATATGGTTATTTTTGTATATTTACCCAATTCGGAATCAATCATTAAATTTCCTTGATGAGCTTCGATTATTTGTCTTGCAATGGATAACCCCAAACCATTACCATCTACTTTCGTAGTAAAAAATCCTGACATAAGCTTAGATAAGTTTTCATGTGAGATACCCTTGCCAAAATCAATCACTTCAATCAAGACATTCTCATTATTCGCATTAATAGAAATGTATACCGCTTGATGATGAGTACTAGCTTGTATTGCATTTTCAACAATATTATTGAGCGCACCTTTTAATGATGTTCTATTAGCTACCACATTCATAATGGTATTTGGCGCTTGAACATGAAATATCATATGAGGATGCAACGCTTTAAAAATCTCGATCAAGCTTTTAACCTCAGCAATAATATCAACCTTCTCACAAAGTGCATCAATCCCTTTATGGACAAGCAAAACACTGTCGATTTGTTGCTTTATATTATCAAGTTGTTCCTGTATTTTTTCTTGATAGACTTTAAGCTCTTTATCAGTACTTTCTGGGCATATGTTGCTTAAATATAGATACGCAGTCGACAAGGGGGTTCGTAACTGATGCGCCAAGCTTGCTGATAATTTACCGATTGAATTTATTTTTTCAGTTTTTAAAATGGATTCGTTATTTTCTTTAATTTCTGATTCATCTACCAGCAATATCAATTGCCCTTGATTGTTTGGCAACGCCTGGGTTTTAAGAACGATATATTGATTCATTTGTGTGTAAAGGTAATGCCCATTATCGGTTGAACCTTTCACATTTTTTTGTAGCACTTCAAACCATTTATCAGTTTGGCGATTAAAACTGAACATTTCATGTGCCAATTGATTAGCATGCATAATAGCGCCGTGCGTATCAATGATAATGATCCCCACCGGAATGGTTTCAAGCCATTGCTCAATATTCGCAAAGGCCAAGACACTGTTATTTTGTTTTAATACTGTTTGTGCGCTCATATTCTTTATAATATCGATGGATTTATGGTTGATGTGCAAAATCGATACCAAGAATAATTTCCAATTTAATCAATTAGTTATAAATAAAATTGAAACGCTGTCAATTTATTGTCAGAAGCTCAGCTAATTACAAATTTTATGCATTTGGCAAAGGCCGGATTATTTTGCAATATTAAACTTCTTCATTTTCTCTATAAGTGTGGTGCGACGCATACCCAACTTTTCAGCAGCATGAGAGACAATGCCATTGGTCTTATCAAGCGCATCTTTGATATATTTGAGCTCAATATGATGCAACATTTCGCGCAAATTAACCTCATGGTGATCTATCGATTGATTCACTATTACTGTTTCAGTCATTTGACTGTTTTTTAGCTCTGCAGGTATTGCACCTTGAAGAGATTGATATTTTGCTGGTAAGTGCTCAAAATCAACGGTTTGATTAGGATAAAGCACAATTAAGCGCTCTATCAAATTAGATAATTCTCTAATATTGCCATTCCATTTACATTTTTTTAATGAATCCATAGCATGAGAAGTTAATTTTATCTCACTGCCTGTGTTTTCTTTAAATTTAGCAATTAAGTCATTAATCAAGGCAGGTATATCTTCTGATCTCTCACGAAGGCTTGGCATCTCAATGGGAAATACATTTAACCGGTAATAAAGATCTTCGCGAAAATTCCCTTTGATGATTTCTTCTTCTAGATTTCTGTGCGTTGCAGCAATTATTCTAACGTCAACTTTGATTGATTTATTACTGCCTACCCGTTCTATAACCTTTTCTTGCAGCACACGAAGTATTTTAACCTGCATAGCAAGTGGCATATCGCCTATTTCATCCAAAAAGATAGTGCCACCCTGGGCCAATTCAAATCTCCCCATTCTAGAGGTAATGGCGCCTGTAAAAGCACCCTTTTCATGACCAAAGAGTTCCGTTTCAAGTAAATCTGTTGGGATAGCGCCACAATTGACAGGCACAAATGGCTTATGCTTTCTATTGGATAATGAATGAATTAATCTTCCAACAATTTCTTTACCCGTTCCTGATTCACCTGTAATCATCACATTCGCTTCAGTCGTACTAACCTGTTGTACGATTTTTTTTAATTGCGTAATCTTCGCGCTGCTACCACTAATATCAACTGATTGGCAAACGCTGTTCGTATCATCAGTCATTATAAGGTATCCCGGTGGTTATCAATCCCAGAACAATGTCGTTTTATTGAATAGATAAAAAATGCTTAGTTAACTAATAGTCGTTAATCTGTGGGGCTGTCAAATACTCGTCAAACGCGCACCCGCCAAAAATTGCGAGTACGCCTGACATACTTAGGCTGTATATTTTTGATGATTAATATAACGAATGATAGGAGCGGTAAGCTTTAATTTGCTTACGTGAATTTTTAATGTTTTGTGACAGTATTTCATTTTTCTCATCAATGAGAAGAACTAAACGATTTACATCGTTTATGAGTTTCAGTAATAGTAAATTATCATCACTCGTTTTTTCTACTTTGATATCAATTTTATTAAATATTTCTAAAAATTCATCAATATCATTATTTAATAGTGTTTCATACGCATGTTCAATAGCGATAGAAAGTGCTCGTGGTGTGTTGGTTTTATTCATGTTCATCACTTTTTCTTAAGGAGTTGCCTGCTTTTTCCCAGCCGTCTTTAATAATGGTGAGCAATTTAATCGCTTCATCTACCTTTTGTATATCATTGGTTAAATTTGCCTCTAACAAAGTATTTATCATATAGCTGTATAATTCACTTAAGTTTTCAGCAATATCACCACCTTCTTCTTTATTTAAGCTAGATTGCAATGCTTCAATAATCGATAAAGCTAAGCTAATATTCATACCTTTATCGTGAATATTGTTTCTTACAATACAACCTTTTGCAAAAGAAAGTTTCTCAAGGGCGTTTTCCATTAAAATCTGAACAAGTCGATGTGGATCAGCATCAACCACACTGGTCTGAGAAGACACCGTTTGATATTGTTTCGCTGCTTTATTAGGGTGCATGAATAGTCCTTAATCTATTTTCTAAACATCATTGGTTCAGGTAATTTATCTAATTGGGTTTCTAAAAAGTTACTGAGTGATTTTAATTGAGCCACAACTTTATCCATTGCCGTAAACTGCAGCAGTAATCTTTTTTCAAGACTTTGCAAGTGTCTTTCTAAGTTAATACGTTGATCATCTACAAGACTTAGACTTTTCCTTAATCCATCCTCTCTTGATTGCAAAATGCCATTTACTTCAGTGTAGTTATCAACTAAGATTTCCATCTTAGCTAACACACCATCCTCTTGCTCCATAAATAAATTACCAACCGCAGCAAAGTTTTTATTCAATGCATCGGCTAGTTTGCTATCATCTATCTCAAGCTTGCCAGTATATATATCAGAAGTAATACCAATTTGTGACAATGTCGTAAACCCTGCTGGTTGTGATCTCATCACATCTGTTAATACTCTTCGCATTTGAAACTCAATGCTTCTCAAAGTAGCATCACCAATCAAAATACCCATGCTGTCTTTTGAATCGGTTCTATCATATTGAGTTAAATGTGATATTGAATCAAAAACTTCATTGAAACTCATCACAAAATCGACAATAGAATCTTGAGCACTTTGA
>CAZSGE010000113.1:0-3761 GCA_964606325.1 Uncultured Candidatus Berkiella sp.
TGGCAAATTTGTGATTACAACTAACAACCCAAGACGTTACCGCTGGCATGATTTTCTCATCATGAATGTCTCCAAGTGTATACGGACCCTTCATGATTTGCCAAATCAGAACAGTAACCAACAACGCCCCTCTCCCAGCGCAGATCTTCCGCCCAGTGTATTAACAGAACAAGAAAAAAAACATAGTGCTGCCTTGATGCGTGTCAATCACACCGGCGAAGTTTGTGCTCAAGCGTTGTATCTTGGGCAAAGCCTGACTGCGCGATCCTCCTCCATTCGAGAAGGGCTTAATCAAGCTGCACAAGAAGAAAGCGATCATCTCTATTGGTGTCAACACAGAATTCATGAATTAGATGGTCATACCAGTTACTTAAATCCATTATGGTTTACGGGCTCATTATTGATTGGCACCGTGGCAGGACTTATTGGCGATAAATGGAGTTTGGGATTTTTAGCACAAACTGAACATCAAGTGAGTGAACACTTAGGTAATCATTTAAAAGTATTACCCAAAAATGACTTGCAAAGTATTAGCATTGTTGCGCAAATGCAACTAGAAGAAGCTAGTCACGAACAAAATGCGATTAAACATGGGGCTGCCACTTTACCTATCGCTGTAACGTGGGGAATGCAATGCTTAGCCAAGGTGATGACATCCGTTACATATTACGTGTAAGTTTTCTCAAGTGTGTAGTTTATTGGAAATAGAGGTGAAGTATGACAAATACATTTTATTTTGTTAACAGTGAAGCGATGGATATCCGTGATGAAAACGGCCAGTGGTTAGACTATCCAACCAAAGAACAATACGAGGACGCTTTAACAAAAGATGATGAACTCATTCTTTTTACCGACTATGACACAGCAGTTGAAGTAGCACAACAAGGTTTGGCTGAAGATGAAACGTATGCTTTTCCTATTTACACCTTTACTTCTGAATTGAAAGGAAAGCCCGTAAAATACGAAGGAATACCAGCAAGACGGTTAAACAGAGATGACTTAGAATTGGTGAGCGTTTCATTGGAGCATGTGGATGAGAGTTTCGAAGAAGTTTTATTAAATGATTCTCCTGAATCTTCCGAAGATGAATCAAACAGATCTGAAAGCAGTTCTAGCTCTAATTCTAGTTCAGAATCTTCTGATGAAGAAGTTGTAGTAGACAAAAAAGCGAAAAAACAAGCAAACGCAACAGCTGCGCCCACAGAAGCTGCAGCTGCGCCTGTTGCGCCAAAACCTGCTACATCTTTGGGACGTAGAGCTTGGAATGGCACATTATATGGTTTAACAGCAGCATACACAGGCACACTCGCAGCTTTGGCTTGGACTGGCACTACAGGTCTAAATCTGTTATCAGGTGCAAGAAATGTTGCTAGACCACTGGTTAGACCCAGCATAATTGCTGGCGCAACAACGGTCGGTGGTAAAGTGGTAGCTGATGCCCTTGGACAAACACCAGAATTGATTGGGAAATTGGGTGATGCATTAACCAATTCGACCCCAGCAATGCTGCAAACAGCTGCGCAAACAGTTGATTCAGCGGTTGATTCAATCCCATACGTTAAGGATGTGAAATCAGCGGTTTATTTGGGTGTTGGGGCAATTGCTTTAGGTGAAGCTGCTCATCAAGGTTATAACCTATACCAACGTCGTGCCGCTGCTAAAGCTGCTGCGCCTGCTAATGTTACTAAAACAGAAGAAAAAGCGAAAAAACGAGCTGCTGCTCATTAATTCACTTTTCTAGTTATTGGCTATCCCCTGCGCTTTAAAACGCGGGGGATACGCTTTATCTAACCGATATGCAATTCATTCGCTAATATGGTTACTGCAGCAAGACCTGCGCCCACACCTGCACCAATTAAAAATCCTTGCCAACCAATGGCCATTGTTACGCCATTAAGCACCATATTGGCTAATACGCCTGTAGCGCCATAACCTAACGTTTTATCACGAAAGAAAGTGAAGTTTGCGGAGGCGCCACTTACTTCATTTATCTCATTAAAACTTAGTTCTCTCATTTCATACTCCATTTTATTTATAAAAAAAACCCCGCAGAGCGGGGTTTAGATAGAACAAGACAAGTAGCGGTGGACTACATCATGCCGCCCATACCACCCATTCCGCCCATGCCGCCCATGCCACCCATGTCACCAGCGCCTTCAGAGCCGCTTTCTTTGGGGAGATCAGCAATCATGCAATCGGTAGTAATCATCAAGCCTGCAACAGAAGCTGCATTTTGTAATGCGCTACGGGTTACTTTGGTGGGATCCAAAATACCAAACTTGATCATATCGCCGTATTCACCCGTTGCTGCGTTATAACCATAGTTACCACTATTTTGCTTCACTTGGTTTAATACAACAGAAGGTTCGCCACCAGCGTTAGAAACGATTTGACGTAATGGTGCTTCTAAAGCGCGGACAACGATGTTCACGCCAAGATCTTGATCTGAATTATCCGCTTTGATCTTTTTCACTTCAGAAATCACACGAACCAGTGCCACACCGCCGCCAGGTACTACGCCTTCTTCAACAGCTGCACGAGTTGCATGTAAAGCATCATCAACGCGGGCTTTTTTCTCTTTCATTTCAACTTCAGTCGCTGCGCCAACTTTAATAACTGCAACACCGCCTGAAAGTTTAGCAACACGTTCTTGTAATTTTTCTTTATCGTAATCAGATGTTGTTTCATCAATTTGTTTACGAATAGAATCAACGCGTGCTTTGATGTCAGCGCTTGCACCAGTACCATCAATGATGGTGGTGTTTTCTTTGTTAACCACAACACGTTTGGTGGTTCCCAAATCTTGCAAGGTTGCTTTTTCTAAAGTTAAACCGATTTCTTCTGAAATCACGTTTGCACAGGTCAACACAGCAATATCTTGCAACATTGCTTTACGACGATCACCAAAGCCAGGAGCTTTAACAGCACATACTTTCACAACGCCGCGAATGGTGTTAACAACTAACGTTGCTAATGCTTCGCCTTCAACATCTTCAGCAATAATCAACAATGGTCGACCTGCTTTAGCAACGCTTTCTAACACAGGTAACATATCGCGAATAGAAGAAATTTTCTTATCAACTAACAAGATGTAAGGATTTTCAAGTTCACATGTCATGTTTTGTTGATTGTTGATGAAGTAAGGTGAGAGGTAACCTCTGTCAAACTGCATCCCTTCAACCACGTCTAATTCATCTTCTAAGCCGCTACCATCTTCAACAGTAATAACGCCTTCAATGGTAACCTTTTCCATTGCATCAGCAATGATTTTACCAATTCTTTCATCTGAGTTGGCAGAAATAGTTCCCACTTGTGCAATCGCTTTGCTATCTTTGCAAGGGACTGACAAAGTTTTTAAAGTATCAACAGCCACTTTAACTGCTTTATCAATACCACGTTTTAAGTCCATGGGATTAATACCGGCAGCCAAGGCTTTAATACCTTCAGCAAAAATAGCATGAGTTAATACCGTTGCGGTGGTGGTACCATCGCCTGCATCATCAGCCGTTTTGGAAGCCACATCTTTCACTAATTCAGCAGCAATATTTTCCAAAGGATTTGAGAGTTCAACGTTCTTAGCTACGGTTGCACCGTCTTTGGTGATTAAAGGCGCACCAAAGGATTTTTGGATGACAACGTTACGACCTTTAGGTCCCAAGGTAACACGTACAGCACGTGCTAATTTTTCAACGCCATCTAAACTTGCTTTACGCGCATCAACATCATATAAAAATTGTTTAGCACCCATAATAATTCCCTAC
>CAZSGE010000114.1:0-3722 GCA_964606325.1 Uncultured Candidatus Berkiella sp.
TAATCGCGAGGGCAGATCTTTATGTGTTTGGTAGATTGCCAACACATCACCTTGCTCCCGATGTTCATTTTTACCGCCTGTGATAACGAGCACTTGATATTGCCCAATTTGGGTTAAGCCGCCAAAAACAGAAATGATTTGTCCACGGGCTTTGCCTTTAGGTGCTTTGGGAATAAAAAAGGGAGATATAACTTCTTTGCCGGTTCCCGTTATTCTGTCGCCGATTTTCACCTCTTCATAACTTTGACGTAAAATCATGCGCGCGGGGTTGCCTGGCTTTTCAATCTGCGCCTTGGCCAACATGTGACCCTCAATACCTAATTTTTCCTTTGTTTTTGGGTGAAAATAAGTTTTCGTGGGCCTAAAAACCATAAACAAGTCTTCAGTGTTGGTTGCCCTTAGTCCTTTTACGTATAATAAATCTCCCGCTCCCACCACCACATGATCTTCATCCAAGGCAATAACGCGAGGACAGTGATCTGCCTGCTGCTGAGTTACCACGCGAGACTCATTTAAAAAAGGGCCAATGACATGCAAAGGAATTGTTGGAATGGCTTTATCTGCTGGCAATTCACGCACCCGAGGATGTAGTTTAATCACACCCGTTCTTTTGTTTAATGAAGGTGTGTTGTGCCCTCTTCTAACATGCAGTTTACGTTTGCCTTCAAGTTGAACAAGCTCAATGGTATCGCCAGGAAAGATTAAATTAGGGTTTTCAATATCAGGATTAGCATGCCAAATATCTTGCCATTCTTCCGGGTTATGTAAAAATTTGCACGCGATATCCCATAAGGTATCGCCGTCTTGAACCCTATAGGTCTGCGGCGCGCTTTCAAGGAACCCTTTTCCTTCTCTTGCATAAGCACCGCTAAGGCAAAGCGCCATTAACCCAATGATGACAATTACGTTCCTCAAAAACATCAACTACTCCTTGTTGAGTGCAGATACAATGCTTTTATAACCCAACCAGATTATAATCTTATGCTTTACAAATTTGGCTACAAAGCTAACATTTTTAAACTGAATCCTTGTATACTATCCCAATGTTTTAACCCAAAAGAAAGTTGCCGTCATGTCTAGCTTAAAAATATTAACTTATCCCCATAAAGGATTACGTGATAGCGCCGCAAAAATTACAACCTTTGATGATGCGCTGCGCCAAAATGTCAAACAACTGTTTGATAAGATGTATGCCGACCAAGGCTGTGGATTAGCAGCAACGCAAGTGGGAATGGCCTTGCGACTTTTTGTGATGGATGTATCCGCTCAACAAGACAAACCTCAGTGTTTTATTAACCCTGAAATCATCAGCAAAGAAGGAGAAGCGATTTCTGAGGAAGGTTGTCTTTCATTTCCTGGGGTTTATACCAAAGTCGTGCGCGCTAAAATTGTTACTGTGCGCTATTTTGACGAGTATGGTATTGAACACACGCAAACCGCTGATGGCTTAGCAGCACATTGCATTCAACATGAATCCGAACATTTAGATGGCGTATTATTTATCGATCATCTATCCAAGCTAAAGCGGATGTTGCTACTCAAAAAAGTTGAAAAATATTTAAAGGCACAGCTTGTATGAGAATTGTTTTTGCTGGGACACCTGAATTTGCTGCCATTCAATTAAAAGCACTAATAGAAGCAAAATTTGATGTGGTTGCCGTTTATACACAACCAGATAAACCTGCTGGCCGTGGCCAACAATTGCATGCCAGTCCGGTCAAAGAACTCGCCAAATTGCATCAAATCCCTGTAGAACAACCCAATACACTTAAAACAGATGATGCACTACTTACTTTAAAAAAATATAACGCCGATCTGATGGTTGTTGCAGCTTATGGTTTGCTTTTACCTAAAGCAATTTTAGAAACGCCTCGTTTTGGTTGTATTAATGTGCATGCCTCATTGTTACCGCGCTGGCGCGGCGCCTCCCCCATTCAACAAGCCATTTTATCTGGCGACAAAGAAACGGGCGTTACCTTGATGCAAATGGATGTGGGTTTAGATACCGGCGATATGTTAGCTAAAGTTACCTACACACTTAAATCTACTGACACCGCCACAACAGTTCATGATGCACTCGCGGATCTCGGCTCCTCATTATTAACAGAACAATTAATGCAATTTAAAAATTTGCAGCGCTGGCATCAGGTGCAACCTCAAAACAGTGCGCTTGCAACGCATGCACCCAAAATTCACAAAGAACAAGCACTCATAGATTGGAATACCCCAGCTATTGAAATTGACAGAAAAATTCGCGGCTTTAATCCCTGGCCTGTGGCTTATACCCTCATTCAAGAACAAGTGCTGCGGTTGTGGCAAGCAGCGACCGTGCCCAACAAACAACCTGCAAAGCCCGGTGAAATCATTGCTCATACACCGCAAGGCATTATGATTGCAACCTCAGATAATGCTTTATTACTTACCCATGCCCAACTGCCTGGCAAAAAAATGATGCCTGTCACGGAATTATTAAAAGGCCATCCTGCTTTATTCGCTATTGGCAATCATATAGGTTAACTCATGACAATCGCTGTAAAAAAAACGCTGAATACTCGCGCTATTGCTTGTAAAGTGCTTGAAAAAGTCATTCAAGGCAAATCCTTTCACCCCCAACTTATCAGTAGCGTTTCTCCCAATTTAACCCCGCAAAACCTGGGATTTGTGGCGCACTTATGTTTTGGTGTGTTGCGTTTTTATCCACGTATTGAAATTTGGCTCAAACAATTATTGCGTCATGATCTTAAAGAGCAAGATCTTGATGTCAAAATGTTATTAGCGATAGGTTTATATCAATTATTTTGTAGCGATACACCGCAGTATGCCGCGCTCAATGAAACGGTTGAAGCAACCAAACAAATTAAAAAAATGTGGGCAAAAGCGCTGGTGAATGGCGTGTTACGATCTGCCTTAAGAGCACAAGAGCAACTGCAAAATCTGCCTAACATGACAGCGCAAACTGCCCATCCTGAATGGTTAGTAAAAATCTTACAAAAGGCTTGGCCAGCACAATGGCAAGGAATCTGTGAGGCAAACCTTCAGCATCCCCCTTTTAGTCTGTGCGTCAACAAAGCAAAAGTTAATCGTGATGCGTATTTATTGCTACTGAAAGACAAAGGTATTGAAGCTTCTCCTTTAGCAAATTGCCCAGATGGGGTGCTGATTGAAAAGCCCTGCCCAGTCGACGCTTTGCCTGGATTTCAAGGTGGCATGGTCAGTGTGCAAGATGGTGCTGCCCAGTTGGCAGCCTATTTATTGGATGTGAAAGAAAATCATCGCGTGCTTGATGCCTGTGCCGCACCCGGTGGAAAAACTGCACATATTATGGCGCTCTCCCCCAGCGCGACCGTCATCGCTGTTGAAAAAGAAGAACAACGCTGTGAACTGCTGCGCGCTACAATAAAACGTGTTGGTGGCAATGCCACCGTTGTGTGTTCAGATGCCAATCATCCTGATACCTGGTGGGACAAACAACCATTTGACAGAATTTTACTCGATGCCCCTTGTTCGGCCAGCGGGATTATCCGTCGACACCCCGATATCAAGTTGCATCGCCGCGCAAACGACATTCCATTGTTAGTTCAACAACAAAAAACTTTGCTCGAGAAATTGTGGCCACTACTGAAACCCAATGGCATACTGTTGTATGCAACCTGCTCTATTCTTCCGCAGGAGAATGCGCAGCTCATTGAACAATTTTTGCAAACGCATCCCGATGGACAGGA
>CAZSGE010000115.1:0-3037 GCA_964606325.1 Uncultured Candidatus Berkiella sp.
GTGACTTATTTTCTATTTTTAATATCGCCGTGCTCACATTAGGTAGCATCGTCGTCAGTTATACAATTATTTTATCTACAATTAATACCGCCCAAGAAGGCGAAGTGATGGGACGTAAATGGTCATCTTTATGGATCCCTCTACGTTCCGCAGTTGGCATGGCCTTCTTAATACCCACCGCCAGCGGTTACTCACTCTTGCAAATGTTAATGATGGAAATTGTCGTACACGGCGTCGCCGCAGCCAACCAGGTATGGGCTAAGGTAGTCGATGCCTTTGCAGGAACAGGTACCGGGTTAACGGGTGAAGTCTCCGTTGATACAGCACAACTCAGGCTTGTTGCTAAATCCATGCTCAAGAGCGCCATCTGTGCTGAAGTATTAAATTCTGATCCGGCTTGTAAGAGTTCAATCGGCTCCGGTATGGTTACATCCTACACCAATAATGCCATTAATGCTTCTTCAGCAGAAGCAGGTAAATTTTATGTAGGTGTTCAGACAGATAGTTCTCTTAATACAGTCTGCGGTGCCTATAGTGCAGGCACAGTACCAGACAAAGCACAAAGCGCTTCTAGTTGGTATGGCTCAAATCAATTAGCTTTTGGTTTGACATATGCCAATGTACAACTTCCTGCCTCTGAAGTGGTATCAAACAATCTACCTTCTGGCACCAGTATTGTGTATACGGCGCAAAACATTTTATACGGTAATATCGCTACCTCCCCGCAAAAAGGGGCGAACATGTCCAGCGCAGATGAGGAAACTAAACAAGCATTAGAAAATGGGTGGTTATTTGCGGGAAGTTATTATTTTGTGCTTATTTCAAACGGCAATAATGACATTTCTTTTACAGCTCCCAATATTGATGTTGCACCCGGAAACACATCTGGCCAAGCGGCCAATCTTGGAGATACCTGCAAAGCAGCCCTTAGCGCAGCTATTGGTACCAAATTAGATACTTACCTTGCAAACTCAACATCATCAGCTGAATCGAAGGTAGGCGGCGATAGCTTACACCTATCACCGATACCAGCACCTGATGGATTTACTGCTGCAATGGACGCCATTAATGGCCCCATAAACAGCCTCATGGATAAATTCATGAAGCATTTAACGGAGAATGATGACAGAGGCGCTATCCCTTCGTTAGCGAAAGTTGGTTCTGATGTACTCAGCATTGCGCAAATTATTTGGTTTACGGTCATGATTGCTGCTTTGCTTATTATGTTACCTGCTTGCATCTGGGCAGCGGTCAATCCAGCATGTGGAGCAATAGCAGGTGTTTTTGCCATTCTCATTCCTTTGGTGACGGCGGTGGTGCTGATCATGTGGACTCTTGGCGCCATGATAGGTATTTATCTACCGATGGTCCCCTACCTTGTGTTTACCTTTACAGCATTAGGATGGGTCTTGTTGGTTATTGAAACGATTGTTGCAGCCCCGATTGTTGCGCTGGGTTTAGTAAGCCCCTCAGGCGAACATATGGGCAAAGCAGCCCCTGCTGTATTGTTAGTCGTTAACGTTTTTTTAAGACCTAGTTTGATGGTGATAGGATTTGTCATTGCCTCCAAACTAGCCGATGTCATGGTTGCCATGCTCAATTATGGCTTTTTTGCTACCTTAGGCTCAGCTGTGCATGGTGCAGGCTTATTTGGCGCTATTGCCACAGTCGGATTATATGGCGGCACGGTGTTAGCTATTATTCATGAATGCTTCTCTTTGATACACGTTTTGCCAGATAAAATTGTTCGCTGGATAGGCGGCCAAGCTGATCAATCTAAAGCCAAAGAAATGCTGGCTGAAGCTAAGAAAGGCTCAGAGAAAGGTGCCGAAATGGGTGGCGCTGTCATGAAAGGAACCAGTGGCGCATTAGCAGACAAAGCCAAGGAATGGAAAAAAGGTGGTGGTGAAGAAAAAGGCGGCGGCGGCGGCGGCGGCGGCGGCGCAACTGGCGGCGGCGGCGGCGGCGCACCGCCAGCTTAATGGCTGAGAATTATCACAGTTAGTATTGATTTTCTTTATTATAACCAAACCTTTGCCGATAACTTCGGTGAAGGAACCTAAAATGGATAAAGTATGTACGCTTTACTATAAAGCATGTATCAAATACGGACTAACCCCCATCATCAATGACAATATGGGGGGCTTTTTTATTGAGCTTGGTCATCAACGCTATGCTTTTCGATGCTCTCATGTCCCTTTTAACGATCCTGGTAGCGCAACGATATCGTCGAATAAATACTGTACAAACAAAATGCTTGAGGAAAATGGCCTCCCCGTCCCTCGGGCTGACGCTGTTTCCAAGGCGCATCCAGAAGAAGTGCATGAGGCCATAGCTGAACTTAAGTTTCCATTGGTGGTGAAACCTACCTGGGATACCTCATGTGGCGATGATGTGATTTGCGGTATTAAAGATTTACAAACACTAAATACTGTACTTGGGGATTTGTATAACCGTTATAATTATATCAGTGTTGAAGAATTTAAAGCAGGTTTGCGCTCTTATCGCGTTCTTGTTTTGCATAATAAAGTGATTGCTGTCGCAGAGCGAATACCCGCCCATGTTATTGGCGATGGCATGCATAACATCCAGCAATTAATAGACTTAAAAAATATTGTTCGTGAAAAATATCATGATATTTTACCTTTGGGTAAAATACAAATCATGCTTGAAACCTCTTTCATTTTTGATGATCTTGGAATAACCAAAGAATATGTGCCACAATTAGATGAAAAAATTCCACTACGTTACATTTGCAACTCGACCTACGGTGGCTCTATCGTTGGGCTTGAGTTAAAAACGATCTGTAAGGAAAACCGTGAGCTGTTCGTTAAAGCTGCTAACATTCTTAATTTAGATTATGTAGGCTTTGATTTTCTTTGCACTGATATTAGTATCCCCTATACACAATCTAAAGGATGTATTATCGAAGCTAATTCTAGCCCAGATATTTCAATTCATGAAACCGTCATCGCTGGCACGCCCACAATCGTCAGTGAAAAAGTAGTCAAAAGGTTTATTCGTGATCATTTTTTTG
>CAZSGE010000116.1:0-2810 GCA_964606325.1 Uncultured Candidatus Berkiella sp.
CGTTAAGATAGTGGCTAACAATGAAATGCCAGCAATAATCAAAGCGGTGTTTTGATCAAGACCTGGGATGACATCACCTTTGCCGGTTTTACCCATAGCCATATTGATAGCAACAGGCGCTAAGACTAAGCCGATGTTCATGATGATAGGGCCGGTAATAAGTGTAGGGAAAAGTCTATTCACAAATTCCTGGCTGCGTACATAAACCAAAAAGCTCATCGCAAAATAGACGAGACCGCAGATCATTAATCCAAATAGAGTCGCTTCCATACCCCATGTTGACATGCTGTAGATGGTTGCGGGTACAAACGCAAAGGAAGAACCTAAGAAGACCGGTATTTGGCCTTTGGTAATAAGTTGGAAAATCAGGGTGCCAAGGCCAGCAGTAAATAAGGCTACGCTAGGATTCATACCGGTGATAATCGGTACCAGCACTGTTGCCCCGAAGGCAATGAACAGTGTTTGTAGCCCAAACAAAGAATCAGATAACTTAAAAGAATAATCTTGAGGATAGATAGGCTTATTCATAGAGAAGGTTCACCATCGTTTTTGCGTTGATTAGTACGTTAACATACTCATTGGCAATTAAATATTTAATAGAGACGGAGGTTGAGGCCGCAATGATAAACGGACTTATCAATAAAAGCTATCGTCTGTTGAGGAACATTTATGTGTATATACAAAATGGCATTTTCTAATGGGCGATCTGGAATAGCGTTAATAGACCATTCTGAACAAAATTGATGCCAGGCACCATTATTTTGGTCAAAACTTGGGTGAAGATCAGAATTAAAATAATAACGATGCCATAGGGAGTAAGTTTATTGAAGCGCTCATCCCATGGGGAGGGCAAAAGGTAATAAACAAAGCGACTGCCATCTAAGGGAGGGATAGGAATAAGATTAAGTATCATCAAAACGACATTAATCATGACACCAGCTTGAGTCATATAAACCAGAAAGATCAGATATTCATGTTTAGGCAGCATCAAGCAAATTTTAAGTAGTCCTACCCAAAAGACAGCCATAAGGAAGTTAGAAAAAGGGCCTGCTAAAGCAACAATAGCAAAGTCTCTTTTCGGATTTCTCAAATTGTATTGGTTTACAGGCACGGGTTTTGCCCAACCAAATATAAAATGTGTCGTTAGCATTAAAAAGATCGGCAAAATGATGGTGCCAACTAAGTCGATATGTTTAAGGGGATTCGCCGTAATTCGTCCTTGCAGGTAAGCCGTATTATCGCCAAATTTATGCGCAACATATCCGTGAGCTGCCTCATGTAAGGTTACCGCAAAGACAATGGGCAGAATCCAGATGGCGACTAATTGAACGGTAGTTAGCTGATCCAATGAATGTTTCCTTTTTGATTTACCTATATTAAACCAAAATGCATTAAAAAGAACTTGTTTAAGTATAATCCGATAAGGGTGTGGCACTTTGATGAATGGAGTTTTAGCTACGCTAAAAAATTGTTACTCCATGCTCCCCTCAATATCAAAACAGATTTATTTCTTTTCATAAATATAAGTTGAAGTTAATCCCCAACTCATTTGCTCCATGCCTTGGTATAACTTAGTAAAAGCATCAAGTGGTAAAGTTTTAGTTGTAAGAATAATCTTTGCACCTTTTTTTAATTGGTGCAATTGTATCAAAATTTGTGGCCAGTTAGCTTCAAAAGCAGTCGCATTGATAAATAAGATATCTGCGTCAATGAAGGGAAAGTTTAAAATGTCTTGCTGATGATGCGTTAGAGAAAAGTCTCTTTCGTTGAGCTTGTGTTGTTCAAGATAAGCTTGATACTTGTTTTTTGCTAAAGCATGCAGCTGGGGTATTTTTTCGATACCAATCACATTCAGTTGCGGATAGCAGAGTTTTATCGCTAAAAGCGTTTTGCCATCACCTGAGCCTAAATCGTAGCAAACCCCTTGATGGGGGTGAATTTTGGCAAGCAGATCTAAAAGGGCAATCGGATCAATTTCTCCATAAACAAACTCAGTTGAAACGGAGTTTTCCCGATTTGCCTGTTTAGCGACCTCATATGTGTTGGTATCGGCGTAAAGTGTGTGTAACTTCTTTAAAATAGCGTGATATTTCGTTTTACGACGCTGATTTAGCCAAAGTAGTTTGAAAATAGGGATTAACATAGCAATGGCAAGTATTATTAAAATGAAATGAAAAATATTGCTTTGCATATTAATGTGAAAATTGGCTTAATTTGAAACCACAGGTTTCAATAAGTTTTTGAAAGGCGAGGCCTGCAGGCGTTTTTTTGCCCCGTACAAATATGTTGGCATAGGAGCGCACGATATATTGAAACTCCTTGCGTGTTAGTATAGTTAATATTTTTTTTGCTCTTGCAACATCCTTAGGGTTGTTAGGATTGCACGCTTGAAAAAGAACTGCGCCTAACAGCGCTGCCTTTGATTTTTGTCTTGCGAATGAAATTTTATCGAATCCCAACATCCAGTCCTCAATTGCCCTATCTTTATCCCATTCTAACCAAGCGTAGTAGAATGTCATAATTTCACCTACCAAGGCATTGACTTTTGAGAGATCTTTGACTTTATCATGCAATAGCATGTACAGCATGGTTGGCACAGAAGATTCTGTGTTAGCCCATGAGCAATTACCAGTTATTTGGTGTTTAATAGGTAGTTTTGCATATGTTTTTAGATTCAGTATTTGATAGATATCATGCTTCATATATTTTTCAGTATTTTTTTCATATAGTAATAATGTATAAAAATGAGAAAAAAATAATTATGGTTTCACGACCGTGTTAATGACAATCGTATATGTAATTTTGTTTAC
>CAZSGE010000117.1:0-2764 GCA_964606325.1 Uncultured Candidatus Berkiella sp.
AGATGAGGGAAATTTATCAAGCGGTTTAAAGCCATCCACTTCTTCTCTTTCAATGCTAAATTTGATTAAGCGTTCGATATCTTGAAGTTGTTTGATCTCATCAAGGCTCACTAAAGAAATTGCTTGTCCTGTTGAACCGGCACGTCCTGTACGACCTATACGATGCACATAATCTTCAGGCACATTTGGCAAATCAAAATTAACCACTTGTGGCAACTGATCGATATCAATACCTCTGGCGGCAATATCTGTTGCTACCAAGATTTTTATCTGGCCTTGCTTGAAACTTTCAAGTGCTTTAGTGCGCGCAGCTTGGCTCTTGTTTCCATGAATGGCTAGTGCGGTAATATTATCTTGATTCAACAGTTTCACTAATTTATTGGCGCCATGCTTCGTTCTGCTAAAAACTAATGCTTGTTGCCAGTTAAGATGTCGAATCAAATGGCTGAGCAACTTAGCTTTACGATTTTTATCAACAGGATGTAACTTTTGTCTCACTGTCGTTGCTGTTGTATTTTGTGGGCTCACACTGATTTCTACTGGAGAAGTGAGCAAACCTTTGGCAAGCGCACGGATATCACCTGAAAAAGTAGCAGAAAATAGCAAATTTTGACGCTTGTTGGGGAGTAAAGAAATAATTCGTTTAATGTCGTGTATGAAACCCATATCTAACATTCTATCGGCTTCATCTAATACTAATATTTGAATACTATCAAAGCTAATGGCATTTTGTTGATATAAATCTAAAAGTCGCCCCGGTGTAGCAACCAAAATATCTACGCCAGAGCGTAACTTCATCATTTGCGGATTTATTTTAACACCACCAAATACAACGGCCGAACTAATTCGGACATTTTTGCTATACGCTATAACACTTTCATGAATTTGATCGGCTAGTTCTCTTGTTGGCGCTAATATCAATACCAAAGCGCGGTTGTGTTGTACTTTCGGCATGGTTTTGAGCTGTTCAAGAATGGGTAAAACAAAGCCCGCTGTTTTTCCTGTACCTGTTTGTGCACATGCCATCACATCATGGCCTTGCAATACAACCGGTATGGTCTGTGCTTGAATTGGGGAAGGCGTTGTATAGCCTTTGTCATATACGGCTTTAACTAATGGCTCTGATAGACCTAGTGTTTCAAATGTCATGGAGTGTTCCTGAAGAAGTTATTCGTTGTCGTTAAATTAACTGTATATAGGGGAATGATGAAATTCTCGTGTAGCTGCGCTGTTTGATTTTGTTTTTAAAGTTAAGAAACTGATTGTACCACACTTTGGGTTTATTTTATTCGAAATCCCTGTTTCGTGCCTACCTAATGTAAGTCCATGATTTTATTACTTAAGTATAACCGCAAATGCATATGCACCTATGTGCAATAATGAAATATGATTGCGAAATTACACATATATTGATAGAAAGTCTCTTCAAATACCTCATATTTTGTGCAATAATGAAATATGATTGCGAAATTGCTCGAGAATTTATGTACGAAAGAACGCTGCAAAGCTCATTAATCTCACTTGCGAAACAATACCCTGTGGTAAGCGTCATGGGTCCTCGTCAATCAGGCAAATCGACCTTAGTGAGAAATGCGTTCCATGAGAAGCCTTATGTTAATCTAGAAGAACCAGATACCCGCTTATTAGCACAAACAGATCCTCGAAGCTTCTTAAATCAATTCCCTGATGGCGCGATATTAGATGAAATTCAAAATGTGCCTGACTTGTTATCTTATATTCAAGTTATAGCGGACGAAAAGCAAAAGCCTGGCTTATTTATTCTCACAGGAAGTCATCAATTATTACTGCACGAAGCTGTTAGCCAATCACTCGCTGGACGCGTTGCACTTTTAACCTTGTATCCAATGACCATAAATGAATTAAAGTTAGCAGGTTTTGACTTAAGTCTAGATGAGCAAATCTACCATGGATTCTATCCTGCTATTTATAGTAAAGGCCTGAACCCCACTCAAACTTATAGATTTTATGTACAGACATATCTTGAAAAAGATGTGCGTCAAATTTCTCAAATCCAAAATTTAATGCAGTTTCAGAAGTTTATTAAACTTTGTGCAGGTAGGATCGGTCAAATCATAGATTATAGTTCGTTTAGTAATGAAATAGGCGTTTCAGCTAATACAATCAAAAATTGGATTTCTGTACTGGAAGCTTCTTATATTATTTTTAGACTAAAGCCCTATTTTGAAAATTTTGGAAAGCGAATTATCAAATCACCAAAACTATATTTTACTGATATTGGCTTAGCTACCTATTTACTAGATATTGAAAATCCTAAACAATTATCAAGGGATCCTTTAAGAGGATTTTTGATTGAGAATTTGTGTATTCTTGAATTACTAAAATATCGAAACAATCGCACACTAGAACCCAACTTGTATTTTTTCCGAGACTCCCATCAAAATGAAGTCGATCTTATTATAAAACACGGTCATGAGCTTATCCCAATAGAGATAAAATCCGCGCAAACATTTAATAAAGTCTTTCTAAAAGGAATAAACTATTTTAGATCACTTGCATCAGAACGCGTTACTAAGGGGTACTTAATTTATACTGGCGACAAAGCCCAAATGGTTGATGGATTTGAACTAATCAATTACAAAAATACGTCAAATATATATTTAGATTTACAAAAGGAATAAGAGATCGTAAAAAAATCGTCATTTACTCTCCAACCAATTAAAGAGCACATTCTGAAAATCAGGCGCATTGGTTAACACATGATCTCCGCCCTCAATCTCAACAT
>CAZSGE010000118.1:0-2378 GCA_964606325.1 Uncultured Candidatus Berkiella sp.
CAGGCATTTTTTTGAAGCCTCTAATAGGTAACTGTTAGAGGCTTTTTCTTTTGTGGACTCGAAAATAAAATCCCCCCGTTCAGCTGCGTTGAACGCTCCCCCTTTACAAAAGTGGGTGTTATTCGTTCACTGCGCTCACTTTGAGTGGTAGAAAGCCAAGAATAGCACCTCTTCAACATTAGAAAATCAATAAATTAAGAATTCGAAGTAAATGCTAATGGAAATTAGGTTTTTCCTGAATGCTTTGGTTTGGGGATTTGGGGCTGTGCTGCTGCAGCTTGTTCTTTTATTTTCTCTTCATACTTCAGACGCATTGCATGTACTGCACCGTTTAAAGATTTGCGATCTGTTTTGATGGCTACACGGTGGGCGCCAAGCTTAACTTTGTCTGAATTAGGCATAGGTTTTTCTTTGAAAAGAGTTGGTTTGGCACGCTTAAATACTTCAGGCTTTAAAGGTAAAGGCGCGACAGCTGGCTTTTCCTTTTCCAAAGGTTTGGGGGTAAGATCATTTACTCGCTTGTTTATCGCTAATACCATTTCTTGATAAGTTGAGAGGATGTGCGCTTCATTGGGGTTGCGCCTATCTAATTTGCTCAAATATTTATCAACTATCACTTGAGTTTGTGATGTAAAAACAGGAATTTTAGCCATTTGCGTTTTAAAGGCATGCGCCAATTGATTTAAGGCTAAAATAGCGTTTTTGCTCTCTATTTCAACATAATGATTTTGATTAAAAATGGAAACACTTTGCTCGGCTTCAGGCTTAGGTTTACGTTTACGTTTAAATAAAGCGCCAATGGGAGAAATTATCTTTTGTGCCGCAAATTGAATACCGGCAGGAATAGCAAAAACTCCGGCAAACAGAGCAACGGGCAAGGAGCAAGCTTTTAAAAATATGGAATTATTTTCCCAAGCATAGGAGATAAAACCCCGACAGAGATTAAATGATTTTTTAGGATTTAGAATCGCTTTGAGCGTTTCATTCACTAGTGCGAGCGCAGCAACGGGAACTCCTGCTATCCCCAGTGCAATTTTATCTATAGTCGGCGTGCTCGGATCAACCAGCCCTTTTAATATTTTCCCGCCCATCCAAGCAATTCCATTCAAAGGGTTATATTTGTTTAATTTTTGAGCAAGCGATAATTTTCCATTGTTCACAAGCAAGGTATTTTGATAATTCATTGCACCATTGAGCACTTCTTGTGGGGTTCCAAACCCGCCACCCCAGGCTTTTCTTTCTAACATTGATTTAAATTCAGGCTGTGCGCCTGCGGCTAAAATAGCCCCTGTTGTTACAGAGCAGTTATTTACTTCTAAATTAAAGGGCTTACCACTGTCGGTAATTTCTCGCATCTTGATCAGCATGCTTTCTATGTTTAAACCATTTCTTCTTTTATCATCTGTTAGCATACCTCCAACAGGTAGTGTTACTTTATCATCAGGAGGTAACCCTTTTGAAACAAACTGATCGTACCCATGTTCAAAAAGTGGATCAACGGTTGTATATAGCGGTTTTTTTGAAGAAATTAATTTAATATTCTCATCAATCATTTTAAGTTCAGCGTTGACAAGGTTCTTTAATTGTATAAATTGTTTTGGAGTTAGATCCTCGCGATTCATATTTTGCAATGCTTCTGGTAAGAACTCACGCCAATTATCAAATTTATAACCTTCAGGAAATTTATCATCAAATAAAGCCTGTAAAATTACTTCCCTATTTTCGTTAAGATCAAAATATTGGCGTAAAAAAGTTCTTAGGGATTGCAGGGCTATTCTTGCAGACATTAACTTGTCACGTTCATAATCTAACCAGGAAAGCGGCGAGAATTTATCTTTAATTTCATTGATTTTATTTTTCAGTGCTTTACCTTGAAGAGAGCCTAGCTGTGCTTTAATGTTATTTACTTCAAGTTTTAGAAGCTCATTTTTTGCAACATTTCTTTTTTCGATCCCTTTGCGGAGTTCACTCTGAAGAGATTCGAGAGTTTGATTGTAGCCACTTCGAATAGTAGTTACCTTTTCAATGAGCGCTTGTGCTTGTGATACAGTAAGTTGTTTTACATTGCCTATGGTTGCTCGCCAATCTTTAATGTAGTGATCCAATAGATTTGTCAAAGTGGCGCTAATAACAATTGGTTTTCCATCTTGTGATGAAGATAGCTTTTTTAATAACACACCTATAGACTCTAAATCATCATTAATCACTTGGCATTTTCTTTCTAATTCAAGCAGGTCGAATTCTTCTTTGCTGAGACCTCTTTGGTGTGCAATATTCTTAACGGGTAGCTGAACTCTTTTGCTTCCAAGCTGACCGCGATAAATGCGCTCTTCAAGTGGCGCCAGATCAAAACGAGGGTTTATTGTGCGTGATTCAAC
>CAZSGE010000119.1:0-2277 GCA_964606325.1 Uncultured Candidatus Berkiella sp.
ATTAAAAAATAAAATATCATTTGTACTAAAGCAAATTGAAGAAAAGGAAAATTCCATTAGAACGTGGAGTGATAGGTTAGCTACAAATAAATCACTAAGTGAAATCAAAATTAAAGAATATACCGATCATGTAAACTTTCGAACTAAAGAAAAGGAAAACTTAGAAAAACATTTTAAACAACTTGATGAAAAATTACTTGAAATAAATCGTTCAATATACCAAATATCACCTGAATATCGAAGACTTGATTTAGCAAAGGATGTTGCACAAGAAAGACTTTCTAAATTGAATGTTGAGATGCTTGCTTTTTTTGAAGATTTTCTCCCTTTAGAAGCTATCACGCAAGACTTGAGAGATTCCAGAAAAGCATTTGATTTAATATGCCATGATTTAACTAACGGTTTAGCAGCTATAGCAAAAAGAGAACAAGAACAACAGCTACGCCAAAGACAGTGGTTAGAAAAAGAAAATATATACCAAGATGCCTGTGACTTAGATAAGATGGAGTGGAAAAATGCACCAGCTCCACAAAAGGACGTCAACCGACACCTACTAACTTCATCTCAAGCAAACTCGCTTTATCCTAAAGGTAAACAGCGTGCGAAAAGGTTACTTGACGAACAGCCAGAGCTACAAAATGACGCAAAGAGACCTCACGAGCGCATGATTGCTACATTTGTTGTTTCATAAAAACGAAGAATAGTCAGAATGAGAAAGGCCATCGAATAGATGGCCTTTCTTTTTATTTACCTAAAATAGACTGAAGGCCTTTGCCAATATCAGCAGGGGAGCGCACAGTTTTAACACCAGCAGCTTCTAAAGCAGCAAATTTTTCATCTGCTGTTCCTTTGCCACCCGCGATAATTGCGCCAGCATGCCCCATACGTTTACCTTTAGGCGCAGTAACACCCGCAATATAAGAAACCACAGGCTTGCTTACATTTTCTTTGATGAATTGAGCCGCTTCTTCTTCAGCTGTACCACCAATCTCACCTACCATCACAATGATTTCAGTTTGTGGGTCTTGTTCAAACAACGCCAAAGCATCAATAAAGCTGGTTCCTGGAATAGGATCGCCACCAATACCAATACAAGTACTTTGACCATAACCCAAATCGGTTGTTTGCTTAACCGTTTCATAGGTCAGTGTTCCTGAGCGAGAGACAATGCCTACTTTTCCTGGCAAGTGAATGTCACCTGGCATAATACCTATTTTACATTGACCTGGTGTAATGATACCTGGGCAATTTGGGCCGATTAATCGTGAACCCGTATTTTTAAGATAAACCATCACTTCCAACATATCTAAAGTTGGGATCCCTTCGGTGATGCAAACAATCAGTTCAATGCCCGCATCTGCAGCTTCAATAATGGAATCTTTACAAAAAGGTGCAGGAACATAAATCACACTGGCAGTTGCGCCTGTATGTTTTACAGCATCATGCACGGTATCAAAAACAGGCAAATTAAGGTGCTTTTGACCACCTTTGCCTGGTGTTACACCACCCACCATTTTAGTGCCATAGGCAATGGCTTGTTCAGAGTGAAATGTGCCTTGTCTGCCGGTAAATCCCTGACAAATAACTTTGGTATTTTTATCAACTAGTACGCTCATGATTTACCCTTAACTTCATTGACGATGCGCTTTGCAGCTGCTGTTAAATCGTTTTCTGCGATGATATTGAGGCCACTCTTTTGCAAAATCACACTTGCTTCTTTAGCATGGTTGCCTTCAAGTCTTACAACAACCGGTACTGTAATACCGACTTCACTCACCGCACCAATAATGCCTTCAGCAATCAAATCGCATCTAACGATACCACCAAAGATATTGACGAAAACGCCCTTCACTTGGCTATCTGAAAGAATAATTTTAAACGCTTCAGAAACACGTTCTTTGGTAGCGCCACCGCCAACGTCTAAAAAGTTAGCAGGTTCGCCGCCATGAAGCTTAATTAAATCCATGGTAGCCATTGCAAGACCTGCGCCATTAACCATGCAACCGATATTGCCATCTAATGCAATATAACTAAGTTCCCACTCACGTGCTCTGATTTCTCTATCATCAATTTGTGAGTTATCGCGCATATCATTCAGCTTTGGCTGACGATACATTGCATTATCATCGATGTTAATTTTGCCATCTAGACATACTAAATTATCGTCGCCTGTGATAACGAGCGGATTGACTTCCAAAAGACTCATATCACACTCAACAAACATCTTTCCTAATCCAATTAAAATCTTAGAAAATTGTTTGATTTGATCAACATTAA
>CAZSGE010000120.1:0-2275 GCA_964606325.1 Uncultured Candidatus Berkiella sp.
TCTACCGGCGGTGGCAACACTTCAAGTAAAAGATGTTGCATCGCTTCAATTGGCAACTCGGGAGTTGGATTCATATGTAGCTTTAATTCACGAATAGCAATATTTGACGTGCGAGCGCTTCTCAAAAAAGAACGATAAGAATCTAGTTCAGTGTCAAAATCCTTTTGTCTGAGTTTAAGATCTCGATACGCTTTAGAATGATACGGCTCTCTAAAAATAGGATGCGGATTTTTTAAAAAAATGGCAAGCAACGTGGATAAAAATAGGTTTTCTTTACCAAAATGAACATCAGGTTTTCCATCGCCGATAATATAACCATTTAATTCCAAACCATCTAAGAGCGCAGGTGACATCAACACAGCCACAGCCCTCGCATGCATGTCAACAGTACTCACTGGCTCTTTTAAGGGCTCTTTTTGCTTTTCTTTTGAAATAGGCTCGATAGATAGCACTTGCTCAGCCTGTACTTTATGCGCTTCGAAAATTTGTAAAGTAAAATAAAGATATTGATGTATCACCGAGACAGAATCATGAAAACCAGCATGATAAAGTTGGCTAATAAACGTGGGTAGCACATCCTCATATTCTTCATCGTTAAGTTTATAGGCTGGATTTCCATTAGCAAGTTTAGGGATCTTATCAATTGTCGTACACATGCTTTTAATTTGACGTAAAAAAATATAATGCGCAACAAATACTTTGGCTGATTCGTCAACCTCAATAATATTACCATTTTGGAAATAACGCTTAACTAATTGGCTCCATACCATATCATTTATTCTGAGTTCTTCAGCCAAACCAATATTATAGAAATCAACAAATGCTTTAATTTCCTTGATAGCATCATCATCATTCTTAGACCAATCAAATGATTTTAAATAGGTATCTAAAGCATTACGGGCGTTTTCACTGATGGCATGGCGAAAAATTGAATCGGTGCTGAAATTAATCAATTTGCCTTTGATAATCCATCTATAAAGCAAACGTATTTGTTTCAGAGCAACACTATGCGTATTCATCAAAACAATCCTTCCTGGATTAGAAAAGAAACATAGAGTAAAACTATTGGTTTGTTAAAATCAAGCACAAAGCAATTTGAAAGTCTTCACACATGTCACATTTTTATATAGAGAAACACTTATCTGCTATTTTCAACCTCTCATCGATAATAGATAGCTGTTCAACTTTAAGACTCATATAATCACCAAAATTAACATCTTTCATGTGAAATCATGCCGAAAAAGTGTCAAGAGTATTTAAAAGCACTCGTTATCGATGGGGTAATCTCTAACGAAACACTCATTCAAACTAGTTATTGCAATACCCTTCTAAGCCTATTCAAACAAACAAATGCTGTAAAAATATCAAAGAAAACCAAATCTACCCCCTTTTCTGTAGTTAAAAGTCAAAATGGCAGATTATTTGCGCTTTATAATCCTTCAAAAGGAAATGGGATTGCCAAAGGAGCACAAGGTATTATTGTTGTTGCTCAAGATATTTTAACGAAAGAGACTTGTCTTGCCAAAATTCAAAAAGTACCATTTACAAAAAAAAATAACGAAATTGATAGCATTCGCAAAGAGGTTTCTTTTATTCAAAGAAATGAATTACTTTATGGCTATCAAGAGAGAATTGATACTGATAAAAATGTAACAACAACTTATATCTTCATGAAGGAGCTCCCAGGACTACCTGTTTCCGATGAAAATAATAGCACCCAATGCTTTGAAACACTCTATGCAAAAAAACTAACCGAAGCAGAAAAGATGATCATTTTAAGGAATCTGTTAATAAATTTTATGGCACTTTCAAAAGCCAACATTATCCATAAAGATTTATATCCCAGAAACATCTTAATTGATCCCCTTGATAACTTTAAAGTATATTTTGTAGACTGGGGTAAATCACTTGAGATGAATAACGAAGGTATAGCTCTCGGATACGCTGAACATGATTTCCAAAAGAAAAAGCCTGTAAAATATGCAAACGGTGCGGATTTCTTGACGTTAACCGACACATTTTTAGCGTTGAATTTGCTTGATAACAATCTTATTGGCAACGAAGTAAGAAAAATTGTGAAAACTTGTGGCGATTTGAAATCGAACTACCAGAAAATTGATGTCTCGCCTCTAATCCATCTTATCGAAGCGGAACTTTTAGAAAAACACAAAACACGCTTCAGTAATGATTAGTTATTATTAGATTATAGTGTTTATCAAAGAACCAAAAAAAAAGAGCAGCTTAATCTGCTCTTTTTTTATTCATAATTTAACAT
>CAZSGE010000121.1:0-1871 GCA_964606325.1 Uncultured Candidatus Berkiella sp.
TACACCTAATTTTTGTACATATTTAGTTTTCGATTGTAAATTTACACAACTTTTTATAGAAAATCAGCAAATTCTTGTGTATATTTATTTTTACAAACTAAATTTACACAAAAGCGCAAAAATGGTTTATCTGCACCGTATTTTAGAACAGTCCTTAGAGAAATATATTAACGTCTTTCCTGTGGTTGGCATAACAGGCCCAAGACAATCAGGCAAATCTACTTTATTAAAACATACCTTAATTAATCACTACCAATATGTAACCTTTGATGATGATGAAAAAATTTTAGAATTTGAAGATGATCCAAAGCGCTTTATTCGTCAATATTCTCATGAAGTGATATTTGATGAAGTGCAAAAAGTCCCAAAACTATTTAATGCTATTAAACTAGCCGTAGATGAAGATAGAGACAGTAAGGGAAAATTTATTTTGACTGGCTCTAGCCAATTCTCGCAGTTAACAAATATAACCGAATCTCTTGCAGGCAGAATTGGACTATTAAATTTATTGCCTTTTCAATATGCGGAAATACCCAAGGATCTAAGAGAAGAGTCTATTTATAAGGGCTCTTATCCTGAAATAGTGAAACGCCAATTTGCTGATAGCGATATATGGTACCGCGCCTATCTCACTACCTATTTAGAAAGAGATGTTAGACAAATTAGCCAGCTTGGCAAGCTTCGCGATTTTAGTCGCTTCATTAGATTATTAGCAGCTAATACTGCTCAAATTTTAAATTTATCACGTTTTGCTACCGATATCGGTGTGTCCGTATCAACCATTAAAAATTGGATATCAATCTTAGAAGCTTCTTACGTTATTTTTCTATTACCCCCATTTTATGAAAATTATGGAAAACGCCTTGTCAAAAGTCCCAAAATATACTTCTATGATACAGGATTAGTGGCGCATTTAACCGGCATAAGCAACAAAACATTATTTGAAAGTGGGCCAATGACGGGCGCCCTGTTTGAAAATTATATTGTGGCTGAGGTTAAAAAAAATATTTATCATAATAATATCAATGCTCAAATTTACTATCTAAGAACAAATCATGGTGTAGAAGTAGATTTAATCATCGATCACTTAACCTACAAAGAAATGGTTGAAATTAAATTTAATGAATCATTTAAACCTATGATGCTGAAACCTATTCAAGAATTTATGTCTGAAAAGGATAAAGGCGTGCTTGTCTATAAAGGCGCCACTCGAGAGTATGCTGACAATGTGAATTTATATTATTACGGTGATTTTCTGACATAGCCAATTTGAATATTCTAGTCATCACAACTGAAATTATGGTGCAAACAAAAACGCTCAGCTGTATTAGCTATTTTGTTACGCTAATTTAGCGATTCTCTCTTGAATTAATTCTTGGAATTGGTTTCTTAATTCATTATTAAGAAAGCTGTTATCTATCATTTTCTTCCAATTATCCCAATTCTCTGTCATCAGCGATATGCTATTATGAATAACTTTATCTGGAATTTGTAAATTCCGCCCAAAAGCTTCAAAATCCTTTCGCTTTATATTTGATTTCTTTCCATTCAATGGCAAAGCCAATTCCTCTGGATCTTGATGTTTAGGAATTAATAAGCGTGTTGATAACAAATCATAATTGGGCGCCAATCGAATGTTGTTCAAATCTTGAGTGATGAGAGAAAAATTCTTTAAATGCATATCTGCATTACCAACAATAAAGCAAAATAGTATTAGTTCAAAAAATTTAAGGCAATCATCCCCTGGCACTGAAGAATAATATCTAATTAATTGTCCGACTCTTTCAGAGGAGCTTTTATATTTATCTTCAGTAAATTTATTAGATAATTGACAAAAATCTTCTACAGCAATTTTTCTTTTATTTACTCTA
>CAZSGE010000122.1:0-1395 GCA_964606325.1 Uncultured Candidatus Berkiella sp.
GTATATGGACCCACCCTTATTGTAAAGGATCTTTTTCATATTTCTGGCTAGTAGTATAAATGCATCCGTATATTCGGCCTTGTAATGAGTCTCTAAACTCTGGCCCTGATGGAATCTGCGCTCTTCCTCCTCAACCGCGTGGAAGGCCTTATATTAGGCCGCCGGGGCTATCAGGTTTTGAAAGAGCTGCTCTAAACTATTTTGCCATCAATCTTAAAATTATCCTTCGCAATTTCTATAACACTTTAATTCATTACACTACAGTAACATTCTTCTATTGCTAAGCTGCTTTCTTATAATTAGTACCCTTTGCAAGGATTGCCCATATTATTCGGGCATTCTTATTTGCTACGGCCACTGCAGCTCGGTTTGCACCTCTTCGATCTTTTACTTTTTTAATCCATTCACTTCGTGAATCTTCTTTAGAGTCTGCATACCTGATAATGGCTCTTGCACCATGTATTAGCATAGTACGAAGGTAAGTATCTCCTCGTTTGCTTATCCCTAAAAGCCTTTCTTTGCCACCACTGGAAGATTGTTTCGGAACTAATCCTAAATAGGCTGCAAAATGACGACCATTCTTAAATAATTTAGGATCTCCAATTGCAGAGACAATTGCAGTCGCTGTGACTGGGCCTATCCCTTCTATAGCTGAAATTCTTTGACATTTTTCATCGGCTTTATAAATACTCTCAATTTTCTTATCCTGATTTTTTATTTTTTCATCTTTGTCTGCCAATTCAACACTTAATTCTAAAAACTGCGCTCGCGCCAACGTAGTTAATTCATTTTCGCCATCTTCCAAGATTTCTGGTAGGGCTTTTCGAATTTTTGTGATACCACTTGATACAACAACCCCATATTCAGCAAGTAAACCTCGTATTTGATTAACTATAGCTGTACGTTCAGCAATTAAACGTGATCTCACTCTATGTATGACCTGTATATCTTGTTGCTCTAAAGTATTAGGTGAAACAAAGCGCATTGTTGGACGAGAAGCTGCTTCACTGATTGCTTCAGCATCATTACGATCGTTTTTATTTGTTTTTACAAAGGGCTTGACGAATTGAGGACTAATCAGCTTTGTTTGATGCCCAAGCTTAGAAAATTTTCTACACCAATGACTTGAACCACCACAAGCTTCCATAACAATTAAGCAGGGCTCTAGCTTGGCGATTGTTTCTGTAAGTTTTGCCCTAGTTAGTTTTCTTTTCAACACTGGTTTTCCTGATTCGTCAATTCCATGTAATTGAAATACATTTTTTGCAATATCGATGCCTAATATTGTAATCTTGCCCACTTGGACCCTCCGTCTTTTTATAAATGGTGTATGTAACACTCCCATTTTGGCTCTTTGAAGCCGTATTTAAAAGGCGGGTGGGTCCATTCCATTGC
>CAZSGE010000123.1:0-1285 GCA_964606325.1 Uncultured Candidatus Berkiella sp.
CACTTTTTCGTGCCAGCACACTTAAAACTGGTTTTTTAGTTTTTGTTTTAAGTATTGCTTCTAATGCTTCAGAGCCAATAGAGACAATCAGACAAGCTTGTTGCACAGATTTAGGAAATTGGCCGTCCTTGATATTTTCTGCAACAATATGTGTAATCTTTGGACCAGGATGTGGCTGAGCGTAAAGCGTGGCTTCGATTCGATGTACCATGCCAAAGTGGCTGTTGCTGGAAACTAACAAAACATTGGCGCAGGCGAGGGCACCATTTAGCCATAGTTGCAATGCAGCGAAAAGAACAATTCTTCTGTATTTGCTGAGACTTTTAATCATGTTGGTTCTTATACCCTTGATGCGAATTATTGGCAAGAATTCATGGCAAATTAATTGTTGGATGCTAAACTAAACATGTTTACCCGACCAAATTGAGTGATAAAAACAAGGAGTCTGAGGTGGGAAGAGAAAAAAATATAATTATGTTAACTGCCTTAGCTATGATTGGTATCCAAGGTTGTAAATGGAACGATGATTTTCGTGCCCGTGAGCAGCCAGGATATTTACAGCAACCGCAATATTTAGAACCACCACCACGACCCACCTTAAACGTGGAATCAGAAGACTACAAAGGCGATGATACTGATCAAACCGTGGATGAAGAAAGAGAACCTATTCCAGCCATAGATGGTTTATCACCTATTCCAGAAATTCAAGAATATCCACCAGGCCTATAAATCGTTTTCAAATTTCCCTCTACCGTTTCGGGAGAGGGTGCCCGCAGGGCGGGTGAGGGTCTTATTTTAGAACCCACACCCTACTAGGTATCAGCTTATTTCTTCTCTACCGTCGCGCCAGTCACTTTACCTACAGTCGATTTATCATCTTGCTCAACAACACCTTTGCCAGATTCAAACGTAATGCTGTTGACGTTAGTGCCTTTTAAGATAACCTTTTGCGTCGCATCATTTCCGGTTTTTTGTACAATAATATCTTGTGCTGTGCACTCATCTAAATCAGTTTCAACACTTTTGACAGTGAGCTTTTTCTCAAATTTGGATTTTTTAGCGCTGAGTTGGCCGTAAATATTTAACGTGTTTTTGAAATCACATTCATCGGCATCTACTTTGCCGTTCACGTTCGCAGGGCCATTCACGACGACGGTTTTAAATTTGACATTGCCGTTCACATTTAAATCGTTAAAGGAAGAGGTTTTAGCATCCACGTTACCATTGATAACCGCTTCTTTATTAAATTGAGAATCAACGGCCTCAAAGGTTCCATTGATAATTG
>CAZSGE010000124.1:0-1256 GCA_964606325.1 Uncultured Candidatus Berkiella sp.
ACTCTATAGTTTCCCATCAGAACAAATATAGTAATTTTTCAATACCATCTAGTTAATAGTCAATCATTTTTTATTTCAGTGTAATCTTGTAAATATCTTCTTTTCCGAAACCTCCTGATTCTTTATAAATTGAATAATAGCCCGAATTTCCCGAACCATTGCTTCTGCCTTTTGCAGCTTCTGCCATGTTTCGGTGGCAACAAGTTCGTCACCCTTTCGGCCATAGGTCCGCAAGCCAATTTCGGTGCAAAGCCTCGATGCTTCTAGCAGAAGCGTTTTTTGTTCGGGGGTCATTCTGCCAAACTCCCGCCTTCACGGTTACTAGGCAAATCATCGGGTTGTGTTGCCATTGATACTTCCGCGTTAATCAGCGCACGTTCACGCGCCAATTCCGCTTCCATTGCCATCTTTTCACGCGCCAACTGCATTTCCGCGTGTTGCTTTTGAACAGCCAGCGTATATTCGCGCTCGGCCTTTTCGCGTTCCAGTTCTGCCTTCAATGCGGCTTCTTCACGGGCAAGTTGCAACCGCAAATCCGCCTCTTGCGCCTTGAATTGCATTTCAGCTTCGGCGCGCTGGCTGTCCATCTGGAACTTCGCAACGTCCGATTGCTGTTGCATCTCAAGCTTGGCTTGCTCCATCTGCATCTTGCCTTGAACCTCAATCATTTTGGGGTCGGGCGCTTCCTGCTTTGGTGCGTTTGGATCGTCGGGCTGCGGCTCGCTGAAATACTGGTCAACATTCTTGAAGCCAGCCAATTCAGTCATGCGCTTCATGGTGTTAAACAGATTGGTTTTCGTAACAAGCGGACCATCTGCCCCACCTTGGAACTCAACAGCCTGCACTTGGCGCTCAAGAATAGCGTTCAAGAGCAAAAGCTGTTGCTGCTTGCTGCCTGTGCCTAACGCCACATTAACCGTCATGTCGTTGCGCGTTTTCCAATTGCGCGGATCAACCGGCACCCACTGCCCCCGAAGGCGCGAAACCTTGGCTTCGTCCTGATGCTTCCGGCACAGTTCATGAATATGCAGGAACAGCTCTTTAATGCCCGTTTCCGCAAAGATACGCGCTATCAGCTTAATCCGCATCATGGACTGGTCCAGAAGCCCCTGAAAGCCCGTTGCCGTCGATGCGGCTTTGTTCAACACGTCAGGGTCAATCCCCCCAACGTTGCGGCTAATGCCCGTTCGTGCCTCTCTGGTCTGGTCGATATACTCAATCATCGGCATGACGTAAGCGCCAAGCGGTTGATTTGG
>CAZSGE010000125.1:0-1214 GCA_964606325.1 Uncultured Candidatus Berkiella sp.
CGGTAGAGCAACTGTGTTAAAAATCAATAAATATTTCCTTAAGCAGCTGCTATGATCCGTGGCTGCCAAGGAGTTTTTTCTCTTATCATGGCGTTCATGATAATTACTAACTTATGCATACAAGCTGTCATAGCAACCTTTGCTGGTTTGCCCTTTGCGATTAACCGATCATAAAAAATTCTTATGATTGGATTAAATCTTCTTGCAGATAAAACAGCCATGTATAAGGCAGAGCGTACGACAGCTCGGCCACCCCATATGCTACGCCGACCACGCATTTGACCGCTATCCCTATTAAATGGAACCAGCCCTACTAATGCACTAATCTTTTTTGGATCTAATTGTCCTAGCTCAGGAAGCCCTATTAATGCTGATAGTGCAGTTGTTATTCCTACCCCTTTAATTCCAACTAACAGGTCAATATTTTCTTGGAGGTTAGGTTCTGTCTTTACCTGCTTGACAAGTTCTGCATCGATTTCGTTTAGCTCCTTTTCAAGCTGAGTAATGTGCTTTTTTATTCTTTTGCTCATCTTCTTGCTGGTCAGCTGTAAATGCTGCTTTTCCATCGTTAGCATTTTGATAATCTGACCACGACGGCTTAAGTTTTCCTCTAAGATTTCTTGAGCTTGTGTAATTATCGTTTGCGCATGAGGATTGAAGGCAATAGCGTATTTCCTAATCATTTGGGCATCAATTTTATCCGTTTTGGCTAATTTTCCCGCTGCCTTAGCAAAATCACGAACGCGTTTCGCATTTACAATCGTTGTAAGAAAACCATTTTTTTGGAGCCATTTTGATACCAGACGTTCATATCCCCCGGTGGCCTCCATAGTAATTAAGCAATCTTTGTCGGATGGCAAAACTTTCATCAACTTTTTGAAGCCAGACTCATCATTTGTGAATTGATAAAGTTGACCATCTTCATTTACGGCAACATCTAAAAAAGCCTTTGAAACATCGATGCCAACGTAGAATTTATAAGTTTTTTTGTCCATAATTAACTGTCCTCATTTCTCTGCCTTGTAGATACGGAGTCCAAAGCTCCAGGCAACTGTTCGAGTTTATGTGGATGATTGGTGTGGTGATCCTAGCTCTACCACGGTATCTGACAACCTCAGGGTTATCGGTCTACCACACCTTTTACCTATCAGGAGCTACCTAAATAGATAAACCGGTCACATTATGCCTGCCATTCTTGGAGTAACATACAAGGG
>CAZSGE010000126.1:0-1208 GCA_964606325.1 Uncultured Candidatus Berkiella sp.
ACCCCCGACATCCTGCTCCCAAAGCAGGCGCGCTACCAGACTGCGCTATACCCCGGACGCATGCACTTTAGCAGAAAACTCAATGACAATCATCTAGTTGCCAATAATTCGAGCAATCTTAGGCGGCCCATTGCCATTTTTGAAGGCGCATCATACTCATTTCGCATTTTGAAAGCAATTCTGGATGAAGAATTACCGAACTTCACTAATTAACCCTACTAAAATACAATGGATGTCTTAATTCAACTTTAAAAGTTAACGTAATGACTGCAAAAATTTTAGATGGTACCGCTATCGCCCAACGCGAGCGAGAAATAATTAAGCAACGCGTGCAAGAGAGAACCAACAAAGGTTTACGAGCACCTGGTTTAGCCGTTTTGCTTGTCGGCGATGATGGTCCTTCCAAATTGTATGTGCAAAAAAAGCGCAACGCTTGCTTGGAGGTTGGGTTTAATTCACAAGCCTATGACTTTCCAAACAATGTTTCAGAAGAAACTCTATTACATAAAATACAAGAACTCAATAAAGACGAGAACATAGATGGTATCCTCGTTCAACTGCCCCTACCTTCTCATATATCTACAGAAAAGATCATTGACACTATTTCGCCCAACAAAGATGTCGACGGTTTTCACCCTTTTAACTTAGGTAAATTGGCCCAACATCAAGTTGCCCTTCACCCTTGTACGCCAAGTGGTGTGATGTCCATGCTGGCGCATACGAGCGTGTCAATACAAGGCAAACAGGCCTGTGTCGTTGGAGCTTCGCGCATTGTCGGACGCCCAATGGCACTGGAACTTCTCAATCAAGATGCAACCGTCACCATTTGTCATCGTTACACACAAGATTTGCAACAACATGTCTTAAATGCAGACATTCTTGTTGTCGCCGTGGGTAAACCCAATTTAATCCCAGGTGATTGGATTAAAATGGGCGCCATTGTAATTGATGTTGGAATTAATCGATTAGAAAATGGCAAAATTGTTGGCGATGTTGATTTTGAGAGCGCAAAACTACGCGCCAGCTGGATAACGCCTGTACCTGGCGGTGTGGGCCCGATGACAGTCAGTACGTTGTTGAGAAATACGTTGTTGGCCGCTGAATTACAAGAACAAAAGTAATCTGACCCTCACCACTACCCCTCTCCCGCAAGCGGTAGAGCAACTGTGTTAAAAATCAATAAATATTTCCTTAAGCAGCTGCTATGA
>CAZSGE010000127.1:0-1047 GCA_964606325.1 Uncultured Candidatus Berkiella sp.
CTAGAGAGATTAAGCGCTGCTTTGGATAACGTTAATGCCGATATCATCAGGCCTCTTATCAATATCAACTCCAGGAGGCTCGATTTATCAGACACAAAAATCACCCGCCTCCCTAAAATACTCTTAGAAGACGCAGATTTGCGCAACTTTTGGCAAGCGCTTCAAATCCTGAATTGTAACTTCAACCAATTAACCGTCCTCAATGTCCAGGGGCTGAATAATCTTCAAACACTGGATTGTATCCATAACGAATTAACCACCCTCAATGTCCAGGGCCTGAATGCGCTTAAAGAGTTGTGTTGTCGGGAGAACAAATTAACCACCCTCAATGTCCAGGGCCTGAATAATCTTCAAACGCTGGATTGTACCCAGAACGAATTAACCGTCCTCAATGTCCAGGGACTGAATGCGCTTAAATGGCTGTATTGTTACAACAACCAATTAACCGCCCTCAATGTCCAGGGGCTGAATAAACTTCAAAAGCTGGCTTGCGCACAAAACCAATTAACCACCCTCGATGTCCAAGGGCTAAATGCGCTTGGATGTCTCGAGTGTTTCGATAACGAATTAACCACCCTCAATGTCCAGGGGCTGAACGCGCTTCAATTCCTGAGTTGTGGCAACAACCAATTAACCACTCTCAATGTCCAGGGGCTGAATGCGCTTCATTGGCTGGATTGTGACCAGAACGAATTAACTACCCTCGATGTCGGGGGGCTGAATGCGCTTCGAGAGTTGCGTTGTCGGGAGAACGAATTAACCACCCTCAATGTACAGGGGCTGAACACGCTTCAATTCTTGAATTGTGAGAATAACCAATTAACCACCCTCGATGTCCAGGGGCTGAATGCGCTTAAATGGCTGTATTGTTACAACAACCAATTAACCACCCTCAATGTCCAGGGGCTGAACGCGCTTCAACAGCTAAATTGTGGCAACAACCAATTAACCGCCCTCAATGTCCAGGGGCTGAATAATCTTCAAAGGCTGGGTTGTGCCCTGAACCAATTAACCACCCTCAATGTCCAGGGGCTGAATGCGCTTCAA
>CAZSGE010000128.1:0-1047 GCA_964606325.1 Uncultured Candidatus Berkiella sp.
GTCTAGGCGCTGCGTTCGCTATAGCGCCGGTAGGCCGGGCGGCGGACGCCTGGCATTCGACGCCTGCTCGTAAGCATAGGCCAGACGCAGCAGCTTGGCTTCGCTCCAGGCGCGGCCGGCGAAGGTGATGCCGAGCGGATAATCCGGTGTTTCCTTGGCGCCGACGCCGGAGATGAAACCGCCCGGCACCTGCACGCTGGGATATCCCGATTTGGCCGCGAGCGCCGAGCCGATCGCCCCCGGCAACATCACGGCATCGAGCTTGTGCCCAGTCATGTAGGCATCGAGCCCACGTTCCTTGGCCGCCATCAAGTCCATTGCCCGCGCGGACTTGTATTCCAACTCGGAAAGATCGCCTTTGGTCGCCTGTGCGGCCAAGAACAGGTCTTGACCGTAACGCAGGGCCTTGTCGGCGTTGGCCGTGTTGAAGGCGATGACGTCTGCCAGCGTCTTGGTGTTCGTGCCGGTTGCCCAGTGGCGCAGATAGAGATTGAGGTCGCGCTTGAGCTCGTAGATGAACACCAGCGACGCCGGCGCTGGCGTGCCCTTGTTGAGGCCGAGCGGATTGCGATTGAGCACGGCCATCGTCGTGCCGGGTCCGCCGATCCAGCCGATCGGCGGAATGGCGGCGCGTACGATCGTGGCGCCCAGATCCTGCAGCGTCTTGGCTGCTTGCGCCATCACGTCCTTCGAACGTTGAGGAAGATTGCCGTAGAAGGGATCGTTCAGCGGATCGTCCGGATCGCTCGGGAGGCCGATGCGCGCGCCCTTCAAGCCGTCCTTGTCTAGTTCAGCCGTATAGTCCTGCGGCCGCTGCAGGTGCTGCGTTGCCGGATCCTGCGGGTCGCGCGCGGCGAGCACGTTCAGCAGGATCGCGGCATCGCGCACGGTGCGGGTGAGCGGCCCGGCGGTATCCTGGCTGTGCGATATCGGGATGATGCCGCTGCGGCTTATCAAACCGACTGTCGGCTTGATCGTGACGACTCCGTTCTGAGTGGCGGGGCTGAGCAGCGAACCCGAGGTCTCGGTGCCGATCGCCGCCGCGCA